>NZ_SGIS01000052.1 GCF_004208535.1 Sphingomonas populi
GGGCGCCAAAGTTGCCATTATCCGCAGCTTTTGCTGACGTGAGGGCTTCGCCCTCACGTCAGCAAAAGCTGCGGATAACTTTCCGATCCTGATTGACGGAGATTCCGACCTTGATCGTCGCGCGGCATCTGCGCGCGCTCGAGATCGGCGTGCGCAATTACGGATCGGTGAAATCCATCCTCGAGAAGAAGCTCGACGGCCAGCCGCTGCACGAGCCCCGCGCACCGGACGAAGCCGGCATCGACCATCCCAACATCCGCGGTTCCAGCTACTACCACTGATACCAACCTGCCGTGAGGCTGACTCACGTGAGGGATTCCCAAACTGGCGAAATTCTGAATCAATGGCGCCCTGCAATTAGAGGGCGTGACCATGGGATCAGCGATCGGCTTGAGGGAAGATTTTGACAGCACAGCGTTGAGGAAATTGGCGCGCGCGTCGAAGAGCGCGAACCAAGCGCGCCGTCTGTTGGCATTGGCAGAGATTTACGACGGCGGCAGCCGCAGTGCGGCCGCGCGGATCGGCGGGGTGGGCTTGCAGATTGTGCGTGACTGGGTGGTGCGCTTCAATTCCCGCGGTCCCGACGGTTTGCTCGACGGCAAGGCCCCGGGGAAACGGCCTCGGCTCGACGATGCCCAGCGGCGGGCGCTTGTCGAGGTGGTCGAGCGCGGTCCGATCCCGGCGATCCATGGCGTTGTTCGCTGGCGGCTGATCGACCTGGTCCAGTGGCTGCACGAGGAATTTGCAGTCTCGCTCGATGAAACGACCGTCGGGCGCGAGTTGAAGAAGCTGGGCTACGTCAAACTAACGGCGCGGCCCCGCCACCATGCCCAGAACGAATATGCGCTGGAGGCCTTCAAAAAGGGGGCTTCGCAGCCGAACTGGCAAAGGTCAGGGCAACCCTCCCGAAGCGCACGCCCATAGAGATTTGGTTCCAGGATGAGGCCCGGATTGGCCAGAAAAACAAGATCACGCGGCGCTGGGCGAGACGCGGAACCCGGCCGTCGGCCCCGAAGGATCAGCGGACGAAATCCGCCTACATCTTTGGCGCGATCTGCCCGGAGCACGGCAAAGGCGCCGGGCTGGTGCTGCCCTTCTGCAATACCGAAACCATGTCGCTGCATCTGACCGAGATCTCGCTAATGGTCGAACCCGGCGCTCACGCGGTCGTGCTGACGGATCAGGCTGGTTGGCATACGACCGGCAAGCTCATCGTGCCCGACAATCTCAGTATCATCGCTCTGCCCGCGAAATGTCCAGAGTTGAACCCGGTCGAGAACATCTGGCAATTTATGCGCGACAACTGGCTCTCCAACCGCGTCTTCACCTCCTACGACAACATCGTCGACCACTGCTGCGAAGCCTGGAACAAGCTCATCGATCAGCCTTGGCACATCATGACCATCGGCCGCCGCAAATGGGCGCGTGGGTCATGATCAGTGCAGGTTGGTATGAGGAGACCTGTCGTGCTGACCCATCCTACCCTCGATTGCGGCTCGATCGCGAGATCGTCCATCGCCATGACAAGCGGCTTGGCGCGCGGCTGCGCCACGCCAGGCTCCGGCACAATGCCGCGCCCGAGGAGGAAAGCTGACCCGCCCCGCAGCCTTCCGCGAATGGATACCTCCTTTCCTCCTTTCGCGGTTGTACGATTGGATTAGTCAGCCACCGCCGGCAGGCAGCGAGCTTGCTCGCCTTCCTTCGATTTGCGCGCCGATGCGAAACAGGATAGCCATAACAAACTCCCGTCCGTTTGGCTCACCGCCGCTGGCAAGCCTTCGGAGTCACGACCATAGAGCCTGAGTATAAGTTCAACCTAGAACAAGATTGGCAGTCGATCTGGCATTTCTACGCCAGAGTGGAATGCGCTCCGCAAGCAATTTGCGCATCTGTTCTTCATGAACGAACAAATAATCTAGGGAATTATTCAAACTTTGTTGCGAAACTTTCCGCGTTGGCAAAACGCAGTCTTCGTTTCCGAACAAATCACGGTTGATACCACGCGCTTTAATAGAATATGCGATTGAGATCGTTGGCACGCCAAGCGAAAGTGCTCCGATCGTGGCGTGAGTGCGAGCGCCCATGAAGAAACGACAGCGACCTAACGTGTATTTAAGCTGTGCAGCATTGAGCGTTGAAGGCAGGATATCGAGCCTTTCGTGTGGACCACCAGCAGCTTCAACGAGGCCTTTCATGTAAATGCCATCGCTATTCCAAGCCGATCCATCGAATGGATCGACATGTGGAATCAGCAACACCGAAAGTTTGGTATTGTCGAGTACTTGGCGCAGGAAAGCGACAATTTCGCCGTCAAACTGCTGCTTGGCCACATCATCCGACAAGAACCCGCGCACCAATGGGCTGATGTTGAAGCCAAGCACGCCGTCGCTCGTAGCGGCAAAGAGCGCGTCCGCATTGTTGTGTGGCTGAGGCTTCATCGTGAAAGCTGGATCAGTAACAAGCGTAACGTTATGAAAGCCAATCGACTTTAGATAATCGCGGGAGGCTGTCTCACGTACCGAGACAGAGGCATAGCGTGCGAGATGACCGGGCATCTGCGCTTCGACGATCTTGTCAGCCGTAAACGGCCCAACTGAAGCTGCCCACAGATGCACTGGCTTGCCTTGGTCTATAGCATAGTCGGCTACACCCATCCAATGATACAGCGACTCAAGTCCGTATTCGAGTCCAAGCAAATCACCGCCGGTCACAATCACCGCATCTGCGTCGTTCAACGCCGCTAGCGTGCTTTGGTCGGGTGTGAAACGCGGGCGAGACCAGACCTTGCGTATTGCGGAAAAGCGTCGAGTAAGGCGCCCCCACCAACGCACGGTTGCTGGGAATACGCTTGGGGCGACAAAGCGGACATTGCATTGCTTCGCGTCAGGCCATTGGATGGAGTCTCGTTCAGGATTTTTCGATGGGCAAAGAAGCGAGGTTTCCCTCGCGTGATCGACAAGAATGCCGCTGATTGATCGAATCAGTGCCTCACATCCTCGGTTGCCAAAATCTTCGTGTCCAACAAACAGGAATTTCATCGGTCCCCCTTAAAAGGCATCTAGAGTAACCACCTGATCGAGCGGCTTGCGCGGTGAACGCGCAACGATAAATGTCTCGCGCAGCGTCCCGATAGCGAGAAAAGTGATTACTGTCTCTTCGTCGGGCAGATTCATTGCGGCACGCAAAGCGCGGTCGTTCTCGACCGAGGCTGACCAGTTAAGAAAACACGAGCCTAGCCCACGTGCATGGAGGCCTAGCGCGAAAGTCATGGCGAACAAGCCGCCGTCGATCCACGCTTGGTAGCGCTCAGATGGCTCAACAAAGTGGGAAAGGTCAGCCGTTATTATGGCCAATGCGCCCATTGACTCCCCGAACCCGCGATTACCGTTTTGAAAGCGAAGTAACTCTGCACGTTGGGCTGGATCGATGATAATGTGGACGCGAGCCGACTGACGATTGCACACCGAAGGGGTGGTTTGTGCAATCCGTATTGCAGCTTCAAGGTCCGCGCGATCGACCGGCGCATCGCTAAACTGCCGTACTGAGTAGCGCGTAGAAAAAAAACGTTCGGCATCAAAGCCAATCGCTTCGGTAATTTCGGCCCGTGTCACTGCTTTGGTCGCACCGGGCACGCAGGCAATTTTCTGTACCTGAGCCTGCGTGATCACGCGCTCAACGCAATCCGGGGTAGCACCGTCGGAGTGGGCATTAAAATCACGATAAGCCAGGAGCGTGTCCAGCGCGTGCCCAATGTGCTGACCCTGCCGGCCTTCGATCATGCTCTTCTCAAGGAGTTCACACAACTCCCCAATGGCATAATGGCCAAAGCCGGGGCGGGGCGCAGATAGCGCCAGCCCCTTCTCGATCATGTGATAATATTTCGTGATCCGTGCCGCTTCAGCGCCCGAACTCATTCGCAGCGGAAACGTCCCGGAAAAGCGTCGAAAACGATGAAAATCATAGATACAGAAGCGCGCAAGCCGCCACAAATCGCGTGCATGACGCCAGTAAGGGCGGATCGCCGCCTTAGCACGGGTTTTGAAAGGAACGGCAGGCAAAGCGTGATCCTCTTGCACTTAGGGTTCAGGTATGCGGTCGGCTGAGGCGAAAGGGGCTGACCGGTCGAATGTGAAGTAGCATGCCAAGCACACCTAGTATTATGATAGCGATACCAATAGTGAGCACGCGCGATAGATCCTGCGTGGCATAGCGCGAAGCCCAAGCAAATATTACGAGACCGCTTAGTAGCACACTCCAATCTTGCGGCAGAAGTAGCCGAATTCCAAACAGACGGCGCACTCGGAACACAATCAGAGGATTGAGCAACAATGCTGAAAACACCATTCCGAGTGGCAGAGAGAATATTCCAAGAAAGTGATGTAGTAGTAAAGGTGTTGCCACTACGAGAGCAAAAGAGGCGGCCATTATTCCGAGATTGAAGCCGGACTGGCCTCCCATGCGCAGGATAGTTTCGCCACCAGCAAAGAACGAGCGCACGTAAGGCGCAGCGCCAAGTGCGACCATCATGGTGATCGCCGAGGCGAAATCACCTGCGCCTCGTAATAGCAACGGCGCGATCATAAGGAGAAAACCAGTCAGACTAGCGACAGCCGCAACCGAAGACGAGCGACAAACGCCAGCTTCGTGTTCAAGCGCGGTGTAATCGTGAGCTGCCAGTAGATAACCGCAACGCGGAGCGAATTTTTTAAGGACGATCTGTTGAAAAAAGGGAAATAACGCCGCAATCCGACCGGCAATAGCATAGTCTGCGGCCACGTTCGAGGTGAACAGCCAACCGACGACGACCATGTCAATGCCCTGCAATTGCAGGGAAAGTAGTGAATGTAAAATGTAGCGAGCGGTGAACCACATGTCCCAACGGGTAACGCGGTAAAAGCCGCTGACCGTAGATGTGAGCAACCGACGCAGCACAGCGAGCCACGCGACTAGATGCGCTAGGGCGAGAGCATAAGCTATCAAAACCGCAGGCCCACCAAATATAAACAGCAACCCTAAAAGAAATACCCGGACAATATTCGGAAGTAGTTCGACTAAGAAAATCGAGCGGTTGATCGCGTGGCGCCCATCGTACGCGCCACCGGCCAGCGTTACCAGCGTGGAAAGGAGTCCAAAGGGCGCGAGGTGAATTAGCCAGTAAGCAATGCGCGGCTTTCCAACCGCGATTCCGATAGCAGGGGCAGCCAATACCAGCGTCCCGATCATCAACCCGCCGACGATGAAGCCGATCAGTGCGAGGCTACGATGGGTTCGTATTTCCGTGCTATCATCGGATTGGCGCGAAACATGGTATACGATTATTGCTGCGCAGCCAGTACCAATGCCGTAGGACAGGATTCGATAGACCGCGAAGGCGGTCATCATATCGCCGAACTCTGCCTTAGGCAGGAGCCACGCCATGACAAGCAGGGCGAGGATCTGGGCGCCTAAGCTAACCCCACGGGTACCTGCTCCAAACAACGCAGAGGTGATATAGCTATTCTGCAGAAGTCGTCGGACCCCACCCGAAATCACGTTCACTTCTCCCGCACCTGACCGAATACCCCGCGTAAGCATCCCCCCCTTAGTCGCTTTAGCCAGTGGACGCAAAGATTATGCTGTGCTGCGGCATATTGGAGCGCCTCCCCGGCTTGACCGCTCTGCCAAATCACGCGAAAGCAAGCATTATGGACTCCACAGGGCGTGTCGCCGACATGATCGCCGATGATTGACCAGAATCGGCATGCACCACCACCTCAGTGTGACGTATGCGTCGTCGGCTCTGGTCCGGTCGGGTTGGCATTGGCGACACGCCTCGTGGAGCGTGGGTTGCGCGTCTTAGTGTTGGAGTCGGGAGACGTCGGCATTGAGCCTTCAATTCAGGCGCTAGCCGACGCAGATATCGACCCCAATGCGCATGACGATATGTCAATCGTCACATCTCGGCAATTGGGAGGCACGTCTAACCTCTGGGGCGCACGGGCACTGCCCTTTGATCCAATCGATTTCGAAGACCGCGACTGGGTTGGCGTACGCTGGCCAATTCGCTATGATGACATGGCAGCATATCTTCCTGCCGCAGTGAAGGTTACAGCGTCGGGGGCCCCAATTTATGAGGAGCCGTTCGGTGATGATCACGTCGATCGCGTTTTTGCCGCTGCCGGACCCAAATTTAGCGCGTACGCGCTCGAGCGATGGGCGAACGAGCAGCGTGCACAGGTGATTCACCAGGAAGCCATCCGGGATAATCCTAACCTTGTTATCCGCACTGGCGTAACAGTGGTTGGCTTTCATTTTGCCGAAAATGGGCGTGTTGAGGCGGTAGATGTGCGCGGGAGCAAGGATGGTGCCGCGATGACGCTTCCTGTAAGAGAACTGGTGCTCGCTGCAGGTGGGATCGAAACGGCTCGCTTGCTGCTCGCTGCACAGCTTCAGGCGCCCGATCGGTTCGGCGGCAAGGAAGGGCCGCTCGGTCGATATTATCAAGGACATTTGGTCGGCGAAGTAGCTGATATTCACTTTGCCAAGCCAGAATTCGCGCGCGTTTTCGATTTCCGAGTCGATCGATATGGTTCTTATGTCCGTCGGCGGATCGTCGCTACGCCTGAGACCCAGCGAGCAGAGCGCCTGCTTAATTGTGCCTTTTGGCCTGTGGTTCCGAAGATCGGCCACGCTGGTCATCGGAGCGCTATCTTGTCAATGATCTATCTCACTATGAAGATGGGGCCGGTCGCGCGGTTGATCGTCGCGGAGAAAATCCGCCAGATGAACTTCACTCCTGAAGATTCGTCGATTACGGCTCACATTGTAAACATGATGCGCGATGCACCTGCTGCGGGTAGGTTCGGAATTGGCTTCCTTGCAAAGCGCTTTGATAAAAAAACGCGGCTGCCCGGCGTTTTTGTGCGAAATCCTAGCGGACGTTACGGGCTATCATACCATAGCGAGCAATTACCCAACCCATTGAGCAGATTGAAACTGACCGATCGTAAGGATCGATTAGGCCTGCCACGCCTAGCGATTGACTTGCGATTTTTGCCAGAGGACGCTGCATCGACACTCCGTCAACACGCGCTATTGGACGAATGGTTGCGCGCTTCGGGTATCGCTGTACTGCATCATCGTTACTCAGAAACTGAGCGAACTTCAGCGATCCTGCATCAAGCGCGACATGGCACTCATCAGATCGGACTTACCCGAATGGGGTCTACACGACGAGAAGGCGTAGTTGATAGGAATTGCACGACCTTCGATTGTCCAAACTTGCATTTGGCAACCACCGGCGTGCTGCCTACTTCGGGGCAGGCGAACCCCACCCTTACCAGTGTAGCTTTAGCGCTGAGGCTGGCGGACAAATTGTCTCAAAACCAATAGTTGAGACATGCATATGGAGATCATAGGTTGCGATGGAAGATTTTGCTCCTCGGCTAGGCGATAAGCCCAATATGCCATATGCAACTGGGGCGCGGCCTCGCATAAAACCTGGTTTTAAGTCGATTATTGTAGCCATTATTTTTCTTTTAGATGAAGGTATTTTTTCAGTTTTACTGGGATCTAAGGATTTCTCTCAAGGCAGAATGTTGTCAAGTGCTGCGGTTTTATTAGCAGTTCCTGCATTTATGATTTCTATAAATCGAAAACCTTCGATATTAAAATTAGAATTTTGGTTGCCTATTATTTTATTCGTATGGATGATATTTTCATCTGCCGTTTCGAATGTCTTTATATTTGACTATCCTACGCGAAATTGGCTCCTTGCTACTTACTCCGTTATGCCATTACTTTGCGTCATTATCTGGAGGGCTCTTAATCTCAATTTTTCTGACGTCGTGTTCGGCATAATATTGGCTGCCCTTGCTGCCGGCATTCTTGTAATTATCGACAAAATGTTTCCTATACCGCAGTTTATAACATTCCGACGCATGTCGGCGTTCGGCCAATTTGGCAACACGGCAAGATTAACGATACTAAAAGACGCCTGCGTACTTGGATTTCTTATTTCTTTTGCAAAACTCTCTTTTGGAAATCTAAGCCCTCGAAAATTTATGGGCTGGACGCTTGCGTTGATTGTAATTGGATTCCCTATTGCTTTTTCTTTTGAGAGCAGGATTGCGTTTAGTACATTGATACTCTCCGTAGTACTATTTTTCGTCGTGTCGAAAGTCGGGGCAACTCGGCGCGCACTTGTCGGAGTATTGGGGGCGATCGTTGGAACACCCATAGCGATTGCCGTTCTCGGCCAATACATAAGTGCAATAGCTAGTGCTTCTAGCCTAAGCGATTATTTTGCGAACAACAATGTTAGCATTAGATTTGAGTCAAATGATTATTTTGTGGCTCAATTTATGAAGACGTATGGGTTCGGGGTTGGTATAATGAGCAGCAATCCTGAACAGTACAATATATTATCTTCCGTGGTGTATAAGAACTATATCTTAGACGATCTTGGTCTATTTGCTGCACTATATCAGTTTGGAATAATTGGCTGTGCTATAAGTTGCCTCATGACCGTGACGGTCATAATACAATTTGTCAGGCTAGGAAGGCTCCGGCTTCATCCATCTTCTCCAGAAATTACAATGGCAGGATGTTTTGTCCTTGCATCTGTGATGCAGCCAATTCCGGCTAATTTTTTCACACTCACGCACGCGTGCCTCCTTGGCGGTACGCTTTGGTATGCGGCTTTTCGTGCGCGTTGGGAGGTTAGTTTGTTTTCTTCGAAGCGGTCATTTGCATGACGTTGTTATGTAAAACGTGCGACATGTAAAAGCTTATGGATTTTAATTTAGGTATAACTTGGTAGGGGGAGTAAATGAGCTCGCTTGAAGCTGCAGAGAGACCGGGTAGGACATATCAAGGCGTTCAGATTCTGAGATTTATCGCGTCAGCTCTAGTCCTCATTGCCCATGCAAGTATCTATACTCAGGAAAGAAATGATAAGTCGATTTCTATCTGGCACCAAGGAGGATACGGTGTCGATATATTTTTCGTCATAAGTGGCTTTGTGATGGTCATGGCTTCAGATCCACACAAAAGGGGTGGGGTTCGCAATGCCGTCCAATTTCTTTTAAAGCGCTTGGCGAGAATATATCCTTTGTACTGGATTGCCACGGCAATGAACTTGATAATTTTGATAGCCTTGCCGAAGGTTGTTCTTCATTCTAGATTTGAAGTTGGAGAAGTTTTTAGCTGGTTTTTACTTGTGCCGACCTTAAATAGTGATGGAAGAATAGAGCCTCTGGTGGGTGTTGGGTGGACTCTTTATTTTGAGATGGCATTTTATTGTCTTTTTTCGATTTTTATTGCGTTGCGAATTAGACCAATTTTCCTTCTTCCGATTTTAGTCGCAGGAGGAATTTATGGCTTAATGCTTCCAGCAGAGCGTGCACCTGGGCTCGTCTATTTTAGTCCATTACTATTCGAATTCGGCTACGGCGTCATTATTGGAATTTTAGCGCGGCGCGGGATGATGCCGGTTCGTGGCGGAGCGCTTCTGATAATTATAGGATTTACGACATTGCTGCTTTCGCCGGCGCGATTGGGCGGAATTGATATAGTCATGCACGGTGTTTCTTCGGCGCTAGTTGTTCTGGGGTTTGTCGTTCTAGAGCCCTTTTGGTCGCGGCGCCTCCACCCCACTCTTTTGGTTCTCGGGGCAGCGTCCTACGCTATGTATCTTTTCCATCCAATCTTAGGGCCTGCCATCCCAACCGTTCTTTCTATTTTGCATATCAAAGCGGGTATATTGTCAATAATCGGCGTCATTTCCGTTAGTGTTGCCGTGTCATTAATCCTTCATAAAGTAGTTGAGCAGCCATTGCTAAAGAAAATAAACTTCTTGATACGATCAATATTACCTGACAGGCGAAATTACGATGGCAATTTCGACAATAGAAAATAGGTGGTAGGTGATTCCGGCACGAGCGCACTATCAAGATCTACGTTGACATTTCCGACGACATTGTCCAATTTTTTTACTTTTTTGATCTTGCCGCCTAGCGATAGAGATGAAATTGTCCACTGATGATTGTCACCGGTTTTCAAAATCACTTTCATCCGTACTCTTCGTATCTGAATCGGTAAATTGCCAAGTACCGTGAGGGTTCCAGCGGGCGTAACCTGCATTCCGGAATTTCGGGCATCTGCTGATAAAATGACAAGAATTCGGCCGCTCTCTGCCAATGGCCTTCCATCAAGGGCGCTGAGCGCCACTAAAGCAGGCGAGTCTGATTGTATGTAACGAACTGGCCCGATTGTAACGGGTTGGACGATTGGGTTTCCAGCGCGCGCCGAGGTAAATTGGGTCGATACTTGAAGTTCATTATTCTTAGCGCGCAGTAAAACCTGTCGGCTTGGCGACTGCCACTGGCCGATGGCTGGGTCGGTTTGGTTTCCTTTCGGGACGGCGCCAACAAGGCGAAGCTTGCCCAAAAGCGATGACGTGCGTGATGAAATTTCCGGCGGCATACTGTCGTGGTCTGGATCAGATGCCAGTGATTGGTCCACTCCGACGGCAGGCGCGGATCTGCGGTCGTTCACCAGGCCCAGACGAGCAACCCACGCCAAAGGGCTGAGGTCATTTGGCAACTGGCGACGTCCGCCATCCCGCAGCGCTTCATCGTCGCTCAACTGGAGTCTCACCGCTCCTTGAGCGGGAGCAATTTCTCGTCGCAATAGGAGAAGGGCTGTTAGAGTTTCTCCTGCCCGAGCAACCGGATCAAGACCCGTGCCGGCAGGATTGATAGCGCTCTTGCGAACACCTTGCCCGTCATATGCCAGATCGATCGGGCCATCAGCATGACGACAGATGAAATTCCAACCTTGAATGGATGCTAAAGTGGGCGAGAAGAGCCCCGCTTCGAAGCGTCGAGAATTCCAAAATTCTTGGTCGTGTTCAGTTACAATAAACGGCTTACCAAACTGCCGTGTAGAGGACGCAAGAGTCAAGTACCTCCCTAGATCACTAAATGATGAAGAACTCCTCATCGTTACCCCAGGACCAATTCCCAAAGCAACCTGATCATGTTCATAATTGTGGCTATCCACAATAGGCAGTAGGCGCTTTATAGGAGTTTCATTGTAGCGTTTCCATGCATTAAAGCTGGTATATGCGCCATCGTAACCCAATCTACGGATAGTATTAGACATATTCGCAAGAACATCGATTTGACGCTTGACTAAAAAGCGTTGGAATTTTTCCATAGATTCTCCGTTTTCTTGGCTCGTAAACGGAATTCGATTTGTCTGGTTTGCCACGGAAGTCCCACGAAGGTAGGCATCTTTATAGAAAGACGGTATGGGCTTATCCTTAAAGTTATTTTCGAGCTCCATTTGAAAATCGAGATCGGGCTCATTGACAAGCACCAAAGCGGCTGTGTGAGAGTCTTGCGCTAAAGTGGTCCCGGTGTACGGATTTCGGGTGTTCAAAATTTGGTGAGCCAATTCTTGCCAATGATTGAGGGCAGCAGGTTCGAAGAATATGCGCTTAAGCATTCCTCTATTTTCAGACCAACGATGCGGAAATACGTTACCAAGTGCGGCATTTTGTGAACTTAATATATCAGTCACCCAATGAACGCCACGCTTTTTGAGCTCTGAAACGAAAAATTGAAATCTGTCGAGTTCTTCTGGATTAAAAGCAAAATCAGCCTTGCCTTCACGCATTAACAATGCATCGATAAAATGGAATCGAACAATGTTGTAGCCATGTCGAACTAATTGCTCTGCATAGCGCTGAGCGGTTTGGTGATCGGGAAATCCGCTGCCCGCTGTATCTGAGAACCCAGGCGCCAGCGTTGCGCAATTGAGCGGCAACGATACTCCCCGGAATGTCAATTTCTCTCCAGATATCGTCATCCTAGAGTCTGGTAATCGGGGTGCAATGGATGAAAAATCGAGAGGGCTACCCGCTTCGATCTCCAAAGAATGGTCTGTAACAGTTACCCACTCGCCATCCATGTAGGGTGCTGGAGCGACAGGTGAAGCAACAAATGTTGCAGCTAGCGTAATGGTTATCCATCGAGCAGCAAGGGAGCTTTTGCTTTGTCCACTCAAAAAAGGCACGCGAAGGAAGCGTGTCTGGATACTGAAATTCATCGGACTACCTCAATTGCCATTCGAAAGGGGCGACGGCAACCTTTGCCGGTTGCAATTCTCTGGGCGAGTATGGCTACGTGCGTACATAATTCGCTGCTCCACATTGAAAGCAAGGCGTCATCGCGATTTTTCAAAATACGAACGCTCTCTGGCGCCAAGTACGCGCCGTAGTTGATCTGCACAGCGCACGTAACGATAAGCTCGTCATGAGGTCGCGCAAAACCCGCCTCTGGTGACGTGATAGGTGCATCGCGCATCACTCCGAATGTTCCGCCCTGTTGGGTTGGCCGCGCTGGCATCCAAAGGCGACTTTTGATCCATCGTACGGCCGATCACCGAAAATCAAAACCCAGCGGTCGCATTACGGAATTTCAGACGCCTACTTTTAGGGAACTTCGGTGCCCGTTGACAAGCTGGATTGCTCACACGTGAGATGGTACGAACAGTCGGTTGCAATGCAGCATGGGGGTGCAAGTGAAAAAAGGTAGGCGCGATAGAAACGTGCGCAAGCGCGCGACCGTCTATACCTCTTCCTATCGAGGTGGCGCTTCATGGTTCGTACTGGAACTAGCGGCGGGCATGGCGGCGGCGGGAGGGGACGTTCTACTGATTTCTCCGCGAGCGGATCCCGAAGAGCGTGAGGCACTGGTCACCGGCATCCGGCGAATTGAACTCCCGCGTGGCGCCTATGGCGAGGGCAGCAAACTGGTCCGGCTAAGCCGGACGCTGATGCGCATCCTGTCTACCTTCGTCGCCTACGCGCGCGCTCGCGGACACGGTCGTAGCTATGTAATTTCCTTCTATGACTGGCTAATAGTGCTGGTCCTTCAGATGCTATGGATTCGATTGTTGGGCGGCCATATCGTTTATGTAGTGCATGATGCCAGGCCTCATGCCTGGGCGTCGCCGGGGGCTAGGCGGCGGCTAGAGTCATGGTTGCTTAAGGCAAGTTACTACCTTCCGCAGCAATTGGTGACGTTGACCGAAGTGGCACGCGAGCAGGTCATCAATGAGTTCGGCCGTCGCGGGCCAATCTCGGTGATTCCACACGGTGCTTATAGTAGCTCAGAAATACCCTCGGCTTCTGGTAAGCGCAATCTGCTTGCCTTTGGCATGCTGCGGCGAAACAAGCGCATTCTGGAGACGATTGAAGGCATGCGTGTAGCGGTCGCGGATGGTGCGCGGGCTACCCTGACTATCGCCGGCGGGCCGCATAAAGAGGACGTCGATTACTGGACTGAGTGCGAGACGCGACTGCTGGGCACTGAAGGATATATACATACCGAAATTGAGTTCATTCCTGAAGCGCGTCTCGACCAATTGTTGGCCAAATGCGATGCCCTGATCCTACCTTATGAGGAATTCAGTTCACAGTCGGGCGTGGCGGTGCTGGCGGCTTGTTCGGGGCGGCTCCTAGTGTGCACCGAGGCAGGGGGGCTAGGGGAGTTGATTGCTAACGGGCTCGAAGCGGTGGTGATCGAGCGGCCAGTGACCGCTGAGACGGTTGCCGACGCGATCCGGCGTTTTGACGCGCTGCCAATCGAACAGGTGCAAGCTAAGGCCGAGCGCAGTAAAGCTGCGCTCGATCATTATTTCAGTTGGGTGCGGATCGGCGGTGAGTATCTAAAGCTCTGTCGCCGAGCCTAGGCGAGCGCCTCTCGTACCAGCGACCGCGCTGCTGCGCCTATCACGGCGTTGTGTCTGGTGGCGGTGATATTGATTGCCAAATGCCCCGCTCCAAACATCGATGCAAGTACGGGCCCGCTGCCGTTGGCGACGAAGGCGCGTGCGAGCAGCAATTGCGCCGCGACTGTCTCGGTGGTGCCGTCGAAGCCGGCCGCTCGCGCGGCCGTGAGCCACTCGGGCGCTCCGGCGAGTCGCGCCGCAAGCCGCGCTTGCACGCCACCTGCACCCAAAACTGAGTGGCTGACCGTCGCGATCGGCCCTGGCGCCGTCGCCAAGATGTTGTCGAGCGGATCTGTCGCAGGATCATCAGCCGTTTGAATCAATGAAAAATGCCCGCTTGCGGCCCCGGCCAACGCAGCAGGAAGTTCGCCGGCAACTGCAATGTAGCGTGCTTGTCCGCGTGCAATGACGCGCTCCAGTGCACGGAGCACGTCGTCGCGATTGACATCTTGGGGTGCTGGGTCATGCAGTGCGAATATTTCCACCCGGTCTGTCCCTAGGCGCACCAGAGATCGCGTAATAGAGGTCTCGATCATTTGCGGGGTGATTGGCAACCGGGTGTTTGCAGTTGCCCCACTCTGCCGGATCGTGCTGCGCAAACCCTTTAGCTTGGCAACAACTGGACGTGCGACCGGCATTAGAAGGCGTTTGGCATATCCTTGATGCGGCGGGAGCAGCCCCGCCTTCGTGCATATATTCACCTGGTCGCGCTTACCTTTGAGAAATCTGGCAAGAATCGGTTCGGCTTCACCTGCTCCATAAGCTGGGGCCACGTCATACCAGGTTATCCCGCGGTCAAATGCCGCTTCCAGCGCGCGCAAACCGGTGGAGGTGCCATAGCGCGAGCCCAGCGACGCGCAGCCCATACCGAGTATGGAGCTTCTCAAGGTAGTGCCGGGTAATTCGATTTGTCGCATATCATCCTCTCTGTCGGACAATTCGCCGCGTCCTTAAGCTCACAGGCGCCAAAGACAGGATTTTAACTGGCAACGCAACTTTTCTGCATCGCAGCACGGTGCTATCGCGAGATCATATTTTAGGGGGCGAACGAAACGGTATGAATGCGTCGACCGCAGAGAAAGAGCATCCGACGATCCTTAGCGCTGCGCAGGAACGTGGTAGGAAGACACTCGATTCTGTCCAATATTTGCGCGGCGTGGCTGCAATGCTCGTGGTATTGTATCACGTTTTCCCGCAGCTTGAGCGGATGGGACTCGCGTACGAAGGCCCGCAAGCGCTGTCAGCCGGTGTCGATATTTTTTTCGTCATCAGCGGGTTTGTAATGGTATATTCTACAGCCCGTCACCCGATGCGTGGAGGATTTGCTTTTCTACGCGATCGCATTGCCCGCGTTGTACCACTGTATTGGTTACTAACGCTAGTAATGATTCTCCTTCTTGTTTTCGTGCCAGCTGCAGCCCAAACAAGTCGATTCGATATGCTGCACGCGGTTGCGTCATTCCTCTTCTTCCCTTGGATGCATCCGGTACAACATCAATATTGGCCAGTCCTCGTGCCCGGGTGGACCCTCAACTATGAGATGTTTTTTTACGTTGTCTTCGCTGTTGCATTAATAATTTCCCGGCGCCGTCGGACGATGGTGGTGGTCCTTAGTTGTACTTCGTTGGCGGTTCTATCGTTGGTGCCGGTGTTTTTTAATGTGAGCGGAATCTTTGATTTTTACACGCGCTCACTGATTTTGGAATTTGGGTACGGAATGCTGCTGGGTGAGCTGTTTTTGCGAACCCGCGGGAAAACGTCCAACGGTTGGTGGGCGGTTATCCTGATTGGTATCATGGGCCTCGCGGTATCGCCGATGATGATGCACGTTGCCTCGCAGGGAATCGCTGCGGGCATTCCTGCTTTGTTGATCGTACTCGGCGCCCTCTATATCCCACTCGATTTGAAGGGTAGTGGCGAACGGATCGCACGCAAGATAGGCGATGCTTCCTATTCAATATATTTATCTCACTATATCCTGATGTCCGCTTTGGGGCAATTATGGCGAAAAATTTTACCAGGAGGGCCCATTAGTTGGATAGGTTTCGCCGTTTTCGCTACGATGACCTGTGCAGTATTCGGCATCGTGGTTCATTACCTACTCGAAAAACCGCTGAGTAACGCGGCTGCCCGTTGGTTAGGGGGGGCGAAGGGACAGGCTTCCGCAACGCGGCCTATCGCTTATGTCGTTGCCCCCTCCGGACAAGCGGGCGGCGGCATGGGGAGAGTGAAAGACTATATTTTGAGCTTCGATGAGGATGGATCGAGTCAGCTCGAATTCCGCCCGCTCATTACGCGTGATAATCGCGGCTTCGCAGCCTCTTTGTGGCTAACTGGGCAAGCGGTGATGAGCATCTGGCGGGCGCGGCTAAGTGGTGAGTTGGGTTTAGTGCATATCAATCTAGGCGATAAGGCAAGTGCGATACGCAAAGGTTTGGTGGCACTGCTGGCCCGGGGGTCGGGCGCGCTGGTGGTCGTCCATCTCCATGCGGTCGAACTCGACGCCGACTGGCGAATGAGCGGCAAGATTATGCGCTGGGCGATTGGTTTGCCGTTTCGCGCAGCGAGTACCAACATCGTGCTGGGTGACATTTGGCGCAATTGGCTCATCAATGACCTTGGTGTGAAGCCAGAGCGAATCGATGTACTCGCGAACGGCGTTCCGGTACCTGCGTATGAAAGGCGAGACCACCTTGCTCCGCGGTCCGCCGTCCATTTGCTATTCCTAGGTAATCTGCTCGAGCGTAAAGGGGTGTCCGATCTAATCGCGGCCCTGGCTGGTTTGCCCGCCGATCTGCCCGCTTGGCGGCTGAGTTTCGCAGGTGGTGGCGATTTGGTGCGCTACACTAATGCGGTGAAAGTAGCCGGCATCTCCGATAAAGTCGCGTTTCTAGGCTGGGTCGATCAAAATGGAGCGCAGAAACTTCTGGCTGAGGCAGACGTGATGGTGTTGCCCTCGTACCATGAGGGGTTGCCGTTGGTAATCCTAGAGGCTCTAGGCGCAGGCACGCCGGTGATCGCGACTTCGGTCGGCGCGATCCCACAATTCGTCGAAGCCGAGCGGGATGCTCTGATTATCGCGCCAGGCGCGCGCACCGAACTCTCTGCCGCGTTAGCGCGGCTGATTGGTGACGCATCTTTACGGCAGAAGATCGGTGACCAGGCCCGAGCTACCTACGAGCGCAATTTTTCGCTTGCTGTCTTCCGGACCAATCTGCTTGCAATTTATAAGACAAGGTTGCAGATTCCAAAGGAGTGAATGGTGAGCATCTGCCGGTGCCGCGGACACCAAATTAGGCTTCATTGGCCTGCTTCTCGAAGTCCATGGGGCTGAGATACCCGAAGGTCGAGTGGCTGCGCGCGAGATTGTAGAAGCGCTCGATTTCGTCCAACGTAAGCGCTAAACTATCCCCACGCAGACGATCAGGACAGCGGCGATACGGTTGTCGATCGAGTTCTAAGACAGTAGACAGTAGATAGTCGATCGGATCTTCGTCGTTCGCAGCACAATGATGGCGAGAACATCGGCCAGGTATGCTTGGGGATTGATGTCGTTAAGTTTGCAGGTTTCGATGAGCAAAGCGAAACAGGCCCAGTTCTCCGCGCCGAGGTCATGCCCGGCGAAGAGGGCATTTTTCTCTTGCAGGGCCATCTCGCAGACATTCTGCCTGCCGTCGAGCGTGATGCTATCGTCCTGCACGAACGTCCGACGCGCTTGTGCAGGCGTTCGATTTCCCAACGACGAGTGGGGCCGAACATGGTTGTAGTCGTAGCGCCAGATGGCCAGCTTCCGGCGGGCGTCGGCTAGGCTGTCGAACAGTTCCTCGTTGAGCAGTTCATCACGCAGCGAACCGTTGAAGGACTCGATAAACCCGTTCTGCTGAGGCTTGCCGGGATCGATGTAATGCCATTCGACCTTGTTCTTGCCCGCCCATTCCAGGATCGCCCGACTGGTAAATTCGTAACCGTCCGACGTGGGCCGCGGCATAGCGTCTCAAGCGTGGTATGAGTTCCTTAGAAGGGAGCGGGCAGATGTCTGAGCCTGAGATTGACGTCGAGCTGATCGACGATGCGGTGCTCGCGCTGATGTTTCTGACGCTGCACAAGGGGCGGGATTGGGAGCCTTGGCGTGCCTGGAAGTCGTTTGACTGGGCGGCGCTGGGGCGGTTGCATGGGAAGGATCTCCTTCTCGATCCGGTCGGCAAGGCGAAGTCGGTAGTGCTTACGGACGAAGGTCATCGTAACCGACCGGTTGAGGCCGCCTGCCCGGATTGAAGCTGAGCGCGTAAGAGACGTCGATAAGGACGTACTTATGGACGTCCTGAACATGGGCGAGGTGTGCGATGGAGATATTGGGCCGGGAGCGGCGGCGTCGTTGGACGGAAGCGGAGCGGCTTGAGATTGTTGCTGCGGTCGGCGTGAACGGCGAGACGCTGTCGCGCGTTGCCCGACGCTACGATGTGTCGCGAGCCCAGATCTATAATTGGCGCCACGCGTTCAAGAAGAGAGGGCAATTGCCCGCGTCATCCAGCGGGGGCTGTCAGAAATTCCGTGTGCGGGCGGGCGGTTGAACATTACGCCGCCATGGCCCTGATGAAGCGCTCGCCGAAGATGACGGCGAACTGGGCCTTGGCCATGGACCACTCACGTGGCGGCATTCTCCACTCTTTCTCCGACCGGTTCAAGATCAGGTAGAGCAGCTTGGTTGCAGCATCGTCGGTGGGGAAGTGCCCCCTGGCTCGGACGGCGCGCCTGAGCTTCGAGTTCAGGGCTTCTATCGCGTTGGTGGTGTAGATGATCCGGCGGACCTCGTCGGGGAAGGCGAAAAACGGGATCACCTCCGCCCAGGCGCGTCGCCAGCTCTGGCCGATGGCGGGATAGCGCTGACCCCAAGGACCGGCTTCGAACGCCGTCAGCGCCTTCTCGGCCGCCTCCGCGCCCGGCGCACGGTAAACCTCCTTCAGCGCGCTGGCGAGGTTCTCACGGTCCTTCCAGGAGACGAAGTCCATCGAGTTGCGCAGCAGGTGAACGATGCATATGTGGACGGCCCCCGCCTTACAATAGCTTCAACAGGTTTTGATCGATCGCTTGCGTTCATATGTCCGGCCTCAAAGATGCAGCCGCAAAATGGCCGCGGGCCAAGATGGTTTCCGCTGCACGAGTCCCAAACAAGTCTCCGGCCTATAACGGCCATTGCATCGTACGGAGTGGCTCGTGCTCGGAATGATCAATCCCATCTGCTATTCTATTGCAAGTTCACGCCTCAGCTCGACACGGGCGCTTGCACATCAGCTCCCGTGCGTCGCCAAGCTCTATACCGCTGCGTCTCGTAGCGGAACCATGTTTGCCCGGTAGCGCTCGCCTGTCGCCATCAGCTTCCAGGCAATGCGGGCTATCTTGTTTGCAACCGCCACAGCGACGAGCTTTGGCGGCTTGCGCTTGAGCAACTCAAGGAGCCATGGCGTTGCATTCTTGCCGTTCCCGACCCGAACATGACGTAAAAGCGCGGTCGCTCCGGCTACCAGCACACTTCGCAATATCTCATCGCCCGCGCGTGTGATCATGCCCGACCGCGTTTTACCACCTGTCGAGTGATCCTTCGGTGTAAGCCCCATCCAGGCGGAAAACTGCCTTCCTGAAGCGAAGAGTTCAGGCGCCGGCGTCTTCATCATCAGGAGCGATGCCCCGATCGGACCCACGCCAGGGATTTCGGCAAGCCGTCGGCTGCATTCGTTCGCCCGGTGCCACTTCGCCAGCTCTGCCTCGACTTCGTCGATCTGCTCCTGAAGCTGGCGATATTCCTTGCCCTGCGATGCGAAGAGCATGCGAGCAAGAGCCGGCACGTCCTGGCTCGTCGCAACGCGGTCGAGGAGCGCCGTAATCCTGCGCGTTCCCTGTGCTGCGATCAGGCCGAATTCTGCTGCATATCCACGTATCGCGTTGGTCAGCCGGGTCCGTGTGCAGATCAGCCTTTCGCGTACGCTGACCAGCATAAGTGCGGCCTGCTGCTCCGCTGTCTTGACGGGCACAAACCGCATTGTCGGGCGGCTCATGGCCTCACAAATGGCTTCAGCATCGGCTGCATCATTCTTGCCACGCTTTACATAAGGCTTCACCAGTTGCGGCGCGATCAACTTCACCTCGTGGCCATACGAGGTCAGCAGCCGCGCCAGATGATGAGACGCACCACAGGCTTCAATGGCAATCGCCGTCGGCGGCAGCTTTTCGAAGAAAACCATCATGTCGGTACGGCGAAGCTTTTTGCGCAAGACAGGCTGCTCGGCAGCATCAACGCCATGCAGCTGATAAACGTGTTTTGACGCCAGCAGAAGCACGCCACCATCGGATGTCAGCCTCCCGCCATCGAACGCGGCAGTCACTTTCTTGCGGCAAATCGCTGGGAAAGAAAAACGTGGCGCGCTATCATCTGCCATGGCGGGCGTTGCACTTTCCGTCCGGGATAGAGGGATGGCGTAAGCACCCGTTCTCTATGCCAGATCAGTAACTTACGCTAGGTCCGCCAACCCGGGTTGTGTAACGCGAGGTCTGGAAATTCGATCGGGTCGTGATTGGTAAGCTGGTGCCGGGGCATGCCCCGGCACCAGCTGCCCATCTTCTGCATTCCATGGAGTTGCGACACACCCGTGGAGAGAGC
>NZ_SGIS01000053.1 GCF_004208535.1 Sphingomonas populi
TTTGATCCGGTCCCATTGATCATCCCGAAGCGCATCGCAATCCATCGCTGATCTCCAAAAATCAGCCTTGAATCCGATTTAACAGCGATTGGGAATCCCTGATCCTTAAATCGTCACCACGTCCTAGAACAACCGACCGCCATTCGGCACGCTCGCACTCGGCGTCACCAGCACGACCTTCCCGTCCGCATCAGGAAAGCCGAGCGTCAGCACCTCGGACATGACTTTGCCGATCTGGCGCGGCGGGAAGTTGACCACGGCGGCGATCTGCCGGCCGGGGAGGTCCGCCAGCGTGTAATGCTCGGTGATCTGCGCGGAGGATTTTTTGAGGCCGATCACCGGGCCGAAATCGATCACGAGCCTGAAGGCGGGTTTGCGCGCCTCGGGGAAAGGCAGCGCCTCGACGATCGTGCCGACGCGGATATCGACCTTGAGGAGGTCGTCGAAGCCGATGACGGGCGATGCGTCAGCATCGGGGTCATGGGTTACGTGCATCGGCCCTCCTGAACCCGTTCAGAAATCGACATCGTCGTAATGCGAGGTCGGCTGGATGCCGTCCATCCGCTCGGACAGCAGCGGGCGGAAGCTCGGGCGGCTCTTCAACCCGCGATACCAGCGGGCGGTCTGTTCGTGGTTCTTCCAGTCGATACCACCGAGATAATCGACCACCGAGATGTGCGCCGCCGCCGCGAGATCGGCGAGCGTCATCGTCGATCCCGCCATCCAGTTGTTATGATCGAGCAGATAATCGGTATAATCGAGATGCCGCACCGCCGCGCGCATCGCCTCGCGCAGCACCTTCGAATCGGGCGCGACGCGCGTGACGAGCCGCTTCTCCATCCGCTCATGGAGCAACGGCGCGGTGACATCGGCGAAGAACTGCGCATCGAACCACGCGACCTGCCGGCGAATCTCGGCGCGATAGGCGGCGGAGCCGGAGATCATCGCGCTCTTGTCGATCGTCTCCTCGAAATATTCGCAGATCGCCATCGAATCGATCAGCAGCAGGTTGCGCGTCTGGTCGGTCATCACCGGCACCTGGCCGGCGGGGTTCATGTCGATGAATTCGTCGCGCCGCGCCCAAGGCGATTCGCGCACCAGCTCATAGCCGACGCCCTTCTCACCAAGCAGTAGACGGACCTTGCGCGAGAACGGGCAGAGCGGGAATTGGTAGAGTTGCCACATGGCGCCGGTGTAGCCGCGCGCCATGTGGCAAGGAAGGGTTTAACTACTCGGCGGCCTCAAGAGCCTCGCGATCGTCGAGCGGGTGGCTCAGCCGGGATAGCATTTCCTTGGGCACGACCTGCCAGAAATGGTCGATCACGCGGCCCCAATCATCGAGCAGCGCGCCGGACCATTTGCTATCGGTCGCGGCATGGTGCGCGCGGACATGGGCGAGCAACACCGATTCCCAGTGCGACGAGGACAGCCGGTTCCAGGTGATGTTCTCCGAATTGGCACGGCGCGCGAAGCTTCCATCGGGATCGTAGACGAACGCCATGCCGCCGGTCATGCCCGCGCCGAAGTTGGTCCCCACCGGCCCGAGCACCACCGCCATGCCGCCGGTCATATATTCGCAGCCGTTGGCGCCGCAGCCTTCGACGACGACGGTCGCGCCCGAATTGCGCACCGCGAAGCGTTCGCCCGCCTGGCCAGCCGCATACAGCCGGCCCGAGGTCGCGCCGTACAGCACGGTGTTGCCGATGATCGTGTTCTCGTTCGACTTGAGCGGCGAGGAGACCACCGGACGCAGAGCGATGATGCCCCCCGACAGACCCTTGCCGACATAATCGTTGGCGTCGCCGAACACTTCGAGCGTGATGCCCTTGCACAGGAACGCGCCGAGGCTCTGCCCGGCCGAGCCGCGCAGGCGGACGTGAACATGGCCGTCGGCGAGCGAATCCATGCCGTAAGCGCGGGTGATCTCGCTCGACAGCCGCGTGCCGACCGCGCGGTGGGTGTTGCGCACCGAATAGGTGAGCTGCATCTTCTCGCGGCGCGAGAACACCGCAGCGGCATCCTTGATGATCTGCGCGTCGAGGCTGTCGGGCACTTCGTTGCGCCACGTCTTGAGGCTGAAGCGGCGCTGATCCTCATCGGCATCGACCTTGGCGAGGATCGGGTTGAGATCGAGATCGTCGAGATGCTCGGCACCACGGCTGACCTGACGGAGCAACTCAGTGCGGCCGATCACGTCGTCGAGGCTCTTCACGCCGAGCCGGGCGAGAATGTCGCGCACCTCCTCGGCGATGAAGGTCATCAGGTTGATGACCTTCTCGGGCGTGCCGGTGAACTTCGCGCGCAGGCGTTCGTCCTGCACGCAGACGCCGACCGGGCAGGTGTTGGAATGGCATTGCCGCACCATGATGCAGCCCATCGCCACCAGCGACAAAGTGCCGATGCCGAATTCCTCCGCGCCGAGGATCGCGGCGATGACGATGTCACGGCCAGTCTTGAGGCCGCCGTCGGCGCGCAGCTTGATGCGGCCGCGCAAGCCGTTGAGCGTGAGCGTCTGGTTGACTTCGGAGAGCCCCATTTCCCACGGCGTACCGGCATATTTGATGCTGGTCTGCGGGCTTGCGCCGGTGCCGCCGACATGGCCCGAGACGAGGATGACGTCGGCATGCGCCTTCGCCACGCCCGCCGCGACCGTGCCGATCCCCGCCGAGGAGACCAGCTTCACGCAGACCCGCGCGATCGGGTTGATCTGCTTGAGATCGTAGATGAGCTGCGCGAGATCCTCGATCGAATAGATGTCGTGGTGCGGCGGCGGCGAGATCAGCATCACGCCCGGCGTCGCATGGCGCAGCTTGGCGATGAACTCTGTCACCTTGAAGCCGGGGAGCTGCCCACCCTCGCCGGGCTTGGCGCCCTGCGCGACCTTGATCTCGATCTCGTCGCAGGCGTTGAGATATTCGGCGGTCACGCCGAACCGGCCCGAGGCGATCTGCTTGACCCCGGAATTGGCGTTGTCGCCATTGGCATAGGGGGTGTAGCGCGACTTGTCCTCGCCGCCCTCGCCCGACACCGCCTTGGCGCCGATCCGGTTCATCGCGATCGCCAGCGTCTCGTGCGCCTCGGGGCTGAGCGCACCCAGCGACATGCCGGGCGTGACGAAGCGCTTGCGGATTTCGGTGATCGCCTCGACCTGATCGACCGGCACGCCCTCGTCGGGATAGTTGAACTGGAGCAGATCGCGCAGATAGACCGGCGGTAACGCCTCGACCCCGCGCGAGAATTGCAGGTAGGTCGAATAGCTGTCCGATCCGACCGCCGATTGCAGCAGGTGCATCAACTGCGCCGAATAGGCGTGCGTCTCGCCGGTGTGGCGTTGGCGGTAGAAGCCGCCGATCGGCAGCGTGACGACGGCGGTATCGAACGCCGCCTCGTGGCGCAGCTTGGCGTTGAGGTGGAGCGAGGCATAGCCTTCGCCCGAGATCTTCGCGGGCATGCCCGGGAAGAAATCGTTGACGAGGCTGCGCGACAGCCCGACCGCCTCGAAATTATAGCCGCCGCGATAGCTGGAGATCACCGCGATCCCCATCTTCGACATGATCTTGAGCAAACCCTCGTCGATCGCGTGGACGTGGTTGGCAAGGCACTCGTCAAGCGTCAGATCACCGAACAGCCCGCGTTCGAACCGGTCGACGATCGCCGCTTCGGCCAGATAGGCATGCACCGTCGTCGCGCCGACGCCGATCAGCACCGCGTAATAATGCGTATCGAGGCATTCAGCGGTCTGGATGTTGATGCTCGCATAGGAGCGCAAGCCCCGGCGCACGAGGTGCGTGTGTACCGCCGCCGCCGCCAGCACACCGGCGATGCCGACGCGGTCGGGACCGATCGCGAGATCGCTGAGGAATAGCTCGCTCTTGCCCTCGCGCACCGCCTGCTCGGCCTCGGCGCGAATCCGCGTGATCGCGGCGCGCAGCGTCTCGGGGCCGCCGCCGGTTTCGAACGTGCAGTCGATGTCGGCGGCCTGCGCGCCGAAATGCGCCTTGAGCCGCGCCCAGTCGGCGCCGGTCAGCACCGGCGATTCGAGCACGAGCACGCCATCGCGGCGATCCTCGGTGTCGAGGATGTTGGCGAGATTGCCGAACCGCGTCTTGAGCGACATGACGTGGCGTTCGCGCAAGGGGTCGATCGGCGGGTTGGTCACCTGGCTGAAATTCTGCCGGAAGAACTGGCTGATCAGGCGCGGCTTGTCGGAGATGACGGCGAGCGGCGTATCGTCGCCCATCGAGCCGATCGCTTCCTTGCCGCCCTCGACCATCGGCGCGAGGATCAGTTCCATATCCTCGAGCGTCTGCCCGGCAGCGACCTGGCGGCGGGTGAGGTCGGCGCGGTCGAACCGCGTCGTCGCCTCAGCGGGCGCGGCCGGCAGATCGACCATCGCGATGAACTCGCCGATCATCGCGCCGTAATCGGCCTCGCCCGCAATCTGGTCCTTGATCGCGTGATCGGTGAACACCTTGCCTTCGTCGAGATCGACCGCGATCATCTGGCCCGGCCCCATCCGGCCCTTCTCGACGACGGTCGATTCGGGCACGACGACCATGCCGCTCTCAGACCCGACGATCAGCAGGCCGTCCGAAGTGCGCGTGTAGCGCAAGGGGCGCAAAGCGTTGCGATCGACGCCCGCGACGGCCCAGCGGCCATCGGTCATCGCCAGCGCGGCGGGGCCGTCCCACGGCTCCATCACGCTCGCGAAATATTTGTACATGTCGAGATGCGCGCGCGGCATCTCGCCCTTCGGCCCCCAGGCTTCGGGCACCAGCATCAGCTTGGCGGTCGGCGCGTCGCGGCCCGAGCGCACGATCGCCTCGAAGGTCGCGTCGAGCGCGGCGGTATCGGAGGCGCCCGCCGGGATCACCGGCTTGATATCCTCAGAATGCTCGCCGAACGCGTTGGCGGCCATCTTGATCTCGTGGCTCTTCATCCAGTTCTTGTTGCCGCGGATCGTGTTGATCTCGCCATTGTGGGCGAGGCAGCGGAACGGCTGCGCCAGCCACCATTGCGGGAAAGTGTTGGTCGAATAGCGCTGATGGAAGATCGCGACGCGGCTCTCGAAACGCTGATCGACCAGATCGGGATAGAACACCGACAGGCTCTCAGCGAGGAACAGCCCCTTGTAGATGATCGACCGGCACGACAGCGAGCAGACATAGAAGCCACTGATCTGCGCCTCGATCACGCGCTTCTCGATGCGGCGGCGGACGAGATAGAGATCCTTCTCGAACTCGGCGGCGCTCTGCGCGTCGGGCATCGGCCCGGCGATCATGATCTGCTCGATCTCAGGGCGCGTCGCCTGCGCCTTCTGGCCGATCACCGAGACATCGACCGGCACCTGCCGCCAGCCGTAGATCGTATAGCCCTGATCGATGATCGCGCTCTCGACGATCGTGCGGCACGCTTCCTGCGCGCCGAGATCGGTGCGCGGCAGGAAGATCATGCCGACGCCGAGCCGGTTGGGGCGCATCTTGTGGCCCGACGCCGTCACCGCATCGTCGAAGAACTTGGCGGGCAGATCGACATGCAGCCCGGCGCCATCGCCGGTCTTGCCATCGGCATCGACCGCGCCGCGATGCCACACCGCCTTCAGGGCATCGATCGCCGACTGGACGACGCGGCGCGACGGCTTGCCGTCGGTCGCGGCGACGAGGCCGACGCCGCAGGCGTCGCCCTCGAACTCGGGGCGGTACATGCCGTGTTCGGCGAGATAGGTGCGCTGGTCTTCCATGCTTATGATGCCTTCTGGTCGGCGGGCTCCGCCGCTGCCTTGGTCAGATAACGACGCGCCTGCACGTCGGAAATCAGTTGCGGGTAGAGGCCGCCGTAGCGCTGCCCCACCAGCGTTCTGAAGAAGCGGGTGATCTCGTCGGCGGAGCGGCGCCCATAGACGCTCTGGCTCGCCGCGACGACGTCATCGAGGATCGCCGAGCGGTTGGCGGCGAGCAATCCGTACCCGATCATGGCTTCTTGTTCCTGACAATGGCGGCGACCTGCCTGGAGAATTCAGCAACATCCTTTTGGATATTGCTCATCGAACGCTTCATCAGATCGCGCTGCCACGCGGCGACATCGGGATCGGACATGATCGTCATTGACGCCTGCGCATAGGCCTGCCCGGTCGGCGTCTGGAAGAAGGTCTTGAGGTCACGCAACTGCGTGAGATCGAATCGGCGCGCATAAGCGTTTGCCATTGCCGCAGTCATACCGGGCAGACCGGCACGCATCGTCTCGAGCGAGCGCTTCTGTTGCTCCGCCATAAAGTCTTCGAAAACTTTGCGCAGGCGAGGATCGTCACCCACCATCGTCGCGAGCCCGCCGTCCTGAAACATGCCCTGCTGAATATTGGCAAGCGCACCGCGCATCATCGTATCGATCATCTGTTCCCGTGTCGCAGGCGGGAAAATCAAATCGATCAGGTCAGCCGCCGCAGCCCGGCGCGCTCCATCGGGAACTATGGCGGGCGAAGGCGCAGCGGTGGTGGTTTGCGCGAAGCACGGCGCACCCGTTGCGAAAAGCGCCAGCGCAAAGAGCCTACGCGCGCTCACGCCGCGACCTTCCCCGCGCCCGCCTTCGCCTTGAGGTAGGCGTGCATCGTCGTGGCGACATCGCGACCGTCGCGGATCGCCCACACCACGAGGCTGGCGCCGCGCACGATGTCGCCGGCCGCGAAAACGCCGTCGAGCGAGCTCATCAGCGTCTTGTTGTCGACCAGCACGGTGCCCCAGCGCGTCACCCCCAACTCGGGCGCGCCGAACAGGCCGGGCAGATCCTCGGGATCGAAGCCCAACGCCTTGATGACGAGATCGGCAGGCACGTCGAAGCCACCGGCGGGGTCGATCTCGGGCGCGCGCCGGCCGCTCGCGTCGGGCTGGCCGAGCCGCATCCGGCTGGCCTTGACGCCGGTCACGGTATCCCCGGCGAGGAACGCCTCGGGCGCGGAGAGCCAGACGAACTCGACACCCTCTTCCTCGGCATTCGCCACCTCGCGCTGCGAGCCCGGCATGTTGGCGCGGTCGCGGCGATAGAGGCATTTCACGCTGGCGGCGCCCTGGCGGACCGCGGTGCGCACGCAGTCCATCGCGGTGTCGCCGCCGCCGATCACGACGACGTGCTTGCCATCGGCGTCAAGGCTGCCGTCGTCGAACGCCGGCACCGCATCGCCGAAGCTCTTGCGGTTCGAGGCGGTGAGATAGTCGAGCGCATCGACCACGCCGTTGCTGGCGACGCCGGGCGCCTTGATCGCGCGCGGCTTGTAGACGCCAGTGGCGATCAGCACAGCGTCGTGGCGCTGGCGCAGGTCGTCGAGGCTGGCGTCGCGGCCGATCTCGAAACCATTGTGGAAGACGATGCCGCCAGCCGCCAGCCGCTGGACGCGGCGCGTGACGACATATTTCTCCAGCTTGAAGCCGGGGATGCCGTAGGTGAGCAGCCCGCCCGAACGATCGTAGCGATCATAGACATGCACGTCATAGCCGAACCCGCGCAGATATTCGGCCGCGCTGAGGCCAGCCGGACCCGCGCCGATCACCGCGACCGACTGGCCGCGTGCCGGCCCCGGCACGAGCGGCTCGACCCAGCCTTCCTCCCACGCGGTATCGGTGATGAACTTCTCGACCGAGCCGATCGTCACCGCGCCGTGGCCGGAAAATTCGATGACGCAATTGCCTTCGCACAACCGGTCCTGCGGGCAGATCCGGCCGCAGATTTCCGGCATGGTCGAAGTGCTGTTCGACAGCTCATACGCCTCCCGCAGCCGGCCCTCGGCGGTGAGGCGTAGCCAGTCGGGGATGTGGTTGTGCAGTGGGCAGTGTACCGAACAATAGGGCACGCCACATTGCGAACAGCGCCCGGCCTGATCCTCGGCCGCCGGCGCCGAATACCGATTGGCGATCTCGCGGAAATCCTCCGCACGATCTTCGGCATCGCGCTTCGCGGGATAGCTTTGCGCGCGGTCGACAAATTTCAGGAGGTGATCGTTTGCCATCTTCGCCTGCTCTGGTTGCAGGCGCGGCTATACAGGCGATTGTTACGCCTGTCACGCATTTTTGGCCATATAGGTAAGCTAAGTTTACCTATATAGAGATACTTCGGAGATGCAGGACCGTTTCTGCCACATCTCCGTATGCCAATAGGTACGTTTCGGACCTACCTTGCCAACAGCCATACCAACGCCGCACTGCCAGCGACGATCCGATACCATGCGAAGGGCGAGAAGCCGCGCTTGGTGACGATGCCGACGAACCAGCGCACCACCAGCAGCGCGACGATGAACGCGACCACGAAACCGATCGCGATGCCGCCGAAGCCAACCCCGCCGCCGGCGGCAAGCTCATGCCGGTTCTTGACCAATTCCAAAGCGGTAGCGCCCAGCATCGTCGGGATGGCGAGGAAGAAGCTGAACTCCGCCGCGGTGCGCCGCTCGACTCCCAGGCTGAGCGCGCCGAGGATCGTCGCGCCCGAGCGACTGACGCCCGGGATCATCGCGAGGCACTGGATGAAGCCGATGCCGATCACCTTGGGCAGCGGAATGTCAGCTACGCCGGCGATGCCGCCTTCTTTCACCGTGCGCTCGATGAACAGGATCGCGAAGCCGCCGACGATCAGCGCGACGCAGACCGTGACGGGCGATGCGAGCAACGCCTCGATATATTTGTGCAGCGCCAGCCCGATCACCGCCGCCGGCAGGAACGCGACGAGCAGATTGCGGACGAATCGAATCGACACCGGATCGACTCGCAACAGCCCCGAGATCACCGCCCAGAACGTCCGCCAGTACAGCACGACGATCGCGAGGATCGCGCCGAGCTGGATGACGATGTTGAAAACTTCCCAATAGGCAGAATCATAACCGAGCAGCGCCGAGGCGAGGATCAGGTGCCCGGTCGAGGACACGGGCAGAAACTCGGTCACGCCTTCGACGATGCCGAGCAGGATGATGGTCAGTAGATCGGTCACGCAAATCCCCCTTTGCGGCGGGCGCTACCGCGCCGCCGTTCGTCCACGCCGTCGTGCTCCACCGTTCAGGCGGCAGCGCGGGCGCCGAATCTCCCGTTGCGACGATAGCGGACCAGCCACGTCGGGGCGACCGCATCGAGCGGGGTTGGGGAAATTTTAAGATCGGCGAAGCCGACCGCCGCGCTGCCCACGACATTGTCGAGCTGGAGCATCTTCCACTGATCCTGCGTGATCGGCGCGCCGGGCAGTGCGCCGCCCATCGCGATCAACCCGCCGATCGCGTCGGGCAGTTCCAGAAACGTCGGCTTGCGGCCGATCGCCTGAGCGATCCAGCGCAGCAGCGCGCCCATCGTCAGCACGTCGGGGCCGCCGAGTTCGAAGGTCTTGCCCGCCGCCAGGTCGGGATTGGCGATCGCGGCGGCGACAGCGTCCGCGACATCGCCGACGAAAACCGGCTGGAACCGCGTTTGCGCGCGCAGCACGGGCACCAGCGGCGCGCTCGCGATCATGCCGGCGAAGCGGTTGAGAAACTGGTCCTCGCGCCCGAACACGATCGAGGGGCGCAGGATCGTCGCCGTCGGGAAGGCCGCGCGCACCGCCGCTTCACCCTCGCCCTTGCTGCGGCCATAGGCGGACGTGCTGGCGGGGTCGGCGCCGATCGCGGACATATGGACGAGCGTCTCGACGCCAGCGGCACGCGCCGCCTCGGCGACCACGCGCGCGCCGGCGACATGCACCTTGGCGAAATCGCCCGAGAGGATGCCGACCAGATTGACCACCGCGTCGCTACCCGCGACCGCATGTGCGACCGTCTCGGGCTTGGTGACGTCGGCGCCGACGAACTGGGTCTGCCCAAGGCTGCCGAGCGACTTCAGGAACCAGGCCGAACGCGGATCGCGCTGCGCAATCCGAACCCGCGCACCACGCGCCATCAGCGCCTGCGCGACATAGCGCCCCAGGAAGCCACCGCCGCCGATCACCGTCACCAGCTTGTCGTTCATGCTCGTTCATTCCTCATGCCGATCGCGTGGGTTCGCCTGTGCCCCAGCAACAGCCCTGTTGACAAGGCCGCTCCGCCTCCCCTAAAGGCCCGCCCCTACCCCGTGCCCAGATGGCGGAATTGGTAGACGCACCAGCTTCAGGTGCTGGCGATCGCAAGGTCGTGGAGGTTCGAGTCCTCTTCTGGGCACCATTTGTTCTTCCGGGGACATCCGAGAGCGTCCGAAAAGTGGCTGATTTCAGCCACTTTTTGTGCTAAGACCGTCCGGTCAAATCCGGGCTGATCCGGCACCAATCGGGAACAAATATGGTATCCTGCATGGTATCGAAGGCCCCTTATGGACGGGCCGATACCATGGGAAAACTCTACGCGACGACCGTTACGAGCGCCAGGCCGAGGGAGCGCGAATACAAGCTCACCGACGGCGCCGGCCTCTATCTCCTCGTCAAGCCGAACGGCCGGAAGCTCTGGCGGCTGAACTATGCCTATCTCGGCAAGCAGCGCACGCTCTCCTTCGGCGCATGGCCCGATGTCGGTCTCGGCGATGCGCGCGAGCGGCGCGACGAAGCGCGCAAGCTGATCGCGGCCGGGCTCGATCCTTCGCACGAGGCCAAGCTCGCCACCGCGCGCGAAATGCTGTCCGAGGAGAACAGCTTCAAGCTGGTCGCCGAGGAATGGGTCGCCAAGCAGGAACGCGAAGGGATGGCCGAGATCACCCTCAGCAAGATTCGCTGGCTGCTCGACAAGGCCTATCCCAGGATCGGCAATCGCCCCGTCGCCAAGATCACGGCGCAGGAGGTGCTTGTTGTCCTCCGCTCGATCGAGGCCACTGGCCGCTACGAAAGCGCACGGCGCATGCGCAGCGTGCTTGGTCGCGTGTTCCGCTATGCCATCGCGACCACGCGGGCCGAAACCGATCCGGCACGCGACCTGCGCGGCGCGCTCACCGTGCCCAAGGCCAAGCATCTCGCCGCCATCACCACGGACAAGGGCGCGGGCGAACTCATGCGCGCGATCGAAGGCTATACCGGCCATGCCATCACCCTGTTCGGGCTCAGGCTGTCGGCGCACCTGTTCGTGCGCCCCGGCGAATTGCGCCAGGCCGAGTGGAGCGAGTTCGACTTCGACCGTTCGGTCTGGAACATCTCCGAGCAGAAGATGAAGATGCGGCGGCCGCACCGGGTGCCGTTGTCCACGCAGGCAACCAAGCTCTTCGAGCAGCTCTGGGAACTGACGGGCACGGGGAAATACTGCTTTCCCTCCTTCCGCTCGCCGCGTCGCCCGATGTCGGAGAATACCATCAATGCGGCGCTGCGGGCGCTCGGCTTCGGCCAGGAGGAGATGACGGCGCACGGTTTTCGGGCGATGGCGGCGACGCTGCTCAACGAAACGGGCAAGTTCAATCCCGACGCCATCGAACGCCAGCTCGCCCATATGGAGACCAACGCCATCCGGCGTGCCTACACCCGCGGCGAATATTGGGACGAGCGCGTGCGCATGATGCAGCACTGGTCCGATCATCTCGACCAGTTGCGCGACGGCGCCAAGGTGCTGAAGCCGAACTTTGCTCGCGGCTGAAAGGCCGATCCTGATCAGGTATCGCGATAGGTCCAGTTCGTGACCTTGGCGATCGTTTCGAATATCCCGAGCGGGTCCGACTGAAGCGGGTCATGGAGTGACGCGCGCGCCTCCGCCCATTCCAGCCACTCGCCGGCCGGTTTGCCGTCGATGAGCGACGTGGAGTCCGGGATCGCGGCACGAAGCGCGCCGAGAAAGTCTCGGGCAAGCTCGGCTTCGCGCCACTTGCCGGCATGTTCGAGCAAACGCCGAAAGCGGTTCTCCTCGAGCTTCCGTTGCTGCTGCAGCTCATATCGGCGGCGCTCCTCGATTTGTCGCAGCCGTTCCCGCTCCTCCGCCCGTTCGCGCGCCATCGCCATCAAGGGGAATGCGGCAAGCAGGGTCACCAGGATATCACCAGCCATTGTCTCGATCGTGCCCTTGCGACCGTCCTGCCATTTGTGCGGCAAGTCGCCGGGCAACCAGCGTTTGACCTCGAAAACCAGCGTATCGGTCTCGACCAGTTCGCGCCTGTATTCTTTGCCGGCGTACCATCGCCTCTCCTCGGGGGTGAGCGGTTGCCGCACCTCCTTAAGCTTGGGCTTCACCTGAAATTCGATCTCGTCTCGTCCGCACCGGGCAACGAGTCCACGCCGACCGTTCTCGGTGACTACGACCTGCGCCGCCTCCAGCGCCTTGAGCAGTGCATCGAGTACCCTGAGACGGCGCCGTTCGGTTGGCGTAAAAGGCGCGGCAGGAACCGGTCGGTTGGCCCAGATGTCGGCGACCGACCGTCCCTTCGCGATGGCCTCCTTTCGATCCGCAAGCCAACCGGCAATGATGGGATGCGGATCCGACAGACGCTCGGTTACGTGTACCGGCCTGGCGTTTTGGCGCGCGGCCGCGAGAGCGCTGTGCCCGACTGGCGTGACGCCTCCAGCAGTGGGCGGGACAATCGTGATCGTCTCGTCCGTGCCGGTCCTGGCAGGCGGCAATGCCGGCGTAGCGATGCCCTTGCCTGCGGCGATCTTGTTCCAATGCCCGGCTCGAGGACGTGGAATGTCGAACCGATCGCAAATCTTGGCCAGCCCTTGGTCGGATATCCCGAACCGCTCGGCGAGATGGCTGACGGGATGTGCCCAGACCAGCGCATGAAGTTCCTGGCGGGTCAGGCTGGCGGGACCAACCGGGTCACTTTCTGAATTCGTCCGTTTCGCACTGTTCACTGCCATCTCACCAACAAGACTGCCCTTCATCCTATGTCGCCTGACGGCAGACACTTCAGGCGCGATCATCCCTGGTAATTTCTCGCGAAAGTTTTTCCGCACCCGAGTGGCCGGCAATCGGCGTTTCATGCGTTGGCCAGGACGCCTGATCGTCCACGCCGCGGGCCGATCACAACCCGAAACCCCGGGCTTGCTTCTCTTCGATCCTGCATTAGTCTGATCTGGCACCGCTTTTTTGGCGGTGCCGAGGCGTGAGAACCTCGCATGGGATGATTTACCCGCCATCGTGCGGCCGGGTGGCCGACGCGCATGTCCAAGCCGTTCGCGGCCAAAGGCGTCGGCGCGTGTTCTCATGCACGTTCTCAACACCCGGCTCCGGCCGGCTTTGCCTCGGATGACGAGGCGAGCCAGGCATGGAAGATGGACTGACCAGATTTCGCCGCGGACGCGGCCATATCGGCACCGGGCAAGGACAGGCCCGATGCGACTGATCGCTGACGCCCTGACATCCTTGTCGGCTGCGCGGATTGCCGAGGGCGACCCCCTGCCGCCCGACGACCGTGTCGCCGCTGGATCGGTACTGGCGCTCGAAGACCTTTACCGGGCGCAGGGGCCGGGCCTGCGTCGCTACTTCGCACGCCGCGCCGATGGCCAGGACGTCGATGACCTGATGCAGGAGAGTTTTGCCAGGCTCGCCGACGCGGCAAACGTCCCGGACAGGACAATCGAGCAACCGGAAGCCTATTTGAACCGGATTGCCACCAACCTGCTGCGGAACCGGGCGCGATCGGCCCTGCAACGCTCGCTTGCGCAGCATGTCCCGGTCGAGGAGGAATCCCTGGCCGGGCCTGACATGACCGCCGCACTGGAGGCCCGCGACCTGCTGGATCGGCTCCAGAACGCGCTGATACGACTGAAGCCGAAGACACGCGGCATCTTCCTTGCCCATCGCGTCGACGGTCACAGCTATAACGAGATCGCCAAGCAAACCGGATTGAGCGTAAAAGGCGTCGAGTGGCATATGACAAAGGCAATCGCCCATCTTGACCGCATGCTGAGGTCCCGTTGACACCCGACGTCGGTAAGGAAGCTGGCACGGATGAGGCCGTGCGCGACGAAGCGATTGCCTGGCTGGGCCGTCTGCGCGGGCCTGGCGGCGCCGAATATCACGCCGCGTTCGAGGACTGGTACACGGCCTCCCCACACAATGCCGAAATCTATGATGACGTTCTTGGCAATTGGGAGCGCATGGCCCTGGCCGGCCGAACACCGATCGGTGAAGCATCGCGACGGCAGGCCGCGACATCCGGTGCCCTACGCTGGCCGAGGATTGCCGTTGCCGCAGCGGCCGCCATGGTCCTGGTCGTGCTTTCAGGCGTTGGACTGCATCGCTTCGGCGTGATCGGAACCAGCCCGACGGCCCCGACCGAAGTCGCAAGCCGAACGGGCGAGATCCGGACGGTCACGCTCGCCGATGGTTCCCGCGTGACGCTCGATACCGACACGTTGCTCGAAATCGCCTACACGACCGGCGAGCGCCGGCTGACGCTCGAGCGGGGCCGCGCCCGGTTTGACGTGGCGCATGACCCGGCGCGCCCGTTCATTGTCATGGCCGGAAGCGGGACGGTCATTGCCCACGGGACACTCTTCGACGTCGAACGACTGGGCGCGCGCGTGCTGGTGTCGCTGCTGCGAGGTTCGGTCGAGGTCACCGGCCTCCCAGCTGATACGAATGGACTGGCCAGCAAGGGCCGCTTCCTCAAGCCCGGCCAGCGACTGGCGATCGAAAGCCGGGCCGCACCAGGTTCGCCCACGGCGCTCAGCGCCACCGAGACGCGCTGGACATCGGGGATGCTCTCGTTCGACGACACGCCGCTTGCCGAGGTCGCGGCGGCTACCAACCGCTACAATGGCGTGAAGATCGGTCTTGCCGATCCCGCGCTTGGCGAGCTGCGGTTCAGCGGCACCTTCACCGCGCGCGATCCCCTTGGCCTGGCCCGGATGGCGGCCGCGATGTTCGATCTCTCCCTGTCTCGCGACGATCAGGGCAACATCCTGCTCGGGCGCCCGTCGGCGGCCTCAAAATAATCCCAGGGTAAACCGCCGCTGCGTTGTCGAGGTCCCCAAGCGATGCCGTGTCCGTGCGTCGCAGGGGGAACTTGCAATGGGAATATTGCGTGACGCGTTGATTGCCGCCTCGATCTCGACAAGCATGGCGGCTCTTGTCCTTGGAACCGCACCCGCTATGGCCGGCGAGGTCGGGCGGAAGACCTATCATCTCCCGGCGCAGCCGCTCGCGGCGTCGCTGCGCGCGGTCGCCATCGCGTCCGGGCGCAACATCGCGGCGCCCGCGGACCTTGTGAACGACAAGCGCGCGCCGGCGCTGGATGGCGACTTCTCGGCGGAGGAGGCCGTCGCGGCGCTTCTCGCCGGGTCGGGGCTCCGCCAGCGCGCCGTCGGAAGCGGCCTGGTCATTGAGCGGACGCCCGTCGCGCAGGCCACCACCATGGGTTCGGCCGATTCCGACATCGTCGTGACAGGCAGCCGGATTCGCGGCGCGCCGGTCGCATCGCCGGTCTTCCGGCTCGACCAGCAGGCCATGCGAGACGCCGGGCAGACCAGTCTTGGCGACGTGACGCGCAGCATCCCGCAGAATTTCGGCGGCGGCCAGAATCCGGGGGTCGGCGCAAACGTGCCGTCGGCCAGCGGCATCAATGTTGGAAGCGCTTCGACCATCAACCTGCGCGGTCTCGGCAGCGACGCCACGCTGACTTTGCTCAACGGCCATCGCCTTGCCTATAACGGGTCGCGCCAGGGCATCGACGTCTCGGCGATCCCGCTCGGCATGGTCGACCGGATCGAGATCGTCGCCGATGGCGCATCGGCGCTCTACGGCTCCGACGCTGTCGCGGGCGTCGCCAACATCATCCTGAAGCGCGACTATGATGGCCTGGAGACCCGCGCGAATATCGGCGGATCGACCGACGGCGGAGACTTCCAGCAGCAATATGGCGCGGTCGCTGGCAGGCGATGGGCCTCGGGTGGCCTGATCGCCGCCTATGAGTTCGCCCGCAATACCAACATTCTCTCCGACGATCGATCCTATGCGGCATCACGTCCGGGCGTCACCATCTACCCGGCGCTGCGGCGTCACGCGGTCGCACTGGCGGGCCACCAGGCGCTCGCCGATGGTCTCGAATTCACGGTCGATGCCCTGTTCAACAAGCGCTGGAGCACATCCGGCTTTCCGCTCAACGCGGCCGGCGACCTCGCGGTCAGCCACACGGAGCAAAGTTCGACGAGCCGCTCCCTTGCGGTTGCGCCATCGCTCAAGCTCGACCTGGGAGCCTGGCGGCTGTCGCTGTCTGGGGTATATGGCGAGGAAAAGGTGCAGCTGCATAGCAACAGCTTTGCGGGCAGCCTCCAGACCAGCACCGCCTTCGTCTGCTACTGCAACAGCGGCCATTCGGTCGAGCTTGCCGCCGATGGCAGCCTGTTCCGCCTGCCCGGAGGGCCAGCGAAGCTGGCGGTCGGCACGGGCTACCGCGACAACACGCTCGATGCCTTTCGCGGGGCCGGCAATATCAACAATGTGAAGCGGTCGCAGGACAGCTATTATGCCTACGGCGAACTCAGCCTCCCCTTCGTCTCGCCGGAGCAGGACATTGCCGGGATCAACCGTCTCAACCTGAGCGGCGCGGTTCGCTACGAGCGCTATCCGGGGATCGGCTCGGTCGCGACCCCCAAAGTCGGCCTCATCTACGCGCCCATTGCCGACCTGACCGTCAAGGGGAGTTGGGGCCGATCCTTCCGCGCCCCCACGCTGTTCCAGCAATATCAGGTGCGCAGCGCGCTGCTCTATCCGGCGGCCAGCCTTGGCGGCAGCGGCTATCCCACAGGGGCGACCGCGCTGCTGGTCCAGGGCGGAAATGCCGCGCTCAAGCCCGAGCGCGCGCAGACCTCGACCGCCACGATCGAGTACAATCCGCATGTGCTGCCGGGGCTGCGTCTCCAGCTCGGCTATTTCTCGACCCACTACACCAACCGCATCGTCACGCCGATCAGCTTCCAGGCGCAGGCGCTGAGCAATGCGCTCTACACGAACCAGGTCACGCTCAATCCGGGGGCGAACGCCGTCGCGGCGACGATCGCCGATGCTGCCCAGTTCTTCAACGTCTCGGGCCAGGCGTACAATCCCGCCAATGTCGTCGCGATCATCGACAACAGCAGCGTGAATGCCGGGCGCCAGTCGATCCGGGGCCTCGACCTGCTCGCGGACTATCGCACCGATCTCGGGGGCAATGGTGGCAGGCTCGGCGTTGCGCTCAACGCGACCTATCTGGAAAGCAACCAGCAGCTCACGCCCGGGGCGCCGGTCGTTACCAAGGCCGGCACGCTGTTCAATCCGCCCCACTGGCGCGGGCGCGGCAGCATCACCTGGAGCAAGGGCGGCCTGACCCTCAACGCAACCGCCAGCCATATCGGCGGCATCGACGATACCCGCGCCAGCCCGGCCATCCCGATCGCCGGCATGACCACGCTCGATCTTACCGCCCGCTATGCCTTTGGTGCGAGCCAGGGTCCGCTGCACGGGCTCGAGATCAGCCTCAGCCTGCAGAACGCATTCGATGATCATCCCAGCACGATCGCAACCTCGGTCTATTCCGACACCGCTTATGACTCGACCAACTATTCGCCGATCGGCCGCTATGTCGGCATCGGGATCGCCAAATCATGGTGAGGCCGCACCGTCCCGTGGCCTTCATTGCCAGTGTCCTGTTCATTCTCTGCCTCATGGCAAGCGCCACGCCTGCCATGGCGGCATGCGAGGATCTGCTGCCGTCGCCCGGCGCACGCCAGGCGACCCGATCGATCACCCCCGACGACCTGCTCAGGCTCCGCGATATCGGCCAGCCCGACGGCTCAATGTTCGGGCAGCCGAGCCCGCTCAGTATTTCGCCGGATGGCCGTGAGGCGGCGTTCGTCCTCAATCGTGCGAACCCCGACACCAACAGCTATTGTCGCGCACTTGTCGTGATCAATTTGTCCGGCCCGCCGAACCCGCGCATCCTCGATCGCGGCGGCGAGATGATTACCAACAGCACCCTCGCAAGAGGGCTGGTCGTCGATATCGGTTTCCCGGCCCTGCTGACGCCGACCTGGTCGCCCGACGGCCTGTGGATCGCCTATCTCCGGCGCGACCATGGCATCACCCAGGTCTGGCGCGCGCGGGCCGATGGCAGCGGGGCTGAGGTCGTTACCAGATCGCCGGTCGACGTCGAGGCGGTGGCCTGGACCAGCGACGGGCGGCGCATCGTCTATGTAGCGCAGCCGGGTCAGGAGGACGCCCGGCGGCGCATCGCAGAGGAAGGCCGCAGCGGCTGGCTCTACGACGCGCGCTTTGCCCCCAATGTCGCGGCCCGGCCGCTCATCCCCGGGTCGCCGCCGCGCGAGGCCTTCATGATCGATCCGACAAGCGGCGAGGTCTTGCCGGCTGGCGCGACCGAGCGATCGCTTGTCCCGATGGAAGACCAGTCGGGCAGTTCGATCGCGCCCTTGGCGGTCTCGTCCGACGGTCGCCGGGCCTGGACCGAACGCAGCGACGCCTCTCCGCTCAGTCTCTTGCGGCTTGTCAGCACCGATCGCTCGGGCCGACGCGTGACCTGCACGGCGACGGCCTGCGCCGGAGGCTTTACCGGCCTGTGGTGGGACGCGGAGGGGGGCAAGGAACTTCGCTTCCTGCGACGCGAGGGCTGGGCGAACGGGCAAATGGGCCTGTACCGCTGGCGTCCGGGCGAAGGCGCGCCGAGACGGGCGCTACTCACCGACGATGTCCTGCTTGGCTGCACGCAGGCCGATGGCGGACTCCTCTGCACGTCCGAGAACGCCGTCACGCCGCGCCAACTGGTGTTGGTCGATCCGGCCAGCGGTCATGTGCGGCCGGTCTATGACCCCAATCCCGAATTCGGAACGATCCGGCTCGGCAAGGTCGAGCGGCTCCGGTGGCGCAACGATCTTGGGCTTGAAGCCTGGGGCGACCTCGTCCTTCCACCGGGCTATCAGCCGGGCACGCGGCTGCCGATGATCGTGGTGCAGTATCACAGCGACGGCTTCCTGCGCGGCGGCACCGGCGACGAATATCCGATCCATGCCTTCGCCGCGCGCGGCTTTGCCGTCCTCAGCATCGAGCGGCCCGCCTTCGTCGCGCAAGGTCGGCCCGGCATCAGATCCTATGACGATGTCAATGCCGCCAACGGCAAGGGATGGGCTGAGCGCCGGAGCCTGTTGTCGTCGCTGGTCACCGGGGTCAACATGGTCATCGCCCGCGGGATCGCCGATCCGGCGCGGATCGGCATCACCGGCCTGAGCGATGGCGCCTCGACGGCACGCTTCGCGCTCATCAACACAAAGATGTTTGCGGCGGCCTCGATCAGCACCTGCTGCGTCGAGCCCAAGTCGGTCATGACCTATGGCGGCATCGCCTATGCCGACGCGATGCGGGCCATGGGCTATCCGCCCGCGAGCCGCGACGATCCCGATTTCTGGCGGCCCTATTCGATGGTGCTCAATGCGCGGGATATGAACCGGCCGCTGCTGATGCAACTCGCCGACGAGGAATATCTGCTCGGCCTCGAGACGTTCACCGCGTTGCGCGAGGCCGACCAGCCGGTGGAGATGCACGTCTATCCCGGCGAGCATCATATCAAATGGCAGCCCGCCCACCGCCGCGCGATCTATGAGCGCAATCTCGACTGGTTTCAGTTCTGGCTGCAATCCCCTGTGGACTCCGATCCGGCGAAGGCTTCACAATATGCTCGCTGGGAAGCCATGCGGAGGTCCATTGGCCCAGGCGCATTGCCGCCCTGAAGTTATTCGGTCCACGTTCCCGTAGATCTGATCGAGGTTGCTGGCGACGCTGATTCTCGGCTTATGATTTGGTCGGCATTGGAGATTTGGCCAGCCGGCGCTGTTGACGCCAACGGCAACAATCCTGCCGAGGATAGGGAATTCTGTGGAGCCACTTGCCATTCCGCCACTGTGTAAGGTTGGCCGATTGCAGACAGACTGCTCGCAGACTCAAAGCGAACCAGCGGACTGAACCGCACCGGGATCGCCGGAGGCGATTTGGTTTAAGTTACGCGGCCATCGGGATGTCGTCCAGCATGGCATAGTATCGTTGCTCGGCTTCTGCGGGAGGGATGTTGCCGATCGGCTCCAGT
>NZ_SGIS01000054.1 GCF_004208535.1 Sphingomonas populi
AACAACTCTCGAAAACCACGCACCTGCATCTCCCGGTCTTTCCAGAAGACGCTTCAGAATCCTTTTTCCTGCCCGGCGCTACTCCCTCCAGCTCAAATGCGATTCCCCTGCCCTGAAAGGGAGGGGGCGGGGGTGGGTTGCTCTCTGTATTATGGAACGGCATCCTCATACGATGCCCGAGAGTGCCCCGCACGAGGCACAAGCGGATGTTGCCGACACGGCTCCAGTGCGACTGTAATCCCTATTGCTGTCCCGATGTGCCTTCCAAAAGGGCGCCCGTGTCGTCGGTTGCAGCTTCCTCGCGCCGCATCTGCATGAGCCGGCGGCGAGCGCGGATCGCAGCGGCATCGGACGGTAGGATTACGGGGCGCATCGACCAGAAGTCGCGCCCCGCCATCGCGTCCTGCTGCGCGCGGATCATCGGTTCGTCCTCTTCAAGGAACACCTTGCGCGCCATGGCGGCGGCCTCCTCGCCATGTTCGCGCGTGAAGAAATAATGGCTTTCGGTGGCGCTCGACGGCGTCAGGATGTGCGGATTGGCCATCTGCGGCATTAACGGTTCGTGCCGCTCCGTGCCGGCGCGCGCCATCCCGATGAACAGCGCGAGGGAGGCAGGTGCGTGCCAGCGGATGTGGAGCCACTGGTCGACGGCACCCCCGACCCCGACCATTGGCACGGCCCATTCGGGTGGCCGCGATCCGTCCATGTCCCACTTGTTCCAGAGCGCTCCGTCAGGCCCGGTTTCGACCGTCTGCTTCCCGAACTCAAAAAGCGCACCGTTCACACCGAAGGTTTCGGTGTGCAGGAACTCGGCGTGGCTGAGGTCGAGCAGGTTGTCGGAGATCAGCTCGTAGTTCACGTTCATCACCAAATGGTCGCGCGCGTCGCGGACGTCGTCGATAAAGGAGAAGTCGGGGATCAGCGCCGGATCGGCCAGCGCGCCGTCGCCCGGCCAGAACCACAGGCCGCCATGCCGTTCTACGAGGGGTCTGGCCGCGACCCGCGTCTCAGGTGGTACAGCCTTGCCGAAAGGGCTGAACACGCACGATCCGTCGGCGCCGAACCGCAGCCCGTGGTAGCCGCAGGCGATGGTATCGCCGACACGCCGGCCCCGACTGAGCGGAACGAACCGATGTGGGCAGCCGTCCGCCAGCATCACCCAGCCCTCGGCCGTGTGCATAATCAGCCACGGCTCGTCGAGCAGCCGGCGGGCAAGGAAGCCCGCATCGGGTACTTCCTTCGCCCATGCAGCCAAATACCAGGAATTGCGGACAAAGTCTGACATCGTGAATCTCCTCAAGGGAAACAGACAATGCCGACCGAAGCGATGTTGATTGCCTGCACCCACACGCGGTTCTGTCCCGCATCAAGTTGTGGGGCCTGCAGTTGGTGCCGATGCACCACCCCAGACCGGCACATGCCGATCACCAGGCTTTGCCCGCAAAGCGAGCACGAGAAAGATAAATTAGAACCCGCGTTCGAGTCAAGTCGCGAGCAAGGCCCGATGCCGCCGACAGATGATCGCGATCAGAAAGCCGCGATTGACGGCAGCGTCCACACCCGGAGCCAGGCACAACACCGATGTGCGGCTCTTGAGAGCCTGGCCTCCCGCCTACGCGGGAGAACATAGAGCTTTAAGCAAAGCCTAAAGCGTGATCGCCGCCTTCAACCCCAGCACGCCGACATCGCCCAGCGTCTTCACCCCGCCCGGATGGTGGATCACCTGTACATTGGGCTGCAATTCCAGCCAGGGCACCGGCGTGATGCTGTAATACACTTCGGCGGCATATTCGGCATCGCGCACCGGCGTCCCCGGCACCAGCAGATCGGCCCGCGCCGCGCGCCCGTTGACGTTGGTCCGCCCGACCGCGACGCCGAGCACGTCACCGCCCACGCCCGGCAGCAACCCCTTGTAGAACAGCCCGAGCGCGACCTGATTGTCGGTCACGCTGGTCGCGCGGTCGGCTTGCGTGACGTTGGCGAACACGCCCAGCCCGGTCAGCGCCTTGCCGTCCTTCGAGGTGCCGCTGACCTGCTGCTGCACACTCGCATACACGCCATAGCGCCCCGAATGCCTGAGCGGCGCCAGCCCGGTGATGACCGTCGGCTGGTGGTTGGTGTCGAGCAGCACGTCGTCGCCGGCGGTGGTCGAATACCAGCCGCCCACTTTGTACGATCCGACGTGCCCGCCCTCCAGCCCGCGCGTCCAGCCCGCCTCGAACGGCACCAGCACCCCGGTCGCGCCGCCGAAGCGCGCGACGAAGAAATTGTTCTTAAGCTCGTTGGGGTTTTCGACATAGCCGCCAACCTGAACGTACACGCCCTTGGCGACATCGACATGGACGACCCCCGCCCACTGCGCGACCGGCCAGTTGTACCAATAGTCGCCGACCAAATTGCCCGGCTGCGCGCCGCAGAAGGTGAGGTTCTCGAAATGGCACGAGAACACCGCGAAGTCCGACCCCGGATTGGTCCGCCCGAGCTTCATCTCGACGCGGTCGCCGAGCTTCTGCTGATACCACAGCTCTGTCACGCGAATGGTCTGGCCGCGACCATAGACTTCCTGCACCTGTTGCAGCGTGTTCAGCCCGGCATCGTCGGAGAGGTTGCGCCCGCGCCGCCACGTCAGCGTCGCCTGGAAGGTGCCGCCGTCGATCCCGGCGATCGTATCGAGATCGAACTTCGCGCCGAAATCGACCTGCCCCGTCTCGGTGATGCGCGCCGTCTTGCCGCCCGTGACGTTCCACGCGCTTTCGGAGGCATAGCGCGCCGACACCTCGACCCCGCGCTTGCCGAGCCAGGTCCGTGCCTGCCGCCAGTCGCCGAACAGCCCCGGCGGCGCCTGATAGCGCGTATCGCCGATCCCCGTGCCGGGGGACATGTCGCGCGGGTGCAGCGCATGGGTGAAGCGCCGCCGTGCCGCCGGGGTGGCGGCGTTGGCGGGCTTTTGCGTGTTGGTGGCGGAACTGTCGGTCGCTGCGGCGGGTGCGGGCGCGCCGATATCGACCTGCGGCGGCGGGGCAGGAGCGTCCTTCGTCTCCTGAGCCACCGCGCCGCCGGCCGAGAACAGGCACGCCGCGCCGAGCAGCGGCGCCAGCCGGCGGGTCGTCGTCACGATCATCATCCAACCATTTCCGTAAGAGGCGAAAAAGAGACCCCTCAATGGGTGTAGCGATGTTTCGTTCCATCCCCGAAAGGATCGCCCGCGCACGGCTTTGTGGCGATCCCCCCTCGCACCGCGCGGATCGGCGCCCTATCTCTACTCTGGAATCCCATTCAGAACAAAGCTAGAACCATCGGCATGGCCCTTACCACCATTTCCGTGCGCGGCGCGCGTGAGCACAATCTCAAGAACGTCTCGGTCGACATTCCGCGCGACACGCTGACGGTCATCACTGGCCTCAGCGGCTCGGGCAAGTCGAGCCTCGCGTTCGACACCATCTATGCCGAGGGCCAGCGCCGCTACGTCGAGTCGCTCAGCGCCTATGCGCGCCAGTTCCTCGAGATGATGCAGAAGCCCGATGTCGACCACATCGAGGGCCTCAGCCCCGCGATCAGCATCGAGCAGAAGACCACCTCGCGCAACCCGCGCTCGACCGTGGCGACCGTCACCGAGATTTACGATTACATGCGCCTGCTGTGGGCGCGCGTCGGCATTCCCTACTCGCCCGCCACCGGCCTGCCGATCGCCGCGCAGACCGTGTCGCAGATGGTCGACCGCGTCATGGCGCTGCCTGAGGGCACGCGGCTGTACCTGCTCGCCCCCGTCGTGCGCGGCCGCAAGGGCGAGTATAAGAAGGAAATGCTCGAGTGGCAGAAAGCGGGCTTCACCCGCGTCCGCATCGACGGCGAGCTGGTCGAGATCGACGAGGCGCCCGCGCTCGACAAGAAGCTCAAGCACGACATCGAAGTGGTGGTCGATCGCCTCGTCGTGAACCCCGAAAGCGCGACGCGCCTCGCCGACAGCTTCGAAACCGCGCTCAAGCTCGCCGAAGGGCTGGCCTATGTCGATCTGGTCGATGTGACGGTTGCCGATGCCACCGCCAAATCCCCCTCCCGCACGCGAGTTTCGGGTCGGCCAGTCCCCCGGACTGGCCTGAACGATCCGGGGGATCGTTCACCCGAAACTGGGCTAGGGGAGGGCCTGTCCACAAACGCCGCCCAATCGGACATGCCCTCCAACCCCTCCCCCAAGGGGGAGGGGAGCAAGAAGATGAAGGGCACCGGCATCCCCGACAACCGCATCGTCTTCTCGGAAAAGTTCGCCTGCCCGGTCTCCGGCTTCACCATCGCCGAGATCGAACCGCGCCTGTTCTCCTTCAACGCCCCGCAAGGCGCATGCCCGGCCTGCGACGGCCTCGGCGAGAAACTGCTGTTCGACGAAGACCTCGTCGTCCCCAACCACGCGCTCAGCATCAAGAAGGGCGCGGTCGTGCCCTGGGCGAAATCGAACCCGCCCAGCCCCTATTACATGCAGGTGCTCGGCTCCCTCGCGCGCGAATTCGGCTTCAGCCTCGATACGCCGTGGGCGGAACTCCCCGGCGAGGCGCAGCTCGTCATCCTCCACGGCACCGGCGGCAAGCCGGTCACGCTCACCTTCATCGACGGGCGCAAGAGCTACGACGTCAAGAAGCCGTTCGAAGGCGTGATCGGCAACCTCAACCGCCGCATGCTCTCAACCGAGAGCGCGTGGATGCGCGAGGAACTCAGCAAATACCAATCCTCCGCCCCCTGCGAAGTCTGCGGCGGCGCGCGCCTCAAGCCCGAGGCGCTCGCGGTCAAGATCGGCATGCGCGACATCTCCAGCATCACCCATCTCTCGGTGGTCGATGCGCTGGCGTGGTTCACCGCGATCCCGGCCGAGCTCACCACGCAGCAGACCGCCATCGCCGAACGCATCCTCAAGGAAATCCTCGAGAGGCTCGGCTTCCTCAACAACGTCGGGCTCGATTACCTCAACCTCGATCGCACCTCGGGCACGCTCTCGGGCGGCGAGAGCCAGCGCATCCGGCTCGCCTCGCAGATCGGCTCGGGCCTGTCGGGCGTGCTCTACGTGCTCGACGAACCCTCGATCGGCCTCCACCAGCGCGACAACGACATGCTGCTCGCGACACTGCGCCGCCTGCGCGATCTCGGCAACACCGTGCTCGTCGTCGAGCATGACGAAGATGCGATCCGCACCGCCGATTATGTGATCGACATGGGGCCGGGCGCCGGCGTCCACGGCGGCAACGTGATCGCACAGGGCACGTTCGAGGAGGTGCTCGCCACCGAAGGCAGCATCACCGCCGATTATCTCGCCGGCCGCCGCAGCGTGCCGGTGCCCGCAAAGCGCCGCAAGGGCAACGGCAAGAAGCTCACCGTCCACAACGCCACCGCCAACAATCTGCGCGGCGTGACGGCGAGCATCCCGCTCGGCACCTTCACCTGCATCACCGGCGTGTCCGGCTCGGGCAAGTCGAGCTTCACCATCGACACGCTCTACGCCGCCGCCGCGCGCAGCCTCAACGGCGCGCGCATCGTCCAGGGCAAGCACGACAAGATCACCGGCCTGCAATATCTCGACAAGGTGATCGACATCGATCAGTCGCCGATCGGCCGCACCCCGCGTTCGAACCCGGCGACCTATACCGGCGCCTTCACCCAGATCCGCGACTGGTTCGCCGGCCTGCCCGAATCGCTCGCGCGCGGCTACAAATCCGGCCGGTTCAGCTTCAACGTCAAAGGCGGCCGCTGCGAGGCGTGCCAGGGCGACGGGCTGCTCAAGATCGAGATGCACTTCCTCCCCGACGTCTATGTGACCTGCGACGTCTGCCACGGCGCGCGCTACAACCGCGAGACGCTGGAAGTGAAGTTCAAGGGGCTGAGCATCGCCGACGTGCTCGACATGACCGTCGAGGATGCAGTCGAATTCTTCAAGGCAGTGCCGCCGATCCGCGACAAGATGGCGATGCTGGCGGAAGTCGGCCTCGGCTACGTCAAGGTCGGCCAGCAGGCGACGACGCTGTCGGGCGGCGAAGCGCAGCGCGTGAAGCTGGCGAAGGAGCTGTCGCGTAGGGCGACGGGGCAGACGCTGTATATTCTGGATGAGCCGACGACGGGTCTGCACTTCGAGGACGTGCGCAAATTGCTCGAAGTGCTCCACGCGCTGGTCGAGCAGGGCAACACCGTGGTGGTGATCGAGCACAATCTCGACGTCATCAAGACCGCAGACTGGGTGATCGACCTTGGGCCTGAGGGTGGCGTCAAGGGTGGCGAGATCGTTGCTGAGGGCACGCCCGAGGCGGTGGTGAAGGTGAAGGCGAGCTTTACGGGGCGGTATTTGAAGCCGTTGTTGGGGAAGTGATATTAAAGATGGCGACCGAGTAAACGCGTACTCGGTCGCCGCACAACCTACTCGGGTCGATCGAAAAGGTCGTCAGTCGTAGGCTTAGGTCGAGGTTTGGGTCGCTCGGATCGAACTCGATCCACGATTTTCTTTGCGTCAATATAAGTTGTAACGTACTCGTGAACTCGAGCGTCAGAAAGCTGCTTTAGATCGCTGTGGTTAATTACCGTAGCGTAGACGCCATCCTCGCCCGATAAATCCACAATTTCCGTTTGACCAATAACCCAGTCACCTGTGCAATATGCCTGCCTGCCAAGTGTAGAATACAGGGTAAGGGCTTCTTCAGGTAGGCTTTGCTTCCGGGGTTGCAAAAGCGGGATTATAGGCGTGCCTGCTTTGATGTACCAACAGACAGCTTTAACGCTAATTAAGATTTCAGGCCCCCACTCGATCTTACGATTGGTCGTGAGACCAGATTGGGGGAAGTCTTCGAATCTTTTGGTTTCTACCGGATTGCGCTCGCCCAATTCGCACAAAGCGCGAATGCAAGCTTCAACCCTCGGATGCGTGCCTGAATAAACTAGATGGGACGAGCAAGATTTAATTACGCCCCGACGTGCGACTGGCATCGCTCCCCATGTTTTTGCATGCGTAAAGCCAATCTTAGCATCATCAAATTCTAGCATTCGATCCGCAGTCAGCCGGACATTACCGGGAGCCGTTACAGTGGCAACGGATAGTGCCAGCGGAGCATTCGAACGGGCTTGTTTCGTCATCGTGACAGGAGAACAGAACGGGGCCGCATTGTCAATGAAGCGACTCTCTCAGCGGCAATCGATGGTGCTTGGCTATCACATCGTTCTCAATGCAACGCCCTTTAAGGGAACCGCTAGAAAATCTTCGAAGCGTTTCCGCCCAAGGCCCTGTCTCCGAATGCGTCATATTCGATAGAGTTGATGCTGTGTATCTTACGTAAGCGTCAAAAGTTTTACGTACAATATCTTCTATATTTCCTAAATCGTTTACCGTTGCCAGCTCACGTTCGCATGATATAGGATTAAATCTATAAGCGCGCGTTTCAATAAAATTCGAACCATGTTGCTTAAACTCTTGAAATATACACGGTATAACCGGTCCATATTCCCAGGCCTCGAAGTCCTGCTGAATTAAAGGTATTCCCGTTTGTATCAAAAAATCAGCATGACAGTAATAAAGCAATTTTTGAAGTTTCATAGGCGTGATGGATACGCCCAACTTAGATGACCAATCGAGAATGAGATTAGACAGGCCTTTCGCATCTACTGGTGCAAAAGCCTTCATAAGAGAATTATCTGAACGCGAATGTTCCACACGACTCCCTTGACCAAAGCCAAAACTGCGATTTCTATCGTAGCCTTAAAGCGCTTAGAAGGTAGCGAAAGTATGGCAAAAAAACGAACAAAACAAGAACAAATATGGAACTAAAGGGATTTTGTGGGATGAAAGCGCAGTTAGCCAGAGCGTCGCAGGTGAGCGTATCGTCGTGGGGACGGCCGCCGCGATCATGTCGCTGCGGGATCGGCCAACCGCCGTCCGGCCTCCTTGCAGCGTTCGCCCGGTTCGGCGTTGAGGATGGCGTCGAGCGTCTCCCCCTCCATATCCTCAACCCTGATCGCCTGCCGGTCGCGCCGCACCAGCCGCGCATAGTCCTTGAGCGAGAGCATCACGACGCGCATCGTCCCGTCGCGCGTGATCCCGACCGGACCCCGCATCGCCGCGTCGAGGTAGAAATCGAGACGGGCTGCGACATCCTCAGCGGGGGTGGCGAGGGGGTCTGACATGGCGGACGGCTCCGGGCAGGTGGCATCGTCGTCATACCGGCTTCGGCACGGTAGATCGACTCAAGCCGGCGAGTCCGATGCATCACAGGCGCGCCACGGGCAAAGCCCGTGTCGTCGGACGGCGCTGGAGCGCCGCCGGCCGGGCACGGCTCCGGCTGCGCCGGGCGTGCGCTTGGCTTGCGCCAAGTGCTTGCGCGCCGCGCCCATGCTATAGTCCCCGCATGACGAAGATGACCCCCATCGAGTCCGAATTCGCCACCACCGAGGACGAAGCCGCCTATGATGCGTGGTTCCGCGCCAAGGTCGAGGCCTCGCTTGCCGATCCGTCGCCACCGATCCCGCACGATCAGGTGATGGCGGAACTCCGCGCCATCATCGCAGCCAGGCGGACCAAACCGGCCTGATGCGCCGCGTCGTTTGGCGCGAAGGCGCGGGCGCAGGCGCGCGAGATCATCGGTTACATCGCCGACCGGAACCCCGCCGCCGCCGAACAGCTCGCCGACCGTTTCGAAGACGCGGTCGATCGTCTGCCCGATCACCCGCATGTCCACTGCCCCCGTTCGCGTGCCCGACACGCGCGAGGCGATCGTCCATCCGAATTACATCATCCTCTATCGCGTCGGAGAGTCGGTGATCGTGGTGGCGGTGCTGCACGCCCGCCAGCGCTATCCCTGACCCGCGCGCCACGGGCAAAGCCCGTGTCGTCGGACGGCGCCGGGGCGCCGCCGGCCGGGCGCGGCTCGTGCGCTCGCGTTTGGCTGCGCCAAACACTTCGCCGCCGCGCTGTCCTACACGCCCGCCCCGGCCTATCCTGCGCGGTGATTCCATCACCCCGCGAAAGCCGCATCATGCCCTCGCCCCGCCGCCCGCATCCGGCCCCGCACACCAGCGCGCGTGCGGCCAAAGCAGACACCGCCCGCAACCTTCGCAACCTTCCCCGCACCGTGGCTCGGGTGGACAATGATAGCGATGTTTGGAGCGCGCCAATCGCGTCACCGCCGCGTGGAATACTCGTCCTCGACCGACCATTGCCGCTCGGGCAGCCACACATGCGCGGTGTCGGCATAGTAGCGCGGCCGCTCGGTGTAGCGCGCCTCGATGATGCGAACCTGCCGCAGCGCATCGCGGACCGCCGTATCGGTGCAGGACGGCGCATAGCTCGCCGCATAGCGCCCGTCGCCCAGCGAGTCGCACAACTCATGCGCGGTCACCGTCACGCGGCGCCGCAGCTCGCGCCGATCCTCGGGATATTGCAGGTGGAGATCGCCATAGCTCACCCGCTGCGACACCGAATCGACACTGTCCGGGATTGGCACATGACCATAGACCACCAGGTCGTCGCGGCCGAAGTTCTGCGCGAGCGCCGGGCTCGCCATCGCCGCCAGCACGGCGCCTGCCGCCAGGATACGAAGCGCAAAGCGTGTCATCGGGTGCCTCCTTGCTTGCCCGGCCCGCCGCGCGGGCTCGAGGCTTGATGCGGCGTTAACCTTATCACGCCGCCGCGTTCCGGCAATCCGGGCGCGGCGCGCGGTGTGCCATTCGGGGAACGGTCGTGCCCGGCAAGCGCCGCACCCGCGTATCGTAGCGGAGCGGATTGCACGGCGGCGCGACCGCTCCCATATCGCGCCGCATGAACGATAGCTCCAATGCACTGGTGTGGCACGGCACCACGATCCTCTCCGTGCGCAAGAACGGCCGCGTCGTCGTCGCCGGAGACGGCCAGGTGACGCAGGGCCAGACGGTGATGAAGCCCAACGCGCGCAAAGTCCGCCGTTTGGGTGACGGCTCGGTGATCGGCGGCTTTGCCGGCGCGACTGCCGATGCCTTCACGCTGTTCGAACGGCTCGAACGCAAGCTCGAACAGCATCACGGCCAGTTGCTCCGCGCCGCCGTCGAACTCGCCAAGGACTGGCGGACCGACAAATACCTCCGCAACCTCGAAGCGATGATGATCGTCGCCGACAAGGACGTGACGCTGATCCTCACCGGCAACGGCGACGTGCTCGAGCCCGAAGCCGGCATCGCCGCGATCGGCTCGGGCGGCAACTACGCCCTCGCCGCCGCCCGCGCGCTGGTCGAGTATGAAGGCGACGCCGAGACGATCTGCCGCAAGGCCATGAAGATCGCCGCCGACGTCTGCGTCTACACCAACGAACGCCTCACCATCGAAGCGATCGACGGCGCGGTCGATGCGTAATTCCCCTCCCGCATGCGGGAGGGGCTAGGGGAGGGCCTGTCCTCCCCGCCGCCGCCCGCGAACATGCCCTCCCCCGACCCCTCCCGCATGCGGGAGGGGGGAAGAAGAAACCAGATGAACGACGCACTCACCCCCAAAGCCATCGTCCGCGCGCTCGACGCGCATATCATCGGCCAGGCCGACGCCAAGAAGGCGGTCGCGGTCGCGCTGCGCAACCGCTGGCGCCGCCAGCGGCTCGGCGCCGATCTTCGCGACGAGGTTACGCCCAAGAACATCCTGATGATCGGGCCGACCGGCTGCGGCAAGACCGAGATCAGCCGCCGCCTCGCCAAGCTCGCCGACGCGCCCTTCGTCAAGGTCGAGGCGACCAAGTTCACCGAGGTCGGCTATGTCGGCCGCGACGTCGAGCAGATCGCGCGCGATCTCGTCGAGGAAGCGATCCGGCTCGAGAAGGAACGCCGCCGCGTCGCGGTGAAGGACAAGGCCGAGGAAGCGGCGCTCAACCGCCTGCTCGACGCGCTCACCGGCAAGGGCGCGAGCGAAGCGACCCGAGAGGCATTCCGCCAGCGTTTCCGCGACGGCCATCTCGACACCACCGAGATCGAGATCGAACTCGAACAGGCGCCGCAAATGCCGTTCGAGGTGCCCGGCGGTGCCCCGCAGATGATCAACCTCACCGAGATGATGGGCAAAGCGTTTGGCGGCCAGCAATTGAAGCGCCGCAAGCTCACAGTGCCGGCCGCGTGGGAGAAGCTCGTCGAGGAGGAGGCCGACAAGCGGCTCGACCAGGACGAGGTCAGCCGCATCGCGCTGGCGAATGCCGAGGAGAATGGCATCGTCTTCCTCGACGAGATCGACAAGATCGCAGTGAGCGACGGACGCGGCGGCGGCTCGGTGAGCCGCGAGGGCGTCCAGCGCGATCTGCTGCCGCTGATCGAGGGCACCACCGTCGCGACCAAATACGGGCCGATGAAGACCGACCATGTGCTGTTCATCGCGAGCGGCGCGTTCCACGTCGCCAAGCCAAGCGATCTTCTGCCCGAACTGCAGGGCCGCCTGCCGATCCGCGTCGAGCTGAAGGCGCTGACCGAGGATGATTTCGTCGCGATCCTCTCCGACACCAAAGCGTCGCTTACCCGGCAATATGTCGCGCTGATCGGCACCGAGGGGGTCACGGTGGAATTCACCGAGGACGGTATCCGCGCGGTCGCCAAGATCGCCGCCGAGGTGAATGGCGAGATCGAGAACATCGGCGCGCGCCGGTTGCAGACGGTGATGGAGAAGCTGCTTGAGGAAGTCAGCTTCGAGGCCGAGGACCGGCAGGGCGAGACGATCGTGGTCGATGCCGCTTACGTCGAAAAGCAATTGTCGAGCATCGCGCGCAACACCGATCTGTCGCGCTTCGTGCTATAGCGATACCGCGCCCTATCTGGGCGCGGTATACGGTACGAATTCGCGGATCGTGCAGACGCCGCTCGGGATGCGGCTGGTCAGATCGACGGTGCGGATCGGGTCGCCCGCGCAGAGCTGCGACCCGAACTGTTCGGTGACGATGGCGTCGCCGCGATCGAGACCGTTGCAACCGCCATTGGTGTCCGCGCGGTAGATCTTGCGGCGCGATACTGTGTACAGGATCGTGTCGCCGATCCGCTGGGTGGCATATGGCTCGCGGCTGTCGAGGCATTGCTGCGGCTTGCCGGGAACGAGCCCGGCGAGCGCCGTATCGAGTTCAGCCTTGTTCCTGGCCGCCGCGCGCGCGGCATAGCCGTGATCCGAAGAGAGCGCAGCCGAGCCGGCGCACAGCAGCATGGCGGGGAGGATGAAGCGGTACATCGGCTGACCTTTCTATCCTCGAAAACTATCCTTCGCCGCACGCCGCTCGGCAAGCTGCTCCGTAGATGCCGCGCGGAGAAACGGATTGGTCGCGCGTTCCAGCGCGATCGTGGTCGGCACCGTTGCCTCGCCTGCCGCGCGTGCCGCATCGACGTCTCGCATGCGTGCGACGACATCGGCATTGTCGGGTTCGGCGACCAGCGCGAAGCGGCCGTTGCTCTGGGTATATTCGTGCGCGCAATAGACCGCCGTATCGCCGGGCATTTCCGCCAACCGCTGCATGTTGCCGAACATCTGCTCGGCCGTCCCCTCGAACAGCCGGCCGCACCCCATCGCGAACAGGGTATCGCCGACGAAGATCGTGGCGTCCTCGGCCAGATGAAACAGGATGTGCCCGGCGGTATGCCCCGGGGCCGCGATCACGCGCGCGACATGTGCGCCGAGCCGGACCGTGTCGCCTTCGGCAAGCTGGATATCCAGCGTCGGGATCTTCGCGGCCTCCGCCGCCGGCCCGCTGATGATGGCGCCGGTCGCGGCCTTCACCTCGGCATTGCCGCCGGTGTGGTCGGCGTGCCAATGCGTGTTCCAGACTTGGCCGATCGTCCAGCCGCGCCGCTCAGCCTCAGCGAGCGCGGACGCGGCCTCGCCCGGATCGATCACCACCGTCTCGTCGGAGACGGGATCGTGGACCAGCCAGATGTAATTGTCGGTGAAGGCGGGGATGCGGACGATGTCGAGATTGCTCATGCGGGTTCCTCCATCGCGAGCGCGGCAAAGCCGAGCCGGCGGGTAAGCACGGCGGCGGGCTCCGCGCGGGCGAGGGCGACGCCCTGCCCCGCCCAGAGCGGTGAATAGTCACCGCGCCCTTCGCTCTCGGCATGCGCGCGCAGCGGGGCGACCGCAGCACTGGCATAAGGAAAGGGCGGGGCGGCGGCGCTTACCGAGCCGATCGCGTCGATCAGCCGGTTGCGCAAGCCCCGCGCTAGCCCGCCAGAGAACAGGTTGGTGAACACGCTATCGTCGGCGCTCGCGCTTTCGAGCGCGGCGCGGTGTGCAGCGCTCGCCGTGCTTTCGGACGTGCGAAGAAACGCGGTGCCGACTTGCACCGCCGCCGCGCCGAGCATGATGGCGGCGCGCACGCCGCGTTCGTCGGCGATGCCGCCCGCAGCGATCACCGGCACGGCGACCGCATCGACGATCTGCGGCACCAGAGCGATTAACCCGACCGGCTTGTGACCGTCGAGGAAATGCCCGGCATGCCCGCCTGCCTCGAAGCCCTGCGCGATGATCGCGTCACAGCCGCGCTCCGCCAGAAAACGCGCCTCGGAGACGGTGGTGGCGTTGCCGATCAACCGCGCGCCGGTCGCACGTACCCGGTCGAGCAGCGCCGGTTCGGGCAGGCCGAAGTGGAAGCTCACGAACTCGGGTCGCGTGGCCTCGATCGCCTCGGCCATCGCCGCATCGAACGGGCGGCGCAGCGGCGGCGCGGTGGTCGGTCGCGGCACATCCTCGGCGACATAGCAGGGCGCAAGCTGCGCTTCCCATGCGGCCGTATCAGGCACCGGCCCCAGCCGATGGCAGAAGACGTTGAGGTTGAGCGGTCCACGTCCCGCCGCACGCACCATCGCGACCGCCTCGACAACGGCATCTGGCGACAGCGTCGCGCAGGCGAGCGAACCCACCGCGCCCGCACCGATCGCGGCGATGGCCAACTCAGCACCGGCAAAGCCTGCCATCGGCGCCTGAATCAGCGGGAGGCGCGCGCCCGAAAGATCGAGAAACGCACGCACTCCCGCCATCTCACCATACTCCGATGTTGGGCATCGATGCCCAAGGCTCGGTCGGGGGCAGATGGCCATCCTGCAACAGCTCGATCGAAATGTTATCGGGGGTGCGAACGAACGCCATGTGCCCGTCACGCGGCGGACGGTTGATCGTGACGCCAGCATCCATCAGCCGGCGGCACGTCTCGTAAATGTCGTCGACCTGATAGGCGAGATGACCGAAATTGCGCCCGCCGCTATACTCTTCCGGGTCCCAATTATGCGTCAGCTCGACCTCGGCGACCCCCTCCTGGCCCGGCGCGGCGAGGAAGATCAGTGTGAAGCGGCCCTGCTCGCTGTCGATGCGGCGCACTTCCTTGAGGCCGATCAGCTCGAAGAACGCGATCGTCGCCGCCGGATCGGTGACGCGGATCATGGTGTGGAGGAATTTCACCGGCGAATGGCTCCTGTTGTGACGGGCCACAGATAGGCACCCCGTCCCGCCAGTGCCAGCTAGGGCTTTGCCGGCGTATCGAATTGCGCGAGCGCTACGGTCGCGGCCTTGTTGGCGTCGCTGCCGGGCTGGAGCTGCGCGGCGCGGCCCCATGCTGCCCTGGCGCCGGCTTCGTCGCCCGCCTTGGCGGCGATGTTGCCCGCTTCGAGCTGGACGGAGGCGTCGTCCGAAGACCGTTTGAGCGCCTCGGTGATGTCGGTCTGCGCGCGTTTGATGTCGCCCGTTCGCCGCGCGAGTGTCGCCGAGAGCAGCCAGGCGAGCGGGTCGCTGCTCGCCGCCAGCAGAGCCTGATCGAGATCGGCGCGGGCGGACGCCATGTCACCGGCGGCGACAAAGGCGCGGGCGCGGTCGAGATAGGCTTCGCCGCTCTGTAACCCGACCAGCGTGTGCGGGGCGAGCGCGGCGTCGAGAGCGGCACGCGCCTTGCTGGCGTCTTTCGCGCCGAGCCAGGCATTGCCCGCCTGTGCCCAATAATAGGCGCTGCGATCGTCGCGGGCGACATCGGCGGCGCGCGCTGCCAGTTCGAACTCGGCGGCGGCGGCGGACCAATGCCCTTCGTTGGTGTATGCGATGCCGAGGCATTGGTGCGCGAGGAATCCACCGCCGTCGAGCATCCAGCGGCTCGCCGCGCCTTCTGCGGCGGCGGGGTCGCGCGCGGCGAGATCGACGCAGCGGTCGTAGCGCTCCCGCGTCGGATTGGGGGCTGGGGGCGCCTTCTGCGCAGCGGCGGCCAAGAGCAGCAAGGGCAGGATCATCAGCGCGGCGCAACCTGTTCGATCAGACCGATGATCCGCGCGACATCGGCATCGCGCGACAAGCGGTGATCGCCGTCCTTGACGAGCGTAAGCTGGACGTCGGCTGAACGGATCAGCTCGGCCAGGCGAACGCTGCGGTTCCACGGCACGTCGCGATCGACCATGCCGTGGATCAGCCGTACCGGTACGTCGATCGCGATCGGCCCGAACATCAGCCGGTTGGCCTCGCCCGATTGCCAGAAGGCGCGGGTATAGACGGTCGGCGTGTCGGCATAGGGCGACGGGCGTTCGAGCCGCCCGCCCGACAGAATCGCCAGCTTCTCCTCGACGTTGAAGCCCCAATCGGTGAAGTCGGGCGCGGGCGCTATGCCGATGAGCGCCGCGACCTTCTCGGGGTGATCGCGCGCGATCAGCAGCATCAGCCAGCCGCCCATCGACGATCCGACCAGGATGGCTGGCCCTTCGACCAGTTGATCGAGCAGCGCCAGCACGTCGTCGCGCCACCCGGCGAGTGTCTGCTCCTCGAAGGCGCCCTTGCTCGCGCCGCAGCCGCCGTAATCGAAACGCAGGCATGCGCGGCCGGTCGCCTTCGCCCATGCCTCGATCGCGAGCGCCTTCGCGCCAGTCATGTCGGACGCATAGCCGGGCAGGAAGACGATCGTCGGACCAGCGCCCGGCGTGAAATGATAAGCGAGTGCGGGGCGGGGATCGGTCATGGTCGGGCTTTACCCGGCCTCGCGATGCTCGGCAAACGGCGCGGCTGGCTAGAAGCGAAACCCCGCCGCGCGCGCCTTGGGATCGGCGGAGCAGATGTCGCGCAGCGCGCCCCATTGATCGGCGTCGAGCACGGGGCGGTCGTCGTGGTGCAGGTTCGCGGCGGCGATGAAGCGCGATGCGCGGTCCTGCGACATCGGATGCGTCGCGAGGTAGGCGGTGAGGCGGCCGATGCCCTGCGCGTCCTCGCCGGCCGACAACCGCTTGAAGAAGCGTGCGGTCGGCAGCGGCGAGATGTGCGCTTGGGCGAGCGCGTCGATCGCGAAGCCGTCGGCGCGGGCTTCGGCGTCGCGCGAATAGGCGGAGGCGAGCAGCGCGTTGGTGTAGCCGCCGACATGCCCGTCGAGGCCGCCGAGCAGCACGCTGAGGCCGAGCTGGCGCAGCAGTGATTCGAGCACGTCGCGGTGGCGGACATGGCCGAGTTCGTGGGCGATCACGCCGGCGATCTCGTCGGGCGAGGCGGCGGCTTTTACGAGGCCGTCGAACAGCACGATGCGGCCGCCCGGCAATGTCACGGCGTTGACGATCGGCAGATTGACGACGCTGACGCGCGCATCGGCATCGCCCGGAGCGACGCGCGCGACCAAAGCGGCGAGCGCTTGCGGGCCGTTCGGGCCGGCGCAGTTGCGGTCGCCGAAGTCGCCGGCCATCATGTCGCCGAGCTTGCGTTCGACCGATTGCGGGACGGCGCGGGTGACGAGCGCTGGCGTCATCAGGAACAATCCGACCGCAATCGCAGCGAAGGTCGCGCACAGCGCGGCTGCGGGCCAGAGACCGATCCGGTCGATCAGGCGGCCGTAGCGTGTTGGAGCGGGGAGGCGCGGGGCGAGATCGGCGGGGAGGCCGCCGGGGAATCCTATTCTCCAACCGGTGGAACCCTTTAGGCCGTAGATCGCATCGCCGTCGACCGTGTCGCGGGCGACGAGATCGGCGAAGCGGTATGGCCCTTCCGACCTGTCACTTTCGACCAGCCGGAACGCATCCCCGTCCGCCACCAAATCCGGCTCCCGGCGCAGCGCGCTGAGGCCGTCGTAATGCCACACGCGCATCAGATCGCGCCGATGTCGAAGGCGTCGAGCAGCCCCTCGCCCTGGCCGGGCTGGCGCGTGGTGGACTGGGTGAGGCGGGCGAGATCGATCTCGCCATAAGCGTGCATGTGGCGGATGAAGAACGTCCAGTTGCGATAGCCGACGAAGATCTGGCCGATGCCGAACGTGAAGATCACCAACGCAAAATTGCCGGCGAACAGCTTGATCCAGTCGCCCGTCGTCGCGGTGAAGGAGAATTCCAGATCGCCGAGCCGCAGCGCGCCCACCGCCTCGCGGAAATAGGCCGAATAGAACACCAAAGCGATCACGCCGAGCACGATGAAGAACAACAGGTAGAACCCCGCCATGATCGCCAACAGCACGAACGGCATCGCGCCGGGGTTCGGCACGGTCCCCCACGATCCCAGCCCGCCCGCAACCACGCCGAACACCGCCACCGCGATCACCGCGAACACGAAGACCACCGGCGCCAGATAGAACAGCAGGAAGCGCAGGAAGATCGGCGCGGCAAGCGCATCGGCGCGGAAGCGGTAGGGGCCGAAGCTCATCTCGCCCCACCGCTCGTTCCACAGGCTCGTCATCGTCCAGGGGACGATCAGCCCGAACGTGAACCAGCCGAGCACGCTCTTCCACACATAGCTCCAGCCGAACGCCAGCCCGAACGTGTCGCTGCCGCCGCGAATGCCGTGCCAGAGCGTGCGGCTGAGCCGGTAGCGCAACGCGCGGAAGATCGCGACGCCGGTGAGGAAGAAGACGGCGAGGTACAGGACCAGGCCGATCACGCCGGCCAGCCCGGGATGCCCGCGCATCACCGCGCTGTTGAGCACGACGAGGTTGATGAAGCCGAACGGGATCACGAAGATCAGCATCGCGAGGCCATAGCCGACCATCAGCTCGCGCCCGGTGCCGGTCCATTCGAGCCGATCGTCGATGAACTGCGTGCGGCTCCACAGATAGCGCCGCTCGCGCGTGCGCGCCCAGAACAGATAGACGCCGAGCGTGACGATGCTCAGCAACAGGTTGGTGAAGGCAATCGGCGCGAACTCGCGCCAGTCGCCTGAAAAGGCGAAGGCCTTGTTGCCCTGCGATTCGTGCATGTTCCGTAGCTCTCCCAACCGGAGGGGGTTGGAGCGCAGGGCGGGGGCGGGGTCAATGCGTTAAAAACAAGCGGCGCTCATCGGCGAGCGCGCAGGGCGCCCTCACAAGACGCCCGCTGCCGCTATTCACGATGATAATCCCGAACGCTATATTTGATAGTTTCCAGGTTTTCGCGCCCATAAGTTAATTCTAGGCGGTTATAGAATTCCGGCTCAACGTCTTTAGCGAAGGCCAATGTCCCTGCGAGATTGACAAGGGCCGCCTTACTCAGCTTTCCACTCACCGCGTGATGTACTCGCGCTCTTATCAACCGCTTCCTATCTCGACCCAAGGACACCCGGCCATCAAGCGTTAGTACGAGACCAGTGACTTGGCGGTGATATTTTGGAGTAACGAGAGTCGTTTTTGATCCGTTTATGGTGAGAGATGGGGTTCCAAGAGAGTTGATTACGCTTCGGAGAATCTTATCAACTTCGCGCAGGTTCCAAGTTCTTTCTGACGAGAAGGTCATATCATCCGCATATCGCGTATAAGTGATTTTGTGCGCAGTGACGCGTTCATGAACTTGACAGTCGAAATCATAAAGAAGGACGTTGCTCAAGATTGGCGAGGAAGGCGCACCAATTGAGAGGCGCAAAATACGTCCTCCCTTCGGACGCCGGAATAACAGCCTGCCGGCTAAAACTGCATCGCTCCTGTCCATCACCTTGCGCCGATCACAATATGATAGCCATGCCTGCTCTGTAATCGAAGGGAAAAAATCCTTAAAATCATACTTTAGAATTGCACGATTATGGCAATGGCGTTCCGCGTTTTGTCGTATTGAAGAACCCTTTTTATAGGCGGTCGCGCAGTGATGTACTGGGAGTTCGTTCAAAAATCCGCTTATTATCGCCCTCTGTGCTATTTTTAATTCGAACGCAGGGTGCGCAATTTCGCGTCTTCCTCCAGATCTTTTCGGGATGAAGTAGGTCTTGTACCTATCCGGGGCAGTGGCAATCAAGGCTGCTAGTTCGCGCTCGCCGATCCGCAGCTCTCTAATAAGCAAGTCTACTAACTTACTTCTCATAGTATCACCTGATCTACCGACGCGACACGATCAATATCGTTGTCTTCCCAAAACTTACGGAACTCGGCCCTTCTTCTAGTCTTATCTTTTAGAGTCCTCGGTGAGGAGAAACCCCTCCGACTTCAGTCGGATACTGGCTTCAGCCATCGACTCGGCCGATAGCGTGTAACCTCGGAAAAAAGAGACAGCCCGTAGGGCGTTGAGTCTCTTTTTT
>NZ_SGIS01000055.1 GCF_004208535.1 Sphingomonas populi
CCTCAAGCCGCGCCCGATCCGGTGCCGTGACGACGAAGGTGATACCGCTACGCATACCCCTTGGTCGCACAATGCAGCGCTAGGCGGAATCCTCAAAAGGACTCATCCGTCACGATCAATCCACTAGCGCCCTGCTCATCTTCGAAGGAGAAGGTCGCCGCAACCGGCAACGGCTCGGAGATGCCCGTACTCTCGATCACCAAGTGATCGAACCTGCCCGCCTCGGCGAGGGCTCGCACCTCAAGCAGCAGATCCTCCCGCAGCGTGCAGCAGATGCAGCCGTTGGTCATTTCCACGAGGGTATCTTCGCCGCGCGTAAGAATTGCGTCACCGCCGCGGACGAGGTCCGCATCGATGTTCACCTCCGACATGTCGTTGACGATGACGGCGACACGCCGCCCCTCACGATTGGCGAGGATGTGATTGAGCAGGGTGGTCTTTCCTGCTCCCAAAAATCCGGAAAGCACCGTCACCGGCAATTTCGAAGTGATCGTGGTCATGTCCTGAGTCCTTGCGAATCATGATATAATGTATCATTGGCCGGCATGGAGGTGATTGACAAGATGCGTAATGAGATTGGGTCCAGCGAAGCCGCTTGGCCGGTAGATTGGATCGAGCGTGGCGCGGTCGGGGCATCGTTCCTGTGTCTGGCCCATTGCCTCGCTTTGCCATTCCTGCTTGCGGCGCTGCCGGCGTTGGCGACCGCGCTGCCGGTGTCCGAAAGGTTCCACATCTGGATTATCGCTTTCGCGGTACCGACCTCCGCAGTCGCACTGTGGACGGGCTGGTTTGGACACGGCGCGGTTTTTCCCGCGCTAGTCGGCGGCGTCGGACTTGCGCTGCTAGCGATCGGCGCGTTCGTCTTTGGGCAAACCTCCTGGGAGATCCCGGTGACGGTGTGCGGCAGCCTGATCCTCGCGGCCGCACATTTGCGCAACTGGCGGCTGCGACATAACAGTCGGCCCGCCCGCCCCTGACATGCTCCGACGGGGTCGGCCCAGGGAAACGGGATGATCGAAGACGTCAGCCGGGCCAACTACCCTCTCGAGCGGAAGTCCCGACGACGTTCATAGGTTTTGCCGAAGCGCAGACAGGTGCATACTTGGCCAGCAGGAAATGGTGTTCGGCGCCCCACCTCATCGAGGAGCATGATGAAGCCAGGAATGGTAAGCCTCTTGCCACCGGCGCTTTCACGACAGGCGGTTCGAAAGCGACGGACTCCGGAAATCCGAGCGCGGTTTCCTTACATCGTTTCATGACAGCGGTTTCGCAAGGTCGCCAATCCCGTTGGCGGTTGCCGCTCGCCGCAAATGATATAGTGTTACCCAAATCGCCAAGAGCGCGCTGCTACGATGCGGCCGGCCTCGGAAAAAGGGAAGCCATCATTGCTGGGGAACTTGTCGGTCGGGTTCCGCGCCATCTTGTCGGGATTTGTAGGGATCGCGGAGGCTGCCGCTGCACAATATGCGCCGCGCGAGCGGTCGAAACATGGATACGCCAGGGCAACAGGACGGTTTCGGTGCCGGGAACCACTAAGATCGCGCGGGCGGAGATCGACCCGGCCCATGCGCTCCCGGATCGCGCCCGTTCGAACAATGTCTAGCCCGCACCTTCGCGATAAAATCTGCGCGTGGCGACTAGCAACAAGATATGTTGTAACATTCTCTAAGATGGGTATTAGCGTGCCGTCATGACGGGCGGATTCGACATCGCAACAAAGTCGCGCGGTACGTGCGCCGCAGCGGTGGTGCGCGCCCGAAACGCGCGGTCGTGGTCGCGCACCGTGGCCAGCAGCCTGCTGCTGGCCTTGCTGCTCGCGCTGTCGTTGCAGAGTTATGTCGTCGGAGCGCACCATCATCTTCGGCAGCGCGCCCCGCATGCCACGACGACCGCCAGTTTCAGCCTCAAACATTCACCCACGCACGAACATCGTGGCCCGGCTGCGCCTGATTCCTGCCCGATCTGCGAAGAGATTGCGGTGGCGGGGGCATATCTTCCCGCGCCATCGGTCGATATCCTGGCGCCGACGCCGTTCGCCATTTGGTATCCCGAAGTCACCTCCCGGCGTGCGCTACCCAGACAACAGTCGCACGCTTGGCGAAGCCGTGGACCTCCGACCGCCCCGACCTTTCTGACTTAGCGCGAAGGGACATTTCAGTCCCTCGTCACCGGCTGCTGGTCGAGACCGGCACCAAAAGGTTCTCGGAGACATCTACATGCGACACGTCCTTCTTGCGGGCGCGGCTCTTGCCGTGTTCCTACCCTTCAATGCCTATGCCCAGAGCGCGGCTGTTTCGTCCGATCAAACGAAGTCCAAATCCCCGGCACCGGCGTCGGCACCGGCACCGGCGTCGGCAACGCCCATCGCGCGCGACATCGTCGTCACAGCATCGCCCTTCGCGTTGTCGCGCGACGACGTTCCGACGATCGTTGCCAAGGTGAACCGTAAGCAAATCCTCGAAGCGGGCGGATCAAGCATCGCCGACTCGCTGGCGAGCGTTCCCGGCATTTCGGCAACGGGCTTCGCAGCCGGCGCCAGTCGCCCGATCATCCGCGGTATGGATGCGACACGCGTTCGCATCCTCGAAAACGGAGTGAGCAGTTCGGACGTGTCCGATGTCGGCCCCGATCACGGCATCCCGATCGATCCGCTTTCGGCACGCAGCATCGAAGTCGTGCGGGGCGCGGCGACGCTGCGCTATGGCAGTCAGGCCATAGGCGGCGTGGTCAACGTCATCAACGATCGTGTACCAACGTCGTTGCCGACACGTGCGCTTAGCGGCGAGTTGGTCGGCAGCTACGGCACCGCCGCGAACACCGCCGAAGGTTCGGCACTGATGGACGGACGCGCGGGTGATATCGCCGTGCATGTCGATGGCTTCTACCGTCAGACCGATGACTATGACACGCCGCTCGGCGTCCAGCAGAATTCGTTCTTTCGCGGCCACGGCGAAACGGTCGGCGCCTCGTATTTCTTCGGGGCCGACAAGGCCAGCCACATCGGTGCCGCGATCATGCAATATGATGCCAAATACGGCATCCCGAGCGACACCACCTATATCGACATGCGCCAGACCAAGGTTCTGACAAAATCCTATTTCGACTTGGGCTCTGGGGTAGTGAAAGGCCTGTCGATCGACGGAAGTTATGCGGATTACACGCATGACGAGGACGAGCCGGATGGCACAATCGATACAACATTCCGCAACAAGGAGCTCGACGGGCGCGCCGAACTGCTGTTCGGGCCGCTCGGCTTCATCGATAATACGGCGCTCGGGGTCGAAGTGCAGAACCGCAAGTTTTCCGCGATCGGCGAGGACAGTTCGTACCTGTTCCCGACCGAGACGCAGAGCGAGGCGGGCTATCTCTTTACTGAGTCGCAAATCGCCAAGGGCCTGAAGCTACAGGTAAGCGGTCGTGTCGAGCATGTTCATGTCACGGGCACACCCACATCGGACCTCTTCACACAGGTCGACTACACACCTGTAAGCGGCGCGATCGGCGCGCTGTTTGATGCCGCTAGCGGCATCAAGCTCGGCCTCACCTTTTCCAGCACAGGCCGCGCCCCTGCTATCACCGAATTGTTCGCGCGTGGCGGGCATGACGGCCCCAACACCTTCGAAACCGGCGATCCGACCCTCAAAATCGAGCGGGCCAATTCGCTGGAAGGAACCATACGCGTCCGTTCCGGCAAGTTCCGTTTCGAAGGCAGCGCCTATAGCACATGGTTCAACAACTACATCTATGGCGACCTCACCGGCCGCACCTGCGACGACGATGGGGTTTGCGCAGACGGGGATGCGGGCGAACTCAAGGAACTGTTTTACCGCCAGCAAGGCGCACATTTTTGGGGTCTGGAAGGCGAAGCGAATTACGCGCTCGTCAAAACGGACACACGTTCGCTCGATGCACGCATTATCGCCGATTATACACGTGCGACGCTCGATAATGGCAGTAACGTCCCGCGCATACCACCCTATCGGTACGGCGGTGGACTAACCTGGAACAGTGGCCTGTTCGATCTGGGCTTCCTGTTCCTGCACTCTGGGCGTCAGGATAAGTTCGGCGCTTTCGACACCGCGACCCCCGGGTTCAACGCGCTCAACGCCCATCTCTCGGTCCGCCCATTCAAGGCTTATCCAGGGATCGAACTCGCCGTCGTCGGCCAGAACCTGATCAACGACGTGCAGCGCGACGCAGCGGCGCTGAACAAGGATCTGGTCGTCATGCCCGGCCGCAATGTCCGCTTCGTTGTCAAAGTCGCAACCTTCTGATTCTCGGTTCGCCGCTGCGTGGCTGCGGCGGCGAACCTTTTGGGGATGTCGCAATGGCAAAACTGAATGGCTTCACGAACGAGGTTCGTCGCCTGCCCAGAGACCGGAATCCGCCATATCGCGCTGATCAACTCGATACGGATCTGCTGCGGGTGCTCGCAGCCTCAGAGATCCCGCTCAGCGCCTACGAGATCGCGACCCGGCTTCGCGAGAGCGTACGACATGTCATGGCAGTATCAATCTATCGATCGCTCCACCGACTCTGCGCGGAGCAAAGGGTGGAGCGCGTCGAAATGGTCTCGGGCTTCAGGATCAAGGATGCGCCTGCGTCGGTGCTGGCGATCTGCGCCCAGTGCGGACGTACAGTTTCGGTTACGGTGGCGTCGGAACATGCCGCGATCGAGCGGGCAATCGCCGCGATCGGCTTTGTAGTCGGCAAGGTCGCGCTGGAAGCGTCCGGGATTTGCAGCAAGTGCCGTAAATGAGCGGTTAGCAGGGGTAGTAAGTGCGGCAACGACCTACCTCCGTCTTCGCCGTGTCACATGCCCGATCCAATGCGATACATCATATCATTGCTCCATAGGGAAGCTGAAAATGACCGACGACGACGAGACCGGCTCGGGCACGAACAAAGGCCAGATCGATCAGCGCCGTCGCCTGCTGTTGGGTGGCCTGCTGGCCGGCGCGGCCGCAGGCATCGCCGCGTCCGACGGGGCGGCGGCTCACACGCCCGCGCGCAAGCGCCGGACCCCGGTATCCGATGCGGCGCTACGCGCGCATATCGAGACGGTGGTGGTGATTTATGCCGAGAACCGCAGCTTCAACAATTTGTTCGCGAACTTCCCCGGCCTTGAGCAGCCCCTGGCGAAGGTGCCCGCTGAACGCGCCGCCCAGCGCGACCGCGACGGCAGCGTGCTGGCGACCCTGCCGACGATCTGGAACGGGCTGGTGCCCGACAAGCAGGTGGTGGAGCATCAGGAATATCAGATCGGGCCGGACGCGCTCGGCGCGATCGGCAACGGCCCGTTCGCGCTGGTGACGCCTGCTGGTGATCCCCTGCCGCATGGCGTGGTCACGCGCGATCTCGTCCACGCTTTCTACAACAACCAGTTGCAGATCAATGGCGGCCGCAACGATGGCTTCGTCGCCTGGGGGGACAGCGGCGCCTTGGTGATGGGCCATTACGGCGATGCTTCCGCCAACCTGCGCCTGTGGCAGATCGCGCGCGAGTTCACCTTGTGCGACAATTTCTTCATGGGCGCGTTCGGCGGGTCGTTCCTCAACCACCAATATCTGGTCGCTGCGCGGCCGCCGCATTATCCAGAGGCGGACGAAAGCCCCGCAAAACCTGGCATCGCAATGCTCGATAGCAGAGACCCGCGCGGCATCACCCCGAAACAGACAGCCGAATCACCACCGAGCGCGATGGAAGGGCCGGTGCGCTTCGTGCCGACCACGCTCTCACCGGATTTCTACGCGGTCAACACGATGCTGCCGCCCTATGCGCCGACCTACGATCTGGACCCCAACCGGCCCGCCTATGCCAATGCGGCCAGCCCAAGCACATTGGTGCCGCAGCAGCATGCGACGATCGGCGACATCCTGACGCGTAAGAACATCGACTGGGCCTGGTATGCCGGCGGTTGGGACGCGGCGCTCGCGGGATCGGCGCACGACACGAGCTTTCCCGCGCGTCCCAATTTCCAGCCGCATCACCAGCCGTTCAACTATTACACGCAGTTCGCGCCCGGCACGGCGGCGCGCGCGCAGCATCTGCGGGATGGCGGCGTCGGCGAGACGGCGCGCACAAACCGATTTCTCGCGGACGCAGCGGCGGGGAAGCTTCCACCGGTCAGCTTTTACAAGCCGCAGGGCAATCTCAACATGCACGCGGGCTATTCGGACGTCGATGCCGGCGACCGCCATATAGCCGGCGTCGTCGATGCACTTCGCAAGAGTCCGCACTGGGACAAGATGCTGATCGTCGTCACGTTCGACGAGAATGGCGGCTGGTGGGATCATGTGGCGCCCCCCAAGGGTGACCGCTGGGGGCCGGGCACGCGCGTTCCCGCGCTGATCGTTTCTCCACACGCACGCCGCGGTGCGGTGGATCATACCGTGTACGATACAGGCTCCATCGCCCGCTTTATCACCCGGCGCTGGGGGCTTGAGAAGCTGCCCGGCCTCGTCGAGCGCGAACAGGCGATGCGCGCGGCCGGCGGCCCCGCGCCGGGCGACCTGACGGCGGCGCTGGAATTCGACTGAACATCAATCGAGCGAGCAGGGACAATCCCGCTCCGGGCGTTGCCGTAGGTGGATCAGCTGAACAACCGGTAATCGGCCGTTATCACGGCGACCCAGTCGATCGAGCTCTGCGCTGATGTTGAATAGCCTGGCCTACGCGCCGATGCCACCGCCGCTGTGCGAGGTGCTAACGTCCTGCGATACTATGCGTCTGCAGAGGCTGTGCAGCAACTCGGCTGCGGCGCGGACGGTATTTTCTGATTCAGGCTTTGTGTCGGATCGAGGAGGCCGGCATGGATGCCGCGAGTGCTGTCGCAGGACCTTCGGGAGCGGGTGGTCGCCGCAGTTGATGGCGGGATGTCGTGCCGCCGAGCCGCCGAGCGGTTCGGCGTCAGCGCGGCCAGCGCGCCGCAGCGCGAACCATCGAACGGCAGGTTCCCGATCTCGAAAAATCCGCGCCGCAATACTCAATCGCTTTTCGGAAATCGGTACGCGGATAACGCTCCGCATCTCATAATATTCGTCAACAATTCCAGAATCATGCCGCTATTAAATTATATTACAAAGACCAATCAATCTATTGCGCCAGACAACCTCCACACTTTTCGACCATTCATTTTCTATTTTCCAATTCCCGGAACCTGCCACTCATTCATCAACGATTTCGACTTTGAATTGGTCAAAATCTATGTTTCGCGCGATCAGCCCCTAGACCTGAACGCCGTAAGGCGGCTCGACGCTTTATAACAAAAGCGCCGCCCCAGTATTTGCGAGGATCGACCTTGACCATCCGCTGCATGGTCCGCCCTTCCGTGCCCATGAACGTTACCTCGACGGTGACCGGCGCGAGCTTCGCCAGCCCGAAATGCAGCGGCTGTTCGTCCTGTACGCCGTAGCCGCCGCCGGTCGAGACCTGCGCCGCACCCAAAATCTTGACCGCCGCGTCGTAGAGCCGCACTTCGGCGCCCTGTTGATTATAGTGACCGTCCGCCCCCAGCACGAGCACGTTGAGGCTCCGCTGCGCGATCGCCTTGGAAAGATCGTTGTGGAACAGATAGTGGCCGCCGACCGGACTATAGCCGCGCGTGATCGACAGATCGAGCGCGCCATCCCTGTCGTAATCGACCCATTCGACCCCGTGATCGCCCGCGCTGAGCAAATCGCCGGGCTTGAGCACGTTGACGAAGCCCCTGCCCTTCAGATTGTGGAACAGGGCATCGGCCGGCTGCTGCTGCCCGGCCTCGCCGTGGTACGACATCACCATCAGGTCGATGTACCCGTCATTGTCGTAATCGCCCCACGATGCGCCGACCGCATGATTCTCAACGCCGACGCCCATCGTCTCGGCGACGTTGGTGAAAGTGCCGTCGCCATTGTTGTGCCACAGCACGTTGCGCCCGTAATTGGGCACGAAGATATCGAGATTGCCGTCATTGTCGTAATCGCCGATCGCGCAGCCGACGCCGCCTTCGTCCTTGGTGCGCGTGGTCATCGCCATGCCGAGCGCGGGCGCGACATCGGTGAAGCCGTTGCCGCCGTCGTTGCGCCATAGCGCGTCGGTCTTGCCCGACTGGTTGGCGAGGAACAGATCGAGATAGCCGTCCTTGTTATAGTCGAGCCAGCAGGCGCCGACGGTCGAGCGCGCATCAGTCGGCCCGGCGCCGGGAAAGGCGTCGACGAACCGGCCGCCGTCGTTGCGATACAACCGGTTCGCGCCGATCCGGTCGGTCGCGTAAAGGTCGAGATCGCCGTCGTTATCGTAGTCGATCCAATTGTTCTGGCGCGACGACCGGCCCGGCATCGTCAGCCCCACCTCGAGCGCGACATCGACGAAGCGCTTGCCGGCGAGGTTGTGGAACAGCATGCTCGCGCCCGTCGGCATCGACGAACCGACCAGCAGATCGGAATAGCCGTCGCCATCGTAATCGCCCCAGCTCAGCCCACGCGCTTCCTGCTTGGGCGCCGCGCGCGGCAGGCCGACCGCCGCGCCAATATCGACCAGCGTGCCCGCGTCGTTGCGGTACAGCCGGATCTCGCCGCTCTTGAGCGAGACCGCGAGATCGAGATCGCCATCGCGGTCGAAATCCGCCCATGCGTTGGAGAGCGACCCGGGCACGTGGAACGTCTCGGGCTGCCGCTCGGAGAAGGCCGGCGGCTGGTCGCCTGCGGGCGCCGCCGCGATCGCATGCACGCCGACAAAGGCCGCCGCGATCACCGTTGCCGCGCAGCCGAGCCGGGCGAGTGTTCGTGTCTTGGTCATCGTGTCCTCGCCTCGCCTGCTGGCCGAAATGCTGAAATCAATTGGTAACGGGAACCTTAGGCACCGCCGCCGGATCGGCGAGCGCCTGCGCTTCGCGCAGCACGCGCAAGGCGTTGCCGCCCCACACCTTGCCGATATCGGCCGGGGTGTAGCCGGCGTGGAGCAACGCCGCAGTGACCTTGGGATAGTCGGTGATGTCGTTGAGTCCGTCGATGCCGCCGCCGCCGTCGAAATCGCCGCTGATACCGACATGGTCGATCCCGACCAACCGGATCGCGTGGAGCAGGTGCGCCATGAACATCGCGAAGTTCGCGCGCGGCGCCGGATATTCCGCCTCGATCGCCTTGCGCTGCGCCATCAGCGCGCGCTTGTCGGCGACGCTCATGCTGTCCATCCGCATGAAGCCCGCCATCAACGCCTTCATCGCGGCATCTCGCGCCGGATCGGGCGCAGGCGCGGCGACCATATAGGCGCTGTACGCGTTGATCTGGATGACCCCGCCTTTCGCGGCGACGAGCTTCGCATCGGCGTCCGACACGTTGCGCGGATGGTCATGAATCACGCGCATCCCCGAATGTGACAGGATGATCGGCGCCTTCGAGAGTTCGACCGCCTGCCGCAGCACATCGTCAGAGGCATGCGACACGTCGATGACGATGCCGAGCCGATTGGCCTCGGCGATGAACTGCTTACCCTTGGGCGAGAGGCCATGCCATTCGGGCGCGTCGGTGGCGCTGTCTGCGAGATCGTTGTTCTTGAAGTGGACCGGACTCATCATCGTAACGCCGAGCGCGCGGAATGTGCGCATCAGCGTCAGATCGCCCTCGAACGGGTAGCCGTTTTCCATGCTCACGAACACGAAGCGCTTGTGCGCTGCGACGGCCTTCTGGGCATCGTCGGCGGTCAGGGCGAGGCTGAACACGTCGCTGTGCTTGGCCACCATCTCGCGGATCTGCACCGCACGCTGGATACCGAAATCGCGCGCGGCACGGTCGCCCTCCGGCGTGCGCGGGCCGGATGGCGTGTAGATCGCGAAGAACCCACCATCGACGCCGCCCTCCACCATGCGCGGATAGTCGACCTGATCGCCATCGGTGACGGCGACGTGGCGGTCCATGATACTCCAGCCGGGACGACCGAGATTGGCAGGCGTGTCGAAATGCGTATCGAGGACGATCAGTTTCTCATGAACGGCCCGCGCCGGATCGACAGCGGCCTTCCCCGCCGATGCAATCGCGACGCCTACCCCGCCGAACATCAGCGCAGCGCCTGCCAGAGCGGCCGCCGCGCGGCTGGAGCGCTGCCTCATTTCACCTTCTCGAACCACTCCTGAAACGCCTTGGACTTGCCATCCGGCGCCTTGCCGACGCCCCAGCGCACCAGCGATTTGCCATCCTTCGAGAATTCCCAATATTGCCCGACGATCACGTCGCCGTCCTTCTGCTCGAGCACCTGATAGGTGTTCGGCCCGAGCGTCTTGATGCGGATCTGGTTGTAGCGTGCATTGTCGTTGAGCGGGCCGACCTGGTCGTCGAGCGTCGCGACGAAATCGTTCTTGTACGGCGGCTTGCCCTTCATCGTGTCGTTGACGGCGTGATATTCGAGCTTGTTGGGGCTGAACTTCAGGTCGATCGTCAGGCTGAACCCCTTTGGGAATTCACCGTTGCTCCAGAAGCTCTTCGATTCGACTGAATGATAAGTACCACTATGGTCGGCGGCAAACGCCGGCGAGGTCACAGCCGCAGCGAACAGCAACGGCACAATTAGCATCTTCATGGCTGTATCCTGTCTTGAGAGGCTCAGAATTTATCGACTTCTTCGAGGTTCTTCTCGACGTCGGTGCGGCTTATCCAGAGCGTGCGGAAGGTCTTGCTGGCGAGGAACTTCAACTGGTCGCTGGCGTGCTTCGAACCGGGCTGGCTGCTGTTGCCGTAGCTCATCATGCCGACCGCCTTCATCGGCGTGCCGAACTCGACCATCGAGACCCAGGTCTCGCCAGCGACGGGTGTGCGCTCGCCGTTCTTCATCGGCCCCCAGGTGATCGTGCGGAAGATGCCGGTGTTGCCCATGCCGCCGTTGGCCGGCAGGTTGACGTCGCCGATGTGGAAGCGCGACACGTCGCCATATGGCCGATCGATCGCGCCGTAGAGTTGTTTGGTCTTGGCGACCGCCTGCTTGAGCATCGCCACCGCCGCCGCCGGGTCTTTCAGACCGCGCGGTGTTTCGAGCGGATTGTCGAGCGTCCACTTCTCGGCATAATTGGCCTGGCTGGTGAAGTTGTTGGGCGCGAAGATCAGCGCCCACGTCTCGAACAGCAACGCGCCACGCGCGTCCGGCTCGTCCCGGTGATCCCACGCCGACAGCACCGCGACCGCCTGCTTGATGTCAGGATCCTCGCTGGTCGCTGCCGCCTTGAGCAATTCGGGCAGCATCCGGTCGGCCATCAGCGCGGTGGTCGTCACCTTCTTGGCGATGAAATCGTCGAAGCTGATCTTGTTGGTGCCGGCCAGCAGCCGGTTCGACATTTGCGAGCGCTGGCTCATCGGGCCGACGATGGCGACATAGGCCGGATATTTCTTGGGATCGAGCACGCGCGGCCAAGTCGAAACCCAGGGCGGATCATTGGTGTTCTGTGCGAAGCCGCCAGCCGGGTTGAACACCTTCGGCATGTCCTCGTACGGGTGGACATCCTTCCACAAGGTCGCGGAGGTGTCGCCCGGCACCGGATGGCTCCAGTGCGCGAAATCGCCACCATCGGGGTGCTTGGGCAGGATGCCGTTGTCGAGATACAGGATGTTGCCGGCCCGATCGCCGTAGACGATGTTGAACATCGGCACTTGCAGCGTCTTGAGCGCGGCCTCGAACTGTGCCCAATTGTGCGCCTTGCCCATGTCGAGATATTGCTGGAGCACGCCGGGTCGGTCGAGTCCGGCCACCTTCAGCGCGATCGTCGTGGTGCCGCCCGGCAGATCGAACACCGGCCCCTGCACCGCATAACGCTGGGTGAAGGTGACGGTCTTGAGCGTGCCGTCGGGCTGCTTGACCTTATAGCTCTTCTCAACCGTCTTGAACGGCAGCACCTTGCCGTCGAACATATAGCCGCCATCGGCGAGCTTCAGCGTGTAGCTGGTATAGCCCGAAATGGTGTTGACGGTGTTGGTGAAGCCGAGATCGTTGTTGAAGCCGAAGCGCAGCACCGGCAGCCCGACCTGGGTCGCACCATACAGGCTGATGCCGGGGCCGCTCACCTGCGCCTCGTAATAGGTCAGCAGGCTCGGCGCCCAGGGCAGATGCGGATTGGCGAGCAGCATCGTATGTCCACTCGCCGAGCGCGCCGGCGCGACCGCCCATGCGTTCGATCCGCCAGCCTCATTGGTCGCCGGATTGACCAGAACACGCCGATCCGAGGCAATGTACATATAGTTCATCAGCCGGTGCGCGTGCTGGATGACGTCGAGCCCGGTGATCGGCAGGACGACCTTGACGGCGGGATCGATCTTGTCGGGATGCGCGGCGGCATAAGCGTTGATGCCCGCCGCGAACGCGTCGAGATCGGCGCGCATCTGCGGCTTCTGCGCCTTGTACCACGCGATCGAGCGGCTCGGCACGTCGTTGGCGACGATCCACTTGTCCTGGTTTTCGAAGCTCGCCCCCCAATATTCGGCCGCTTTGCCACGCGATTCGCCGTACATGTGGAGCAACAGGTCGCCGTGGCTCTGCGCCTGCGCGTAGCCGAAGCCGTAGAAGGTGCCGGCTTCGGTCTTGGCATAGATGTGCGGTACGCCGAAGCTGTCCCACAGGATCTCGCCGCCGGCCCAGGCGGTGGTCGCGGTCTTCGACTGGAGCGGCACCGAAGCCGCCCCCAGTGCGATTCCGGCCAAGGCCAGACTCAATAGCATTTTCCGCATCGTCTCGTCCTCGTGCTTAGAAGCCGACCGTGACCCGGCCATAATAATAGCCGCCGGTGAAGCCGTAGCCGCCGGTGGTGGGATACTGACTGGACCCGAGCGTCGCGTTGAACGAGGCGGTCGTATAGTCGGGATAGACGTTGAACAGGTTGTTGCCGCCGACCGCGAGATTGATCTTCGGCGTCAGATCATAACCCACTTCGAGATCAGTGATCCACTTGGCGCCAAAGTGGCGATCGGCGGAGAAGCTCGTCACACCCCCAGTCGTCACCGCATTGGCCAGCCCGTCGAATTTGCCGTAGCGCACCACGCGCGTGTTGATCGTGAACTTGCCGAGGTTTGTGAGGTTGCCGATGAACAGCTTGGTGCGCGGCAGGTTGGTGGTCAGGTTCGATTGCGACAGCCGATCAAACAATACGAAGTTCGAACCGAGCGCGGTGAGCTGCGACGGATTGGCCTTGATATGGGTAATGTCGGTCTGGTTGTAATTGTAGCCAACGTTCCACGACATCGTCGCGAAATCGGCGATCTTGTGCCGGTACGTCGCGACCACGTCGATGCCACGCGTGCGGGTATCGATCGCGTTGGTATAATATTGCGCGCTGATATCCGGCGAAAGCCCGTTGGCGACGAGAATCGCCGAAACGGCCCTTCCAGTCAACGTGGAGGTGATCGCGATGCGGTCCTTCACCGAAACCTGATAGCCATCGACCGTGACGTTGAGGTTGTGGACCGGGTTCAGCACGAAACCGGCACTGAAGTTGGTCGAGGTCTCCGGCTTGAGCGCCGTCGCGCCGAGCGCGATCGCGGCCGGCGAGCCGACCGGCAGCGTCTTGATCTGCAACAGGTTGAGCGTGCCATCGGTCAACGTGCGGAACTGGCTGGTGGTGGATGCATAGATTTGCTGCGCCAGTGCGGGCGCGCGGAAGCCGGAGCTGACCGCGCCGCGCAAGGCAAGCCAAGGCGTAATCGCTTGCCGAAAATTCGCCTTGCCGATCGCGGTATCGCCCGAGGGGTCGTCATAATGCTCGAACCGCCCCGCCAGGCCGATCGTCGTGGTCGGCGTCGGATCGTAGGCGAGATCGACATAGGCGGCGATGTTGTTGCGCTTCTTCCTACCTGCGTCGGCTGGCGTGAAGCCGGCCGCGGCTTGCGCACCGGGCGCCGGGCGGATGGTCCGCCCGTTGACGACATAGGTGTAGGTGCCCGCCTGATAGCTGGCGAGTTCGCCCGCCATCACGGCGTAGGTCTCGAGCCGGTGCTGCAAGCCGGCCGACACCTGAAGGTTGCCGCCGCCGACCGCGTAGCCCTTGGTGATATCGAGCGAGTTGACCCATTCGGTCGATTTCAGCGTGCCGACATAAACGTCGTGGGGGCTGGTCGGCCCGAGCGAGGCGTTGAGTGTTTTGCTGCCATATTGGCCAGCGCGGTTACTGCCATAGGTACTGCTGATATCCCAGTTCCAGCCCGACAACGTGCCCTTCACGCCCAGCGCGAACTCGAGATCTTCCTCGGAGATGTTGAGGCGCGGGCGGAAACCATCGGGATAGACATTGGGCAGCGAGGCCGCGTTGTTCGGGTAGCGGAAGGTGAAGTCGAGCTGCGAGTTGCGCTGACTGTAGGTGCCGAACGAATAGACCTGAACGCCACCGATGTCGTAGCCGGCATTGTAGCCGAGGTTCATCTGCCGGGTCGGGAAGGCGCCGTAATTCTTGGTTACGAGCCGCTCAGCGCTCGCCTCGCGGGGATCGATCGCGGTGTCACCGGCGCGGTAGTAGAGGCAGGTCGATCCCCCCAGCGTCGTGCAGCCCGCAATCGGCACGGCACGGTTCGAGGCCTGTTGCTTCTTGAGGTTGACGAAGACGTCCGCGAAACCGGCTTCGCCGAGCTTCATGCCATAGCTCAGTTGCGCGAGGTAGTTCTCGCCATCCGAGCGATCCATGTTCTGACCCGCCGTGAAGCTCGCCGAGCCGCCGCTGGTGCCGTGCTTGAGGATGATGTTGATGACCCCCGCGATCGCATCCGAGCCATATTGCGCGGCGGCACCGTCACGCAGCACCTCGATGTGATCCACCGCCGAGGTCGGGATCATGTCGAGGTCGGCGGGGACCGAGCCGTTGTAGAGGGACGACACCGCGTTGATGAGGGAGGTCTTGTGTCGGCGCTTGCCGTTGACAAGAATCAACGTCTGGTCGGGGTTGAGACCGCGAAGGCCGCCGGTGGAAATCACCGTCGATGTGCCGCCGCCCGCGCGGGTCGGCACGTTGAACGATGGCACCAGCGAGTTCAGCGCGGCGAGGACGCCGGGCTTGCCGGTTTTCTCCAGTTCGGTCGCGGAGATCACGTCGATCGGGGTCGGGCTCTTGGCGACGCTGCGCTGGATGCCGCGGCTGCCGGTGACGATGACGGTTTCGGGCTCGTCGGTGGTCGCGTCGGCGGCTTCGGGCTGTTCACCAGACGCTTGCGCCGCGAGGGGCGCTGGAGCCAGCGCCGCCGCACGACCGTTCTCGACGTCGAGGCTGGCCTTGCGGATCGCGGTCGCCATGCTGGTGTCGCTGTTTGTCGCGGCGAGCGCGACGACACCGTTGCCTGAGCGCGCGACCTTGAGGCCGGTTCCCTCGATCATCTGGCTGAGCGCCGCGTCCGGCGTCATGATGCCGCTGATCGTGTGCGTTCGCATATTGCGCACCCGATCGTAGGGAAACAGGATCTGCACACCCGATTGCCTGGCGTAGATGCTCATCGCGCTCGCGACCGGCTGCGCCGGAATGTCGAACGCGCGTGCGCTGACCTTGGTCGTGGCCCGCGCCGCGACCGGCTCCGCCACGATCGCGGTCGATACCAGCATGGCCGCGATGATGAGTGATCGATTGCCCCGCTTCATTCTTGAGACCCCCCGAATGTGATATGTTCGGGTTGCTATAACGGAGGGCACACGCACTTCTGCCAACGCGCATTTCAAATATATTGCACTGCGCCGCAAATAGGTGCGGTGCGCAAAACGCTGGACATCCCATTCGCCAGCGGCAACCATATTGCCTAGTAATACCGTTCGGGCGGTGCGAATCGCACATCGATACGGACAATCGGGGGTTCGCGGTGGAGTCGGTCAGAAAGCGTCTGGATTGGTATAAAGCGACGATCCTGCCGCACCAGGCAGCGTTGCGCGAACGCGTTCGCCGCATCCTGCCGCGGCGCGACGATCTCGACGATCTCGTCTCGGAGGCGATGACCCGCGCTTTCGCCACGGTCGAATTCGACCATATCGTGCATGGCCGCGCGTATCTCTTCCAGATCGCGCGCAACATGATCATCGACGAGGTCCGTCGCGACAAGATCGTGTCGTTGTCGCTCGTCGCCGATCTCGACCTGATCGCGATCGACAGCGGCGCCGAGGCGCGGCTACAGGCCCGCGACGAGTTGCGGCGACTGGAAGCGATCATCGAAACTCTGCCGATTCAATGCCGTCGCGCATTTATTTTGCGGCGCGTTCACGATAAATCGGTTCAGGAGATAGCAGACGAAATGGGCCTGTCCGTTTCGACTGTAGACAAGCATATCGGCCGCGCCGCGTTGAAGATCATGCAGGCCATCGGCCAATATGAGGATCTGGGTTTTGGATGGTCGATACAAAAACGCCGAGGAGCGGCAAGCGATCGATCAGGAGGCAGCGCGTCGCTTTCTTGAGGCGCGCTCGCTCGACACGCCCGAGGCGTGGAATGCCGTTTACGCCTGGATCACCGAAGATCCCGCGCATGGCTTCGCGTTCGCGCAAGCCGAATCCGCCTGGGAGTTCGCCGAGCGGCTGACCGAGGTCGCGCCGTCGGTCGGGCCGGAGGAGATCGCCGGCCCGGCGGGTCGGTTCGAGGCGTTCTTCGACCGCCGCATGGTGGCGGGCATGGTCGCGGCGATGCTGATCGCAACTGCCGGAACGATCGGCTTGCAGAAATGGGCCGCTGTCGAACGCCTCCACACCGCTGTCGGCCAGGAGAAGAGCTTTCGGCTCGACGACGGCAGCATCGTCCATCTCAACACCGACAGCACGGTCGAAGTCGCGATGCGCGACAAGGAGCGGCTGATCCATTTGCTCAAGGGCGAAGCGCGCTTCGATGTGGCGCACAACAAGCAACGCCCGTTCATCGTGCAGGCCGGGGATGCGACCGTGCGCGCGGTCGGCACCGCGTTCGCGGTGCGGCTCCGCAACGATTTGACCGAGCTGACCGTGATCGAAGGCAAGGTCGCGGTCCATGAAGGCGCCGCGCCGACACAGATGGTCGGCGCGGGCACAGCCGCCGCGATCCGCAGTGGCACCGTTTCGATGACCACGCTGCTACCCGGCCAGATCGCGCAGCGCACCGCCTGGCAGGAGGGGGTGATCCAGTTCGACGGGGAAACGCTCGCGCAGGCGGTGGAGGAGTTCAATCGCTACCGCGCCGCGCCGCTGGTGATCGGCGATCCGCAAATCGCCTCGCTGCGGGTTGGTGGCACTTTCAAGGCGGGCAGTTCCGACCAGTTCGTGACCGCGTTGTCGCAGAGTTTCGACGTCCGCTCGGTATCGGGGAAGGACAATTCGATCATCCTGCTGCCCGCCGAAAATCGCTCGCCAGATTCGGCAAGGGTTGGCAGAGATCGCTAACCCATCCGTTTGGGAGCGCATGACAGTTTCATCCTCGGCCGATCCCGGCGCCACCGCCCCCTCGACCTCCAGCCGCATCCGCTCGATCTTCGGCGGGTCGATGGGCAACCTCGTCGAATGGTACGACTGGTACGTCTATTCGGCTTTCACGCTCTATTTCGCGCCGGTGTTCTTTCCGGCCGACGATCGCACCGCACAATTGCTGAATGCAGCGGCGATCTTCGCGGTCGGCTTCCTCATGCGGCCGCTCGGCGCGTGGCTGATGGGCATGTACGCCGACCGCCACGGGCGCAAGGCCGGGCTGACGCTGTCGGTGATGCTGATGGGCGGCGGGTCGCTGCTGATCGCGGCAACACCGGGCTATGCGACGATCGGTGCGGGCGCACCGGCGCTGCTGCTGCTCGCCCGGCTGTTGCAGGGTCTCTCGGTCGGCGGCGAATATGGCGCGAGCGCGACCTATCTCTCCGAGATGGCACAACGCGAGCATCGCGGCTTCTTCTCCAGCTTCCAATATGTCACGCTGATCGCCGGGCAGTTGATCGCCTTGTGCGTGCTGCTGTTGCTTCAGACCGTGTTGCCCGACGCCGCGCTGGAGCAATGGGGCTGGCGCGTGCCGTTCGCGATCGGCGGGGTGCTGGCGATCAGTGTGTTCTATCTGCGGCGCGGCTTGCTCGAGACGCAGGATTTCAAAGCCGTCGAGGCCGACGCGAAGGCGCCGCGATCGAGCGGACTGCAATTGTTTCGCCATCACCCCAAGCAGGTGCTGATCGTGATGGCGCTGACCGCCGGCGGGACGCTCGCCTTCTACGCATATTCGACCTACATGCAGAAGTTCCTGGTCAACTCGGTCGGCTTCGCCCGCGATACCGCGACCGGAATCATGGCGGCGGCGCTGTTCATCTATATGCTGCTGCAACCCGTTGCGGGCTCGCTGTCTGATCGCGTCGGCCGCAAACCGCTGCTCATCAGCTTCGGCGTTGCCGGCATGACGCTGACCGTGCCGATCTTCACCCGGCTGGAGACGGTTTCGACCTCGTTCGAGGCCTTCCTGCTCGTCCTCGGCGCGCTGGTGATCGTGACCGGCTACACCGCGATCAACGCGGTGGTGAAGGCAGAGCTGTTCCCGGCGAACATCCGTACCCTGGGCGTCGCCCTGCCCTATGCGCTGGCGAACACGATCTTCGGCGGCACGGCGGAATATGTCGCGCTGGCGTTCAAATCGGCGGGGCTGGAGCGCGGCTTCTACTGGTACGTCTCGGGCATGATAGCGATATCGTTAATCGTCTATCTGCGCATGAGCGAGACCAGCGAGATCGCTCTGGATCGACAGCTAAAGCGGGAGCGTAAGGCAGCAGCGCGGAAGGTTTCTGCTCGTGCGAGCGATCCGCCGAGACGTGGTTCCGAATAAATGCTATGAAAGGAAGACCCAATGCACGAAGCCGCTGCGCGGCAGTGGTGTTGTTGGTGAGGTAGCGCGCCTGCGCTGAGGTTTGGCCCTGCCGGGGCGAGGGCAGACGATGGAGTTCCTTCAACGAGAGGAACTCCATCGTGGCGACTCTACCGATCGACCGACCCGTTACGCCGCTTCGACAGCGCATGCTCGACGACATGGCGATGCGCACGATGAGGTCGCGCACCCAGCATGACTATGTCCGCCATGTTCGCGCGTTCGCGGCTTTCTTCGGGCGCTCGCCCGACACAGCGACCGCCGAGGATATGCGCCGCTTTCAGCTCCATCAGCGCGAGCACGGTGTCAGCGAGTCCACGATCAACGGCTCGGTGTCGGCACTGCGCTTTCTGTTCGGCGTGACGCTTGAGCGACCTGATCTTGGTACTGGCGCATCGTCCCGGGAAGCTCCCCGACGTGCTGAGCAACTGTGTTCATGCCGGCCGGTATGTTTGCTGTGATTTGAGCATGGCATTGAGTGTGATGATGAGTTTTCGCATGGTTGCGACGAGGGCGACCTTGGCGGGTTTGCCGTTGTCGCGGAGGCGC
>NZ_SGIS01000056.1 GCF_004208535.1 Sphingomonas populi
GCCCGGTGGGTTACCTGATGGGTCTGCCGCGGAAGGCCTCGCGTTACGGATCGAAGCGATACCTCTTCGGGGACAAATCCCTTGATGTGCGCAAAGTCCAGCACGGTTCCGATCCGTTGCAGCACACGCTTTGCGGTGTCCGGGACCGTGAGCCAGATCGGCTCCAACACAGTTAAAACCGCCGCGCTGTCGATCGCGGTCACGGCCCTCGTGCCGATGAGCGGAAAGACGTGGCGCTCGAAGCTCGATATCCAGGAAACGTGACGCTGATCCTTCCACCCACCCTTCATAGCGTCGTAGCAATCGCGCGTGACCTTCTCGAAGGTCGGTGCAGACCTATGCCCTGCCCTACGCCGTGATACAGGCTCTTCGCCCGCACGAACGGCCTTGCGCAAATTCGCGGCGAGGATCCGTGCATCGGCGAGAGGAACGTCCTGCGCAGGTCCAAGGCCGAAATCGCGACGTCGCCCCGCGTGTTGCATCCGCAGCACCCAGGATCGCGCTCCGCTGTCGCGAACGAGGAGGTAGAGACCGTGCACATCGGCATGTCTGCCGGGACCTGCATGTTTGACCTTGAGAGTCGTCAACGCCATCTGAAACTCCGCAATGAAGTCCCACATCAAGTCCCACACTTTGATCCAGATTTTACGGAAAACTGTGGGACGCTCTGGCCCGACAGTTTTCAAGTATTCGCAATGATATCAAGAAGCTGAGACGCAATGATGGTTCCTGGAATTTCACAACGGTATCCGTAGGGGTCACCAAAACGCCATTCCATGGCATCTCAGACTGTGCCGTAAACGGCTGTTTTCTGCGGGTTTTGTGGTATAGCCGTCCCAGTCGGATCGGCGAAATACGATACCGCTTGTTGATTTCTGCTGAGAGTTTACCCTGGGTTTCCATCGAGAGGTGACCCGGTTGTGCGGCTTATGCCACGCTTGATGATGCGTTGGTTAAGTCACGGTTTTCTCCTTCCTGGGTTTGTCGGCTGCAGCGCTGGCCCTGAACCGGAAGCTGTCATTGCCGGATTCGAGGATGTGGCAGTGGTGGGTGAGGCGATCCAAGTCTCACCGACGCTGGAACCCACAGTTGCGGGCGAAAGTCCGTTCAGCGACGGTGTCGGCGTGGTCGTCTTTTCGATCCTTCTGGCCACGGCGCTGTTCGTCCTGATCGGGTTGGAAGGTGTCACCGTGCAATGGGACGGTCGCCTGCTGTCCACGGCGGCACGATCGCACGACTTTCGGCCTGGCTGATCTCAAGGGATAGCAGAATGGAATAACCCGCGTTAGGCTGATTGACGATATGATCGGCGCGACGGCGTCCCCTCGAAGGAACCCGCGTTGCTTATCACCCTTGCCGCAATCATCGCCGCCGTGCTCGTTGCGACCGGATTGAGCTTCGGCCGATTTGCCCGCTCGGAGACCTGGGCCGCGACGGTCACGCCGCTTGCGTCGATCATCGGCAGCGGATTTCTCATCTCCGGCCCGCTGCTTGCGCGCGAGTTCGGCGGGGCGGCGTTCTGGGCCATGGCCGCGCTGCTGCTCCTGGCCTATGCGGTCGGCGGGGTAATTCGCTGGAACATCGTCCATGTCGAAAATTATCTCGCCGACAAGCCGTTTCATGATCCCGTCGTCTGGTCGGCGCGGGTTACGCAGGTCGTGCTCGCGGGCGCATATGCGGTCTCGGTCGCCTATTACCTGAAACTGCTCGCCGAGTTCGCGATGAAGCCGCTCGCGGTTTCGGAGGCGTGGCACGGCCTCGTTTCGAATGTGAGCGTGACAGCGATCATCTTGGTGTTGATGCTGCTCGCATTCGGGGGTGGCCTCAGACGCGTGGAGCATGTCGCGCACGGCACGGTATCGATCAAGATCGGGATCATTGCAGGCCTTCTGGTGGGACTTGCATGCTGGTGGGTGACGAACTTCGGAACCACAGCAGCAATCCCGGCCGCGAAGCTATCATGGGAAAGCGTGCCGATGTTGCTCGGCCTGCTCATCACCGTGCAGGGGTTCGAGACCTCTCGGTATCTCGGCCATGCCTATAGCCAGGCGACACGGGTACGAACCATGCGCCATGCCCAGTGGATCGCGGCCGCGATCTATCTTGCCTTCCTTGGCTTGCTCACCCCGCTGCTCGGAGCCGCCGCCAAGGCTGAGGGCGTAGCAGGTATTCTCGACATCATGCGGATGGTCGCCGCGCCGCTTGGTGTCTTCGTGTTGATCGGCGCGCTTTCGAGCCAGTTGAGCGCGGCGGTCGCGGATTCGGTCGGCTCGGGCGGCCTGATGAACGAAGTCTCACGGCGCAGGCTCAGCGTGCCTGCCGCCTATGCGCTCGCCAGCGCCCTTGCCATTGCGGTCGTCTGGCTGACCGATCCGTTTCAGGTCGTGGCAGTGGCGTCCCGCGCGTTCGCCCTGTTTTATGCGATGCAGTGCGGGCTCGCGGTTTTGGTTTCGTGGCGGACCGGCGAAGGAAGCTGGGCAAAGCGAACCGGCTTCGCGGCGCTCGGACTGGTTTGCGTGGCAGCGGCGCTCGCGGGGGCACCCGCCGAAGGGTGACACCCAATTCCGTGCGCTGCTTGCCATCCATTCGGCTCGATACGTCGAAAGTTATATGTTCATACGAAGATATCCGCGACCGATAGCGGTTCCGAACAGCGATGGCCGTTGGAACGTGCACCAACTGGAGTGACCGGCGGATCGGTGGCCGGATGAGCCCCCCGAATTGCACGGCGTCCTTGCGAATGCTTAGGCTTTAGACGAGGAACTGGGTGCAGAGCCAAGGTGAAGCCGCGCACTACGTCAGGTGGGCCGGGCGCTGAAAATAGGGAGAGGCGCGACGTTCGTGATGCCCACCATTCCGTCTGCGCACGCGATCGGCGCGATTCTGCTGACCGCCGCGATGTTCTACGGGTTCGTTTCCGGGCGCGCCCGTGTCGAGGTCATCTCGTTGCTCACCGTCACGGTCATCGCGCTGGGGCTATATGTGTACCCCTTGCCGGGACAAGCGCCAACGGACGGATTGAAGCTCGCGTTCGAGGGGTTCGGCCATTACGCGCTGGTTACGATCTGCGCGCTGATGGTGCTGGGACGGGGACTGGTCACCACGGGCGCCCTGGAGCCGGTATCGCGGGTGCTGACACGCGTGTGGCGCCACAATCAGCGGATCGGTTTGATCGTCACCCTGCTGCTTGCCTTCGGCATGAGCATGATGGTCAACGATACACCCGTGCTCGTGCTGATGATCCCGATCATGGCGTCGATCGCCGCCCACGGCGGCATGGCGACCTCCAGGACGTTGATTCCGATCAACAGTGCCGTGCTGATCGGCGGGATGTCGACGACGATCGGCACCTCCACCAACCTGCTCGTCGTATCGATCGCAGGCGACATGGGCATGCCGCCGATCGGGGTGTTCCATTTTACGCCGATCGTACTCGCTGCCGCCGCCGTGGCCCTGCCGTTCATCTGGCTCGTGATGCCCCGCTTGCTGCCCGACAATTCCGTCGCGGCCGGGCACGAGCCGCGCCGCTTTACCGCCTTGTTGCGCCTTCGCGAGAATTCCCTGGCGCATAGTCTCTCGCGCTCGGAACTTGACGCGCGACTCCCGTCGGGCATCGAGCTTTTCGGCGAAGCCGGACCCGAAGGTCGATTGCTGGTTAGCGGGACACATGTGGCGCTTGAAGAGGCGATGCGCGTACTCGGCGCGACTGCGGCGCCAGCTTGGCTGATGGAGCGGCTCGGCCGGGGATATGGCGAGACGGGCGAGGATTTGACTGTGGTCGAGCTTTCCATTGCCAAGGATTCGGGCCTGATCGGCAAAGGGGTACGGAACGCCAATCTGGCGGAACTCTACAATATCGCGATTCTTGGCGTTCATCGCGCCCGACGGCCCTGGCTGGGCGCGCCGTCTGTCGAGGCTGCGGCAGACAACCCGTTCGATGAAGGCGACATCATCCTCGCAGTCGGAACGTCCGCCAACATAGAGGTGATGGCGCTTACCGAGAACGTGCTCGTCCTCGAAGGGGCAAAGGAGATTCCTCGGTCCGCCAAGGCGCCGCTCGCGCTCGCGATCATGGCCGCCTCGATCGCCCCAGCCAGCATTGGTCTGGTGCCGATCGCCATCTCGGCGCTCGGTGGTGCGATCGCCATGCTGATTACCGGCTGCGTTCGGGTTGACCGGGTAGGACGTGCGCTTTCGACAAAGGTCATCCTGCTCGTCGCCGCGAGCATCGCGATCGGACGCGTCGTGCTGGAAAGCGGTGCCGCGACCTGGCTGAGCGAACTGTTGGCGCTTGGACTCCAGTATCTCCCGCCCGCCGGAGTCTTGGCGGCAGTGATGCTGTTCGTCACGGTGCTGACGAACTTCGCGTCGAACACGACGGCTGCGGCGGTCGGTACGCCGATCGCCTTCAGTCTGGGAAAACAGCTCGGCATTCCCGTGGAGCCGCTGGTGCTGGCGGTCCTGTTCGGTTGCAATCTTTGCTACGCAACGCCGGTCGCGTACCAGACCAACATGCTGATCATGTCCGCCGGGGATTATACGTTCAGCGACTATGCCAGGACCGGCTTGCCGCTGGTAGCCATCATGATCGCGACCCTTTCGGTACTCCTCGTCTTCACATATGGATTGTATTGAGCGCGAACGATATCGCCGCACCTGTCATTTCATGGCTCCAGGATCAGCGTAACACCGCCGTTCGCGCTGAGCGGTATGAAAAGCCTGGTGTTGTAGCTTATTGTCCCGGTTCGACGATCGAGGTCCGGTGGCCGCTTCCCGTCCAGCCACGCGCGGATGTGCCATTTCCCTTTGCCGAGGAACGACAGCGGTAGCGCCACGATGCGCGCGGCTTCATCGGTGATCGTGCCGACGTACTAGCGCTTGCCGTGGCGGTGCGCCACCGCGATCCACTTCCCGAAGTCACCTGCGATTTCTTCAGCAAGGCATTCACGGCGAGCTTTTTTGAACATATTTCGGAACAATCCTGATCAAACCTCGCTTAGCCAGTTGCCCCTGACGTAGCCGCCGGCAAGACTATTGCCGCTTGTTGAGCGACCGCGCCGCACTGTGGAGAGTGCCGCCATGTCCGAGCTGCGCAAGACAACCTCTTTATTCGGCGCTGGTCCACATCCTGGCTGGACGAGCCGGGTGGTCGGCGCGGTCGTCGCGCTGATCGGGCTGGTGCTCGCCATCGGCGGCGCATGGCTGGGTTTGCTGGGCGGATCGCTTTATTACCTGCTCGCCGGTGTCGCGATGGTGGTGGCCGGCGTCCTGATGGTGCGAGGCCGTATGCTCGGTGGCTGGCTGTACCTCGCCATTGTCGTGGTGACCGTCCCGTGGGCGTGGTGGGAAGTCGGGGCGAATGCGTGGGCGCAAGTTCCCCGGATCATCGCACCGGTGGTCTTGCTCGTTCCGGTCCTCCTGGCGATGGCGACCATGACCATCCGGCAGGGGCGCTGGCGGTTCGCATTGGGCGGTTCGGCGATTGCGCTTGCCGTATTGGCCATCGATCTTTCAGCGGCGGCCTCCGGCAGTCCCGTGACGATACAGACGGCGCTCCCACCGCCCGGAACCCGAGGCATGGCGGACCCCTCCGGCCAGCAGACCGGCGCTGACTGGCCGAGCTATGGCGGTACGGGTAGTGCCAGACGGTTCTCGCCGTTGGGGCAGATCAACGCGTCGAACGTCGGCAAGCTCAAGCGCGCCTGGCTGATCCACACTGGCGACATGCCAAGCTCCCCGGCGATTGCCAAGACCTATGGTGCGGAGAACACGCCGCTCAAGATCGGCGACAGCCTTTACCTCTGCACGCCGAAGAACATCCTGATCGCGCTCAACGCCGCCAATGGCGAGCAGCGTTGGCGCCATGATCCCAATGTATCGGACAAAGCGATTCCCTACACGGCGGCGTGCCGCGGCGTGGTCTATTACGCGGTGCCCGGCATGGCTGCGGACCAGCCCTGCGCAACACGGGTGATCGAAGGCACGCTCGATGCTCGGCTGATCGCCGTCGATGCCCGCACCGGGCGTCCTTGCGCCGATTTCGGTACTGGCGGCCAGGCCGACATCAAGCAGGGTATGGGCAATGTGCGGTGGGGCTATGTCTCGATCAACTCGCCGCCGACGCTGGTGCGCGGCATCCTCGTCGTCGGGCATCAGGTTCTCGACGGGCAGGATCGCTGGGCGCCGTCGGGGGTGATCCAGGGCTTCGACGCACGCACCGGCAAGCTGCGCTGGGCGTGGGACATGATGCACCCGGACTGGAATGGCTACCCGCCCGCCGGCAAGGAATGGGCGCGTGGTACGCCGAACATGTGGACGATGGCCAGCGGCGACGAACAACTCGGTCTGGTCTATCTGCCGATGGGCAATGCGGCAGCGGACTATTACTCCGGCCTGCGCCGACCAGAGGAAAATCGGTTCGCCACGTCGCTGGTCGCGCTCGACGTGACCACCGGCAAGCCGCGCTGGCATTTTCAGGCGGTCCGCAAGGACGTGTGGGATTATGATTTTGGCGCCCAGGCGACGCTGATCGACTATAAGGGCGTGCCGGCGATGGTCTTGCCGTCCAAGCAGGGCGACATCTACATCCTCGATCGCCGCACCGGCCGCCCGCTGACGCCGGTGGGCGAAGTCCGCGCGCCGCAGATCGGTGTTGAGCCACAGCAGCGCGCCGCTGTTCAGCCGGTTTCGCTCTGGCACACGCTCCGCAAGCGCGACCTGACGGAGCGCGACATGTGGGGCATGTCGCCGATCGACCAGATGGTATGCCGCATCCAGTTCCGCCGGGCGAGCTACAAGGGCTTCTTCACACCCCCTGAGGCCGATCGCCATTCGATCGAATATCCCGGCTATAATGGCGGCACCGACTGGGGCGGCATTGCGGTCGATCCGCAGCGCGGCGTGATCGTGGCCAATTACAACGATATGCCCAACTACGTGCGGCTGGTGCCGCGGGCGGAGGCGAACAGGCGCGGCTGGGCACCGCGCAATCAGGCACGCGGCAGGATTGGCGGCGCGGAGGGCGCGGGCGATCCGCAGGCCAACACCCCCTATGCGATCGACGTCAATGCCGGCTGGCGCCTGCCCTTCACTGGCATGCTGTGCAAGCAGCCCCCGTATGGCGGCATCCGTGCCATCGACATGGCCACCGGCAAGACGATTTGGGACCGCCCACTCGGCGAAGCGCGGACCAACGGACCGTTCGGCATACCCTCGATGCTGCCGATCACGATCGGGACGCCGAACAATGGCGGATCTGTGGTGACTGCGGGTGGCGTCATCTTCGTGGCGGCCGCTACCGACAATCTGATCCGCGCCATAGATCTGCGCACCGGCAAGACGCTGTGGAAGGACGTGCTTCCCGCTGGGGGCCAGGCGACGCCGATCACCTACGAAGTGAACGGTAAACAGTACCTCGTGATCTATGCGGGCGGGCACCACTTTATGGAAACCCCTATCGGGGACGAGGTCGTCGCCTATGCGCTCCCGTAAGTGCGGCCTTTCGTGACACCGAAGATATGGATCATGGCGATCATCTGGCGCTGACCGTGCTGTTCGGGGGCCGCCCTGGTTCGCCGGTGCCGAAGGGAGAGGTGAAATGAAGGCGGCGCTCGTCCGCCTGGCCGATCAGCTTCGCCAGAGCTACTGGTTCCTGCCGGCGGTCATGACGCTCGGAGCGGTGCTGCTCGCAGGCGGCATGGTGTGGCTTGACGGGCAGGATGGCTCCGGCTGGATGGATCGTTTCGCCTGGCTCCATGCCTCGCGGCCGAGCGGCGCGCGGCAATTGCTATCGGCCATTGGCGGCTCGATGATCACCGTCGCGGGCACCGTATTTTCGGTGACGATCGCCGCCGTCGTCTATGCCTCGGGCGAATATGGGCCGCGGCTGCTCAGCAATTTCATGCGCGACCGCGGCAATCAGGTCACGCTTGGGACGTTCATCGCCACCTTCCTCTACTGCATCATCGTGCTGCGCACGGTGCGCTCCCCCGAAGAATCGGGCGCCCCCGCGTTCGTGCCAAATCTCGCCGTGCTGGTCGCGCTGCTGCTCGCGGTCTGTTCCGTCGTCGTGCTGATCTTCTTCATCCACCACGTACCGCAACGAATCCATATCAACAGCGTGATCGAAGATATCGGGCAGCGCCTTTTGCGCGAGATCGAACGCCGCTTCCCGCCGCTTGCCGACACACCGGATTCGGACTCCAGCAGCGACGCGCCGTGCGCCGACGCGGAGCAGCCTGGCACTTCCAGCCCGGTCGATGCCAAGGGGACGGGCTACATCCAACTGATCGACGACGAGCTTTTGCTGCGTGTGGCGAGCGAACGCGATCTGGTCTGTCGCATCCGCTATCGCCCCGGCGACTTCGTGCACAAGGGCCGCGCCCTGCTCGACGTCTGGCCCGCCGCCGCATTGGTCGATGCCGCAGCGCGCCAGTTGCAAGCGGCCTTCTCGCTCGGGTCGCAGCGGACCGCGCTGCAGGACATCCGCTTCCTGATCGATGAGTTGGTCGAGATCGCTGCCCGTGCTTTGTCGCCGGGTATCAACGACCCCTTCACTGCCGTTACTTGCATGGACTGGCTGGGCGCGGCGCTTTCGGACCTGAGCGGATGCGCGCTGCCGCAGCCGCTTCGGCGGGACGAGGACGGCGCCTTGCGGATCATCGCCCATCCGCTCGACTTCGAAACGTTGCTGGACCGGTCGTTTGGCGCCCTGCTCCAGCACGCCGCTGCCAATACGGTGGCGGCCCTCCACTTTCTGCAAACGCTGGGAGAGATCGCATCGGATTGCGCACCGCCCGCGCGCCGAGCCGCACTGGCGCGGTGGATCGAACGGCTCGACGAGAAGGCGAGCGACACGCTCGCCGATCACGATGCTGATCGCGTCGCGGAGAAAGCGGCGCAGATGCGGGCGGCCATCGCGGCATAGGATGCCTCACGTCGTCGACAACGACGAATACCCCTTCCCACGCGACGAAGCGCGGCCGTAGCGGTGCTCCTGTCGAACTTCTGCCTGTAAGCGGTTGGCAAAGGAGGGTTGTTTGCCGCGTTTCACCATTGCCGTCCGCCTGGGCGCGCTGCTTGCGCCCGGCGCCTTGCTCACCGCTTGCGTCCCTGCCGCCCAACCAGCCACCGCCGGCGCCCCACCGCCCAAGCCGGTTTTCACTGCGCCGCCCGTTACGGCTTCGGCTGCGTCGCCGCGCCCAACGCGATTGCAGGAACCGCCGGCGGCGCTGCTCAACGCCGTGCAGGCGCTGGGCGCCGCCTTTCACGGCAAGGTGGCCATCTCCGTCCGCGACGTCGAGCAAGGCTGGATGGTCGCCTGGAATGGCGAGCGCGCCAATCCGCAGCAAAGTGTCAGCAAGCTGTGGGTCGCCATCACCGTGTTCGACGCGATCGATCACCGGCGCCTGTCGCTGACGACGCCGGTGACCGTCAGGCGTGCCGACCTGACCGTCTTTCACCAGCCCATCCTCCCGCTGGTCGGCCCGGACGGCTACCGGACGACGGTGGGCGCGCTGCTGCAATGCGCGCTCACCCGCAGCGACAATACCTGCAACGACGTACTGCTGTGGAAGGTGGGCGGCCCCGCGGCGATCCGCCGGATGCTGACCGAAAAGGGCATCCGGGGCGTGGGCTTCGGCCCCGGCGAACGCGTGTTGCAGGCACGCACCGCCGGACTGACATGGCGCAAGGAATGGGCTGGCGGCGCGGGCTTCCTCAGGGCGCGAGCGGCGCTGAGCCCAATGGCAAGGCGCAAAGCCCTGGAGCGCTATCTGGCCGCGCCTTATGATGGCGCAACCGCCAATGGCGTAACGCTAGGTCTGTCGCTGCTGGGGCAGCGCAAGCTGCTCAGCCCCGCTTCCACCCAGCGGCTGCTGTCGATCATGCTGGCAAGCAAAACCGGTCCCCTGCGGCTGAAATCCGGCCTCCGCACCGGTTGGAGGATGGCGCACAAGACCGGCACCGGTCAGGAACTGGGAAATCTCGCCACCGGCTATAACGATGTCGGGCTGCTCACCGCGCCGAACGGGCATCGCTATGCCGTCGCGGTCATGATCGCGAGCACGCGCCAGCCCATTTCCGCCCGGATGCGGCTGATGGGCAACGTCACGCGCGCGATTATCCGTACCGCCCAATGAAAGGGTCCTCCGCTTTCCTTTTATGCCGCAATCGGAGTAGCCTTGGCGCAGCCAAAAACACCGTCGAGTGAGGATGCGCTTTGAGCGAAGCGACGACACTACCCGATCGCCACGCCCGAATGCGCGAGCGCCTGCTGCACCTCGCTTTGTACCGCTGGTGGCGACGGGCGGTGGTCGCGCCGATCAATCATGAAGCCGTGGTCGAGCGGATCGTAGAGGACAGCGGCTGGTCGGGTCGCTTTGCGTTCATGACCATGATGTCGGCGGGAATCGCGGTGCTGGGGCTGCTGCTGTCATCCCCGGCGGTGGTGATCGGCGCGATGCTGATCTCGCCCTTGATGAACCCGATCCTCGGCTTCGGCTTCAGCCTGGCGCTGTTCGATTTCGTCGAGCTGCGCCGGTCGCTCAAGGCGCTGGCGATCGGCGCGGCTGCGGCGATCGCATTTACCGCGCTGATCGTCACCATCTCGCCGCTGCAGGCGCCAACCTCCGAGATCGTCGCGCGGACCCGGCCTAACCTGTTCGACCTCGCGGTCGCGCTGTTCGCGGCGCTGGCGGGCACCTTCGCGATCATACGCGGGCGCGGCGACACCATCGTCGGCGTCGCCATCGCCACCGCGCTGATGCCGCCGCTGGCGGTGGTCGGCTTTGGTATCGCGACCTGGAACGCGCCCGTAGCGATGGGCGCCTTCGCGTTGTTCGTAACCAACTTCATCACGATCGCGCTGGCCGCGACCGCGATGGCGCGCTTCTACGGCTTCGGCCATCATCTTTCGCATCGACAAACCTGGGCCCAGACCACGATCCTGATCCTCGTCTTCGTGGCGATGGCGATCCCGCTCGGCATTTCGCTCAACCGGATCGGCCGCGAAGCCGTGGCCGTCACGCAGGCACGGTCGCTGCTCTCCGAGCGGTTCGGTGCGAAAGCACGAGTCACCCAACTCGATCTCGACTTCACCGGTGACCCGCTCGTCGTGCGCGCAGTGGTGATTACGCCGCGCGACGCCATGCAGAAGACGGGAGCGATCCAGAAGGCGCTGGAGACGCAGCTAGGGCGTCCGGTCCGCTTGAGCCTCGACCAGGTGCTCCTCGGCGCGGGCGCGGACGCGCTCACCGCGCAACGCGAGGAACTGCGCCGGGCAGGCGAGGCGTCGCATATCGAGGCGCAGCGCGCGACCGAGGTGGCGCAGATGGTCGCGCTGATCGCGGGCCTAAAGCCCGACGATGTGACGATCGACCGCGACCATCACCGCGCCACCGCAGCCGCCGCCGCGCTGCCGGGGGCCAGCATCGCGACCTACCGGATGCTCGAGACCAGGGCCGCGCAAAGCGCAGCCGATTGGTCGGTGGCGATCGTTCCGCCCCAGGCGCCGCTGCCGACCATCGCTTTCGCAGACAATGTCAGCACACTCGACCAAGCCGCCGCCGAGGCGGTCGCGGCATCCGCCTGGGCCGCCAAGCGCTGGAACATATCCACGCTTGGCGTACCGGGCTTGCCGGCCGGCACGCCGCCTGAGCGCCCCAACCTGGCGCAGCGTCGTGCGCTCGCGATCGCGGCACAGCTACGACGCGACGGGATCACTCCCGACCCGGGACCGCCCGCCGGGCAACGCTTTGCCCTCGTGCCGACCCCGGTCCTGCCTTAGGGGTTGCGGGCAGTGCTGCGGCGGAAACATGTCGCCTATTTCCAGGGAGCGATCGGTTGAACGACATTGGCCTTACCGAACTGGGAACGCTGCTCGTTGTCGCGTCGCTGGTCGCAATGCTATCTCGGCGCATCGGCCTGCCCTACACGGCCGGGCTGGTGCTCGCCGGGATCGCTCTCGCTTTTGTGCCGGTCGGCGCCAACCTGCCGTTGTCGCGCGAGCTGATCTTCAACGTTTTCCTGCCGCCGCTCATCTTCGAGGCGGCGCTACAATTGCGATGGCAGCGCTTCCGGGAGCAGATGCCGCTCACCGTCGTGCTGGCATTCCTCGGCGTGGCCATCGCGGGGGCGTTCGTCACTGCCGGCATGCACCTGCTGCTCGGCTGGAGCTGGCTGGGCGCGGCCTTTTTCGGCGTGCTGATCGCCGCGACCGACCCGGTCTCGGTGATCGCCGCCTTCAAGGAAATGCGCGCGGAGCCGCGCCTCAGCATGGTGGTGGAATCGGAAAGCCTGCTCAACGACGGCGTCGCCGCCGTCGGCTTCGCCATCCTGGTTTCGATCGCCGAGGGCAGCGCGCTGACCGTTAGCGGCGTGGCGATCTCCTTGCTCTGGACAGTCATCGGCGGTGTGCTGATCGGCGGCGGCGTGGCGTTCGTGGTCCTCACCGTTGCGGGTCGTACCACCGACCACCTCGTCGAAGTGACCCTCACCACGGTCGTCGCATGGGGCAGCTTTTTGCTTGCCGAGCACGTCCATGCCTCCGGCGTGTTCGCCGCGCTGGCCGCCGGGATCATCGTCGGCGCGATCGGCCCTCGCGGATCGATCTCCACCGCCGGGCGCCAGCATGTGCAGGATTTCTGGGCCTATGCGGCGTTCCTGGCCAATTCCTGCCTGTTCCTGCTGATCGGCAGCCATGAGGCGCATCAGCCGATCGCACTGGTGGCCGGCGCGCTGGGTGCCGGCATCCTCCTCACCCTGCTGGGCCGGGCCGCCGCCGTGTACCCGCTGGCGGCGCTGTTCGCGCGCACCAGCCTGCGACTGCCCGCCACCTATCAGCATGTGCTGGTATGGGGCGGCCTGCGCGGCGCCGTTGGCCTTGCGCTCGCGCTGGCGGTGCCGACGGTGGTGGCGGAGCGGGCCGAGATCGTCGTGGTCACCTTCGGCGTGGTCGCCTTCTCGATCTTCGCGCAAGGCCTCACCATGCCGCCATTGTTGCGCCGCTGGAAGCTGACGGGCGCGGAGGATTTCGAACACTGATCTCTCGGCGCACCGGCGATCAGGGGCCGATGTCTACCGTATCGGCCTGCGCGCGCGCATGGGCACCATCATCGAAGCCGAGTGCCCGCGAAACGGGGCCGTTCCAATCATAGGGATCGGCGCGCACGGTCACATGCCCGGCCTCATCGACAAAGGCGTTCTGGTACAGCAGCCGCACGGGAATCCGAACCGGCAGATCGACGAACGTATGCTTCCCGCCGGCGCTGGCGGACTGCCAGCGATCGGCCACGCCTTCATCCTCGGCGATGCGCTGGGCGAACCCAAGCGCGCCTTCCACCCGCACGCAGCCATGGCTGAGATGGCGCTGGCTGCGCTCGAACAAGCCGGGCGCGCTGGTATCGTGCAGATAGATGGCCCGGTCGTTGATCATGTCGAACTTGACCATGCCCAGCGCATTGTCCGGCCCCGGCCGCTGGACGATATAGCCGCCCCGGCGCACCATATTATGACTGGCGAGATACTTCGGCCCGACATGCGCCAGTTCGCTGCGCTCGATCGACTTGGGAATCGTCCAGGTCGGGTTGGCGACCAGCCGGTAGATGGGAGACAGCAGCATCGGGGTTTCCTTCCCCGGCTTGCCGACGATCACCTTGCGACTGTCGACCAGCACGCCATCGCGATAGTAATACAGGATGGCGGCGGCGATGTTTACGTCGATCCGCGTCGCCGGTGGGTTGCGCGCGAGCCAACGCAGCCGTTCGAGCGCGACGGCGATCGCCCGCGCGCGGTCGGCGGGACGAAGATTGAGCACCGCGATGGTGCGCGGACCGAGCACGCCGTCCTCGGCGAGGCCATAGTCGCGCTGCATCTGGCGCACCGCGTCCACGATGCGATCGGTGTACACCCGCGACGCGTAAACGGGGAGCCCGCCTTCGACCGGCGGCGTGGCGGATGTACCGCCAGCGACCATATAGCCCTGGGCCTGAAGCTGCCGCACGATGGCGGGAACGCGCGGGTCCGTGTCCCCTGCCCGGACGACCCCGGTCGTATCGATGCGCGGCCCGGCATCGTCCCCCTGCCCGGCTTCGGCTACGGCTGCCAGATACGCGTCGGACACCTTGGCGTATGCCGCATCCTGGGGTGCAAGGCCGTCGAGCCAGCGGGCGAGTTCGCCCCGCTCCAGCGCTGTCGCAAGTCCGCCCACCACATCCAGATCTGGCCGGGCGAGCGTGTAGACCGAATGGAGGCTGGCTGGATCGACGACACCCTTGCCCAGTGCCGCCGCATAGCGGAGTGCGGCACCGGTGAACGCAGCCTCCCGCTGCGCGATGGTCGCGTCCGCGCCGGAATCCTGGAGAAAGGTGACGTGGTCGAGCCCATGCGCCGCTCGACCGGACAGCGCCTGCCGCAGCGCCTGGATCGCCGCCGCGTTCCAGACAGCGCGCCAGTGCACACGATCGTAGAAGCGGCGGGTGGCCGGATCGGTCACCGCCGCGCGAAGATCGGCTTCAGAGATCTCACCCGGAAGCTCCGCATCCCCTGCTCCAGAGGCGGCGGCGGCGTGGGCGGAGAGCGGGACGGTCAGGGCAAAAAGCGATACCGCGCCGCAGGCTGTGACAAGGCAGCCGCGCCGAACGTTGACTAACATCATACCTTGCGAACGCCTCATCGCGCCGTTCGGTCCCTCGTTTCTCCACGGGCAGAGCCTGCTGGGCGCGGAACAAGGCGGCTTCCGCCAAAAATGCTTCTCCTCGCCGATCGAGGGTTGCGTCGCAGGGCGCGGATTGTAAAAAAGCATTGCCGGGGGGCGCCGAGACGGAGACATCTCGTTATGGCGCTGGATGACGATACCGTTCCTTACGGCGGCCCTTCGGGCGGGTTCGATTCGCTTAAATTCAACACCGCCATCTATGGCTGTTCGGATTGGCCGCGCGGGGCAGCCGACGGCGTGCCGTCCCCAATCGTCGCGCAGGCGGACGCCGCCTGAGCCGCGCGCATGGACCGCGAGAGGCGCATCTTGAACAGGGCGGCGGCGCTGCTGGTCGCCCTACCGCTGCTGCTGGGCGGTTGCGCGGCGTTGAAGCTGGGCGTGATGAACCATGCCGGCCCAGTCGCGGCGGACGAATGGCATGTCTATCTGATCCTCGCCGTGGTGCTGATCTTCGTCGCCGGGCCGGTGCTGCTGCTCGTGCCGCTGATCGCCTATCATTACCGCATCTCGAACAAAGGCGACGCCTTCCGCCCCGACTGGGGCTTTTCCTGGCCGCTGGAAATCTTGATCTGGCTGCCACCGATCGGCATCGTCATCGGCCTCAGCGTCCTGCTATGGAGCGCCACGCACCGGCTCGACCCCTATCGTCCGCTACCGGCCAACCTGCCGCCGATCGAGGTGCAGGTGGTCGCGCTCGATTGGAAATGGCTGTTCATCTATCCCGATGAACACGTCGCCGCCGTCAACCAGTTGGCGATCCCGGTGGGACGCGCAGTGCATCTCAGCCTCACCAGCGGCACAGTAATGCAGTCGCTGTTGATCCCGCAGCTCGCCGGGCAAATCTATGCGATGGCGGGGATGCGCACGCATCTTCATCTCGCCGCCAGCCGCCCCGGCGTGTTCCGCGGCGAAAATACCCAATTCAACGGCGGAGGATTCCATGAGCAGACGTTCGACGTGATCGCCCTGCAACCGCCGGGCTATCGCCGCTGGCTCACGCGGGTGCGTGCCGCGCGCCATCCGCTTGACAGCCGCGCGCTGGCGCGTGTTACGAGCCGCTCCGTGGCGCCACGCCCGGACTTTTTCTCAAGCGTACCCCCCGGTCTGTTCGAGCATCTGATGACGGCAAGCACGCAGGACCACGCGCGATGAGCGCGCCCGTCTGGCCCGCGCTGCTCGGCCGCTTCGCCTGGGACTCGCTGCCGTTCGTCCGCGCCTGGCAGAATCCGACGATCAACGAACTGATCGGCGCCGGTGCTGCCGCGATGGTCGTCGTGGGCGTCGTGTTCGTCGTGCTGTTGCTCACACGGCTCGACCGCTGGCGCTGGTTGTGGAGCAAGTGGCTCACCAGCCTCGATCACAAGAAGATCGGCATCCTGTACGTCGTGATCGCGCTGGTAATGCTGGCGCGCGCATTGGTCGAGGCCAATCTGATGCGGCTGCAACAGGCGGTCGCGATCGGCAATCCCGGCTTCGTCGCCCCCGAACATTTCGCCGAGCTGTTCAGCACGCACGGTTCGATCATGATCTTCTTCATGGCGATGCCGTTCCTCACCGGGCTGATCAACTATCTCGTGCCACTGCAGATCGGCGCGCGCGACGTAGCCTTCCCGCTACTCAACGCGATCGGGCTATGGCTGACGGGCGCGGGTGCTGCGCTGATGATGGTCTCGCTGGTGATCGGCCGCTTCTCGACGGGTGGCTGGAGCGGCTATCCACCCTTCACCGAGATCGGGTTTAACCCGGGTGTCGGCCCCGATTACTGGATATGGGCGGTGACGCTCGGCTCGATCGCCTCGACGCTGACCGGCATCAACATCGCCGTCACCATCTACAAGATGCGCTGCCCGGGCATGACGCTGATGCGGATGCCGCTGTTCGCCTGGACCAGCCTGTGCACCGCCATCCTGATGATCTTCGCGATGCCGCCGCTGACCATCGCCACCGCGCTGCTGGCCCTCGACCGCTATCTCGGCTTCCATTTCTTCACCAACGCGCTTGGCGGCAACATGATGAACTACGCCAACCTGTTCTGGATGTTCGGGCATCCAGAGGTGTATATCGTCGTCCTGCCGGCGTTCGGCATCTATTCGGAAGTTGTCTCCACCTTTTCCTCCAAGGAGCTCTACGGCTACACCTCTCTGGTGATCGCAACGATGGCGATCGCGGTGCTGTCCTTCACGGTATGGCTCCACCATTTCTTTACCATGGGCCAGAGCCCGAGCATCAACGCAGCGTTCGGCATCGCGACCATGACGATCGGGGTGCCGACGGGGGTGAAGATTTATAACTGGATCTGGACGATGTTCCGGGGGGAAGTGCGGTTCACCACGCCGATGTGGTACGCCCTCGCCTTCATGATGACGTTCGTGCTGGGCGGCCTCACCGGCATTATCCTCGCCTTTCCGCCGCTCGATTATGTCGTCCACAACACGCTGTTCCTCGTCGCGCATTTTCACAACATGCTGATCCCCGGCACGCTCTACGGCATGCTCGCGGCCTATACCTTCTGGTTTCCCAAAGCGTTCGGCTTCCGACTGAATGAGCGCTGGGGGCGAATTTCCTGCGCCTGCTGGGTGCTCGGCTTCTATCTCGCTTTCATGCCGCTCTATGTGCTGGGCGCCGCAGGCATGGCGCGGCGGACGCAGGCGGTGATGGAAACCGCCTACCGGCCGTGGCTCTACGTCGCCGAGATCGGGGCGCTCGTCCTGTTCTTCGCGTTTGCCGCGCTGATCGTCCAGCTTTGGGTGAGCATCCGCCAGCGCGACGCCAATCGAGTCTTCCCCGGCGACCCGTGGGACGGTCGCGGGCTGGAATGGTCGACCTCGGCCCCGCCGCCCGAGTATAATTTCGCACGACGGCCCGTGGTCGATCAGCCGCACTGGTTCTTCGATGCCAAGCGGAAGGAAGCCCCCTACGCGCCACCGGCTGAATATCACGACATCGAGATGCCCAGGAACAGCGCAGTCGCGCCCATCATCGGCATCGCCAGCGGGGCGGTTGGGTTTGCGCTGGTGTGGCATATCTGGTGGCTCGCGATCCTCGGCATGCTGGTCGTGATCGGCACCGTCATCGCGCGCAGCTTCGTGCGCGACACGCACCGCATCATCCCGGCGCGCGCGGTGGAGCGGACCGAACGCGGCTGGCTGGAGGCCGTCGCCAAGGCCCGCCCAATCCCGCGTGAAATCGAGACGAGTCCCGCCAATCAGGGCGTGGCGCTGGTGACGCGATGAGCAAGGACGAGACCGCCCCCGCCAGCCTGAACCTAGGCGGCACCGACGCGGAGACCCATGCCGCGGCTGGCCGCGACGTATTCGGCTTCTGGGTATTCCTGATGAGCGACGCGGTGCTCTTCGCTCTGCTGTTCGCCACCTATGGCGTGATGCTGCCCGCGACCGCTGGCGGGCCTACCCCGGCGAGCGAATACAAGATCGGCCCGATCTTCGCGGAAACGCTGATCCTGCTCACCAGCAGCGTCACCTACGGCATGGCATCGGTGGCGATGAAGCATGGCGGTGCGCAGCGGGTAATCTTCGGGTGGCTGGCCGCGACGCTGGCGCTTGGCTTGCTGTTCCTGGGCATGGAACTGCACGATTTTTCCGAGATGTTCTCGCACGGCGCCGATCCGACGCGGAGCGGCTTCCTTTCGGCCTTTTTCGGCCTGGTGCCATTGCACGGGCTGCATGTGCTGGCCGGCAGCCTGTGGATCGTGGTGATGATGGTGCAGCTTCGCGTGTTCGGGCTTGATCCACGCGTGAAGATCAACCTGCTTCGCCTCGGGCTGTTCTGGCACTTCCTCGACCTCATCTGGATCGCGATCTTCTCCACTGTCTACCTGCCGGGGCTGATCCGATGAACGGCCCACGCGACGACCGTAAGCGGGAGATCCGTACCTATCTGATCGGCTATGCCTTGGCGCTGATGCTGACTGGCGCCGCCTTCTCTGCTGTGCGCTGGCCGTTTCTCGCCGGGCGCGCCACCTTCGCGGCCGTGCTCGGCCTCGCGCTGGTACAGATCATCGTCCAGTTCCGATGCTTCCTGCACATCAGCTTCCGCCGATCGGCGCGTGACGATCTGCAACTGATCCTTTTTTCGACGCTGATCGTCGCGCTAGAGCATTTTTCGATCAAAAAGCATCATATCCGCAGTGAGCGAAGTAGTTTTTGCACTCTGCGGGGGTGAATTCGTCGATAGATTGGCCGATAATGCGCCAGAGGTCATCAACCGTTCTGGCGG
>NZ_SGIS01000057.1 GCF_004208535.1 Sphingomonas populi
GCAGAAAAGTCGAAGTCGGTGCGAAGTGCGATAGGCATGGCAAACTCCAGTCCGTTTGCCATCTTGAATCAAAGCTTACCGCCGCTGGCAAGCCCTTGCGAGTCACGATCATCGAGACTTGGTATTAGTCTGCCGTGAAACCAAAATATCTGACTTGGCTCGGCGGAATAAGTGCACTCGTGCTCATTGCCACGCTTTCGACCTTTTCCGAGGCAAGCGATGCAAAACCGGGCGGCGACACATTCTCGACGCTGGTCGGCCCGGCTGGGGAAATATCCTATCCGAAGGATTTCCCCGTTGGCTTTGTATTTATCGGCACATGGGCGGTCGCCGGCGGCGACGGAGTTTCAGATTTGCACTCGGTCTACACCCGACCACAGGACCTCGCGGCCTTCCGGCAATCCGGAAAATGGCCCGACGGTGCCGTGCTCGTAAAGGAAGTCTCTGCAACGCTCGGCGCGCCACACACGACGGGGAAAGCGTTCTGGGCCAGCGACACCACGACCTGGTTTCTCATGATCAAAGATACGCAAGGGCGCTTCAAATCAAACCCGTTATGGGGTGATGGCTGGGGCTGGGCTCAATTCGATCCCAAAAACACATCTCGCCAGATCGCAACCGATTACAAGTCGGATTGTCAGCAATGCCATCTGCCGGTTCGCGCCAACGACTGGACCTATACATATGCCTACCCCGCGCTTGGCGCGCTTGGCCAAAAGGCAATTCCGGTTGGCGCGATGCCAGCACTACAATCAGAGGACGGACGCCGCGTTGAGCATGCGCCTGTCATGAATGTTGCCGGTGGCATCGCGGCGGTCACGCCTGCGATGACGCAAGTACGAGCAGCGCAGGGCAAGATTGCTTTTGAAGCAACATGCAGCAGTTGCCATTCGGTCGTCGTTGGCGAAAATGGCGTCGGTCCATCTCTCTATGGCGTAATCGGCCGAAAGGCCGGATCACTTGAGGGCTACGGTTTTTCTCCGGCCATGTCCGCTTCGACCGTGCAATGGTCGCGAAGCACTCTGGAAAGGCACCTCGCGGATCCGAAGAACTTCATTCCAGGCAATCGGATGGGGAGATTCTTCGCAGGTGTGGAAGAGCCTGCGAAGCGAGACGATATCATCAGCTATCTTGAGAGCCTGAAATAGCCTGACATGGGATCTCCTTTGCTGTTCACAGCAAAGGAGACGCGAAACTATGCCGACCGGGCAGTCGAATTTTAACGAAAATTCCTGGGCTTGCCGAACGTGCTCGGCATAGTCTCGTCCTCGGCATTAATCCCGGACCTTCGCCTTGGGTCGGGGATCATTCCAGGCCAGCCCACCGAGGGCATCAAGATCAAGCCGCGCGATTTTCGCTAAGCTCGAACGGCTGAGACTGGGGCAAAGTCGTCGTTGTTTTGCTACAGGTTAAGCGGCAGCGCTTCTCAGAAGCTGCCGCTCACCGCTGCTCGAGCGGCTTTGACATCATGCCAAAGCGCTACCAATCAAAGTCGTTCCTTTCAGAACAGATTGGGAGGGTGCGTGCTGCGCGTCAATCGATTGCCATCGCCGGCGTGCCGAACCCTGACTTCCCTAGTAGGCAGATGTCGGGCGGCACGCTCAAACAGTGCGAATAGTCCCGCCATCGATCACGAGTTCGGCGCCATGGATCGCGGCGGCACGGTCGCAGGCGAGGTATGCTATGAGGTCGGCCACCTCTTCGGATTCGGCTCCGCGCCCGATTGATATCCCGCCCAGGGCATCGAGCACGGACTGGCGCGCGTCTTCGATCGTGCCACCGTTGGCAGTCCGAAGCATTTCGAGAAAGTCTCCGGTGGCCTCCGTCATGATCCAGCCAGGCGAGACGACGTTAACCCGCACACCCTTGGGACCGAGTTCCTTGGAGATGGATTTGCTGTAGGTCCTCAGCGCGGCCTTGGCGGCGGCATACCCGGTAGTGGATTCGGGCAGCGGCAGGACGGACTGGATCGAAGTAACGTGGATTACGGTGCCCTTGCCCCGCTCAAGCATTTGCGGGATCAACAGGCGGTCGAGCCGGACCGTAGCGAGCAGATTGAGGTTCAGCTCGGCGAGCCAGTGGTCGTCGGTCAGTGCGGCGAAGCCACCCGCCGGCGAAGCCGAACCCCCTATAACATGGGCGAGGATGTCGATGCCGCCCAGTTTCTCGATCGCCGCCCTGACCAGTGCTTCACCGCCCTCCGCAGTCGTGAGGTCCGCCTGGACATATTCAACGCCCACGATGGGATCCTTGATCGTGCGGGCCACCGTGAGAACACGGGCTCCGCCGGCGACGAAACGCTCGACCGTAGCGCGGCCTAGACCCTTGGTTCCACCGCTGACGAGCACGCGCTTGCCGGCGAATTCGGTGGGATCAGTTTTGATGGTCATACCGCAGTTTCCAGCGTTTTGATGGCGCCATGCACCAGCGTGAAGCGATAGGTGAAGCGGAGCGGACTGCCTGGGAAGTCGCCATAAGCGGGACCTTCGACGACGACATCGCCGTCTTCTTCCCGAACAGTATCGGGCGTGAAGATCGCCTTCACCGGGATCACTTCCTCTTCGAACAGCTGGCGTATCGCCGCCTGTCCCTCGAAGTGCTTGCCGTTGTCGATGAAAACGGCGTGGCTCAGGAAGGGCTTCAACATGCCGTCGATATCGAGGCGGGCGTTTGCGTCGATATATTCGGCAATCGGCTTTGGTAGGTCCATTGACATATTCATCTCCTCGACGGTGACGAGGTCTATTTAGCGGTGGACTTTCCACCTGATAATCGAGACAAATCGGCATAGGGTGTCACGGAAATCGGGATAATGACGCGCCATTCGCTAATCGAGCTTGAGGCGGTTCTCGCCATCGTTCGGTGCGGCTCGTTTCGAGCTGCGGCGCTCGACCTGGGCATGTCGAGCACGGCCATCAGCAACGCGGTGGGCAAGCTCGAGCGGGAGCTTGCCGTCCGGTTGTTTAATCGCACCACCCGCAGCGTCTCGCTCACCCATGCCGGGCGGATCTTCGTCGCACAGATCAAATCAGCGCTCGAGGACATCCAAAAAGCGATGAACACCGCGCGCTCCCAGCAGGAGACGCCGTCCGGCACCTTGCGGATCAATGCCTTCGCGACTGCGGCGCGAGAGATCATGGCGCCCTTGGTACTGACCTATTTACAGCGCTACCCCCAAGTCCATATCGATCTCGTCACGGAGGGGCGGCTTGTTGATGTCGTGGCAGCGGGCTTCGATCTGGGAGTGCGCAGCGCAGATTTGGTGCCAAGCGACGCGATCGCCATACCGCTGGGCCAAGTAAGACGCATGGCGGTTGCCGCATCCCCGGCTTTTTTCGAAAGTCGGGCTATCCCCCAAGTGCCGCAGGAGCTGCTCACTTATCCCTGCGTTCGCGTGCGGCTTCCCAATGGGGCATTGTTTCGATGGCGGTTCGAAAACGGCGGCGAAGAGCTGCAGCTCGACGTCGAGGGCCCGATCACCCTCGACGAAGCCTCCCTGACCCGGATTACGGTGATGAACGACGTAGCGATCGGCTATTTCATGGAAGCCGATATACGCGCCGACATTGCGGCGGGACGGCTCGTGCGCATTCTCGAAGACTGGACGCCGCCCCTCGTGCCGCTGTGCCTCTATTATTCCAATCGGCGTAATTCCTCCGCGGCCTTCCAAGCCTTTATTGCGCTCGCGCGCGACTTCGCCGCCGGGCGGCTCGCACAACCAAGCCGCGTTCAGATCATGCCTGAATAGGCGCGCACATCGAGCATTGGCGCGGTCCCGATAGCCTGCAGCTGCGCGATCAGCTCCAGTAGGAAGCGCGTTGCAGCCTTGTCGATTGAGGTCACTTCGAAATCGTCATCCCGGCGCGTAAACCAGCCGGCATTGGCGACGCAGCCAAGATCGATCACACCTTCCGCCATATCCTGCCGGAGATGGCCATTCAGCGTGTGGCCGAGCGGCGGTGTCCACCCTGCGCCGAGCGTCAGGATGCCTGCCAGGATATGGTGGAGGGGCTTGGGTCGCGAAGGCCCTTCGATCGTCTCTGCGGAGAGGCTGGTGCGATGTAGGCGGCGCACGGACGCCGCCTTCTCACGCGCGTAGCGGATATGATCGGCGGTCAGTTCCTGCTTGGCTTCGAACACAGCATAGACGCTCTCCGCCGGGACGACGTCAGTGCCTTTGAAGCTGAACACGAACGGCGAATATTGGCGGTCGTGAATGATGACGTCGATCTGCTGGCTGAAGGCGCCTTTGCTGTCGACGACGAAGCCTTTCCGGCTTTCGTAGCGGCGCGGCAGATAGTGGTTGAGCACGTCGTTCCAGACTTGCTCGCTCGCATCTCCCTTTTCCGTTGGGTGCCCGAGTTTTCGGGCGGTCGCGAGCTCGCGTTCGATCTTGTCGTGGAAATCGGCAAAGAGAACGGGGAGAGACCAGTCTGAAGTCATTGAAACACGGTCTCCCAGGAGCTGTTCAGCGCCGAACGCGCGGCCACTGCGAGGGCGGCTTTCGCGTCGGCCGTTAAGGCCGCCGATACGGCATTGTTTGTATTCGAGGGATCGATGAGCCTGCGTGTCGCGATCGACTGATCGATGGCGCGAAAGGCGGTGACCACGTTGTCCTGCACGGCGCCGACCCGCGCGCCCTTCAACGCGCCGATCACGAAGAGTTCGAGGTAGAAGGACGGCCAGTCCAGCCCGAAGCGATTACGCCAGATTTTAATCAAGCGGATCTCGTTGATCCGGCCCGACCCGGAGACGACGCGAACATGTTCGTTGATGTTCGTCTGGAGCCAACTGCTGGTCTTGTTGCTCCAAAGGCTATGATAGTTTCCGTACTGATCCTGCCGGCGCCCCGGAGTCACGTCGACCTTCCAACCGCCAACTGCGATACCGATCGAGACATTTTGACGCCGCGCCGCATAGCCCGCTTGCGACAAGGCGTTGAACAAGGTGTCGTAGATCGACTGAAGCGTGTCGCTGAGCGTCGACGTCAGGGAAATGAAAATGTCGATGTCAGTGCCGCCATGCACCGCCGTGCCTTTGGCAAAGGAACCGCTCGGGCGAATATCCACGATATACTGGGTGCCCCAGCGGCGGAGTACCGGGTCGATCGTGGCTTGGACGCCGCGCACAGGCGAATAGATGCCCGTGTCCATAATGTGCCGCGCCAGCACCATCCGAATATGTTCATCAATCCCCACCATCGCCGCAGAGTATAAGACTGAAATTCGCTTGTCGCGTCGATAACCATCCGACGTTGCGAGTGACGTCGCCTAGTGGAGAGCGTCCTATCGGCCGCCTCTGCCAAGAGCAGACGTTGAAAATCTCCATCAGCCGAGCCGAGCCTGTAAGTCGCTTAGCAGCCAGGCCCCCGCTCGGCCGGGAGCGCGATTCCGCATGTGAGCGGCATAGATCATCAGCGGACCGGTCGCGATCGCCGGATCGTCTTCAATCGTCAAAGCAACCAAGCGACCATCGGCCAGATGTGGCGCGATGAGATGCTCAGGCATCCGGCACCACCCCAAGCCCGCCAACAAGAAATCCAGTCGCCGTGCAAGGTCCACAAAGCGCCAAGCTCTGGTGCCAATGACGCCGTAGTTGGGTCCATCGGGTGCGGACGGGTCGGACAAGACGAGCTGGATATGGTCGTCCAGCTCCCCGGCGGTCACCGGCCGCTTCAGCTCGGCGAGGGGATGGAAAGGCGACACCACGGGCACGAGGTCGATCCCCAGCAACGGCAGCGCCGCGATGTCATCGGGCACGCTTGGCAAAAGGATGCAGAACGCCAGCGCCGCGTCACCGCTTCGCAGCCGGCGCTCGGCTCCGCCTAGTCCTTCGGTAGAAAAACTGACCGGGAGGAATGGGAACTCGGCGCGCAGCGCATGCAAGCTGTCGATGAAGGCAGCCGTTGGCACCAGCGGATCGATCGCAACTGCCAGCTCGGCCTCGATCCCCTCGCGCGTGCTGGCGGCCATGGCTTCGAACCGGGCGGCGCTCGCAAGGACCGAGCGCGCTTGCGCTACCAGCACCCGGCCCACGTCGGTCAGAACCGGCCGGAAGCCCGATCGGTCAAACAGCGTCACCCCCTGCGTGTCTTCCAGGGTCGCGACTGCCTGGCTGATGGCGGATTGCGCGCGCCCAAGCCTGCGCCCTGCGGCGGAGAAGCTGCCCGTCTCAGCGATGGTCGTGAGGACGCGGAGCTGGTCCAGCGTAAAGTTGCCGATCATCGATCACTCCAGCCGATAAAGATCATCACATCTTTATCACTCCCGCGATGGTCGTCCAGCAGCCATATGGGCCGCATGCAACCAACATTCTTCATCAATCACGGCGGCGGACCCTGCTTCTTCCTGGAGCCGGGGCCGATGCGCGATACCTGGCGCGAGCTGGAAACCTATCTGCGGGGCTTTATAGCAACGCTGCCAGAGCAGCCGCGCGCTATCCTCGCCATATCCGGGCACTGGGAAGAGGACGTGCCAACCGTCAACGCCGGCGCGCATCCGTCGCTTCTGTTCGACTATGGCGGGTTCCCCGAACACACATACCGCCTGACCTGGCCTGCGCCGGGGGCCCCCGCGATCGCGGCGCGGGTACGCGAGCTATTGTCGGATGCCGGCATCGCAAACGGCGTGGAGAACGCGCGGGGCTGGGATCACGGCATCTTCGTCCCGCTCAAGGTCATGGTGCCAGACGCCGACATTCCGCTGGTGCAGCTTTCGCTCCAGCGTGGTCTTGATCCGGCCGCCCGCCTTGCGATCGGGCGGGCGCTGAAGCCCCTACGCGACGAGGGCGTGCTAATCCTCGGCAGCGGCCAGACATACCACAACATGCGCGGCTTCTTCAGCGGCGGCGCGGTAGACGAACAGGCGGAGGCATTCGATCGCTGGCTGCGCACCGCCATGATCGAGGGTGCGACGCGCGACGAAGCTCTGATCCGCTGGGAAGACGCGCCGCATGCCCGCGTCGCGCAGCCCCATGAGGACCACCTGCTGCCCCTGATGGTCGCGGCAGGCGCGGCGTCGGAGGAGACCGGCGTCATTCACTTCCACGGCCATGCACTCGGCAAGCCGATCTCCGGATTCCGGTTCGGCTGATCCATTCTCAAAAAGGAATAATCATGACCAAGCTTCTCGTTGTTGAAACCAGCCCCCGCGGCGACCAGTCGATCTCGCGCAACATGACACGTCGCTTCGTTGCCGAATGGCAAATGGCACACCCGGACGGTGAGGTCGTCGAACGCGACCTGATGGAAACCGACCTCAAGTTTATCGACGCGCCGTGGCTCCAGGCCTATTTTACGCCGCCCGAGCAACACTCACCCGAGATGAAGGCCGAGCTGGCCCTTTCGGACGAACTCGTTGGCGAATTGCTCGCCTGCGACCACCTCGTGATCGCGACCCCGGTCTATAACTACAACGTCCCTGCCAAGCTCAAGGCCTGGATCGACAGCATCGTGCGCAAGGGGCTGACGCTCGGCTTCGACGGCAAGGGCCTCGTGACCGGCAAGACCGCCACGGTGTTGGTGGCAAGCGGCGGCGTCTACACTGGAGGTTCGCCGATCCGCGACCGCGATATCGCCACGCAGTACCTCCGCTTGCTCCTCAGCGTGATCGGCATCACCGACGTGACCGTCGTGGCCGGTGGCGGTGCGAAGGCCGTCGATATGCGCGAGACGACGATGGAGGCGTTTATCGAAACCCTTCAGCCCGAACTCGAGGCGGCCGCCGCCTGAGCGCACAATGGGCTGCATGTCTACATGCAGCCCATTGGCTAAAACCATGACTGCCGAGCTGACACGGAACGAACATGAAGAGAACGTTGTGTCGTGCTCGCGGGCGTACGGTGACGCTGCCAGCTGGCATGGAGGAGCCTAGAGCAGGGCAGTCTCTGCGGCCAAAGGCGGATAGACCTGCGCCACGGAAAGGCTTCCCTTCGGCAAGGCGCGCAGCACCTCGCCAGCCGGCACAGAGGTGGCTCGGAGAAACTGCGCTGCGCAGCCGGATGAGTGGATTGTCGGCCTGAAGGCAGCCAGAATGGCTGCGTACAGGAGGCACGATGAGCAAGCGACCGCGCCGGAATCATAGTCCGGCATTCAAGGCGAAGGTGGCGTTGGCCGCGGTGAAAGGCGAGAAGACGCTTGCCGAGTTGGCACTGCAGTTCGACGTGCACCCAAACCCGATCAACCAGTGGCGGGCTAAGCTGCTGGAGAGCGCGGCTGACGTGTTCGGCGCGGAGCAGGCTCCGGCCGAGCCCGCGGTCGATGTGACAGTGTTGCATGCGAAGATTGGCGAGCTGACGCTGGCAAACGATTTTTTGTCCGGTGCGCTCGGAAAAGCCGGACTGTTGCCGAACGCAAAGCGATGATCGACCGTTCTCACGATCTGCCGGTCTCACGGCAGGCGCGGCAGCTCGGTATCAGTCGCGGCAGCATCTATTATCTGCCTCGTCCGGTATCGTCCGCCGATCTCGCGATGATGCGCCGGATCGACGAACTGCACATGACCTACCCGTTTGCCGGCAGCAGAATGCTTCGGGATTTGCTCGGCGGCGAAGGCGTGAAGGTCGGGCGGCTGCACGTCGCCACGCTGATGAAGAAGATGGGCATCGCGGCGATCTACCGCCGGCGCAACACCTCGAAACCGGCGCAGGGACACCGGATTTACCCGTATTTGCTCCGCAAGCTGGCGGTCACGCAGCCGAACCAGGTCTGGGCGACCGACATCACCTACGTCCCAATGACGCGCGGCTTCTACGCTATGCAACTGGAAAACGCTCTTTGACGTGTCGATGCCGATGCGGATAATATTTGTCACGGGCTGCTCCTTCATGTGAGTGTTTCAACGACCTCATCCTGGCACATCACGATGCCGTTGGGAGCCGTCCAACCCAACACTGCCCCAAGTGCCAAGGCCTTGATCTCGGCTGCCGATCCAGCCGGCGAAGCGCTCCAGCAGCCAGCCAGCGCCCACGACCGTGTTGAAGCGCAAGCCGCGATGATCGTCCCGGCAAACGGCATCACTTACCCCGGCATAGCTGCGTCGCCCGCGTCGAGACCTATTGCAAACGCGCCGGCACGCCGGAGCCGGTCATCGTCCGATACTTCCTGCTATCGACCCTGCTGTCCCCAGAACGGATGCTCGAGGTCGCCAGAACGCACTGGGGCTCTGTTGCAAAAACCTCGCGGAGCCGATCGCGGCCGTTGCCCCGCCTGGTTTCAGGCGGTGTAGACGTTGAACTGCCTTTCGATCAGACGCACTTCTCCCATGATGCCGCCGCTATATCGGAAGATGGCCGCCTGGCCTTTGCGAAGGGCGTGCATGACCTCAAAGCCCTTGATCGTCGCATAGGCCGTTTTCAAAGTCTTGAATCCGCGCACTGGCTTGATCAGCTGTTTCAGCTTGCCGTGATCAGATTCGACAATGCTGTTGAGATATTTGACCTGCCGGTGCAACGCCTCCTCCGGCAACTTACCTTCCTTTTTGAGGTCCGCGATCGCCGGACCATAGGTGGGCGCTGTATCGGTATTGATCTTCAAAGGCTTCTCCCAATCCTTCAAACCGTTGAGGGCCTTGCCCAGGAAGCGCTTGGCGGCTTTCATGTTCCGCGTCGCCGACAGGTAAAAGTCGATGGTGTCGCCGTTCTTGTCGACGGCCCGATAGAGGTAGGCCCATTTGCCTTTGACCTTGACGTACGTCTCATCGACGCGCCAGCTGCGTGAAAGCCCCGGCCGCTTCCAGTACCAGCGCAGACGCTTCTCCATCTCGGGCGCATAGTGCTGAACCCAGCGGTACAACGTCGTGTGATCGACACTAACGCCCCGCTCATCCAGCATTTCCTCAAGGTTCCGGTAGCTGATGCCGTATTTGCAATACCAACGAATGCCCCAGAGAATGATCTCACCCCGAAAATGACGCCATTTGAAATCGTTCACGCCCGCTCCGCCTCCAGCTCAAAGCCGGTAGATCGGCATCACGCCAATTTTTGCAACAGAGCCAATCAGAACACATCCGTTGCGATGACCTCTTTCAACGAAACGTCCAAACCGACATACGCGCTCATGGCAACCTCCCTTATAGGCAGGATCATGTTTACTTCCCCAACCAGCGCTTCATCTTAGCGCCGAACTTTGGTGGCACCGATATCGCCCGTCAAAGTCGTAAAAGGGTTCAGTACGATCCGCGATTACTCCATGTTCTATGTACCGCCCCTAATAGCGGCCAACATCTCTAGCGACCTGCACCGGACCTGCGTACCATTCCCGTATTCCGTCGGTATAGGGAGTGGTGGTGGTCTCGCCGTCGGCACCCGGGACGAGATGGGTCAGGACGACTGCCTTGACGTTTGCGGCGGCGGCCAGCCTGCCGACATCGGCCGGGGTCAGGTGATTCAGCCGGAAATGCTCGGCGATCGCCTCACGCTTGGTAGCAGGGACGTTGTTGCGGACCAGTTGCGCCATTGCCCCCTTTATATCCATCACTTCGCTGACGAGCAGATCGGCATTCTTGGCCAATGCCTCGACCGCCCGGGAAGGGCCGGTGTCACCGGTATAGACGATAACCCGATCGACTGTTTCGATACGAAAGGCATAGGAGCGTGCGCAGCGCGCTTCGGCACTGTTCGCCGGAAAGTGGTAATGCGCGTTACCGATCGCCAGCACACGGATATTCTCATCCTGGTAGATGACCGTTGGACTGACAAGGTCGGCGGCCAGATCCTGAGGTTTCACGGACGTACTTATGGACGGACGGGCCGGCCCGCCGATTTGTACGGGAGCGAGCTCCGTTGCGCGGAAAGACGCTGCCAGGCCATTGACAAGCGACATGGTTCCAGGTGGCCCCACGATCGGCACGGGCGTGCCGCTGTTGTCGAAAAGCCAGCGGTTCACGATCAATGGCGCAAGCCCACCGATATGATCGATATGCTGATGCGACAGAAATATGGCGCGGATCGATGCGAGTGGCAAATGCGCGCCGGCCAGTTGTCGTTGCACGCCATCCCCCACGTCGAACAGATAGACAGCCTTTCCGACGACTACGGCATTCGCTGGCTGCGATCTTTCGGTCCGCAGTTCGGGTCCTCCAGCTGTTCCAAGCGTGACGAATGTGGTCAACTGTGCCGGGGCTGTAGCGGCGGCTGGTGGCGTGGAAAGGGCCAGAGCGATAAGCGCCGCAGTTGCGACAATCGCACGACGAACTGACATTACTGCGTCCTGTGAATTCGAACTGGAAGGTGCGATTCTCGGTGCCGCTTTCCGAGCGGAAGACGCCCGGCGTCCGCACCAGGTGCTTGCTGGTAACTGCGAAGCCGACCTCTTCGAACCCTTCAGGAATTTGCGGAATTTCGCCGGGAAATAGGTGTAAAGCTGCAGATCGACGATCATGCATTTTCTCCCCAATAGGGATTGGCGACGACGCGGCCCACCGCCGTACCGAAGCCGATGCGGGCAAAGCCCTCAGCCTCGCAATAGCCCGTGAAGATGATGTCGTCGCCATCTTCCAGGAAAAGCCGCTGTTCGCCAGATGGGAGTGTGATTTCGTTGCGACCGCCACCCGTCATTTCGAGCAGACTGCCATGCCCGTCCGAATTGGGCGACGAGATCGTGCCGGTGCCCAACAGGTCGCCGGCACGCAGATCACACCCGTTCGAACTGTGGTGCGCGATCATCTGCGCGGGGGTCCAGTAGAGATCCCGCGTGCTTGCCTGGGTCAGCCGGCACGGCGCTAGACCGGAGGCCCGCATCGCCGCCGTTGAGATGAAGACATCGAGATGAACGTCTAGCGCACCAGACGCCTGGTCGCTGGGATCCAGCAGATAAGGCAGCGGCTGCGGATCGCCTTCCGCGCGGGACGCCTGCTCGCGGCGGAACGGCGCCAGCGCCTCGGCGGTCACGATGAAGGGTGAGACCGTAGTCAGGAAATTCTTGCCGAGGAATGGTCCCAGCGGCTGCGTCTCCCACGCCTGGATGTCCCGCGCAGACCAATCGTTGAGCAGGCTGATCCCAGCAAGGTGATCGCCGGCCTCACTGATCGGAATGGGCTGTCCCAATCGGTTACCGCCCCGCGCCCACATGCCCAGTTCCAGTTCGAAGTCGACACGTCGGCTGGGGCCGAAAGTCGGCTCTGTGCTGCCATGCGCCGCGCGCTGGCCATGCGGATGGATGACGTCTTCGCCCGAAACCCGGATCGAAGAGCTGCGGCCGTGGTAGGCGATCGGCACATGCTTGTAATTGGGGAGCAAAGGATTGTCGGGACGGAAGAACCGTCCGGCGTTAGTTGCGTGACAGATGCCCGCGAAGAAGTCGCTATAATCGCCCACGCTCGCAGGCATGTGGAAGCGGGCAGTGGCGGTCGGCACCAGCAGCGCATCGGTCCGGGCGGCCGCTTCGGATCCGGCGGCGAGAAGTCCCGAGATGATCGTGCGGAACTGCCGACGCCTATCGGCGGAAAGACCGATGAACGGGTTGAGCTCCAACCCCGCTGCATGGCCGATCAGTTCCGCGTCGCTGGACGACAGAAGCCCCGACGCCAGCAGAGCAGCAAGATCGAGTAGCCGATCGCCAATTACCACCCCGCCGCGCGGCGCCCCTTCGCCTATCGAAAAGATGCATAACGGCAGGTTCTGAATCGGGAATTCGGGATGGCCATCGGCGCTTGGAACCCAACTACGCAGTTCAGGCAAATGGGTCTGGTCGATCCGCAGGGACATGCTCTTCACTCCATTCAATGCTGATCGCCCCGCTGGGGGATCGTCGTATTCATCAATTTCACATCTTTAAGCTGATCCGCGAGCGCGCCGTCGAAGAAGCCGTCGATCAACACAAAGGCGATGCGCGCCACCTTGCCCGAACGGTTCTCCCAGGCATGATCCGTGCCGCGCTGGATCACGATGTCACCGGGGCGCAGCGTGACTTCTGCGGCATCATCGAGGATCATCGTGATCTCGCCCTCGATCATGATGCCATAATCGATGGTTTCGGTGCGGTGCATGCTGGGGTGCCGACCGTCGTCCCGCGGCACGATATTATCGAGATGTCCGGGGTGGATGTCGAGGATACGGATGACGGTGCCGCCCTTGTCGGGTGGAATGCGCAGCGGCAGTCGATCGTTGGGCTCCGCGGGTTCTACCGGAAAGATCGGCGCGGGCACCTGCGAGGTGCTCCATATTTCAACAAACTCAACTGGAGGAGCCGTGCGGTGGTGCTTCTGCGGTGGCTCGCCTACGTCGAGATAGACGGACTTTCCGGAGGCGTCGTGTCCTGTGACGATGCGGCGAATAGGGTTCATCGTGCGTCCTCATTCAAGGATGGAAAATGGGTGAGCATCAAACGAGGGGTGGCGAGAGAGCGATCTGATCGGCACAATGGGCGCATCCATCGACGCGGTGATTGCGCAGACCGTTGCTGTCAAAATTCAGGAGGCGCAGAGCATTTCCGCCGAGAATCGCTTCACGCTCGCTGTCGCTGATCGATGGAATGGCCGCCACCAGCGACTCGACGTCGTAATGGCCCATATCGAAAGGGTAGTCGGTTCCGATGACCAAGCGGTCGACCCCCACCACCGCAGCGAGCGCAGCAACAGCTTCAGGTTTGTACAGCAGGATATCGAAGTGAATCTGCCGCAGGTAGTCACTGAGCGGACGCGCCATGGCGTGCGAATCCGGTCTGTTGGCCCAGGCGTGATCTGAACGTGCAGCATAGGTCGGCAAGTAGCCGCCGCCATGGGCTGCTAGCAGCTTCAGCCCCGGCCTGCGGTCCAGCACACCCGAAAAGATCAGCTTCGACAGGGCGATCGTGGTTTCGAGCGGCTGGCCGATGATGTTGGACAGATAGAAGCGATCAAGCCGCGAACCGAGGCTTGTACCTAGGGGGTGGATGAAAACGACCGCCGCCAGCTCCTCGGCGCGTTGCCAGAACGCCTCGAATTCGGGATCGTCCAGGTCACGTCCGTCGATCAGGGTCGAGATCTCCACGCCACGCAATCCGAGATGGCGCACGGCATGATCGAGCTGTTCGACGGCCAGCGCGGGATGCTGCAAGGCAACGCCTCCCAACCCTAGCAAACGCTTGGGATGATCGGCGACGAGTCTGGCGATATGTGTATTTTGTAGACGGACGATCTCGGCAGCCAGGTCGAAATCGGCCCAATAATAATATTGGCCAGGTGAAGGGCTGAGCACTTGCACATCGACGCCCATGCCATCCATCTCGGAGAGCCTTCGTCCAATGTCGGACATGCGGGCCGTGCAGTCTGGCAGAAGATGCGCGGCGTTGTGCCGGCTGCTTTCCGGGCCCTGCTCGGCAAGGCTTCGCGTGATCGCCGCCGCCTTTTCAGGCCGACCCGCCACCAGCGCTTCCACCTCGGGTGTGTGGACATGGCAATGCAGGTCGATAACAGGCTGGCAAGCCGGCGGGGAACCGCCAACATTATTCGAGCCTAAGGGGTGTTCGGGCTGTGCCATCAGAAGGGCATAGCCAATGCGGCCTGCGCCTTGGTCATCAACTCGTTGATGCGCGACGATTCTCCTGCCATCTCGGCTTCGCCGATCTCGATCGAACCCTCGACGACCAGGCGGCATCGATCGAAACGGCGTGCCATGAAAGCATCGAACAGAACAGGTATCGAATCCGCGCGCTCCAGTTCCTCGGCCAACACCACGCCGTCCTCGACGCCAGCGCCCGCCCCCGACGCCAGATGCGGCGAGGTGGCGTGAACAGAATCACCCATCATAAGAATGCGGCCAGAATGCCATGGCGCGGGCAGAAGCAGGGCCTCGAGCGGGCGATATACGATGCTCGATTCCGGTCCGATGCTGTCGCGCAAATTGCCGACCTCGCCGCCGAAATCAGCGATCAACGAGCGCAGCCTTGTCGGCTGATCCTCCGGCGCGATCCAGGGGTTGTCAGGCACATGCTCAAGCACCCAGACATACATTTCCGCGTCTGAGACGGGCACGGTGCCGACCGTCACATGGCCGCCGACATAAAAGGCACTGCGCGGGATGGTGTCTGGCCGGGGATGGAGGAGGCGCCAGCAGCCTTGACCCGTGAACGTCGGCTTCGGCGCATCGGGGAAGAGCACACCGCGCATCCGCGAATTGAGCCCTTCCGCAACGACCGCGAAATCATATTGCTCCGAGCTTCCGTCAGAGAAGGTGAAATTCACTCCTTCATCGTCGTGGAAGAAATCCCGATAGGTCAAGCCTAGAGCCACCTCGATACCCAGATCGCGGACGCGAGCCTGAAGGATCCGATGCAGCACCGGCCGCAGTATGCCGCCCGCATTTGGCAGGCTGCAGTCGGGCATCTGCATCCCCTCCCGCTCGAACAGCTTGCGGCCAGATGCGTGATAGATGTCATTGCCAAAGGCGAAATAGCCCTGCGCAAGCACCTCCTCCACGATCCCCAGGTGGGAGAGCGCGCGCAGCGTTGAGCCGAGAACCGTAAGACCAGCGCCCAGCGCCTTCCAGTCGGAATCCTCTTCAATCAAATCGACCGCATGGCCATTTTGGGCAAGCGCGATTGCGGCGGCCATACCGGTTATGCCGCCGCCCACGACGAGAATTCTTTGCTGACTGACCACGCGCATCTCCACATATCGACCTTGAGTCCGCATATATTCTTTAATAAGGGAATTATGCAAGCGGATTTTGTTTCCCTTCTCATGGCAAGGGTCTCGACCCTTGACGTTGACGATAATTCTCTTATTGAGGAATTCTCATGAGCTTCTTGCGCAGAAGGAGAGTCTGCCGTGCCTGCCTATGTTTCCCACGTCCGCTATGTCGCCCTGGCGGTTCCGGACCTTCTGACTGAAGCAGAATTTTTCGAAACCACATGGGGTCTCACCCGCGAGGCCGAGCATGAGGGCTGCCTCTATTTTGCAGCAAGGGGTTCCGCAGAGCCATTCATCTTGAGGCTGCGCCAAACGGCGGAGCGGAGGACTGATCTCTTTGCCCTTGCCGCCCTGTCTGCGGCTCATGTCGACCAACTGCACGACTCCCTCACGTCGGAAGGTGTCGAGATTGTTTCCACGCCAGCGGCGCTTGAGCAGCCGGGCGGCGGTTACGGCTTCCGCTTCTTCGACTTTGAGGGTCGGCTCGTGGAGGTTTCCGCAGATGTAGCGCAGCGCCGCAGTTCGCCGCCCGAGCCGCGATCCGGACTCCCGCTGGGGTTGTCCCACGTAGTCTTCCACGCACCGGACGTTTCGGCGACTGTCGCCTGGTATGAAGAACATCTGGGCCTGAAGGTCAGCGACTGGCTCGACCAGTTCATGTGTTTCATGCGCGGTCATGGACCTAAGCATCATTGCATGGCGTTCGTCGCGGGCGCGCCGACGTTGAACCACGTAGCGTTCGAACTTGCCAACATGGACGAGATGATGCGGGGCATGGGCCGCATGATGAAGGCGCGGATGCCGCCGAAATGGGGCCCGGGGCGCCATACCGCCGGCGACAACAGCTTTGCCTATTTCAATTCGCCAGCCGGCTTCATGATCGAATATACGGCCGAGGTCGAATCCTTGCCCGAGGACTGGACGCCCCGCTCGTTCCCGCGCGCTGCCGATGTCATGGATCAATGGGGCACGGGACGGCTGGCAGGCCCTGCCGACTATCCGCCGCTAAAGCCCGACCCTGCACTCTGGGTGGCATGCGAAGTCTAATCGAGGAAGGACCACCATGAAACTTGCAATGTTCGCGGATTCCGACAATGACAGCTTGCGTCCCGCCATCATCACGGATGCAGGCGTGGTTGATATCACAGCGCTCGTTCCGGACGCTCCTACACCGCAGCTCGTCATGCAAGAGATCATCGACCAGTTCGAAACGCTGAGCCCGACCCTCAACGATCACATAATACACGCCGCCGCCAAGCCGCTCGATCAGGTCCGCTTGGGGCCGCCGCTTCCTCGTCCGGGCAAAATCCTCAACTGCATCGGCAATTATTGGGAACATCGCGACCGTGATGCCGCGCCGCTCAACATGTTCCTCAAGAATCCTGACGCAGTGATCGGGCCCGGCGATGTGATCCGGCTTCCCGACTTCACCGAGCCAACCTCGTTCATGCACGAGGCCGAGCTAGCGTTGGTGTTCCGAGGACCTTCGAAGAACGTGCCCGCCGAGTGTTGGCGCGATGCGATCTTCGGCTACACTGCCGCTATCGACGTCACGGCTCGGGGCGAGGGCCGGTTTACCTGGAAAAAGATGAGCTGGCTCGGTAAGTCGTTCGACACCTTTGCGCCGCTCGGCCCCTGTATCGTCACCGCCGACGAGATCGCCGATCCTAACGACCTTCACGTTCGCCTTTGGAACAACGGTGATCTGCGGCACAACTATTCGACGTCCGACATGGAGCATCCCGTTTCAGCGATCGTTGCGTTCATCACGCGATTGATGACGATGAACAGTGGCGATGTCGTTTCGTGTGGGACCAACCACGAAGGGCTGGGCTATCTGCAGGATGGCGAGCGCGTGGTAGTCGATATTTCAGGGATCGGCAGCATGGAGTTGACCGTAGAGGATCCCTTGAAACGTGTATGGGAGCGCGGCGTGTACATGGGCGAGAATTCGACTAATCATGAGGCAATCCGCCGCAATAATCCCGAACTGGAGAATAGTCTGCGGCGCTGCTAACAGGGCTTGCCCAAGCAATATAGAAGGTTGACGATATAGCATGGCGAAACGCAGCGGCGCGGACAACGAACTCGATCAAGCAGAGCCACGCCGCAAGCGGGGCCGCCCACCAAAGGTCGGATCTGCGCCTAAGCCAGCCAGGGCGCCCGGCCGTCCTGGCGCCGACGACAACACGGTTGGGCCGGAATCTCTAGTCCAAATGGCGCTTGACCTACTTAAAGAAGTTCCGCCAGGAGAGATTACCCGGGCGTCGCTAGCGCGGCGCGCCAATGTCGATCCCGGCTTGATCCGATACTATTTCAAAAATCGTGACAGCCTGATGCGCACCGCCGCGCGCTCGTTGACGGAGCGGCTTCAAGTCGTCGCTGGCGCCGCCACGAACCGCGCGGAAATGCAGCCGGAACAGCAATTGTCGGCCAGAATTCGCACGCTTCTTGAGTTCAAGCTGACCAATCCCTTCTATCACCGGCTCATGATGGAGGACGTGGCACGCTCTTCAGACGAAGCTTCCCGAAAAGTCTACAGGGAAATCGCGACGGCAGCCGTCGCGCGTTATCGCGACTATCTATCGCGCGGGGAACAGGCCGGGACGCTGCGCCCAGTCGACCCGGTGTTCCTGTACATGGCCATCATTGGGATGTGCGACTATTTCGTGATCGCCGAACCAGTCATGGCATTCTTGATGGAAGATGGTGGATCCACGGCTGATCACGCTGCTGCCTATGCCGATTTTATGTGTGATCTGATGCTCAACGGATTGTCACCGCGTAACGACATAGAGCCGATCAGCGGCGTTGCAGAAACTCGATGATGTTGCGGTAACCATCGTGGGTGAAGAGCTCTTTGCCTGCTTTGGGCGGCGACCGCGGGATGATATCGGCGTTTGGCTTTCGAGTTGACGCTCCTACGCGATTATGTCGGCAATGACGAACGCCACTTGCTTGAGACCTTGCCATTGCAGATCCGGATCCTGGCCCTTGGCTACCTAGTGCACTGACCCAATCAGGTGATTCACAATCGGTTAGTTTCGTGCGAGTCTGGCGGGATGTCCCAGATCGTATGTGTGATCGTAAACTCTGAAGATGCGGCGCGGTTGGCGTCGGTGGTCGCCG
>NZ_SGIS01000058.1 GCF_004208535.1 Sphingomonas populi
TGCGGACACGCCCCTTGATCCCAATCTCGCTGCGCCCGCGCAGCCCGCCTCGGAGTCACACCAATGACCTTCATCCTTGCCGTTTCGGCTATCGCCCTCGCGACCGCTCCAGCATCCGGCCAGTTCGTCGCGTCTCCGAAGGTGCCGCCTCCTGTCGCCGCGCCCGCCAACGCACCGGCTTCGAAGTCCCCAATCAATCGCGTCCGCATTAAACGTCCGATCAACCCCAACGTGGTGGGCGTCGCCGCTGCCAACAGGGCGGCGACGCAGCAACCTCAGGCGCAGGGGTTCGTGAACGCCGTGCAGGTCTTTCCCTTTACGGATGGCGCGATCTACCAGGTCTACACCGCGCCGGGCGCGGTGACGGACATCGCCCTCCAGCCCGGCGAGAGCCTCGTGGCCGTCGCCGCAGGCGACACCGTGCGCTGGGTCATCGGCGACACGACCAGCGGCACCGGCGCGGATAAGCGCACGCATATCCTGGTGAAGCCGTTTGCTTCGGGTCTCGCCACCAACCTCGTTATCACCACCGACCGGCGGAGCTATCACGCACAGCTTACCGCCACGGCGCGCACCGCGATGGCGGCGCTGTCATGGACCTATCCGGCGGACCAGTTGATCGCGCTGCGCCGAGCTGCCGAGCAGGCCGCGGCGGCAGCACCGGTTTCGGAGGGCCTATCGCTCGATACCCTTCATTTCAACTACGCCATCAGCGGCGACCAGCCCGCATGGCGGCCCTTGCGCGCCTTCGACGATGGCCGGCAGACGTTCGTCGAGTTTCCGGCGAGCATTGCGGTTGGAGAGGCGCCGCCGTTCTTCATCATTGGTTCGTCGGGTGAGGCCGAACTCGCCAACTACCGCGTCCGCGGCCGCTTCTACGTCATCGATCGCATCTTCGATGTCGCCGAACTGAGGCTCGGCACCAAAAGGCAGCAGATCGTCCGCATCAACCGCGTCGCCGAAAGCGGCGCCGCGCGGAAGGGCAAGCGCTCATGAGCGAGGACGTCATCACGCCGGTTCCGAAGGTCGATCCCGAGAGCTTGTCCATCCGGAGCAAACCCGCCCGCGCGATCCGGTTTCGCCGGGGTGTCATCATCGCCATCGCCGCGCTTGGGTCTGTCAGTCTGATGGCGGTGGCCTGGATCGCGCTCAAGCCGCGCGTGTTCAGCGCCGTTGCCGATCGTCAGGAATTGTCGGAGCCGAGCAATCGGCCATCGGCTGACGCCTTGAACGGCTTGCCAGCAACCTACGGAGATGCGCCGAAACTTGGACCGCCATTACCCGGAGACCTTGGTCGACCGATCCTCGAGAGCCAGCGCCGGATGGCGACGGAAACCGGCACGGGCAGCGAACCATCGAACAGCCAAGCGGCGCAGGAACGGGAGCGCCAGCTCGCCGAACTCAGGGCCGCCCGCGAATCCGGCGTGCTGGTGCAGGGGCGCGCTGCCACTTCGGCGGCGAATGTCCCGGACGCGACGGGCACGCCAACGCCGACTCCGACGCCGGAGCCAAGTCCGGCGCTGAACCCCGATCATGATCCGAACGCGCAGGGCCGCAAGGCTCAGTTCGTCGGCACGCTCGACCGTTCGGGCGACGTCAACCCGCACACGCTGACTGCAGCGCCATCACCCTATCTGCTCTCGGCGGGGAGCGTCATCTCCGCTAGCCTGATTACCGGGCTTCGTTCCGACCTGCCCGGGTTGGTGACGGCGCAAGTCACCGCCAAGGTATTCGACAGTCCCACCGGCCGCATCCTCCTCATTCCGCAAGGATCGCGACTGATCGGCAGCTACGACAGCGTGGTGGCATTCGGGCAGAAGCGCGCGTTGATCGTCTGGCAGCGGATCATGCTGCCCGATGGCAGTTCGCTGAGGATCGACAATGTCCCGGCGACCGATGCGTCGGGCTATGCCGGACTCCAGGACAAGGTCGACTTCCACACTTGGGCACTGCTCAAGGGCGTTGCGTTATCCACTTTGCTCGGCGTCGGCTCCCAATTGACGGTTACGGGGGAAAGCGACCTCGTCCAGGCGATCCGGGAATCGACTCAGCAAAACGTTTCGCGCGCCGGCGATCAACTCACGTCGCGCAATCTCGACGTCCAGCCGACAATCACGATCCGACCCGGCGCGACCGTCCGGCTGGTCGTCCACAAGGATCTCATCCTCGCGCCCTGGAAGACATAGGAGACCGGAAAAATGCCAGACCTCAAGCTCGCGCGCATCCCCGATCGAACCCCCGTGAAGCTGACCATCAGCATCAGCCCGGATCTGAGTGCTGACTTGGCCGGCTACGCGACCCTGTACGAAAATGCCTATGGGCAGAAGGAAGCTGTGTCGGAGCTCATCCCCTATATGCTTCGCGCGTTCCTCGACAGCGACCGCGGTTTCGCGAAGATGCGGCAAGCCGGTACGAAAAGCTGAGCCATGCGCTCGCCGGATCGTCCCGATGCGCGATCGAGCAAGCACGGTCATCCCGCTATGGGGTCTGCGCCCGAAACCAAGCCGACGACTCTGTTGACGGCACCGGCAACACGACGCCATCACAAACCGGCGCGCGGGCAGATGCCATCGATACCGGTCCTGACCCGCGTTCGATCGAGCGTGTTAAGCTATCGGCCGCCTGAAATTGGGGAGCACTTCACGTCAGGTGGAAACCTGACGGCCCTTCTCGCTCAAATCTGCATCGACAGTGCCGGCTATGGACTTGTGTGCTTTGAAGGCGCACGCGTTGACACAATCTCCTTGATGTACTATTTCAAAGCGTACAAAGAAAGGTGCGTTATGCCAAGAGCCGTCATCGAAGATAATCCGCGCATGAGCCTGCGAATCAGGCCTGAGCAAAAGGCTCTGCTTGCGCGCGCCGCTGCGCTTCGGCAGACCGATCTCACAACCTTCGTCACGCGCTCAGCGCTTCGCGAAGCGGAGATCGTTGTCGAAGAGGCCGAGCGTATCAAGCTCTCGGAACGAGACAGCCTTCTCATCCTCGAACTCTTGGAAAACCCACCGCCGGCGAACGCCAGGCTGAGCGCTGCGATCGCAGCGATGCCTAAGCAGGCATGACATTGCCTGCTTGGCACGAGGAGGCGATTTCCAAAGCACATGATCGAGCGTCGTTCGATTGTGGAGACGCCGGCCTCAATACCTTCCTCCTGCGTTATGCACGCCAGAGCCATGAGTCAGGCGGCGCGAAAACCTTCCTGGCGATCGACGACACCGATAATCAGACCATCCTTGGTTTCTACAGCATCGCTCCGGGAAGCCTGAGCTACCCGGGCACTCCCGAGCTGGTGCGGCGAGGCCTGGCTAAGCACGAGGTGCCGGGCTTTCGGCTCGCACGACTTGCCACGCATGTCCGGGTCCAGTGGCAAGGTCTTGGTGGCCAGCTTCTCGGCATGATCGCTCGCCGATGCATCCGCGTCGCGGCCGAGGTTGGCGGCGTCATGCTTATTATCGACGCCAAGAACGAGCGGGCAGCCAATTGGTATGCGAGCTACGGCGCCGTGCCGCTCGATGACAGGCCGCTGACGCTCGCACTGTCATTCTCGACGCTGGAACGCGAGTTGAAGGTGTCCGACCAGCTCTGATTCATTTCGCGAATCGGAAACGGTCTATTGATTCAAAAAAATCATCGGGCGGCTTTTACTGGCATAGTAAGATTTGCGTCATGTTTGGCGCGGCGGAAGACCTCCCCGGTACTATAGACCTCGCGCGACGCTGCGCGCAATATTCCCAGGCGCTCTGCGATCGTCACCAGCGTCGACCTGTCGGGGCGATCCTCCAAGCCGCCAACCGCTTACCCAAGCCGGTTTCTGGCCGCTGAGGCGTTCAGCCCGCCGAAATCGACCTCGTTCAGGCGATCCGCGAATCGACCCAACAGAACGTTTCGCGCGCCGGTGACCAGCTCACGTCGTGCAATCTCGACGTCCAGCCGACAATCACGATGCGGCCCGGCGCGACCGTACGGCTGGTCGTCCACAAGGATCTCATTCTCGCGCCCTGGAAGGAATAGGAGACCGCAAAATGCCAGACCTCAAGCTCGCGCGTATCCCCGATCGAATCCCCGTCAAGCTAACCATCAGCATCAGCCCGGATTTACGCGCGGACCTGGCCGGCTAAACGATCCTGTACGAAAATGCCTATGGGCAGAAGGAAACCGTGCCGGACCTCATCCCCTATATGCTGCGCGCGTTCCTCGACAGCGACCGCGGTTTCGCGAAGATGCGGCATACCGGTCCGAAAAGCTGAGCCATGCCCTCGCCGGATCGGCCCGATATGCGATCGAGCCAGCACGGTCCCGCCATGGGTCTGCGGCCGAAACCATGCCGATGGCTCCGTTGACGGGCAGCAGCGATCACACCATGCCGAACTGACGCGCGGGCAGATGCCATCGATACCGGTCAAGACCCGCGTTTGATCGAGTGTGTTATATATTAGGCTTCGGCGCCGTCCGCAGTATGCCGATATGGTGCAAATGCTGACAAGGAGCGGCTCAAGACGGCTTCGGACGCCAGCCGGAGAAGCCTTATGAAGGTTGCCCTCTACGCATGATATTCGAGCGCCTCACAGCGCGACGCTTCGATTGCCGACCAACTTCGCATGTTTCGAGCTCATGTCGAGCGTCAGGGCCGGCAGATCGGCCAGGAAATGCCGATCGCCATCTCGGGCGCGCCGCTTTTGCAACCGACCATCCAGGCGTTGATCGTCGATGCGCTGCGGGGCCGGTTTCAGGTCCTCCTCGCCGAGGCGATGGGCCGCGCCTCGCGTGATCAGGAGGATCGCTCAGGCCAAACGCCGCAGATCGGTTTGAGCAGCCTCCGCAACCCACCGATGTGGTCCTGGGCGCCGCAAACTTCGGCAGCCTGGTCGAAACCGCCATCGCCGCGCGTTTGCAGTTGCCCGACAGGACCATATGCCAGCATAGAGCGCGCGATGGACGACACACTTCTCGCGACGATCACCGCCGTTATCGCCCGTGCGCCCGAATGGATTCGCCACGACCTGCTCTCGAAAGAAACGAGTATCCGCACCCGCGCCGAGGAAACGCTCGCTGCTATGATCGCGAATGCCTTACCGGAAATCGACCGCGCGTAAGGGTGGCCACCGTGCCAGGGTGCGGATTCGGTGATCAGAGCCAGAAGATGACGCTGGCTGCGAGGGCGGCTGCGGAGAAGAAGACAGGCATCGGTGGTATCGGGTGGCAACGCGGTGCCAGTCCTTCAGGCGTTCGAACATGATCTCGATACGGCTGCGGTGCCTGTATCTGCGCTTGTCGTACCTGGCGGATTCGCGCCGAGATTTAGGGACAAGCCGCGCGACCAGTTGAAGCCATGGAAGCAATCGGCGCAGCGGCGCGGCGGCGCAGGACCATCGTTCTGTGCCGCAGATGTCACGTCGTTCACCATGGTGGTCGGTTGCCGGCGGGATGGAGAGCCGTGTGCATTGAAAGGTGCATCTACGGTTCGGATGGAGGCACTGGGGCGTCCTCGCAAGAGGCGTCTCGCGCCGACCCTACCGAGACGCCAAAGGCGACTCGGTGGCGCTTAGCGCCATAGAGCTCGGCCGCGCGCCAGCGCGCGACGGCTAACGCCTGAATCCTCTCGGACTTTATGGTGACAGTCGGGCGCTCTGAGGGGCAGCGCGGTGCATCTCGGTCCCGAGCCCCTTGCTCCGCGCCGACACCATCTCGATCCTGATCGCAGCAAGCCATTGGATCACACACGAACCAGGATCATGCCATGGAAACCGACCCACCCGACCGCATTCTCCGCCTCAAAACCGTGCTCGATCGCACCGGCCTCAGCCGAGCAACGCTGTATCGAAAAGTACAGGCTGGCACGTTCCCGAAGCAGATCCGTATCGCGCTCCGCTGTACAGGTTGGCGGGAGTCTGCCGTCAACGACTGGGTGCGCAATCCGACGTTGCATGAGGCCAAGACTGATCAGTCGTAAAAAGCGGCCAGTCGAAACGGCGCACGTGGCATCGTTCCTGGGCAGGCGACAATTCTGAGATGGCCATTGCTGTGGAGGAGCGATCGTGGAGCCGCGACGCCGAGCGATACGCCGCTGACGCCAGCGCATTCGAGCCGCTGACGCACAATATTATCTTCGATGAAAATGTTATATCACAATTACGGTACGTAATTCATATTTTAGATTTCATGCCGGCGCGACGTATAAGCGCGATCTCGAGATTTACCTATCTCTGGACGGCGCTGCCCCTAGAATATATTGCGATATTTACCGCGATATATTCAGACGATAACTGGATGTTGCTTTAACGACAACATGGACGATCCTCATGCGCGAACCGCGTAACTATGACGTCGAGCTCCAGTCGCTCGACCAAAAGGCGAAAGCGCTCAAGCATCGCAAGATCAACCAACTCGGCGAACTGGTGATCGCGTGTCGCGCCGATATGCTGCCGGTCGATGTTCTGGCCGGTGCATTGCTGTCCGCCGGGAGCAGTGATGCGGCAGTACAGGAGGTTTGGCGGAAAGCTGGCGCCGTGATGTTTCAACGCAAAGCCAGAAGCAGCGAACCCCGAGCGACTGCGCCAGCCCTTGCATCAGCTTCGGCACCTGACAGGAATCGTCACCGCTTGATCGCGAGCACTGCCCGGCATGATCCGCGCGACTGGCAAGTGAAGCGCCGCGAGCGCACGCGTCAGTTGATTGAACTGGTCGGACTGATCGCCAGGTCCAGGCTGACCGATCTTACCGAGGACGATCGTGCGGTGATCTTCGGTATCCTCGTTGAAGCCGCCTGCGAAGTTGCGCATAGAAGATAAAGAATCGTCGGTTACGCTATGGCGACGTCGCGGCAAGCGCGCGTTCGAAGATGATTCTATCAACGACGATTTGCATTGATCGCGATTTTTCGCCACAGCGGCGGTGTCCGATACTGGATATCCCCCTGGTCGCAGCGAAACATCGCAGCAACACATATGGACATATTGATATGGAAGAAGAAACCCTGAACCCCGTCGAACTCGCGACCGAACTGACGATCGCGTGGCTCGGCAATCAGAACAACCGCGTCTCGGCTGACGATGTGCCGGCGTTCCTGCGCACGATGCACAATACGATCGTCGAACTTGGCTCGGGATCATCGGCAGCGGACGCGTCGGGCGGCGAAGCGGCCCCGACGGAAGAGTTCACGCCCGCCGTCTCGGTGCGCAAGTCGCTTGCCTCGAAGGATCACATCATCTCGATGATCGACGGCAAGCCTTACAAGACGCTGCGCCGTCATCTTTCGACGCATGGTCTGACCGACGTGCAGTACCGCGAGCGCTACAATCTGCGCTCCGACTACCCGATGGTTTCCGAGAACTATTCGCTCGCCCGCCGCGAAATGGCACAGCGGATCGGCCTTGGCCGCAAGGGTCGCGGTGGCGCAGCGACGCCCGCCGAAGCACCTGCCGCCAGCGAAGCGAGCGCGGCACCCGCGCCCGCCCCGGCGAAGCGCACGCGCCGCAAGGCTGCTGAAAACGCCTGATGTCTTGCTCGTATCGCCCGGCGTCAGTCGGGCGATACGAGCCGCTTTCTGCCGCTGGTACGATCGGCACGCTTCACGGGCGTAGCGTGACCGATCCGTCGCTGTTGGTCTGCGCCTTGAGCGGCAACACGGCTGTCACCGCCGTCGTGAAACTGCCGATATCGCCGGTTTCGACAGAGCCGCTGATGCGGGCGTCGGCAAAGCCGGGCGCATCGAGCCGAACCGGCGTAGTCACGTAGCGATTGACCTCGTTGATCGCATGCTTGAGCGTCATGCCGTCGAGCACAATACGCCCTTGCGTCCACGCCGTCGTCGGCGCCGTATCGATCGCCTGAACCCGGCTTATGCGGGAGCCGTCGAGGATCAGCCGCTGCCCGGCTTGCAACTGCGCCACAGGCCGGTCCGCCGAACTGACCCGCACCCTGCCCTCGATCAGCGTAACGTCGATCCGGTCGCCACTGCGGTGGACATCGAACTGCGTGCCTGTTGCGAGCACGCGCGTGCCGCCGGCATCCACGGTGAAGGGTCGCGCGGCATCATGCGCGACCGTGAAATACGCCTGGCCCTTGGCGAGTGAAATGCGGCGCGCATCTTTGGCGAAGGTAACCGTCAGCGCGGTGTCGGTATCAAGCGTCAGCTTCGACCCGTCCGCCAGCCTTATGGTGCGCTGTTCGCCGATTTTGGTCGCGTATTGCTCGCCGCCCGAGGGCCATACCGCCAAGGTCGTCAGGCAGACCGCAACCACGCCAAGCACCGCTGCCGCCATCGTCCCCAACCCCGGATATCGTCTGACAGGTCGAGCGGCGGATCGCGTCATCGCCTGCTCCGTGGCGGCGACGATCGCAGGGCGATCGGCAAGCGTGCCGGCCTGCCTGTAAAGGCGATCGACGGCGTCGAACGCTTCGCGATTCCCCTCGCCCTTTCGCCACTCGAAGAACTGCTCGAGCGTTCGGGCCGACACGGGCAGCGTCTGCAACCGCGCGTACCAGTGCGCGGCTTGCGTGCACGCATCGCCGCCGCTCGCATCATTGTCGTTCATGGACATGTGCCGTCGCTCAGTCGCGCAATCTGCTCATGCACAATGCCAGCGCCTTACCCATCCGCCACTCCACGGTCTTGACCGAGATGCCGAGCGTTGTCGCGATCTCGACATTGCTCATATGCCGGAAACGGCTGAGCACGAAGACGTCGCGCATCTTTTCAGGCAGATCGAGCACGATCCGCTCCAGTTCGAGAATGGCCTCCTGCTCGGACATGCCATGCCTGTCACCACGACCTTGATCGGCGGTGACGCCCTCGCGATGCTGCTGGCAAACCGCCTCGCGCCGCTTGCGGTCGCGGAACAGGTTGAGTGCCGTCTGCGACAGGAAAGCTTTGGGATGCTGGATGTTGTCCGTCTTGCAGCCGGCGGCGCGGAGCCACGTGTCCTGGACGATGTCGTCGACATCGGTCGGCTGGGCACGCAGACGGTGCGCGACGAGGGCGCGGAGCCACCCGGCGTGACTTCGATACAGATGATCCAATTGCTGTAGGCCCGCGCTATCGAGCCTTGCAAGGCGGTCCATCTCTCGTTCCGAGCCCATCAAAGTAAGCTCCCGATATCCCAAACGATATGACAATTTACATATTATAGTAGATAAACCTGCTCGCGCATACCCGCCAATAATTTTGCGCGTGGATATGCGGAAACTTGTTGGCGATAATTGCGCCCGAATCCGCAAAGCGCGGGGTTATACGCAGGAGCAACTCGCGGACCTGTCGGGGCTAAGTCAGCAATATCTCAGCGATTTAGAGCGAGGAAAGCGCAATCCCACGGTCGTCACGGTGTACGAAATCGCCTTGGCGCTAGGCGTCAGTCATCTCGACTTGCTGCAGCCATAGCTACTGGTTCGGCCGTAAGATGAACGACTGCCCTGGCGCCATTTGCCACGCGAAAACGTAGGAGTTCAAGCGCGCTGAACAGGGATGATTGCCGATGAGGTAATTTCGATGGGCGGCTCGCACAGTCCTGCTCTCCGGCACGATTGCTGCGACCTTGGCGGCCGCAAAGCCGGCGCCGACTCCGCCCGGTCCTACGATGGCTACAAGTAATGGCTCGTTGCCTGTGACAATGCGCTCAACCGCGCTGCCAAGGGTTCTTGGATGCCCATCCGGGGACCGAGATCGTCATCGACCGCGATGCGGGGCCTGCCGGCAAGCTGGCGATGTCGATCCGCGCCGACCGCGCCTTCGCGCTCGGCGATTTCAGAATTGACGGCAAGCTTGCCGGGCTTCACGGGCAGGCGTGGCGGCTCGACGCTACGACCGACGAGACGACGCTTTCGAGCAGCGATTTACCGGCGATCCGACAACTGTCGCGCGCCGACGCAACACGACAAAGGTAACGCTGGGCGGAGACGCCGAAGTGTCGCTCGACGGGTTTGCCGCCGCGGTCTTGCGTATGGACGACCGGCAGGGCCGGGTCGGCGGCTTGATCCCATCAGGATGCGTCTGTCTCGTCAGGGCCAAGGATGATCAGGCTGCCAGTGCTGGTAGGCTGATGCGCGGGTTATCGCTCAACGTGCTGATTGTTTCCAGCGTCATGTAGCGGCGTGACACCGACCACTTGATGGCATGGACCACCCCCATTGGAGAACACTACGATCCGATGGGATCATCAAAGCCCCGCCTCGTAGCAAATATGGTGTTCCACCCCCGGGGCCGCCAAGCTTGCCCAGCAGTTTCGTCAGCGCCGCCGGCGCGTTGGCGATCTCGCCATGCTGGCGCACGTCTGCGCGCTTGCCATCCTCTGTCACCGCCACTGCTATCGTGTTCTTGCGGACGTCCAGCCCGACATACTTCACCGTACTGCTCATTGCTCGCCTCCATGCAGGAGGCCGCGCCGACCAGTCCGACGCGACCTTGCCGCTGCATATTACGAAACGGGGTCACCCAGCCTCAGGCGATCATGTGGTCTAGCGGCGTACATCATGAAGAACGCGCGTCCCGCAAGGGACCTCGTCGCGCCGGCCGGTTCCTCCGTTCATCGGAATGGGGTCGTGCAACGCGGCCCGGAGTTGGCAAGCTCGGAGGGCGGTTCGCGCGCCTGGACAGCACCACTCCCTCTTCGGCATTGGCGAGCAGCGCCAGTGCCAGCATCAGGAAAACCTGCCCGATCGTGTCCCGGTCAAACAACGAGCTCTCGGTACCATTATGGCCAATGCAAAAGATCACCATCGATGCGATCAGCGCGCAGGCAGCGAAGCGGAAGCCGGGCCGCGCGAGCAGGCGACCGAGCGGCCAAATCAGCGTGGCGGCGAGGACGATGATTAGCCCAGGGAGGCCGATCGTAACCATCAAGTCTAGAAACCCATTATGGCCTTGCGTGACGGTTCTCAACCAACCCACCTGCTCGCTTTCAATGGGACTGGTAGCATTGATATTCCAAAACGAACCGTAACCCGCACCGAGCATCGGATTGCCGAGATAGTAGTGAACCATCGGTTTCCAGATCGTTGTACGGCCGGTCAGGTTGCTTGGATCGCTGACATAGTTCAGCATCGTGTCGCTCTGCATGCCAAAGTGGAATGCAACCGCCAGCACAGCGATAAGCGTAGCGGCGATGCCGATTCTAGCGTGGCGCGAGAACCGCAGCACGGTCGCATAGCGACGGTTAAACAGCGCTACGCCAAACCCGAGAATCAGTGCCACGATGATCAGCCCAATCGATGTTTTCGAACTGGACAGAATCAGAAAGACGCCCGCACCGACGATGGCACTGCCCATCGCCCAATAGGGCAGCTTGCGCCGATCGAACGCGAACACGATGATCGTCAGGGCGGAGATTAGGCCGGCAAAGTTCTTGTGCGCCATCATGCCGCGCCAGTCGCCAGCGAGTCCGTCTGCGTCAGCCGGTTGGTGAATGCCGATGGTCGGAAACAATAGTGATGTCGCAAAATTGGCGATCAGCACCAGGATCAGCGCGCATCGGACCATCAACAGCGTGCGTTCATAGCCCAGCTGGCGCACCAGCGCGAAGACAGACCACAAAACGAGGCTGGTAAGGATCAGGCGACGCACACCGACGCCAGGATCGATCGCCCAAAGCAGACTTAGCCAGCACCAACCAAGCGCAACAACGAGCGGCCACGGCACCACCGCCAAGCGTTCGGGATGGCGCACCGGCCGCATAGCCAGAACCGCCAGCGCGAACACAACCAGATATCCGGCTTGCCGACCGAGGTTGCCCGCGCCTTCCGCATTATCCCCGAGGATCGTCATCGCCGGGCCAAGCAACGTCAGCGCCAGCAATCCCACCATCCCCGCCATTGCGACGGGCAAGCGCACGGGGTGCGAAAAATCGGTGATGCTGCGTGCTCTTATCGCCACCGCTGAAACTCCGGCGCCCGCTTGGCAGCGCTATTGATCATCTTCATTGCCTACGGACTTTGCGACGTCTGCTCAAGGCACTGGCGAATGCATTCGTCGCAACAGCGGCAAACTTGGCACCAGGTCCGATATCCCATTCCTAGTGGTCAGAACGCGACGGATGAGTCCCACCAAACGCACCAGAAAAGCTGGATTCCCGCCGATCCTGACGGAACCATTCGTCTGAATCTATCCACTAGCAATCTCCGTTTACAGAGTCGATCGTCGCAGCGGAAATGTGCCCCACACGGTGAGAGCAAAAGGCACCTAGGCTTCGCAAAAGGGCGATTCCACCGGCTGGAACCTGTTGACAGATGCAACGTCACCTGCGCATTCGAAGTTGCGGTGCAGCATACGGGGAAACGACTGTGGCCATCAAAATAGCCGTCGTGGGCTTAGGCAAAATGGGTTTATCTCATCTCGCTATCGTCAATGCTCTCGATCATTTCGATGTTATCGCAATGTGCGATACATCCAGCATCGTCGGCGGGGTGCTCAGCAAATACACCAAAATTCCGTTCGAAGAAGATTTCGACAAGCTTATCGCGTTGCCGGGGTTGCAGGCAGTTATCATCGCCACTCCGACCACGACGCATGACTGGATGTCGCGCAAGGCGATTGAGCGCGGTTTGCATGTTTTTTGTGAAAAGCCATTGACCTTGTCGTCGGCTGTCTCGGAAGAACTCGCTGCAGCAGCCGATGCCAAAGGCCTAGTCACTCAGGTTGGCTATCACAATCGCTTCATCGGCACGTTCGGCGAGATCAAAAAGCTGATCGAGGCCGGTGCGATCGGCAAGGTTACGCACGTTCAGGCTGAAGCTTACGGTCCGGTCGTGCTCAAGCCGGCCAAACCGACCTGGCGCGGCAAGGCGGGTGGCGGTGGCGGTTGCCTCTACGATTACGCAGCGCATCCGCTCAACCTGCTCAACTGGTATTTCGGCGACACGGCAGCTGCGAGCGGCGCGCTGCTTAAGAGCGGTTTCTCGGCCGAGGTCGATGACGAAGTCTATGCCTCTCTCGGCTTCGCCGATGGCGTCACCGGTCAGCTCTCGGTCAACTGGTCCGACCCGTCTGTTCGTAAGATGACGACGCGCATCACGATCTGGGGCACCGGCGGCCGCATCTATGCCGATCGCCAGGAAATTCAGGTGTTCCTGACAGGCACCGCGCCAATTCCTGAAACCTATCGGACGGGTTGGACGACCAAGTACATCACCGAGCTGACCCCGCCGGTCAGCTACTATCTACGCGGCGAGGAGTATAGCGCTCAGATGGAAGCCTTCGGCGACGCGATCGCGGCGGGAAAAGGGGCCGCAGAGAATTCGTTCGCCAGCGCGGCCCTGACCGATGCCTCGATCGAGATGATCCGTGCATCTGCCCAAGATGGCGGCGGCATTGGCAGCTTCGGCGTGACCGAAGCCGCCCCTCGCAAGGCGGGGCTGGTAGGCCGCATTCTGGGGCGCTGAACCTTGGCTCGCAAAAAGCGCCTTCTTGCCCTTGCGTCCGGTGGCGGCCACTGGATCGAACTGCTGCGCTTGCGCCCGGCGTTCGAGGGGTGGGATGTCGCCTATGTATCGATGTTCGAGAACTATACCTCGTCGATTCCCGGCGCGCGCTATTATACCGTTCCCGATGCATCGCGCTTCGACAAACTGGCCTTTCCCAAGGTCTTCGCTCGCGCGCTGCCGATCATGTTGAAGGAACGGCCGCACGCGATTGTAACGACCGGCTCCGCGCCAATGCTGGCTTTTTTGATGATCGCCAAGCTGATGGGCACCAAGACGCTGTGGATCGACAGCATCGCGCAGGCCGAGGAGATGTCCTCGTCCGGCAAGGTTGCAAAGAAGCTCGCCACCAAGGCTGTGGCGCAATGGCCGGAGGTCGCCAAGGCCGAAGGGCTGGAGTGTTGGGGGGCCGTACTGTGATTTTTGCTTCGGTCGGCTCCATGCTGCCGTTCGAGCGGCTGGTGCGCGCCGTCGACGATTGGGCACATGCCAATCCATCGCAAGATGTATTCATTCAGATCGGCGACACCGAATATGAGCCGAAGCACGCCCCATTTGCGCGAATGATCCCGATGACCCAATATCGTCAGCGGCTGCGGGACTGCGACCTGTTCGTCGCCCATGTCGGCATGGGATCGATCCTCCAGGCTCTGGAGGATCGCAAGCAGATGCTGATGCTACCGCGCCATCAGGAATGGGGCGAACATACCACCGATCACCAGATCCACACCGCAGAGCGTTTCGGCTATCTGCCCGGGTTGAAGGTGGTGGATACGGTGGACGATTTACATCGCGAGATGAGCGCGTTGCTCGACGCGCCGCTCATGATGGGTGATGCGATTTCTAACCATGCGGACCCCGGGCTGATTGCCGGGGTCCGTGATTTTCTTAACGGCGCACGAGCCTGATCCTGAGGGACCGAGATGGAACGAATTCTTTTCGGCGATAACCAGTTCTTCGGCATCAACCACATGTCGGAGGAAAAGGCGCGGCAGCAAGCCATGCGCTTTCAAGACATCGACAACATTGTCGATGTCCTGCAGTCCGCTTTGCATGCCGGTGCCGGTGGTTTCATGTGCACCACCCACGACACGATCGAAAAGATCGCCGACCGGGTCCGTGCCGATCGTGAAGCGTGGAAGGGCTTCACCTTCTACCCAGGCATGCCCTACGCCCATAAATACGCCAATGCAGTGACCGAACTCGGGTACTTCGACGCGATGCGCAAATTCCTCCCCTCGGAGGGTTTGGTCGATACGATGCTGCGCGGCGGCAAGGCTGTGTTGAACCGTGATATCGAAGGCATGATGACGCTACTTGTCGATGCCGAGATGAAGATGTTCCGCGGCCTCGATACGCCGGTCATCTTCCTGCAAAACGTCGTGACCGACCTCGTGCAGGGCCTCGGGATCGTCGATGCGTTCCGCATTTTCGCCGAGCATTGCAAGAAGCGCTACAATGCTGAAGCGGGCTTCATCACGATGAATTTGCCGATGCTTCTGCCGATGCTGAAAGAAGCTGGTATCGAAAATCCGATCGTCTGCGCGAACGTCAACAAGATCGCATTCCGCATGTCGGGCGGGATCGAGGGCTATCGTGAAGCGACCACCAAATATCCGGCGCGGGTGATCGCGATGTCGGTGCTGGGTTCGGGCGCTATCCGCCCGAGCGAGGCGATTGAGTGGGTTGTCAACGAACCCTACGTCGAATCGATCCTGTTCGGGGCATCGAGCAAGGCCAACATTGTTAACACTGTCGACCTGATCAGGGAGCATGATGCGAAACGAGCGACTAGCGCCGCTTGAGAAAGGCGAGAGCCGCGAAGAAGGGAGCCAAGGCTTCTCATCACCTGCCGCCAATGCCGTGGCGGCATCGTGTAGGCGCCGGCACCCAAACGGCTCATTGAAGGCGGCATGGCGACGGCTTCGACTCTCGCCTGGATTGCGACGATGCGCTTCGCCTGATCGGTCCCGCTCAACCGCCAGATGCAAGTGCTGGCAGGCCAAGGCCTTCTGGTCGACCGGTCAGTGCTTGTCGGTTGGATGAAGCGCGTCGCCTGGTGGCTTGAAGGCCTCTACGAACGGCAACTCGCCTTCATCCATTCCCAACCACGAATATTTGTCGATGAAACGCGGATGCCAGTGTTCGAAAAGGGGCAACGGCGAACTGGACTTGCCCCGCATAAGTGGAGAGGCATTTGCTCAGCGTGACGCGGTTCGTTCGAACGTAACCGCCCGGTTGCTACCCGGCGGGCTGCGCTTTGACGGTCTTGATGACGTCGGGGTCATCGACGAAATCCTCAAGGAATTGATCCCACTCGTCGGGAGATCGCCGTGCCGTGGTGATCATGTCGCGCAGCTCGTCGATACCATCGTCGGTTAGAGCGGTGCGAGTGTCGTCCGGGGCGAAACTGACGCTGATGATCGAGTCGTAGGTCAGGTTGTCGTCATTGCTGACGATGGCGTCGATGAGGTCCGGGTGCTCGCCGAGGATGTCAGCGACATAATCGAGCATGAAGACGTGTCTGACGGTTGCCATGAGATGGCCTTTCCTACTGCGCGAGCGGGCGCCAATTCCACGGAAGGAGTTCGTCGATCCGGTTGATCTTGTGATCATGGACGCGACGGAACAGGTCCGTGAGATAGGCCTGCGGATCGAGGTTGTTCATTTTGGCGCTTTCGATGATCGTCATGGCGCGCGCCAGGGTCTCGGCGCCGGTCTCGGCGCCGGCCTCGGAGCCGGCAAATAGCCAATTCTTTCTTCCGATTCCAATGGATCGCAGGGCGCGCTCCGCCGCATTGTTATCGATGGCGACGCGGCCATCGTCGCAGCCGCCGTCCCTGCAAAAAACACAGCTCGACGACGGACGGCGAGAGTATCGGCTCTTCGAATGCAGCCGCCGCCTGCGGTGGCGAGGGCACGATATCGACCGGTAGAAAGATCGCCTGGATGGGAGTGTCAGGATTTTCGTGTGTGGGCGGGCATGATGGGTAAAAAGGAATCCCACTATGCCTCGACGCAAAGAACCCGCGATCCCCACCGAGCTTCTCGATCAACTACTGGCGGGCGGCGACGCCAGGGCTGCATTTGATCAGGGCGGCTTGCTCGACTCTCTGAAGAAAGCGCTCACCGAGCGTGCCTTGAACGCGGAGATGGATCACCACCTCGCCGGCGAAGACGGCACCGGCAACACGCGCAACGGCTACGGTCGGAAGACCGTCATGACCGACTCCGGCAAGCTGGCAATCGACGTGCCGCGCGGCCGACAGTCGAGCTTCGACCCACAACTGATCGCCAAGTACCAGCGGCGCTTTCCGGGCTTCGATGATAAGATCGTGTCGATGTACGCGCGCGGCATGAGCACCCGCGAGATCACCGGGCATCTGCACGATCTGTACGGCATCGATGTCTCGCCCGACCTGATCAGTACGGTGACCGACGCCGTGCTCGACGAGGTCGCAACCTGGCAGCAGCGACCGCTCGACGCGGTCTACCCGCTCGTCTTTTTCGACGCGATCCGGGTGAAGATCCGCGACGAAGGCATGGTCCGCAACAAGCCTGTCCTGAGCTTCGCCGAAGGGGCGATCCACATCGCGCTGGGTGTCCGTGCTGACGGCGGCAAGGAGGTGCTCGACCTGTGGATCGAGCAGAACGAAGGCGCCAAATTCTGGCTGCGCGTGATGAACGAGCTTCGTAACCGCGGCGTCGAAGATGTCCTGCTGGCCGTCGTCGACGGCCTCAAAGGCTTCCCCGAGGCGATTACCGCCGTGTTCCCCGAAACGATCGTACAGACCTGCATCGTTCACCTGCTGCGCAACTCGATGGACTTCGTCTCCTGGAATATCGCGCGACAATCAGGATCGGAGCTTGCGTCAATCAGGATCGGAATCCGTGACCGCGTTGTTGCTAGTGTGTTCCGCCTGATTGTCGCTGGCAAGCGTTATGTTGGAAGTTGATTGTCGCGGCGC
>NZ_SGIS01000059.1 GCF_004208535.1 Sphingomonas populi
GCCATCAATCGCTACCTCAAGGAACACAACGCCGACCCAAAGCCCTTCGTCTGGACCAAGCCCGCCGCTCAAATCCTCGACAAGCTCGCCAGACTGCCTGCATCTTCCGTCTGACTCGCTGCACTAGCGTTGACTTTCCTCATAGAAGCCGTCCACATATGGGGGCTTCAGCCGCTTGACGCTCAGGCCCCGCCATAATCTCCTCGAAATTCTCGAGGACCGCTACGGGCGTAAATCCACGATCGTCACCAGCCAGCTCGAGATCGCATCCTGGCACCGCGCCATCGGTGAGCCCAACATCAGGCAATACCCCTGATATCGATCGGCCTATCTCTTATGTGACCGTCACGTCGCGCCGCCACGCACTGTTTGGACAACGGCTTGAGCTCCTCCAGTTCGACTCCGATCGAGGGCCTACCTGGGTGACGGTGCGGGTGCCGAACGGCAGTCGCCGCAACATTCGTCGTGCTCTGACCGATCTGGCGCAGCCTCTGACTGACTCGAAATCGCCTCCGCTGATCTCAGGCCGCATCCTTCTGCGAGTCGTCGATCATGCCGAGGCGTTGTCGCGGCGCCTTGAGGAGGAAAAGCGTAATGGCGAAGATGACGTCGCGGACGGCATTGTCGATCCCGCCCCAGCTTTGGACCCATCTGCCGGAGCAGATCCGACGACGACTGGCTACGCAGATTGCCCGTGCGCTGCGCCAGACACTGCACGACCGCCGCGCCGGTGACGACAATGCTGAGATCCCTTTCGTCAGGTGACCCGATCAACACGGTCCATTGCGCGAAGCTGGCATATGTCTATGTCCGCCAATCGAGCGTCGGCCAGATCCGGCATCACCAGGAGAGTACGGCGCTGCAGTATCGGTTGGAGGCCGAGTCGAGCGCCTGTTCCTCGCCGCGCTGGCGCCGGATCAACTCGCTGTAACGGTGGCGGCGCTGGACGAGATCAATACCGATGCGCACGCGCTCGATCGGCAATGGGCGCTGAAGCGTGAGCGAGCGACATATGAGACCGAGCGGGCTCGTCGGCAGTATGACGCGGTCGAGCCCGAAAACCGCCTGGTGGCGCGCTCACTCGAAAGCATCTGGGAGGACAAGCTGCGCGATGCTGAGAGGATCGAGCAGGATTATCAACGATGGAAGGCCGAACAGGCAAGCACGCTCAGCACCGAGGAACGGGCCCGCATTGCGACGTTCGGTATCGACCTGCCTCGGCTGTGGGAGACACTCGGCAACGCCGACCGTAAGGCAACGCTACGTCTGGTAATCGACGAGGTGATCGTCGACCAGCGCCGCGCCAGAGGCATGGTCTGGATCCGCATCCTCTGGCAAACTGGCGCCGAGACTGAGCATTGGCTGATGCGGCGCACGCAATCCTATGCCGACGCCGCGCATGCCGAACAGATCGAGAAGCGAGTCCGCGAACTTAACGCGCAAGGCCGCATGGATGCCCAGATCGCCGCCGTCCTAAATGACGAGGGTTTGCGAAACAGTCGTGGTGGTGCGTTCGATAACGGCACGATCCATCTTTTGCGCAAGCGGTGGGATATCCCGACAGCCAAGATCAATGGGGTCGAACGCAATCCGCCACGATGGCCAGACGGCAGCTACTCTATCCAGGGTGCGGCGGATATGCTTGGCGTCACTGCGCAAACCGTGTTCAAATGGCTCAACAAAGGCCGACTTCACGGCCGCCAGTTGGCAAAAGGTCAGCCGTGGCAGATCGACTTGGTCGATGACGAGATCGACCCGCTCAAGGCGCAGGTGCGACGGACGACCCCTTCAAGGAGAACAACATCATGAAACGTTCGGCGATCCGACCTACGCCGATGCCATCCTGGACCGCCTCGTCCACAACGCCCATCGTGTCGAAATCGACGATGAATCCATGCGGCGTCACACCACCGCAGCCGCCGCTTGACCAACCCCGAAAACCAATGCCATTAGCCAGCAACGATCAGGCTATGGCCGACCGGCATCAAATCGGAATGGTGGCCGGGATCAGATCGGAATAGCCGGCCGGCATCGTCGGAATCCGCACCAACACGATCTCAACTTCACGCAACTTGCCGATAATCTTTTCCGGCTTGTGCTTCTTGCTCGGCATTCATCGTCCTTTCATGGTCCAGACTATCATAGTCTCTGGGCCACTCAGCGGGGGGCAGATCATTAGGTAAGCAATCACAGCCATTCCAGCCTATGCCTTTCATACGGCCCTTGACACGGTGAACCGTTTCATTGAATGCCTTTGTAGGGCCAATGATGGAGAATCGCGATGATAGAACTTGTCCTCACCCGACCTCGGTCATTTATGTTTGTTCCAGGTAACAAGCCGCGGTTCCTAGAGAAGGCGCTGGGTTGTTCCGCCAACGTCGTCCTGTTTGACCTCGAAGATGGGGTTCTTCCTGCCGAGAAGCCTGGCGCGCGCAAGATGGTCCGCGAGGTTCTCGGTGCGCCTTCGGGAGGCCCTCGCCGCTATGTGCGGGTGAACGACCGGACAACGCCGTGGTTGCAGGATGATCTGGAGGCGATCGTGAGCGAAGGCCTGGAAGGCATCGCGCTCACGAAGGTAATTTGCGCAGACGATATCCACGCTACGTCTCAAACCCTCGCCCAGCTCGAACGGGACAAAGGTCTGGAGATCGGCAAGACTAAGATCATTGCCGCAATTGAAAGTGCGCGGGGCCTAGTCAACGCGGTCTGCATCGCTGATTCGGACCCGCGCGTAGTGGGGCTGATGTTCGGAGCCGAAGATTACGCGCTCGACATAGGCCTTGGCGCCAATCGCGTGAAGGAGGCCGCCGATTTGCTCTATGCCCGATCCGCGATCGTGGTCGCGGCTGCCGCCGCCGGCATTGTCAGCATCGATGGCGTATATCCCAATCTCGATGACCCCGCAGGACTGGAAGCCGATACCTGGCAAGGTCGGCGCCTTGGTTTCACCTCGAAATCAACCTTCAATCCGCGGCAACTCGACCTGATCCACCAGATCTATTCGCCGTCTCCCGACGATATCGAATATGCGCGCAAAATCGCAACCGGGTTCCGTGAGGCGGAGGCCAAGGGCGATGCGTCGGTGGCGGTTGGCGGCCAGCTTGTCGACAAGCCGATCCTGATGCGCGCTTTGCAAATTCTGGAATCGATTGGCGAGACGGTATGACGCGCCGGATCGTGGCTGGCTGGGAAGGCCGGTTTTTTGACGATTTCAACGTCGGTGACGTATATCGCTGCCGCATCGGGCGAACGGTGACGCTGACCGATAATATCCAGTTTACGCTCATCACCAACAATACAAATCAAATCCATTTCAACGCGGACTATGCCGCCAAAACCGAGTTCAAGCGGCCTCTGATCAACAGCGCCCTGACGCTTTCGATCATCGGCGGCATGGGCGTGGCGGATCTGAGCGAAAATGGGTTTGCGCTTGGTTGGGATTACATCACACTGCCGAACCCGGTGTTTCCTGACGACACGCTGTATTGCGAGCAGGAAATTATGGAAAAGCGTGAGTCCAAATCGCGCCCCGGCCAAGGGATCGTCAAAGCCAAAACGCGGGGCATCAATCAGCACGGCTTGGTCGTGATCGAGTATGCCCGCAGCGTGATGGTCTGGAGGCGCGGTTCCGCGCCGACAGTCAACATCTTTCCGGAACCGAAGATCTAGAAGAAAACAATAGGAGAGGCGGCATGAGCGAATATGTAAGTTTCGATCTCGTCGAATGGCAACAGCCGCTGGAGAGACGCGAACATCCCATGCCGCAGCCGGAGGGACGGCAAGTGCTGGTCCGGGTAACGGCCGCGGGTCTGTGCCACTCGGACCTTCACGCGCAGAAGGGGTACATGGACCTTGGCCACGAAGGCAAGCTCACCTTTGCCGAGCGCGGAGCCAAGCTTCCCGTTACGCTGGGGCATGAAGTCGCCGGGATCGTCGAAGCCATCGGTGCGGACGTCGACTCGGTGACTGTCGGGCAGCAGGTCCTCGTCTTTCCGTGGATTGGCTGCGGCAAGTGCCAGGCCTGCGCGGACCAGCGCGAAAGCGACTGCACGGCCATGCGCATGATCGGCCTCGTTCAGAAGGGCGGCTTCGCATCCCATTGCCTCGTTGAAGACGAGAAATGGCTGGTGGACATTGATGGTCTGGATCTGGCCGACGTGGTGCCGCAAGCCTGTTCCGGAGTGACAGTATTCAACGCCCTGGAAAAAATGGGCGTGCTCCGTGACGGCGAGTGGATGGCCGTGATGGGCTGTGGCGGCCTTGGATTGAATGCGATCGCCATCGCGCACGCGATGGGCATCAGGAACATCATCGCCGTCGACATCGACGATGGAAAACTGGAGGCAGCGCGGCAGATGGGCGCCGCCGCCGTGTTGAACAGCGGCCAACCGCAAGCGGTCGAGGAATTGCAGCGCCTGTCAGAAGGTCGCCTCGTGGGGATCGTCGATACCTTCGGGGGAGCGGCGACCGCACGTATCGCGGTCAGGGCGCTGGTCAAGGCGGGGCGCTATATCATCGTCGGCCAGGCGGGCGGCGATTTCCAGATGCCGCAGATATGGCTCACCCAGAAGGCAATGACGGTAAGAGGCAGTCATGTGGGCAATTCGCCCCAGCTTCGCGCGCTCATCGACATGGTCCGGGCTGGCAAAGTTAAGCAGATGCCGATCGAGCGTCGTGACCTGTCCGACATCAACCAAGCAATGGAAGACCTTGAGGCTGGCCGTGTGACGGGCCGCATCGTGTTCCAGCCGAACGAGAGCAAAGGCTAGGAAATGAAGACCTACAATCATTACATCAACGGTGCTTGGGTCGAGCCTTCTAGCAACGCATACCTCGACACCGACAATCCTTACACTGGCGAGATCTGGGCTAAAATCGCCCGCGGCAACGCGCAGGATGTCGATCGGGCGGTGATGGCTGCCAAGGCGGCGTTCGACGAGGGCGAATGGGCAACCATGCGCCCCACGCAGCGTGGCAAGCTGCTGGTCCGGTTGGCCGAAATCATCGAGCGTGAATCCGCATGGCTCGCCGAACTCGAAGTGCGCGACAACGGCAAGCTGATTGCGGAAATGGGGTTGCAGACCAAGTATCTCGCAGAATGGTATCGCTATTATGGCGGTCTGGCCGACAAGGTCGAAGGTGCGGTCCTGCCGTCCGATCGCCCCGGCATGTTCAATTTCACTAGGCATGAACCCCTTGGTGTCGTGGCCATGATCACGGCGTGGAATAGTCCGCTGCTGCTTTTGGCGTGGAAGCTGGCTCCCGCACTTGCCGCGGGGAACACAGCTGTGGTCAAGCCCTCGGAATATACTTCGGTTTCCACACTCGAATTCATGGGCCTGATCAAGGAAGCCGGCATCCCCGACGGGGTCGTCAACTGCGTGACAGGCCTGGGCATGGAAGCCGGTGCGCCGCTGGTCGAGCACCCCCACGTTGCCAAGGCCGCGTTCACCGGTTCGGACACTGCCGGGCAAAAGGTCTATGAAAGCGCCGCCAAGAAGATCATGCCGGTTACACTCGAACTGGGTGGCAAATCGCCGAATATCGTTTTCGAGGATGCGGATCTGGACGCCGCAGTGAACGGCGCGATTTCGGGCATCTTCGCCGCGACTGGGCAGACCTGCATCGCTGGCTCCCGCCTCTTGGTGCAGCGCTCCATCCACGACAAGTTCGTAGAAAGCCTCGTGCGGATCGCTGGCGATGCCAGGATTGGCGATCCGATGTCGATGGATACCCACGTCGGACCGGTGACGACGTTGGCCCAATATGACAAAATCCTGCATTATATCGACGTTGCCAAGCGGGAAGGGGCCGTCTGCGCGCTCGGAGGCAAGCCTTACGCCGCTAGCGGCGTCGCAAGCAGCCGTTTCGTCGAGCCGACCATCTTCACCGGCGTTACGAACGACATGAAGATTGCGCAGGAAGAGGTTTTCGGCCCTGTGCTGTCGGTTATCCCGTTCGATACCGAGGAGGATGCGATCCGGATCGCAAACGACATCGTATTCGGGCTTGCCGCTGGCGTTTGGACGTCCGACATCGGCAGGGCATTGCGCATGTCGGAAAAGCTCAAGGCCGGAACGGTCTGGATCAACACCTATCGCGCGGTGAGCTTCATGACCCCGTTCGGCGGGTTCAAGCGCTCCGGTCAGGGACGTGAAAGCGGCCAGGACGCCATCAAGGAATATATGCAGGTGAAGTCGGTCTGGATCGCGCAGACCATGGCAACGGGAAATCCGTTCATCATGCGGTGATGGCTTCATCTACGGGGTTGGGCGTGCGGGGAAGGAAGAACCCCCGCAGGCCGGACCTGGTGTATGGTCACCTCCAAGCTGGTCACCTTCCCTCGATCTCGGGGGCTGCATAGCGTCGTGAGCAGACGCCGGGTCTGACTACTGACGCTATCTCACGTCTGCCCTTCCGGGCATTGTACAGGTGCGCGTCGCCGGAGGCGCGCAGGAGCCCCGCATGACATACTGGCTTGCAATGGTCAGTTGATGCGGTTCCGGGCCTGACCGGCCTGCCAGACGATTGAGAAGGATCTGCGCGCTCAATCGACCTTGCTCGGCCGCATCGTAGCGGATGACGTTGGTGGGAGGTGTCGAAAAGGTCGCAAGTTCGGTATCGGCGCTTCCGATGAGCGAGATGTCGTTGGGAACCGCCAATTTGAGCGAGCGGATCGCCCGTAGGACACCGCCCAGCATATCGATCCCGCCAGCGATCAAGGCTGTCGGTCGGTCATGCAACGAGAGCAAGGCTGATGCCTCGAAAAAGGCGCCGTTGCGATCGAAACTACCTGCGCGAACCAGCGTGGGATCATATTCGAGTCCTGCCTCGAGCAGCTTCATGCGATAGCCATTGATGCGCGCGCACGAAGGATGGACCAGCGGTTGACCTGTCACGAGCCCGATCCGGCGATGGCCGAGCGAGAGGAGGTGATCCATCGCTTCGCCGATGCCCGCCTCGTGGTCGACCAGCACCGCGTCCCAATCTTCTGGGTATTTACGGTCGAGGAGGAGGATCGGCAAACCGAGACGTTTCAGAGCGGCCAGAACATCGGCATCGCGCTCGGAGGACGCCGCCATTATCAGGCCATCCACGCGGCGCTTTTGCAAAACGTCCAGCAATTCCAGTTCCCGTTCCTTGGAGTCGGTCGAACAGAGAATGAGGAGAATGTAACCCGCTTCGTGCAATGTATCCTGGGCCGCTCTCGTAAAGCTCGCCAGCGCGGGGACCGCGATGTCCCGGATGATGATCCCGATGGTGCGCGTGGAGCCGCCCCGCATACTCTGGGCGGCGACGTCCGGCGTGAAGCCGAGGCGCTCAATAGCCTCGTTAACTTTTCGGAGGACAGCTTCGCCGACATTCGGGTGCCTGTTTATGACCCGCGACGCCGTTCCGACCGAAACACCCGCCGCCTCGGCCAAGTCCTTGATCGTAGGTCTCTTGGCCATGGTCTTGCCTCGCGCCTGGGCGGTCGTGAACGGCATTTTCATGCCCCGGATCGTAGGGCCATTCGTCACGGTTGCGCACCGATGTCAATCGGACACGCACCCAAGCAGCAAGACGTTGACATCCTCCAGTGACTCGAATTCGCTGATCGTAGCGATTACCTGATTAGCACGCCCGACGCCCAGGATCGGGTTCACAAGCGCGGCGAACTTCGTGGTCAGCTTCGCCTCCTGTTGATCGAGATTCGCGCTCGGGATGCTGCTGTCTGCCGTTGCTTCCAAACGCGCGCCGTCGTCATTCTCGATAATTACCCTGGCGAACGTGTCTTCGGCCTCGATCCATTCGACCGCTACCCGGTCTCGCATTGCTACCAGGTCTGGACGCAGCGCATTGGCGTCCGAGAAACTGGCAATGTCGGCCGTATCGACGCCGCAAAGCGCCATCGCCACCGCATGTCTGAGGCTGAATTTTATTTCGAGTCCGCTTTGAGGATCCTGAACGTTGCAGACGGTATCGAGTACGGGACTAACCTGAATCGTGACCTGCTTGATCGCATCGGCAACAATACCGGACCTGGCCATGATCTCGCGCGCAGCATCGATCGGCGCGTGGATGTTATAGCAGCAGGCGTGATATTTGAACAGGTTGTTGAGGATGTGCCAACCGCCATTGGGGCGCGCATAGGCCCGGTTGAGGTGATGGTCCCGGCTCATGGTCCGGGCAAATCCATACTCCGCGTCCAGCATATCCTCGCGCGACGTGAGCCCTCTTCTGGCATATCTTGCGGCCATCAGGCCGGTGTGGTTGGCCCAGCCCGCGTGAAGCGGCTTGCTCATCGTTCCGAAGGAGTGCTTGAGACCGGCAGCCAGGGTTCCGGCGATGCCGAGGGCACGCCGCACGGTCGCCGCATCGCTGCCCAGCAAGCGGGAACATGCGACGGCGGCGCCCAATGCCCCGATGGTAGCAGTATTATGGAACCCGCGGCGGTAATGGTCGGGATGCATCAAGGAGCCGATCCGGCACGCGGCTTCATAGCCGGCGACAAAGGCCGTCAGCACTGCTTCTCCAGAGGCGCCGATTGCCTCCGCCTCAGCCAGCACGGCCGGAAGGATCGCCGCCGATGGGTGGCCGTTCAGCGCCAGACTCGCATCGTCATAATCGAGCGCGTGCGAGGTTGTGCCGTTGACGAGCGCGGCTTGAGACGCGCTCGTCCGATAGCCTGAGCCAAGGATCGTACTGACCGGACGCGATTGCTCATCCTTCGCTTCGTCCAGCAGGATTTGGGCCAAAGGGTCTTTCCATGCTGCCAGAGTGACGGCGAGCAAATCCAGGATACAATGCCGCGCAACGCGCCGCGCTTCCGGGGAAATGTCGTCCAGCATGACTTTACTGGCGTCATGCGCGATGTCCGCGGTCAGGCGGCTCATCAATAAGACCTTCCCAGCTTCAGGACGTGCTGACCGACATAGGCCAGCACCATGTTGGTCGATATGGGAGCGATCTGATACAGGCGCGTTTCCCTCCACTTGCGCTCGATGTCATATTCTCGCGCGAACGAGAATCCGCCGTGCGTCTGCATCGCCACGTCGGCGGCATGAAACGCCGCTTCCGACGCCACCAGTTTGGCTATGTTGGCCTCTGCGCCGCAATCGAGACCGGCGTCGAACCGCGCGGCGGCTTTGCGACATAGCAGGTCGGCCGTTTCGAGTTCGACATGAACACGTGCCAGCGGGAACTGGACTCCCTGATTGCGCCCGATGGACTTGCCAAACACGACCCGCTCATTGGCATACTCGACCGCGCGTTTGAGGCACCAGCGACCGTCTCCCACGGCTTCCGTCGCCACCAGAACCCGTTCAGCGTTCATGCCGCTCAAGATATAACGGAAACCCTGGCCCTCTTCGCCGATCAGTGAATCGGCCGGAATCTCAAAATTGTCGAAGAATACCTCGGTGGCGTTGTGATTGATCATCGCGTCAATCGGCTTGATTTCAAGGCCGCGTCCTTGCGCTTCGCGGATATCGATCAGAAACACCGAAAGGCCGTCGGTTCTTTTGGCGACGTCCGAAAGGGGGGTTGTGCGAGCGAGCAGGAGCATGAGATCGGAATGCTCCGCTCGCGACGTCCACACTTTCTGCCCGTTCACGACATAAGTGTCGCCCCGCCGTTCGGCCCGAGTCTTCAGGTTCGTCGTATCCGATCCGGAAGTCGGTTCAGTGATTCCGAAAGCCTGCAGCCGAAGGTCGCCGGCTGCAATGGCCGGCAAATATTTCGCCTTCTGAGCGGCGCTGCCATGCCTCAGCAATGTCCCCATGATATACATCTGGGCGTGGCTCTGACTGGCGACGCAGCCATTGGCATTGATTTCCTCTAGGACCACCGCAGCCGCCCTCAGCGGAAGGCCCGCGCCGCCATATTCTTCGGGGACGAGGATGCCGAGAAAGCCCGCGCTCGTAAGCGCAGCAACGAATTCGGTCGGATAGTCGCTACGGTCTTCCAACCCGCGCCAGTAGGATCCGGGAAAACCCGCGCAAAGGCGCGCAATGGACTCGCGTAGCTCGGGATAATCCAGATCCGTATCCATCATGGTCATACGCAATTTCCTTTTTCAACCAGATGAGCGGACGATATTCAACGCGAGTACCGCTGTCAATGAAACGGTTCATTGACAGCGGTACGGTTGAGTCTAAGGTTGTTGATGCGAGCATATGTCACGTTGATTCGACGTGTGCGCCACGCCAGGAGCAAGACGCCCCCATGCTGACTAGTCGTCCACTCGAAGGAATCACGGTCGTGGAGTTCGGCCACAGTGTTGCGGCTCCCTATGCCGGACTTATCCTCGGAGAGCTTGGCGCTGACGTCATCAAGGTCGAAAATGCGGACGGTGGCGATTATGCGCGCGGTTGGGGTCCCCCTTTCTGGGAAGGGACGTCGGTGATGTATCAGGTCCTGAACCGCAGCAAGAGCAGCGTCTCGCTCGATCTGAAGGACCGGATCAGTGGCGGAAAACTTCACGATTACATTGTCGAAAAGGCCGATGTGGTCATTCATAATATGAAGTTCGGGGCGATGGAGCGGCTTGGTTTCGGCTCCGATACGTTCGTCGAGAAGCGTCCTGACCTCATTTATTGCAATTGCGGCGCGTTCGGTAATGTTGGGCCTCTGAGGGATCGTCCCGGATATGATCCTCTGCTGCAGGCTTTCAGCGGCCTCATGAGCATGATGGGGGAGGAGGGCAGACCCCCTGTGCGCGTGGCTGTGTCCATCATCGACATGGGGATGGGTCTGTGGGCCGCGATCGGCATTCTTGCGGCGCTGAATGAGCGCAATCGAACCGGCAATGGCGGGCGCGTCGATACGTCGCTGCTGGAGACGGCGCTCGGATGGCTCACCGTTCCTTTCGGCAATTTTCTGGCGAGCGGGGAACTGCCGCGCAAGGAGGGTTCGGGCGCCGTGCAGATTGTGCCCTACCAGGCATTCATCGCACGGGATGGCGAAATCATGATCCTCGCCGGTAATGACGGCTTGTTTCGCAAACTCGCACAGGCCATCGGAAGGCCTGATCTCACCACGGATCCGCGTTTCATGACGAACGCAGGTCGGGTCGAGAACAGGGCCGTGCTTTTGCCTATCCTGCAGAAGGTGTTGTTGGACAGGGATGTGGCGCACTGGGAGCGGCTGCTGCTGGAAGCGGGCGTGCCCCATTCGCCGATACAGACGCTTGATCAGGTGTTGGCGCATCCCCAAATCGAAGCACTGTCGATGCTTCAGGAGTCTCCCGACAAGAAGCTGCGCATCATGGGGCTGCCGCTCTCCTTTGATGGTGTGCGACCGGAATTCACGGTTCGCGCTCCGGCGCAGGGCCAACACAACGAATTGGTCGATGTTCGGCCGCTCGCTGCTGAAAAAGTCGATGCGGCTATTGGCGGATAATCATGGAAGTGGTGGATCGCCCCACTTTTGATTGAGTAGCGGATCTGGGCTTCATCGTATTAGCGAGAGCCCGAAAGCAAAAGCCCGTAACGGCGCGCAACGAGAGGATGATTTCGATGCCAGAGGCAAAGACGAGCTATCTGCGAAATGCATGGTATGCCGCAGCGTGGTCTGAAGAGGTCAGCCGGACGCCGCTGGCACGGACGTTTCTCGCTGAACCGGTGGTGCTCTTTCGCGATACCAACGGGTCGCCCATCGCTTTGGCTGATCGTTGCCCACATCGATTTGCACCTCTGTCAAAAGGGAAAATCGTCGGCGACGCCATCGAATGCCCCTATCACGGGCTGAGGTTCGGTAGTGACGGCAACTGCGTTCACAATTACCACGGCCCTATCCCCAAAGCGGCATCCGCGCACCGCTATGCCCTCATGGAGCGATATGGGGTCGCATGGATCTGGATGGGGGATGCGGATAAGGCACATGAAGACAGGCTTCCCGATTTCGGAACGTTTAGCAACGATGATCGCTTTGCCGTGGCGCGCGGTTATTTGCCGGTATCAGGCAATTACCAGCTTGCCGTGGATAATCTGCTGGACTTGACCCATGCCCAGTTTTTGCATCCGGCTTTGGGCAATGCGAATTCAAGCGAACATTCCGTCTTCAAAATGAATAGCGAGGGTTCCACGGTGTGGGCCAAATATTTCTTTGAAGGCGAGCCGGTCACGCCTTTCAAGAGGATGTTCTGGGAAAGCGCGTCTGACACTTGCAACCGGTGGGCGGACATCCGCTGGGAAGCGCCCAGCAACCTCTATCTGGAGGTTGCCACGAGCGAGTGCGGCGGTTCGCGCGAGGAAGCCGTTGTTCTGGTGCCCTCTAGCCATTTCCTAACGCCGGAAACCAGTAAGACCTCCCACTATTTTTGGATGAATGCGCGCAACGTCCGTATAGACGACGAGGCGCTTACAGAGATGTTCCGGCAAGGCACGGACAATGCATTCCGGAACGAGGATGAGCCGATGATCGCCCTCGTTCAGGAGCGGATGGGTGATAATGATTTCGCCTCTCTTAAGCCAGTGTTCCTGAGCACCGATCGTGCAGCAGGACGCGCCCGGCAAATTCTCACCCGCCTAATCGAGGCGGAGCGTTCTACGTCACAGTCCGAGACGGAGAGGGCGGCATGACGGATATGCCGCTAGGCGGGTGGCCCATGTCCATCAACAGCACTGATCCGCAATGCCATCACCCTTCACAAAAGGTGTCGCAGAGTCTCGTCAGAGTTTGAAGTGAAGGAGTAAGGGTATGGCGCTAGCCTTTCTGGAAGACGAGAGCTTCGAGAGCTATTCTGAGCGCTTTTCATCTTTTTTCAGGATGAAGCGGGAGGACGGCATCATTGAGGTGCGAATGCATACCGACGAAGGCGAAGCGCTGTTCGGTTTCGAGCTGCATCGCGCCTTCGGGCAGATGTTTCGGGCGGCCGGGGCCGACCGCCAGAACGAAGTCATGATATTAACCGGCACGGGTGATGAATGGGCGCGCCCCATGAAGGCTCCGAGCAGCGCCAAGCCAACCCATGAGGCGGGTCGAAATGCGGCTTACGCACCTGATTACGGGCCATATGACAGGACCTATATCGACGGCAGCAAGCTTCTGGAGGAGTTGGTCTGGAGCGTGAGCATTCCGGTCATCGGCGCAGTGAACGGGCCGGGCATTCATACCGAAACCGCCTTTCTGGCCGACATAACGCTATGCACGCCCGATGCGCGGTTCGTAGAGCCTCATTTCACCCTGGGTATCGCTCCGGGTGATGGAAACTTCCTGGTCTTGCAGGAGCTGATCGGGATCAAACGCGCCAACAAGGCGATGTTGCTCGGCCAGCCGATCACCGCGCAACAGGCGCTGGAATGGGGGCTCGTAACGGATATCGTACCTCGAGCAGAGCTTCTTGAACAATCCTGGGCAATGGCGCGGTATTTCATGGCGCGACCGCGCGAAGTGCGGGCGCTGACGACGGCGGTAGCTAGGCAACGTTGGAAACACCTGTTCACCCGCGAGCTTGCGATGCATCTGACCCATCAGATTTCCGGCGCGCTGATCCGCCCGGTGTCCATCGCCGGGCAAGACGACAAGGTGTCGGGCAACTCGGGCTATTTTGGGAATGAATAGTCCCTTCGTCGCGGCAAGCGCTGCATCATTTCACGGTTTGTTCAGCGCCGGATGCGATCCTGGCATTTACCCGGGATAGCCGAGTAACGAAGCGGGCAGGCACGGCTCGCTCTTCAACAACCTGCTACCGAAATACCAGGAGCAAGCTACGTTGACAAATTCGATCGCGGATCCCGACCTCAAGCCCCGCAGGATTGCTGCGGTTCGCCGTCACATGGCATTGGAGATTGCCCACGAATGGGACGAGGTGCTCGCGACCTTCGAGCATCCTCGCTACGAGCTGCGCGGACCCGGTACGGTGTTTGACGGGGTTGAGGCGGTCCGCCGCTACTTGACGCTTTCACGTATCCTGTTTCCAGATCAGGGCAATGAGGTAATAGCAATCGTCGCCGACGATGCCGACACCGTATTCGTCGAATTCGGGCTCACCGGAACCAACTCGGCCCGCTCAAGGTCGGCAAGCAGATATTTCCTCCCACCGGCAAGTCATTCCGCGTGCGTTTGGCCGCCTGCTTCGAATTTGTCCCGGGTAGCGACAAGATTTCCTGCGAACGGCCATATTACGACCGCTACGTTGTGTTCGGAGCCCTGGGACTGAGCCTGGAGAGCGCATCCCTGCGTCCATTGAATTGATCCTGCAAGCCGAGCGAAGTCCGCCGAGTTCGATCGAATAGCGGAGAGAGAAGCGAGATGAAGGTTTTTATTACCGCAGCCTTTGGCCATCAAGGCAAGGTTCTGATCCCCAAGCTAGCCGCCGCCGGCATCGACGTCCGGGCAGCGCGCGCCACTGTTGGTCGCGACGAAGAGGTGCTGCGCCTTGGCGCCAAGGAAGTCTTTGTCGGTGACCTCAGCGATTCGAAAGTCTACGCGCAAGCGTGCGACGGTTGCGACGCGATCTATCATATCGGCCCGGGTGCCCATCCGCGAGAGCTTGCCATGGGCTATGCCATGGTCGAAGCGGCGAAGACTGTTGGCATACGTCATGTCGTGCCGTTGTCGCTGCTGCAACCGTTCATCGACATAATCCAGCACCGGTACAAGCTCGATCATGAACTCGCCTTGGTCAAGTCTGGCCTCAATTTCACGGCGCTGCGGCCGTGCGATTATATGTTGCAGGAAGCCTATATCGCCCCGGCCATGCGCACGGGCGCCATGCCTTTCTATTCCGGTGACGCCGCCGGTAGCCGGGCGCACCGCAGGCACAGTTATATTGCGCTAGACGACCTTACCGACGTTGCGCTCAAGGTTTTAGTCGAAGGCTCGACCCATTATGCCGCGAACTATGAACTTGCCGGCCCGGACAAGATCACCCCGATCGTCATGGCGCAGATTCTTTCTCGGATCATGGGGCGCGAAATCAAGCCGGTCGCGAAGTCGCCTGAGGATCTGATCGACGCGCTGTGGGGATCGCGCGATCCGAATGAGGATTTCACGCACAAGGCTGACATCGTCCGGTCCATTCAGGCGTGGTACGCGCGCTATGATTTCGTGGGTAATTCGCGCACGCTGGAATGGCTGCTGGGCCGCAGGCCGACGACTTTCGAGGAGTTTGCGACCAAGGCGTACGCCGATCTTTCTGCGGGCGAAGGGACTAAGATCGAGCGGGCCTTTCTAGCGCACTCTAAGCTGGCCGAGCGTTCCGACGCGCGGCTTGCAGCGTCTAGTGAGACTGTAATCGGGGGAATGGAAAATGCTGGCGTGGCAGGCTGAACAGTTCGGCGAACCGCTGGATGTACTGAAGCTGAAAGACATCGAGAAACCGGTTCCCGGCCCCGGACAGGTGTTGATCAAGGTTCAGGCCGTTGGACTGGGACTGCCTGATTTGAGGTCGGTGCAAGGGCGTTACCCTTTCGTCCCTGACCCTCCCGCTATTCCGGGTCATTCCTTCATGGGTATGATCGACACAGCCGGCCCCGGCAGCCTGTTCAAGCCCGGCATGAGGGTGATGGCTCGCACCTTGTACGAAAGTCATGCCGGCGCGCTCGCGGAATACGCGCTTGCGCGTGATTTTCATACGTTTCTCGCTCCAGATTCGCTGGATGACGCGCAGGCTGCAGCCTTCGTGTTGGCTTATCACACTGCCTATATCGGACTGGTGAGCCGAGGGATGCTCGCCGAGGGAGAGACGCTGCTAGTCCTGGGCGGATCAGGCGCGAGCGGATCGGCTGCCATACATCTCGGAAAGGCTTTGGGCGCGCGCGTTGTGGCATCGGCCCGTGGTGAGGAAAAGGTGAACTTCTGTCGTGCCCAGGGCGCTGACCATGTCATCGAATGTGAACACGGCCACATTGGTGAGGCTTTGCGCGAATGGACCGGAGGCCATGGGGCCGACGTGATTTTCGACCCTGTCGGCGGCGAGCCGAGCGATCAGGCTGTGCAGGCTATCGCATGGGGAGGCAGGCTGGTCCTGATCGGCATTGCGGCGGGTCTTCCCAAGTTAAACCCGCTCGACATGATCGGGCGGACCTATTCCGTGATTGGGGCGGCATTCCCTAATCGTTCCGAGGTCGAACGCGAAAGCGCGATGACTGATCTTGATAAGCTGGTTCGCAACGGCAAGTTGACGGTGCCGATCGAGGGGCGGCATTCATTTGAAGAAGTACCCCGCATGTTGGCCCGCCTCGGTGGCGACATCATGGGCCTGCACGTTATTGATTTCTGAGAACCTGATACCGTGGAGGTGGCTCGACCAGAGCAAGTGCGCTGGCTGACCGCGAGTAACTGCTTATATGAGGGGTAGTTGTGTCAAGAGGTTCAGGGCGACATAATCTGGTCTCCGTTAGGGCGTGGTGACGATTTAAGGGTCAGGGATTCCCAATTGCTCTGAAATCGGATTCAAGGCTGATTTTTGGAGATCAGCGATGGATCGCGATGCGCTTCGTGATGACCAATGGGAACGGATCAAAGGGTTCGTGCCGGGCGGGACGAAGGGTAAGCGTGGCCCCCGCACCGACAACCGGAAATTTCTGGATGCTCT
>NZ_SGIS01000006.1:0-18331 GCF_004208535.1 Sphingomonas populi
CGCGCGTGGCATCGCGGCGAGCTGGCCGATGGTCTCGACACCGAGATGGACGAGTGCGTCGATAGTGGCGGGATCTAGGCGGAGGGCTGCGAGGGGGAGCGGGGCGACGGAAGTGCGCCATCGCCCATGCCGCCCCCGGCGTATCGGCCACCGCGACTCGGGCGGTGTAGCCCAGCCGCGCGAGCAGCCTCACGATACGACGTGCCATTGTCGCCTCGCCGCCGAACAGATGCGCGGTGCCGGTGATATCGAGCAACAATCCGTCCGCGCCCGACACTGCGGCGATCGGCGTCCAGCGTCGTGCCGCCGTCGTGGCGAGGCGCAGCAGATCGGCGGCGTCGCCGGCCGGATCGGCATCGCGGATGTCGAGACCCGGCACCAGCGCGCGCGCCTGGGTGATCGCCATGCCGGGCATGAGACCCAAGGCACGCGCCGCCGGGCAGGCGGCGGCGATGACGACGCGGCTGCCGTGCTTGAGGCTGGTGACGAGCGGCTGCGGCGCACCGTTCCCCCGCGCAGGCGGAGGGCCAGAGTCGCGGGCGGCATCGCGTGTGACACTGGACTCCCGCTTTCGCGGGAGAACGGATTGGCTTGGGCCGAGTGATTTCGGCAGCGCGCCGGGTGGACGGAACGGCTGGCCGCCGGTCGCCTCGTCGGGTGGCATGGCGCGGAACGGCGCTGCTGCGGCTTCGCTGCGGCGGCCGAGCTCGCGTAGCGGCGGGCGCTGGTGGGCGGGGAGTGCTGCGATCTGCGCGGCGACGTTCGCCTTTCCATCGACATGCCCGCTCATGCGCGCGGAGGTCTCCTCGCGCGCCCATTTCGCGCCGGGGCGCCAGCCGCCGCCGCGTGGCACCGAACAGGCGACGGCTTGCTCGGCGGCGGCGGCTTCGGCGAGCGTGGCCGCGCCTCGGGCAAAGCCCGAGTCGTCTGACGGCGCTTCGCGCCGCCGGCCGGGCTTGTCGCTGTGCGAAATAGCTTCGCTATTTCGTCTCGCGACTACGTCACGCAGCTTCGACGTAGGAATATCGGTCCGCTCCATCCGTCGCAGCCGTTCGATCGGCCAGTCGGGCAGGTAGAGCGAGGCGACCCGTTTCATCGCATGCCTCCATGATGGTTTCGAAAGGCTCGCCGCCGCGCTGGCGGACCAAAGCGACGTGCCAGCAGGCGCGCCCGACCCCCTCGACCGGCAGCGGCTCCGAAGGTGCGCTGCCGATCCGCCAACGCGTGATCGCGGCGGAGGGGACGTGGAGCGGGTTCCCCCCTTCGCGCGCATGCCGCTTGAGCAACAGCGCGATCGTCTTGCCGCCCTCGGCGGCGAGTTGCAGGCGGCGGGTGTTGGGCATGGCGGCGCGCTTGACCTCGCCGATCACCGCACCGAGGCCACGGTGGCGCAGCCCCTCCTCCATCAGCGCCAGTACTTCGGCATCATCCGCCGCCTCGGCATAGAGCACGCGATCGGGATCAAGGCCGGCCTGATACAGCCCCGGCGCGAACAGGTCGCGGCGGCGCACCACCCACAACACCGGCCCCCACGCCCGCGCGGCGGCACCCGCCATGAACAGGGTCGCGGCGGCGTCATCGCTGGGATCGGGGCTGGCGGCAGCGATTTCGTGGAGCGAATCGAGCCGCAGCCCGCCGCTCGCGATTCGCCCGTCGAGCGCGGCAACGCCGAACGGCAGCACCGGGCGGCGCTTGAGGCCATCGCCCTGGATCGCCCGCAGGCTTTCACGCAATTCTGCTATGGTGGCTGACGACACGATTCGACTCACTGCTAAGTGTTCCTATTTTGTTCTGTTTAGCACACCTGAGTCAATGGCCCTTCTCCCCTGCCTGGAAGGGAGGGGAGAAGCCGAGGGTCTAGCCAAGACCGTTGAAATTTAATAACAACGGCGCATAAGATGATTTCGGGCGTTCTGACGGACGTGCCGATCCGAACTGCGGAGAAGTGATGCCAAGCGACCGCCCCGGCGCCAATCTGCCTCCCCTGTCGCTGTACGTGCCGGAACCGCGCTTCCGGCCCGGCGATACGGTGGATTTCACGGAGGTTGTGCTGCCCCCCGCCGGGCAGGCGCGCCGCCCCGACACCGCCGAACCCGCCCATGCGTTCACCGATCTCGCCTATGATCTCGTGCGCGTTCTCGACACGGACGGGCAAGCGGTCGGTCCGTGGAATCCGCGCCTTTCGCCCGATACGCTGCGCGACATGCTGCGCAGCATGGTGACGGTGCGCGCGTTCGATGAGCGCATGTTCCGCGCGCAGCGGCAGGGCAAGACCAGCTTCTATATGAAGTGTACCGGCGAGGAGGCGGTCGCGGTGTCCGCCGCCTTTGCGCTCGATCGTGACGACATGTGCTTCCCGTCGTACCGCCAGCAGGGCCTGCTGGTCGCGCGGGGCTGGAGTCTGGTCGACATGATGAACCAGATCTATTCGAACAAGGGCGACCGGCTACAGGGCAAGCAGCTCCCGATCATGTATTCGGTGCGCGACGCCAGCTTCTTCTCGATCTCGGGCAACCTCACCACGCAATATCCGCAAGCGGTGGGCTGGGCGATGGCGAGCGCGGCCAAGGGCGACACGCGTATCGCGGCGGCGTGGTGCGGCGAGGGATCGACCGCAGAGGGGGATTTCCACTCGGCCTGCACCTTCGCCAGCGTCTACCGCGCGCCGGTGATCTTCAACGTCGTCAACAACCAATGGGCGATTTCGAGCTTCTCGGGGTTCGCTGGCGCGGAGGCGACCACGTTTGCGGCGCGCGCGATCGGCTATGGCATCGCCGGGCTGCGGGTCGATGGCAACGACGCGCTCGCGGTCTATGCGGCGACCGCATGGGCGGCGGAGCGCGCACGCACCAATCAGGGGCCGACGCTGATCGAACATTTTACCTACCGCGTCGAAGGCCATTCGACCTCGGACGATCCGGGCCAATATCGCTCGGCCGGCGAGGCGAGCGCCTGGCCGCTCGGCGACCCGGTCACCCGGCTGAAGGATCATCTCATCGCGATCGATGAATGGGACGAGGACCGCCATATCGCGCAGGACAAGGAGATCGCCGAAATGGTGCGAGCGGCACAGAAGGAAGCCGAGGCCAACGGCATCCTCGGCCACGGGCTGCACCAGCCGCTCGATACGCTGTTCGATGGCGTGTTCGAGGAGATGCCGTGGCATTTGCGCGAACAGCAAGCGCAGATGATCGCCGAAGAGACGGCGAGCGGCCGCCCGTGGGCGCGCAAGTGATGGGCGCGGTCGCACCATGTCTCCCTCTCCCCTCGAGGGGAGAGGGTTGCGCAGACTTGGGCCCGCGTCTTCAGCGGGCCTTAGTCGGAGCTGGGAGAGGGGTGAGCGGCGCGCTTGCGCCGCGCGGTCCTGCGGACCGCTCAACCCCTCACCCAACCTTCGCTAGGCAGCAAGCTGCCAAGCTGCGGTATCCCTCTCCCCTGTCCAGGGGAGAGGCCAAGTGAGCACCACCCGCATGAACATGATCCAGGCGATCAACTCGGCGATGGACGTGATGATGGATCGCGATCCCGCCGTCATCGTGATGGGCGAAGACGTCGGCTATTTCGGCGGCGTGTTCCGCGCGACCGCCGGATTGCAGGCGAAATACGGCAAGACCCGCGTGTTCGACACGCCGATCACCGAATGCGGCATCATCGGCGTCGCGGTCGGGATGGGCGCATACGGGCTGCGGCCAGTGCCCGAGATCCAGTTCGCCGATTACATCTACCCCGCGCTCGACCAGTTGGTGAGCGAGGCGGCGCGGCTGCGCTATCGCTCGGCAGGCGAGTTCATCGCGCCGATCACGGTGCGCTCGCCCTTCGGCGGTGGCATTTTCGGCGGGCAGACGCATTCGCAATCGCCCGAAGGTATCTTCACGCACGTATCCGGCATCAAGACGGTGATCCCGTCGACACCCTATGACGCCAAGGGGCTGCTGATCGCCGCGATCGAGGACAATGACCCGACGCTGTTTTTCGAGCCCAAGCGAATCTACAACGGCCCGTTCGACGGCCATTGGGATCGCCCGACGCAGAATTGGTCGCAGCATCCCGCCGGCGCGGTGCCCGAGGGCTATTACAAAATCCCGCTCGGCAAGGCCAACGTTGTGCGCGAAGGCGAGGCGCTGACGATCCTCGTCTATGGCACGATGGTGCATGTCGCGAGCGCCGTGATCGCAGATGCTGGCGTCGATGCCGAGATCATCGACCTGCGCACGCTCGTACCGCTCGATATCGAGACGATCGAAGCGTCGGTGAAGAAGACCGGGCGCTGCATGATCATCCACGAAGCGACGCGCACCGGCGGGTTCGGCGCGGAACTGTCGGCGCTGGTGCAGGAACGCTGCTTCTACCATCTCGAAGCGCCGATCGAGCGCGTGACCGGCTTCGACACACCCTACCCGCACAGCCTCGAATGGGCGTATTTCCCCGGCCCGGTGCGGATCGGCGAGGCGCTGAAGAAAGTGATGAAGGACTGATATGGCCCGCTTTACCTTCAAACTCCCCGACATCGGCGAGGGCATTTCCGAGGCCGAGATCGTCGCGTGGCACGTCGCGGTGGGCGACCGTATCGAGGAGGACCAGCGCGTCGCCGACATGATGACCGACAAGGCGACGGTCGAGATGGAATCGCCCGTGTCGGGCACGGTGATCGCACTGGCCGGCGAGGTCGGCGAACAGGTGTCGATCGGCGCGGCGCTGGTGGTGATCGAGACCGATGCGGTCGATATGGATGCCGAAGAGGCGCCGGCGCTGCGGCCGGTCGATGTGCCTGCGCCGGTGGAGCAGGCATTTGAGGCGGAAAATCCGGGGGTGGAGGAGATCGCGCGACCTGTTCCCCTCCCTGAAAGGGAGGGGCTAGGGGTGGGTCGGCCCGAGGCCGATCGTGCGCCCGCCACAAGCCAACCCACCCCCGACCCCTCCCTTTCAGGGAGGGGAGAGAATGCGAAAGTGCTCGCCTCTCCCGCCGTCCGGGCGCGTGCGGCGGACCTCGGCATCGACCTCGCACAGGTGAAGCCCGCCGAGGGCGAGCGCATCCGCCACGCCGATCTCGACGCCTATCTCCGCTACGGTTCGGCACAGGGCTATCACGCACCGCACACGTCGCACGCCCGCCCGGATGAGGCGATCAAGGTCATCGGCATGCGCCGCCGCATCGCCGAGAACATGGCGGCATCGAAGCGCGCGATCCCGCACTTCACCTATGTCGATGAGATCGATGTCACCGCGATCGAGGATATGCGTGCCGACCTCAACGCCAATCGCGGTGATCGCCCCAAGCTTACGATGCTGCCGCTGCTGATCGCGGCGATCTGCAAGACGATCCCCGCCTTCCCGATGCTCAACGCGCGCTATGACGACGAGGCGGGCGTGGTGACGAGGGCTGGCGCGGTGCATCTCGGCATGGCAACGCAGACCGATGCCGGGCTGATGGTGCCGGTCATCCGCGACGCGCAGGACCGCAATGTGTGGCAATTGGCCGCCGAGATCGTGCGGCTGGCCGAGGCGGCACGGACCGGCAAGGCGAGCAGTTCGGAATTGTCGGGATCGACGTTGACGGTGACATCGCTCGGGCCGCTCGGCGGGATCGCGACCACGCCGGTCATCAACCGCCCAGAAGTGGCGATCATCGGGCCGAACAAGATCGTCGAGCGGCCCGTCTTCCGGGGCGACGATATCGTCCGCGCCAAGCTGATGAACCTGTCGATCAGTTGCGACCACCGTGTCGTCGATGGCTGGGACGCGGCGAGCTTCGTGCAGGCGCTCAAGCGCTATCTGGAAACGCCGGTCTTGCTGTTCGCGGACTGAGCAGCCGCAGAGAGTAGAATAGATAAAACCCGTTCGTGCTTCGATTTCTCGCAGCACGAACGGGCTATATTCGTTCGATCGTTATAGTGCGCGACGGCCCGTGATGAGCTGGATGACCACCACGATAACGGCAATCACGAGCAGCAAGTGGATCAAGCCACCGCCGATATGCACGGCAAAGCCGAGCAGCCACAGGACAACGAGGATGACGGCGATAGTATACAGCATGGTTCAGGCTCCTCCTACTTGAAGGCTTAACGTCGCGACCTGCCCACCCGTTCCGTCTGCGTGACAAAACGTTGCTGATCGCCGCCGCGATTGTTCAGATCGCCCCCGAAAACGTGTCGCATTGCGCGGGATCGCCGCTGTCGAGGCCGGTCTTGAGCCAATGTTCGCGCTGTGCCGAGGTGCCGTGGGTGAAGCTGTCGGGCACGACGCGGCCCTGCGCCTGCTTCTGGAGCGTATCGTCGCCGATCGCATGCGCTGCGGTCATGCCTTCCTGGATATCGCCCGGATCGAGCCGGTCGCGGTTCTGCGCGGCCCAGACGCCGGCGTAGCAATCCGCCTGCAGCTCAAGCCGCACCGACATCTTGTTGCCCTCGGCCTCGCTGCCGCTGCGCTCGGCCTGTGCGACCTTGGCGGAGGTTCCCATCAAATTCTGGATGTGATGGCCGAATTCATGCGCGATCACGTAATCCTGCGCGAAATCGCCCTTGGCGCCGAAACGATTGCCGAGTTCGTCGAAGAAGCTGGTGTCGAGATAGACGCCCTGATCCTGCGGACAGTAGAACGGCCCCATCGCGCTCTGCGCGGCACCGCAGCCCGAACGGCCGCTGCCCGAATAGAACACCAGCTTCGGCGCGACGAACTTCTCGCCCGATTGCTGGAAGAGCGCCGCCCAGGTCTTGTCGGCCGAACTGAAGGCGTTGCACGCGACCTTGCTGGCGGCATCGATGGTGCAGCTCGATTTGGTATCGGTGCCGTGGCCCGCGCCGGCGGTCTGCTCGGTCGGCGCGCTGGTGCGAACGCCGCTGCCACCGCCGCCGAGGCTGCCCAGCCCGCCAAACACCGCGAGCGCGATCAGCAACACCACGACGCCGCCGCAGCCGAAGCGGCTGAACACCATCGGCAACAGCCCGAGCAGCATGCCGCCGCCGCCACCGCCACCAAAGCCGCCGCCGCCCTGGCCGCGCTGATCCTCGACATTAATGTTAGGATCGAAATCGTCGAGACGCATCGCGCTGGCCCTTCACGGTCGTTGTCGCTGGCACCTTGAATGCGCAAGCGCGCCGGACGTTGCAAGGGCGTGACGATTTCCGCGTTATCGCAGCGTGATCTCCATCCGGCACGTCCACGCCGCGCCGGGTGCAATCTCGAACACGCCGGGCTTGTCGCGGAAATCGCCGGCATAGCCCTGCGGGTCGGCGATGCCATGCCACGGCTCAATGCAGACGAACGCCGCGCCGGGCTTGGTCCAGATGCCGAGCTTCTCGGTGTCGGGAAAGGCGATCTCAAGCTGCGGGCCGGTGGCCGCGCCGTAGCTGACGCTGCGCGAGGCGAGGCCGTCCCAGATCAAGGCATCGTCGGCGAAGATCGCGTCCGACAGGTGCAGCACGCGCCCGTCGAGCGGCGACGGTCGTTCGCCCGACGCGGTGAGTCCGTCCTTGAGCGCGACCAGCGTACCCGGTTCATCCGCCGCGAACACGATCCGGTGATCGGCGCGAGGTTCACCGTAAGGCAGTGGCCAGGCGAAGGCGGGGTGGAAGCCGAAACTTGCCGGCATCGGCGCATCGCCGCGATTGGCGATGGTGATCGCGACCGTCAGCGTTGCGCCGTCGATCGCATAGGCCGCGTCGAGCGCGAAGGCGAACGGGTATACCGCGCGCGTCCCGGCATCGTCCTCCAGCCGGAAGCGTACCTGCGACTCGTCCTGTTCGACCAAAGTGAAGGCACTCCGGCGGGCAAAGCCATGCTGCTTCATCGGATATTCGGCGCCGTCGAGCCGCAGCACATCGCCGTTCAGCCGCCCGACAAAGGGGAACAGCAGCGGCGCATGGCCGGTCCAGAACGCCGGATCGGCATCGGTCATCAGCTCGCGGCCTTGGCCGTCGCGCAGATGCGTCAGCTCCGCGCCGAACGGGTTGATTGCCGCCGACAGCCCCGCACCCGTAATCTCGACCAGATCAGCCATTCCGCCTTCTCCTCAGCCTCTGAGCACCGCGCCCTGCTTCGCCGCCGCCGCCACCACCTTGTCGGCAATCGCCTTCAGCGCCTCGTCGGTGAAGCTCTTGTCGGCGGGTTGCAGCGTCACTTCGATCGCCATCGAGCGCACACCGTCGCGCTCGAACAGGTCGAACAGCCGTGCCGCCGTGATCGTCGCCTTGTCGGCACCCTTCACCGCGCGCACCAGCGCGTCGGCGGCGAGGCCGGCGGGGACGGTGAAGGCGAAGTCGCGCCGCACCGGCTGGAGCGCGGGCGGCGCATAGGCGGGGCGCATGAAGCCGGTTCCACCGCGCTTGGCGGGGATCGCATCGAGATACAGTTCGACCGCCGCAACCGTGCCGTCGAGATCGAACGCGCGCGTCGTGAGCGGATGGACGATGCCGAACGCCGCGAGCACCGTCTTGGGGCCAAGCCGCAACGTGCCCGACTGGCCGGGGTGCCAATGCTCGCCGGCCTCGCCGAAGATCTGGAGATTCTCGACCGGCGCACCTGCCGCCGCGAGCAGCGCGATCGCCTCGGCCTTGGCGTCGAACGCGTCGAAGCCCAGCGCTTTGCCGCCCTGCCAGCCGCGCGCGCGCTTCTCGCCGGCCAGCACCACGCCGAGCGTGGCGCGCTCGGCCTCGGCGAGATAGCGGCGGCCGATCTCGAACAGCCGCACGCCGTCCGCGCCGCGCTTGAGGTTGCGCGCGGCGGCGGAGAGTAGCCCCGGCAACAGCGACGGACGCATCACCTTGAGGTCTTCGCTGATCGGGTTGGCGAGGGTCCAGGCGCCACCCCCAGAGACATTGGCGAAAGGCGCGGCTTCGGCTTCGGACACGAAGCTCCAGGTCACCGCTTCGTTGAGCCCGCGCGCGGCGGCGGCGCGGCGGACGCGGCGCTCGGTCTTCTGCTCGGGTGTGGCGGTTGGCGTGGCGACGCCGGGGATGCGCGGCAGCGGCACCGGCGGGACATGGTCGATGCCCTCGATGCGGATCACTTCCTCGACGAGATCGGGCACGCCTTCCACATCGCGGCGCCAGCTCGGCACGCCGACGTGCCAATCTGCCGAGACGGTGAAGCCAAGGCTTTCGAGGATCGCCTGCTGGCGCTCGGGCGCGACGAAGAGGCCGCCGAGCGTCTCGGCGCGCGCCGGATCATAGGCGATCACCGTGGCGGGCACCGGCGGCTCGCCGGCGCGGGTAATGCCGCCGGGCGTGCCGCCGCACAGGTTCAGCACCAGTGCCGTGGCGATGGCGAGGCCGTCCTCGACGAACGCGGGATCGACGCCGCGTTCGAAGCGCTGACGTGCGTCGCTGGTGACGGCGAGCTTCTGGCCGGTGCGGGCGATGCTTTCGGGATCGAAATAGGCGCATTCGATCAGCACGTCGGAGGTCGTGTCGCTGCACCCCGAGTCTTCACCGCCGATGATCCCGGCGATGCCGAGCGCAGCGCGATCGTCGGCGATGACGGTCATGCTCTCGTCGAGCGTGTAGGTCTTGCCGTTGAGCGCCAGCAGTTGCTCGCCGGATGTCGCCTTGCGCGCGACGAGGCCGCCCGGCAGTTTGGCGCGATCATAGACGTGGAGCGGCCGTCCGAGATCGAACGACACATAGTTGGTGATGTCGACCAAAGCCGAGATCGGCTTCTGCCCGATCGCCTGCAACCGCCGCGTCATCCATTCGGGCGCGGTGCTGTTGCTGACGCCGGCGACGGTCTGGCCGTAGAAGGCCGGGCAACCGACGCTATCGTCGATACGGATGTCCGGTCCGGCGCCCTCGCCCGCGACCGGCGCTGGCGTGACCGTCGTGCCCGGCACCACCAGCGGCTTGAGCCGGCCCAGCCCCGCTGCGGCGAGATCACGCGCGATACCGCGCACGCCCATGCAATCCTGCTTGTTGGGGGTGATCGCGACGTCGATCACCGGATCGTTGAGGCCGGCATAATCGGGATAGGCGGCGCCGATCGGCGCATCGCTGGGCAGTTCGATGATGCCGTCATGATCGTCGCCGAGTTCGAGTTCGCGCGTCGAGCACATCATGCCGTTCGAAACGACACCGCGAATCTCCGCGACCTTGAGCACCATGCCGTTGGCCGGCACGGTCGCGCCGGGCATGCCGAACACGCCGACGAGACCGGCGCGCGCGTTGGGCGCGCCGCACACGACTTGCATCGGTCCGTCACCGGCGTCGACCGAGAGGACTTGCAGCTTGTCCGCCTGCGGATGGCGCTCGGCGGTGAGCACCTTCGCCACGCGGAACGCGGCGAGCTTGGCGCCGGGATTGTCGACGCTCTCGACCTCAAGGCCGATGCGGGTGAGCGTATCGACGATCTCGTTGAGCGACGCGCTGGTGTCGAGATGGTCGTGGAGCCAGGAGAGGGTGAATTTCATGCGATCCGTCCGTCACCCCAGCGCAAGCTGGGGTCTTTCTGTAGGTTGGCGGCACCGCCCGCCACGGGGAGACCCCAGCTTGCGCTAGGGTGACGATCAAACAGGGTCACGCCCCCACCCCGCCGCTCAGGGTCGGCACGTCGAGCGCGGAGAAGCCGTAGTGCTTGAGCCAGCGCGCGTCGCCGTCGAAGAAGGCGCGCAGATCGTCCATGCCGTATTTGAGCATCGCCAGCCGGTCGATCCCGCAGCCGAACGCGAAACCCTGCCATTCATTCGGATCATAGCCGCCCGCTTCGATGACCGTGCGGTGGACCATGCCCGAGCCGAGCACTTCCATCCAGCCATCGGAACCGCCGATCACGCGCTTGCCGTTGACCACCGAGAAGCCGACATCGACCTCGGCGGAAGGCTCGGTGAAGGGGAAGTAGCTCGGGCGCAGCCGAAGCACGATATCGTCACGCTCGAAGAACGCCTTGAGGAAGGTCTCCAGCGTCCATTTGAGGTGGCCGAGCGTGATCCCCTTGTCGATCACCAGCCCCTCGACCTGATGGAACATCGGCGTGTGGGTGGCGTCGCTGTCGCTGCGATAGGTGCGGCCCGGCGCGATGATGCGGATCGGCTTGGTGCCGCCCGCCGCCTGCATCGCGCGGATCTGCACGGGGCTGGTGTGGGTGCGCAACACGCGCGCTTCTTCGCCGTCCTTGGCGTTCAGGTAAAAGGTGTCGTGCATCGCCCGCGCGGGATGCGTCTCGGGCATGTTGAGCGCGGTGAAGTTGTACCATTGCGTCTCGATCTCGGGGCCAGTCGCGACCGCGAAGCCGAGATCGGCGAAGATTTCCGCCAGCTCGTCCATCACCTGGCTGACCGGGTGGATGCTGCCGACCGGCGCGGCCTCGGCGGGCAAGGTCATGTCGAGCGTTTCGCGGGCGAGCTTCGCGTCGAGCTCGGCGCGGTCGAGCGCGGCTTTCTTCGTGGCGATCGCGGCGGTCACGCCTTCGCGCAGCGCCTGGATGCGCGGGCCTTGCTGCTGGCGCTCGTCGGGCGACATCCCGCCGAGCGTCTTGAGCAAAGCCGTCACCGCGCCCTGCTTGCCGAGCGCGGCGACGCGCACCGCATCGAGCGCGTCGAGGCTGTCGGCGGCGTCGATCCGCGCGATCAGGTCGGTATGGAGGTGGTCGAGATCAGCCATCATGGATTCCTTGGGGACGCGGGCGTCGAAGCCGAGCGCGCGGCTCAGGTCAAGCGGTCAGACGCGGCTGCCGAGCAGCGCGGCGCCGAAACCGATGAAGATCAGCCCCGATCCGCGGTTGAACAGCCGCCGCCGGTTGGCCGGCGCGAGCCACGCCGCGAGCGAACGCCCGCCGAACGCATAGATGCAATACCAGCCGCTTTCGATCACCACGAAGCTGGCGACCAGAATGCCGAGCTGCGGCGCGAACGGGCGGTGCAGATCGAGGAACTGCGGAAACAGCGCGGCGGCGAACACGATCAGCTTGGGGTTGGAGAGGCCGGTGCCAAGCCCGGTCATGTACAATGCCCGCAGCGAGCGCTGCCGCGTCGCTTCGCCGTCCTGCGGATTGCCGACCGGCGCGCGCCACGCCTTGATGCCGAGCCACACCAGATAGGCGACGCCGACATAGCGGATGATGTCGTAAAGCAGCGGCGACGCCTTGAGCAGCGCGCCCAGCCCCGCCGCCGAGGCGAGCAGGCACAGCAGCACCGCGCTCATCAGCCCCGCCATCGACGCGAGCGCGCGGGCCGTGCCGTGCTGGATGCTCTGCACCATCACATGCAGCATGTTGGGGCCGGGCGTGCCGGCGACCAGGAAGACGACGGTGACGTACAGCCACCAGGTGTTCAGCGCCATGACGGGTTCCCTTGAACCATTACCGATCTTTCCCCCGTCGGGATGCTCAGCACGAACGGGAGAGCGCGCAAACCCCAACGAAAAGGGCGCCGGTGTTGCCACCGACGCCCCGATTCGCTTGGCGCTACAGTCCGCTCAGGCGGCCTGGGGCAGAGCCGCCTTCGCTTGCGCGATGATCGCGCTAAACGCAGCGCCTTCGTGCATCGCGATGTCGGCCAGAACCTTGCGGTCCAGTTCGATACCGGCGAGCTTCACGCCATGCATGAAGGTGGCATAGGTCAGCCCCTCGACGCGCACGGCGGCGTTGATACGCTGAATCCACAGCGCGCGGAAGTTGCGCTTCTTAACCTTGCGGTCGCGATACGCATATTGGCCAGCCTTTTCGACGGCCTGACGGGCGATGCGGATCGTGTTCTTGCGACGGCCATAATAGCCCTTCGCCTGATCGAGAATCCGGTTGTGCTTGGCGCGGGTGGTAACACCCCGTTTTACGCGTGCCATCTATCTATATCCTTCCGCTCAACGCAGGCCGTAAGGCGCCCAGGCCTTCACTGCTGCGGTATCCGCCTTGGCGAGAACCTTGGTGCCGCGGTTCTGGCGGATGTACTTGCCGTTGTGGTGCAACAGGCGGTGGCGCTTGCCGGCGACGCCGTGCTTCAACAGGCCGGTGGCGGTGAACTTGAAGCGCTTCTTAACGCCGCTCTTCGTCTTGAGTTTGGGCATTTCTCGTCCTTTCTTGTTCGCGACGATCTATGAACGGCCACGGCAGCCCATACCGGCCGGGCAGTTCCTCTTACTCGCGGGAAGCGGGGCGCTTAGCGATTCGCGCTGCGGAATGCAACCAAATGCAACCATCGGAACCGCTTTATGCAGCCGGGGGTTAGCAGTCGCATGGAAACCGCCGACCGCACACCGTCTGCCCTCGACGATTCGCCCAAGCCCGCGCCCCGGCGGCGGCTCGGGCGTGGCTGGCGAATCGCGCGCAACGTGCTGGTCGGCATCGTCGCGGCGCTCTTTCTGGTGTGGCTGGTGCTGTACATCACCAAGGGCCGTTTCCTCAAACATCCGTTCGAGCGGATCACCGCTGGCTTGATCGAGCGCGACGTGAAGGTGCGCGGCGATTTCCAGCTCTATTTCGACCCGATCACGATCAAGTTCCTCGCCGAAGGGATGACCGTCTCCAATCCGAAATGGGCGACCCGGCCCAATCTGTTCGAGGCCGGGCGGATCGACACGCGGATCGCGCCGCTCTCGTTGATCTGGGGGCGCAAGCGGCTGCACTTCCTCGATCTCACGCAGGGCGCGATCGATCTCGAATGGGATGCGGCACATACCCGCAATAGCTGGACGTTCGGCGAGAAGAAGGACGATGCCAAGCCGTTCGTGCTGCCGCTGATCCAGCGCGCGCTCGTCGCGCGGACCACGCTGCGCTACCGCGATCCGCGCATGCGGCTGACCGCCGATCTGGCGTTCGAACCGATCCGGTCGCAGGGCACCAGCATCACGCAGGCGATCCGCTTCACCGGCGACGGCATGGTGCGCGACACGCCGTTCACACTGTCGGGCGCGATGCTCTCGCCGAACGATACGGTGCGGCGCGGCAAGAACGAACTGCGACTGACCGCCAATGCCGCGCACAATATCATCGACGTGTCGGGGACGCTGCCCGGCCTGACCGACATCGAAGGCGTGCCGCTCGACGTGAAGGCGCGCGGGCGCAACGCCGCCGAGCTGCTCGACATCATCGGCGTCGTCATCCCGCGCACGCGCACCTACACCGCGCGCGCGCAACTGGTGAAGACCGGCGACGAATATGCCTTCACCCACCTCGTCGGGCGGTTCGGCGCGAGCGACCTGACGGGCAAGTTCACGATCCGCAACATCCGCCCGCGCCTCAAAATCGACGCCGCGCTGGCGACGCGCTCGCTCGACATCATCGATGCCGCGCCGTTCATCGGCTACAACCCGGATACCGTCGCCGCCAAGGGCGCGATCGCCGCCGCCGCCGAGACCGGCGCGGGCGCGACGCGAATCCTGCCCGACGCCAATCTGCGCGTCGAATCGATCAAGAATTTCGATGCCGACGCGCATTGGACGGTCGGCGTGGTGCGGTCGCGCAACGTGCCGATCTCGCATATCGACCTCACCGTGTCGCTGGTCGATCGGTTGCTCAAGCTGTCACCGCTCACCTTCTCGATGGCGCGCGGCAATGTCGCCGCCGACATCGTGATGGATGAGCGGCGTGTGCCGATGCACACCGATTACGACATCCGCCTCGCGCCGACGCCGATGGGCAAGCTGCTCGCCGGCTATGGCGTCGACGAGGCGGGGACGACCGGCGTGGTCAAGGGCCGCATCCAGCTCGCCGGGGTCGGCGATACGGTGCACCAGTCGCTGTCGAACGCGCAGGGCCGGATCGCCTTCATCATGCCCGAGGGCAGTTTCTGGACGCGTAACGTGCAGATCGCCGAACTCGATATCGGCACGTTCGCGCAGAAGATGCTGCAAGGGAAGCTCAAGGAGCCGGTCCACATCAATTGCGGGCTGATCGGCTTCACCGTTCGGAACGGCGTCGCGGCGGCAGACCCGATCCTGATCGACACGACCAAGAACGTGATGCTCGGCCGTGGCGGCTTCAGCTTCCGCAACGAGGCGCTCGACATGGCGTTCCGCGCCGACGGCAAGAAGTTCAGCCTGTTCTCGGGGCAATCGCCGATCGGCATTCAGGGCAGCTTCGCCAAGCCCGGCATCAACCCGATCAGCGGCGACCTGATCGAGCGCGCCGGCGCGGGGCTGGCGCTCGGCATCGTTGGTACGCCGCTGGCGACGGTGCTGGCGTTCGTCGATATCGGAGACGCCAAGGCGGCGAAGTGCGGGCCGGTCCTCGCCGGCGCGCCTGCCTCGGCGCAGCGCACCAAGGGCGGCAAGCCGCGCGACGATGTCGGCAAGGGCACCACCGCCAAATCCGAGAACGGCAAGGCCGCGCCGGGCGAAAAGCGCGCCCAGGGCAAGAAGTTTCTGGGGATTTTCTGACGCTCCGTTCGTCCCGAGCGTAGTCGAGGGACTAGGCAAGAGCGCAGGTGCCTCGACTTCGCTCGGCACGAACGGCAGGCGGTCGCTCAGTGCCCCCGGCAGGCCATCGCCTCGAGGATATCGTCGATCCGCGCCGGATCGCCGGCGGCGATCACCTCGCCGATGCTATCGGCGGTGAGCGGGTCGCCCTGCCAGTCGCACATCCGTCCGCCGGCACCCTCGACGATCGGCACCAGTGCGGCGAAATCGTGCAGCTTCAGCCCCGCCTCCACGACGATGTCGAGCCAGCCGCTCGCGACGCAGCCGTAATTGTAGCAATCGCCGCCCAGCACCGTGCTCATCACCGCGCCGTCGAGATGTTCGAAGGCGTGCAACTGGCCGTCGTCGAACAGCGCGGGCGAGGTGGTGCCGAGCAGCGCCTTCGACAGATCCGCGCAACGCCGCGTCGCCGCCGGCTGGCCGTTGAACAGGGTCGGCCGGCCGATCGTGCCGACCCAGCGCTCACCCAGGATCGGCTGGTCGAGCACGCCGAGCACCGGCCAGCCCTCCGCGACCAAGGCGATCAGCGTGCCGAAGATCGGCCGGCCCGAGATGAACGCGCGCGTACCGTCGATCGGATCGAGCACCCAGGCGCGGCCGCTCGTCCCCTCGCGCACGCCATATTCCTCGCCGATGATCGCATCGTCGGGAAAGCGCTGCTCGATGAGCGCACGCATCGCCGCTTCCGCCGCGCGGTCGGCAAGCGTGACGGGCGAGGCATCGTCCTTCGCCTCCAGCCCGGCGGGCTTGCGATAATAAGGGCGGATCGCCGCACCCGCCGCTTCGGCGAGGGCAGTGGCGAGATCGAGATCGGCGGCTGAGACACGCATCGGTTTCGCCTAGCCGCGTCGGGTACGATCCGCCAGCGTCGCGAAGGCTGACGCGATCAAAAGACGCCGGACGAAATTTTCCTGCCGGCCTTGGGATTTTTTACCAAGACTTGGCGCGTTGCACCGCGCAAAATTGACCCCAGCGGAACGGGATTTTGCCATCATCTTGTAAAACAACACTTCTCGCGACTTGGCACGCTCTCTGCAATCCCTCTGGCATCGGTCGTCGGATGGTCCGGCGCACCACTTACACAGGGAATATCCTCATGAACGCTCGTATCGAATCGCTCCAGCAGATCGCCACTTCGCTCGTCGGCGCGCTGTTCGTCACCGTCGTGCTGGTCAGCACCGCCGTCTCCATCGCCCCGATCGCATGATCGGGGACATTCCGGTTCGGGAGGTTCCGATGGTGCGGCCCGTTGCTTTCGCAGTCGTTTCGTTCGTGCTGACCAGCCTGATGCTGCTCGGCCACTTCAGGATCGCCGGGCTGCTCTGACGCCCGGCGGTTACACCAACAAAGCGTCGATCGCGCGGGCAAGGTCCATGTCGCGGTGCGACAGTCCGGCCGCATCATGCGTCGTCAGCAGGATATCGACGCGGTTCCAGACATTACTCCATTCGGGATGGTGATCGGCCTTTTCGGCGAGCAGGGCGACTCGCGCCATGAAGCCGAACGCCGCCGAGAAATCCACGAAGGTGAAGGTGCGCGTGATCGCGTCGCGCGCCTCGTCATAATCCCACTCATCGAGTTCATCGAGTGCGTCGGCGCGTTCGATGTCGTTCAGTTGCTCCACCATCGCGTGCATCCTCGTGGCTGGCGCGGGATGCGCCTTATCGCCTAAGGCATAGCCGATGGCCGACCACGATCAACCACCCCGCCTCGCCTTTCATGGCGTCACGGGCGTGCGGGGCGGGCGCAGGCTGTTCGCTGGGCTGCGTTTCACGCTCGCACCCGGCGACGCGGCGTTGGTGACGGGGCCGAACGGTGCGGGCAAATCGAGCCTGCTGCGGATCGCCGCCGGGCTGCTCGCCCCCGCCGAAGGCCGCGTCGAAGCGCCGCCCTGCGCGCTGATGGCGGAAGCCGCGGCGCTCGATTCCGGACAGACACTTGAAGACGCGCTGCGCTTCTGGGCGGCGCTCGATGCCGTACCGGAGCCGGCGCGGCGGGTCGCGGACGCGCTGACCGCGACCGGGCTGGCGACGCTGGCGCAGGTGCCGGTGCGATTGCTCTCGACCGGGCAGCGCCGCCGCGCTGCGCTCGCGCGGGTGGTGGCGAGTGAGGCGCCGCTTTGGCTGCTCGACGAACCCGCCAACGGTCTCGACGCCGCCAGCGTGGCGACCCTCGAAGCGCTCGTCGCTGAACACCGCGCCCGTGGCGGCATCGCACTGGTGGCGACTCACACCGATATCGCGCTGCCGGGCGCACGGGTAGTCGCGCTGTGAGCGGGATGGTTCGCCTCATCGCGCGCGACCTGCGGCTTGCCTGGGCGGGCGGCGGCATGGTCAACCCGGTCGCGTTCTTCCTGCTCGTCGCGATCCTGTTTCCGTTCGCGGTCGGCCCCGATACCGTCCTGCTCGCGCGCATCGGCGGCGGGGTGATCTGGGCCGCCGCCTTGCTCGCCGCGCTGCTGCCGGTCGAGCGGCTGATCGGCCCCGATGCCGAGGCCGGCGTGTTCGATCAGCTCGGCGTGCGCGGGTTTTCAATGGCGGGCGTCGCCGCCGCCAAGATGCTCGCGCACTGGCTGAGCTTCGCGCCGCCGTTGATGCTGGCGGCGGTGGTCGCCGCCGGGTTGCTCGGGCTGCCGGCGGTGACGCTCGGGCGGGTCGAACTCGGGCTGCTGATCGGCACGCCCGGCCTCGCCGCGCTGGCGGTGGCGACGTCGGCGCTGATCGCGGGGATGCGCGGCGCGGGCGCGCTAGCGGGGCTGCTGATGCTGCCGCTCGCGGTGCCGCTACTGATCTTCGGCGCGGGTGCGCTCGACGGCGGTGCGGGCGCGCTGAAGCTGCTCGGCGCGGTCAGCCTCGTGCTGGTCGCCGGCGCGCCGTTCGTCGCGGGCGCGGCGATGCGCGTGGCAATGGAATAGCCCGTTTCGTCGCCCCGGCGGAGGCCGGGGCCGCTGGGTAATTTGGCGAACGGATCGCCCGACATGCAGCGGCCCCGGCCTG
>NZ_SGIS01000006.1:18341-177976 GCF_004208535.1 Sphingomonas populi
CAGTCGGCAATAGCAGCCCGCGCGCTTCCTCGCGCACCGCCATCTCGCCGACCTCGACCGTGCCGCCGAGATCGCCGAGCGCCTGACGCACCACCTCGCCGATCGCCAGCGCCGACATCCGCACCGCATAGACGGTCAGCACCAGGAACTTGCTGTCGGCATCAAGCAGCCGGCGGCAATCCGCGATCAGGCCGGGCAGCCCTTCTTCGAGCCGCCACACTTCGCCATCGGGACCGCGCCCGAACTTGGGTGGATCGAGGAAAATTCCGTCATAGCGCTTGCCGCGCCGGACCTCGCGCGCGGCGAACTTGGTCGCGTCATCGACCATCCAGCGAATCGGACGGTCGGCGAGATCGGACAGGAAGGCATTGGCCTTGCCGGCCTCGACCGACTTCTTCGAGGCATCGACATGCGTGACGCCCGCGCCTTTGGCCGCCAGCGCCAGCGTGCCGACGCCGGTATAGCCGAACAGGTTGAGCACCTGGTCACCCTCGGCGATGGCTTCGCGCATCCACGCCCATTGCGGTGCCATGTCGGGGAAGAACGCGAGGTGACGGAACGGCGTGTTCTGCGCGGTGAACAGCAACTCCTCCCAGCGCACATGCCAGCCGCCGCGCGGCACGTCGCGCGACAGATGCCAGCGCCCGCCGCCCTCTTCGTCCGACGCGCCGATGAAATCGCCGTCGGCCTCCCAATGGTCCGACGCCGGCGCCCACATCGCCTGCGGCTCGGGGCGGATGAAGCGGAAGCGGCCGTAGCGTTCGAGCTTGCGGCCGTTGCCCGAGTCGATCAGCCCGTAATCAGGCCACGGTTCGGCGATGAGGGTTTGAAGCTGCATCCTATTCCCCTCCCTGGAAGGGAGGGGTTAGGGATGGGTTGGTCTCGGGGGAACGCCGCGCCGGCCTCGAGCCGACCCACCCCCGACCCAGCAACGGGTCGGTCATGCCCCCGGCATGACCTGAACAGCGCGGGGCGCTGTTCACCCGTTGCTCTTTCAGGGAGGGGAGAAGCGCGGAATGCAACCTCACCGCGCCACCGCACGCTCGGCGATATACGCCGTCACCGCCTCGAACGTGCCGGGCAACGTCGCATAGCGTTCCTCGCGGTCGAACAGGTCGCCGACGCGCGCGGGCAGGCTCGGGCGCATACCCGTGGCGCGCTCGACCGCATCGCCGAACTTGGCCGGGTGCGCCGTCGCGAGCGTCACCACCGGCACATCCGCCGGCAGCCCGGCGCGGCGCGCGGCGGCGAGGCCGATCGCGGTGTGCGGGTCGATCACTTGCCCCGCATCCTCGCTCGCCCAGCGCATCGCCAGCGCCATGTCGTCGAGATCGATCCGGTCGCTGGCGAACAGCGCCGACGCGCCACCGGCCTGCGCGTTGGTAAGCCGCATCGCCTTGCTCGCCTCGAACCCCTGCATCTGCGCGGCGAGCGCATGCCCGTCGCGCCCGCCAAGATCGAACAGCAGCCGCTCGAAATTGCTCGACACCTGAATGTCCATCGACGGGCTCGGTGTCGGCACGACGGTGCCTTGCGAATAGTCGCCCGCGCTGAGCGCGCGGTGGAGGATGTCGTTGACGTTGGTCGCGACGATCAGCTTGGCGACGGGCAGGCCCATCTTCGCGGCGACATAGCCGGCGAACACATCGCCGAAATTGCCGGTCGGCACCGCGAACGCGACCGGCCGCTCGGGCGCGCCGAGCCGGACGGCGGCGTAGAAATAATAGACCACCTGCGCCATCAGCCGCGCCCAGTTGATCGAATTGACCGCCGACAGCGCGAACGTGCCCGAGAAATCAGGATCGTTGAACATCGCCTTCACCAGCGCCTGACAATCGTCGAAGCTGGCATTCTCCAGCGCGAGATTGTGGACGTTGGGGGCGAGCACGGTGGTCATCTGGCGGCGCTGCACCTCGGACACTCGGCCCTTGGGGTGCAGCATGAAGATATCGACGCCGGCACGGCCCGCGAGCGCGTCGATCGCCGCCGAGCCAGTATCGCCCGAGGTCGCGCCGATCACGGTGACGTGATGCTGCGAGCCGGCGAGGAACCGCTCGAACATCAGCCCGAGCAATTGCAGCGCGACATCCTTGAACGCGAGCGTCGGGCCGTGGAACAGTTCGAGCAGCCAATGCTGGTGATCGAGCTGGACAAGCGGGGTGACGGCGGCGTGGGCGAAGCGGCCATAGGCTTGCTCGCACAAGCTCCGCAGATCCTCGCGCGAGAGCGTGCCTTCGACGAACGGCGCCATCACCGCGACGGCGGTGTCGACATAGGACGCGCCGCGCAGTGCCGCGATCTCCTCGGTCGAGAGGCTCGGCCAGGCTTCGGGCAGGTACAGGCCGCCATCGCTGGCGAGGCCGGCGAGCGTGACCTGTTCGAAATCGAGGGCGGGCGCATCCCCGCGCGTGCTGATGTAGCGCATAGGCCGGTCGGGTTAGCGACGTGTGCGGTTCATCGCAACCTGCCGTTCGCGGCGTCCTGCCCTCCGTTCGTGCTGAGCCTTTGGAAGCAGGTGCCCCAGCCGCCCGTTAGACGTGACCCCAGCGCAAGCTGGGGTCTTTCGGAACAGCGCGTGACAAGAGCCGCGAAAGACCCCAGCTTGCGCTGGGGTGACGATGGCGGTGGTCAGCCCCGCTTCCGCAACGCCAGCGCATAAATGATCGCCGCGATCCCCGCGAACACGAACCACTGCACCGCATAGGCGAGATGGTTGTTGGGCACCGACGACAGATCGGCCGGCGGGTTCGCCGCCAGTCCGGCGAGCGGCGGATCGGCGACGATGATCAGCGTCCGGGGCACGCGGCCGAACAGCCCCGCGATCAGCGGCTGGTGATCGGGCGCATACGCGAGATAGCCCTCCACCCTGCCGCCGCGCCATGTCGGTTTGGTGTTGGGCGCACCGCTCACGCCGATCTGCACCGCGAAGCCCGGGCCTTCCGCGCCGGTGCGGCAATGCGCGATCTGGCGCCAGCCGGGCTTGCCACGCGCGTCATGCCCGCCTTCGCTGCTCCAGCCCGCCGGTTGCAGGCAGAGGGCGCCCGCGCGCCGGAACAGCAGGTCATCGCCGAGCGGCACGCGCGGGAAAGTGATCGCGGGCAGGTCTCGGTTCACCGCCAGTCGGGCGAGCAGCGCTTCCTTCTCGGCCCTGCGCTGGAGTTGCCACACGCCCAGCCCGATCATCGCCGCGACGGCGAGCGCGACGAGCAGCGTGGCGATGATCGGAACGCGTCGCTTCAAGGCGCGATTCGCCCCTCGCGCGCGGCGTTGCGATATTCGCTGACGAGCAGCGCCGCCTTGGTGATGCGCAGCGACCACATCGTGCCGCCGAGCGTGACCGGAATCCAGATCAACGCCTGCAGCCAGAACGGCGGCGCGAGCGTGAGTTGCAGCCAGATCGCCAGCCCGACGACGATCGCGCCGAGGATCAGGATCAGGAACGCCGCCGGCCCGTCACCGACATTGAAGCCCGCGATATCGAGCCCGCACACACGGCAGCGATCGGCGAAGGCAGTCCAGCCGTTGAACAAAGTCGGCGAACCACAGCGCGGGCACAGCCCCTTCAGCGAAGCCTCGACGAGACTCGGCGGTGTCGTGGGCGGCGTAGAACTGGGCGGTGTCGGCGCCACGGGATCGGGAGCCGTCACCAGCGCACGCTCAACCTGCGTGGACCGGCGCTCCCCAGCCGCCCCACACATAGATGGCCGCGAACAGGAACAGCCACACCACGTCGACGAAATGCCAATACCAGGCCGCTGCCTCGAAGCCGAAATGCTGGCGCGGAGTGAAATCGCCGCGATAGACGCGCACGAGATTCACGATCAGGAAGATCGTGCCGATGATGACGTGGAAGCCGTGGAACCCGGTCGCCATGAAGAACGCCGAGGTGTAATTGATCCCCTTGAACGGGAACGGTGCCTCCGAATATTCATAGGCCTGGATCGAGCTGAAGATCAGGCCGAGCACGATCGTCAGCCACAGCCCCTTTTTTACGCTGTCATGCTCGCCGACGCCGATCAGCCCCCACAGCCCCTTCAGCGCGCCGCCGCGCTGGTTGTGGATCAGCGCGTGGTGCGACCACGTCAGCGTCGTGCCAGACAGCAGCAGAATCAACGTGTTGAGCAGCGGGAAACGGAAGGCGTCGATCACCTCCAGCCCCTTGGGCGGCCACACCGCGTTCGCCGCCGCCGCATCGGTGGCGAGGCTGACGGTGCGGCTGACCGCATCGTAGATCAGCGGGCGCGGAAACAGCGAGAAATCGAAGAACGCCCAGAACCAGCCGACGAAGAACATCACTTCGGAGGCGATGAACAGCACCATGCCGTAGCGCAGGTGAAGCTGGACGACGGGGGTATGGTCGCCGGCATGCGCCTCGGTGAGAACCTTGCCCCACCACAGGAACATCGTCGCGATGACGAGTGCCACGCCGAGGAAGAACACCGCGCCGCCGTACGCCGCCGAGTGCATCCACATAATGCCGCCGACCGCCATCACGCCGCCGGCGAACGCGCCCATGATCGGCGCGATGTCCGGCGGCAGGATATGATATGCGTGGTTCTTAGCGCCGGCCATCTCTCTCGTCCCCGTTTATCGGTTTGGTGGCACCCTAGCCTTTGGTCTTCGTGGAATCCACCGGGTAAAATGTGTAACTGAGCGTGATCGTCTGCACGTCGTTCGCATCGGGATCGGCGAGGATCTTGGGATCGACGAAGAAGATCACCGGCATGCGTGCGGTCTCACCGGGTTTGAGCGTCTGCTGGGTGAAGCAGAAGCACTGGATCTTGGTGAAATATTTGCCGACCTGATACGGCGTGACGTTGAAGGTCGCGCTGCCGGTGATGGTGTGATCGGTCGTGTTGGTGGCGGTGAAGAACGCCATGTCGCGCGCGCCGACATCGACCGTGTCGCTCGGCGATTCGGGTACGAACTTCCAGCCCATGTGCGGCGCGACGTTGGTGTCGAAATCAATGCGAATCGTGTGATCGACCGCGCCGGGCGCGGCGTTGGCGCGCTGCGTGGTGCCGTTGAGGCCGGTCGCCTGGCAGAACATCCGGTATAGCGGCACGCTCGCGCTTGCCAGCCCGGTCATGAACACCAGCGGGATCATCGCCAGCAATGCGGTGCGCAGCTTCGGACTCAATGTGCCATCCCCGCCTTGATCTTGGCGATGGTGATCGCGAACACCAGCACCACGAACGCGCCGAGGATCAGCCCCAGCACCAGCGCGCGCGAGCGTTGCCGCGCGCGGATCTCGTCATCGCGCTTGGCCATCAGGCGAGCCACTTGTCGGCGACGACCGCGCCGAAGATGATGAACAGATACAGGATCGACCAGGCGAACAGCCGCTTCTCCGGCACCATCCGGTCGTCGGGGCCAGTGGTGCGCGTCGCGACATGCACGACAAGCCCGGCGAACACCCCGGTCGTGACCAGCGCCACCGCGCCATAAAGCATGCCGCTCAGCCCCAAGGCCCAGGGCGCGAGTGCGGTCAGCGCCATCGGGATCGTGTACAGGCCGATCTGCCGCCGGGTGACGCGCTCGCCCGCCACCACCGGCAGCATCGGGATGCCCGCCGCGCCGTAATCGCTGCGCATGAACAGCGCGAGTGCCCAGAAATGCGGCGGCGTCCACAGGAAGACGAGCGCGAACAGCAGCAGCGGCAGCGGCGCCACGCCGCCGGTCGCGGCAGCCCAGCCGATCAGCGGCGGGAACGCGCCGGCGGCGCCGCCGATGACGATGTTCTGCGGGGTGCGGCGCTTGAGCCAGACGGTATAGACCAGCACGTAGAACAGGATCGACACGGCCAGGATCGCGGCGGCGACGAGATTCACCGCCAGCCCCATCAGGATCACCGAGAACGCCGACAGGCCGACGCCGAACTGGAGCGCGGTCTCGCGGTCCATGCGTCCGGCGGGGAGCGGGCGGCGTTCGGTGCGGCGCATCTTGGCGTCGAGATCGGCCTCATACCATTGGTTGAGCGCGCCGGCCGCGCCCGCGCCGAGCGCGATGCACAGGATCGCGGTGAAGCCGATCACGGGATCGATCCGCACCGGCGCGGCGAGCATCCCGCACAGGCCGGTGAAGACGACGAGGCTCATCACGCGCGGCTTGGTGAGCGCGAGGAAATCGCGCGCGTGCGCCGGGACGATGGGGGAAGGTGCGGTGGTGACGGTCATGATGGAACCGCGCCATACAGGCGCGCGACCTTTGCGGAAAGGCCGCGACCCGAAACGATCGCGGCCGTACCCATGTCAGTGATGGCCATCGCCGCCGTCGATCACCGGCAGCGTCTCGAACTGGTGGTAGGGCGGCGGGCTCGACAGCGTCCATTCGAGCGTCGTCGCACCCTCGCCCCACGGGCTGTCACCCGCCGGCTTGCCCGCGAACAGCGACCAGATGATGTTGACGAAGAAGAAGATCATCGAGAACGCCATGACCATATAGCCGATCGTGGCGAAGTGGTTCCAATATTGGAGCGCATCGGTGTAATCCGGCACGCGGCGCTGCATGTTCTGCAGCCCCAGGAAGTGCATCGGGAAGAACAGCATGTTCACGCCGATGAAGAAAATGTAGAAATGCACCTGGCCGAGCGCTTCGTTGTACATCCGCCCCGACATCTTGGGGAACCAGTAATAGAAGCCCGCGAACAGCGAGAACACCGCGCCGAGCGACAGCACGTAGTGGAAGTGCGCGACGACGTAATAGCTGTCCTGCATGTAATCGTCGATGCCGCCGTTGGCGAGCACCACGCCGGTCACGCCGCCGACGGTGAACATGAAGATGAAGCCGATCGCCCACAGCATCGGCGTCTTGAAGGTGAGCGAACCGCCCCACATCGTCGCGATCCATGAGAAGATCTTGATGCCGGTCGGCACCGCGATCACCATCGTCGCGGCGGTGAAGTACATCTTGGTGTTCACGCTGAGGCCGGTGGTGAACATGTGGTGCGCCCACACCACGAAGCCGACCACGCCGATCGCCACCATCGCATAGGCCATGCCGAGATAGCCGAAGATCGGCTTCTTCGAGAAGGTCGAGATGACATGGCTGACGATGCCGAAGCCCGGCAGGATCATGATGTACACTTCGGGGTGGCCGAAGAACCAGAACAGATGCTGGTACAGGATCGGATCACCGCCGCCGGCGGGATCGAAGAAGGTCGTGCCGAAATTGCGGTCGGTCAGCAGCATCGTGATGGCGGCGGCGAGCACGGGCAGCGACAGCAGCAGCAGGAACGCCGTCACCAGCACCGACCAGACGAACAGCGGCATCTTGTGCAGCGTCATGCCCGGCGCGCGCATGTTGAAGATGGTGGTGATGAAGTTGATCGCGCCGAGGATCGACGACGCACCGGCGAGATGCAGCGACAGGATCGCCATGTCGACGCTCGGCCCCGGCTCGCCATAAGTGGAGAGCGGCGCATACACGGTCCAGCCGGTGCCGGCGCCGCCGAAGAACGGCGAGGCGAGCAGCAGCGTGAACGAGGGGATCAGCAGCCAGAAGCTGATGTTGTTCATGCGCGGGAACGCCATGTCGGGCGCGCCGATCATGATCGGCACGAACCAGTTGCCGAACCCGCCGATCATCGCGGGCATCACCATGAAGAACACCATGATGAGGCCGTGCGCGGTGATGAGCACGTTCCACAGGTGCAGCGAATGGTCGAGGCCCTGTTCGCCGCCGGGCAGCCACGCCGCCCAATAGTTGAGATACTGGATACCCGGCTGCGACAGTTCGGCGCGCATCAGCCCCGAAATCCCGCCACCGATGATCCCCGCGCAAATCGCGAAGAGCAGGTAGAGCGTGCCGATGTCCTTGTGGTTGGTCGACATGAACCAACGCGCGAAGAAGGCGGGCTTGTGGTCCGCGTCATGATGCGCGTGGCCGTGGCCGTGGTCGCCATGCGCCTCGAAGGCGGACGGATGGAGCGCGGTGTCGGTCATGCCTTATTGTCCCGCATTGCCGGCGCCGGCGGGATTGGCCGTCGCGCCTTGAGTGACTGTAGGAGCTTGCTCCGTCGCATTATCGACGGGTGCAGTCGAATTGCCCGCTTCGAACGCAGCGCCCGTTTCGGGCAACGGCTGCGCGGCGGCGATCGCGGCGGCGGGCTTGCCGGTCGGCATCGTGCCGCCCTTCGCCTTCACCCACTGCGCGAATACGGCTGGCGACACCGCCTCGACCGTGATCGGCATATAGCCGTGGCGCGCGCCGCACAGTTCGGAGCAGACGCCGAAATAGACGCCGGGCTTCTCGATCGTGAAGCTGGTCTCGTTGAGGCGCCCCGGCACCGCATCGAGCTTGATCCAGAACGCGGGGATCGCCCAGCTATGGATCACGTCGTTCGAGGTGGTGATGAGGCGGATCGGCACGCCGTACGGCAGCACAACGCGGTTGTCGGTGGCGAGCAGGCGCGGGCCGTCGGCATCGGTGCGGGCGCGCTCGCCCTTGCCGACTTCCTTCGGCTCTTTCAGCATGTTGGCCGTGATCTCGAACCCGCCATTGTCGGGATATTGATACGACCAATACCATTGGTTGCCGATCGCCTTGAGCGTCACGGCATTGTCTGGCGCGGGCTTGTACTGCGCGTTGAGCAGGCCGATCGACGGCAAAGCGATGCCGAGCAGGATCAGCACCGGCAACCCGGTCCACAACACTTCGAGGATGGTGTTGTGCGAGGTCTTGGTCGCCACCGGCTGCGCGGCGCGGCGATAGCGCACCACCACCCAGGCGAGCAGGAGCAGCACGAACACGCAGATGATCGTGATGAGCGGGAACAGGATGACGTCATGGAACCACAAGGCGCGACGGCCATTCGGCGTCACCTGCGGCTGGATCGTGACCTTGCCGTCGACCGGCATGCCGATTCCGGCGACCGGCAGCATCGCGGGCGCGCCGTCCATCGCGAGCATCGGATCGGCCTTGGCAGGAGCAGCCGCCACAGCGGGCGCTGCCGGCGGCGCGGCGGGGGCGGCCACAGCCTGCCCCAAGCCGGCAAGCGCGAGGCCCGCCGCAAGTACGATGCCCTTCAAGCCCATGATCCGCATCCCGTATCCTCGCCCCTGTAGAATACGCCGAGTCCTGCTACGACGCCGGGCGAGATTACGCCCAATTTTTCCGACCTATACGCAAGCGACCCGCCGCCCTCAAGCACGAAGCCGTGTTTATTTGGCGATGCCGCACGTCCCCGGCGTTGCGCCCGAGCGACACGCCTCCTAATCAGGCGCACCTTGTCCGCCCAACCTGCCGAGCCAGCGCCGATGACCGAAGACCAAGTCCTTGCCGAATTCCGCGCCGCCGACGCGTTGCTCGAAGGGCATTTCATCCTGTCCTCGGGGCTGCGCAGCCCGCGCTACCTGCAATGCGCGCGCGTGCTGATGGACCCGCGTCGCGGCGCGCGGCTGGCCGAGGCGCTCGCCGCCAGCTTGCCGGCGGAGATTCGCGACAGCATTCAGGCGGTCGTATCGCCGGCGATGGGCGGGGTGATCGCGGGGCACGAGATGGGCCGCGCGCTCGGCGTCGAGGCGATGTTCCTGGAACGGCCCGAGGGCGTGTTCGAACTGCGCCGGGGCTTCCGCCTCGCGCCCGGCACGCGCGTGCTGATGATGGAGGACGTGGTCACGACCGGCCTGTCCTCGCGCGAGGCGATCGCGGCGATCGGGCGCGCGGGCGGCGTGACCGTGGCGGCGGGATCGCTGGTCGATCGCTCGAACGGGACCGCTGATCTCGGCGTGCCGTTCTTCCCGCTGGTCCGCATCGACGTGCCAACCTATGCCGCCGATGCGCTGCCGCCAGAGCTTGCGGCGATCCGGGCGATCAAGCCCGGCAGCCGGGCGGCGGCGTGACGGTCGCCACCCCCGCCCCGTTCGTCCCGAGCGAAGTCGAGGGACAGGCCCGGAACGCAGGTGCCTCGACTTCGCTCGGCACGAACGGAAAGGGTGCGCCCGCGTGACCAACACACTCCGCCTCGGCGTCAACATCGATCATGTCGCGACGGTGCGCAATGCGCGTGGCGCGGGCTATCCCGATCCGGTGCGCGCGGCGCTGGTCGCCGCCGAGGCTGGCGCGGACGGCATCACCGCGCATCTGCGCGAGGACCGGCGCCACATCACCGACGACGATATCGCTCGGCTGTCGGCCGAGCTGACGATCCCGCTCAACTTCGAAATGGCAGCGACCGATGAGATGCGCGGCATCGCGCTGAAACATCGCCCGCACGCCGCCTGCATCGTCCCCGAAAAGCGCGAGGAGCGCACCACCGAGGGCGGGCTGGACGCGGCGGGGCAGTTCGCCCATCTCGCGCCGCTCGTCGCCGACCTGACGGGGGCGGGCATCCGCGTGTCGTTGTTCATCGAACCCTCGGCCGCGCAGATCGACGCGGCGGTGCGGCTCGGCGCGCCGGTCGTCGAACTGCATACCGGCCGCTATTGCGAGCTGTCGGGCGCGGATCAGGCGGAGGAGTTGCGGCGGATCGCCGACGCGGCGGCGCTGGCGGCGAAGAACGGCATCGAGGTCCACGCCGGCCACGGGCTGACCTATGACAATGTCGCACCGATCGCCGCGATCCCGCAGGTGCGCGAGCTCAACATCGGCCATTTCCTGATCGGCGAGGCGATTTTCCTCGGGCTGGCCGAGAGCGTGAAGCGGATGCGCGACGCGATGGACGCGGCGCGGTGATTGGCGATCACCGTCGCCCCGGCGCAGGCCGGGGCCGCTGGATGTGGGGCAACCGGTTCGCCAGATTGCGCAGCGGCCCCGGCCTGCGCCGGGGCGACGGGGCTTTATGATCATCGGCCTCGGCTCTGACCTGTGCAATATCGAGCGTATCCAGAACTCGCTCGACCGCTTCGGTGAGCGCTTCGAACAGCGCGTGTTCACCGATCTCGAACAGCGCAAGGCGGCGCGACGGCCACTCACCAAGGCGGGCACGCTCGCCAAGCGCTTCGCCGCGAAGGAAGCCTTTTCGAAGGCGGTGGGAACGGGCTTCCGCGCCGGCGTGTTCATGAAGGATATCGGCGTCGTCAACGCCCCCTCGGGCGCGCCGACGCTGGCGCTGACTGGCGGCGCGCGCGCGAGGCTTGACGCGATCACGCCCGAAGGCCACGTCGCATTGGTGCATCTGACGCTGACGGACGATCACCCCTGGGCACAGGCGTTCGTCATCATCGAAGCCGTACCGCGTACAGGAAGTTGACGGAATGAGTGAGGACGTAGCGTTGGACCCCGTACACGAACCGGTCGAGACCGCCCGCCCCGCGCCGGCGCGCCGGACCGACTGGTGGGCGGAGGTACGCGGCATCGTCTGGCTGGTCCTCGCCGTGCTCGGCTTCCACACCTTCATCGCCAAGCCGTTCTACATCCCCTCCGAATCGATGCTGCCGGGGCTGGAGATCGGCGATCAACTGGTGGTGAGCAAATTCCCTTATGGCTGGTCGTTCATCTCGCCGACCTTCCATTTGCTGCCGTTCATGCATGGCCGGCTGTTCGGCCGCCTGCCCGAGCGCGGCGACGTCGTGATCGTCACGCCGCCGGGCACCGAGACCGATTACATCAAGCGCGTGATCGGCCTGCCGGGCGAAACGTTGCAGGTGAAGGGCGGCGTGGTGTTCATCAACGGCGTCGCGCTGCAACGCGGCCCCATCCATGATGCGCTGATCCCGGTCGATACCAATACGAAGTGCAGCGATGACGTCTATCCGGGCGCGCTGGAGACGGGCGCGGACGGCAAGGCCTATTGCCGGCTGCCGCTCGTCACCGAGACGCTGCCCAACGGCCGCCATTACGACACGGTCGAGCTCGGCTACAGCCGTGGCGACGATTACGGCCCGGTCAAGATCCCGGCCAACCACGTCTTCCTGATGGGCGACAATCGCGACCGCAGTTCGGACAGCCGCTTCCCGCTCGCCGCGCCCGATCTCGGCCTCGGCGGGCCGGTGCCGTGGGAATATCTCGGCGGTCGCGCGGAGTTCATCACCTTCTCGAAGAGCGGTGGCGGGACGTGGAACCCGCTGACCTGGGGGCAGTCGTTCCGTGGCGGCCGCGCGGGCACCTCGCTCCATCCGGCGCGGAACCCGCAGTGAGCGAGACCGTACCGATCGAAATCTCGGCCGAGCCCGGCCCCAATGAGATGCGCGATCCCTTCGTCCGCAAGGAGATGAAGCGCGCAGCCGTGTGGTTCGGCATGGGCGGCGCGATCGCGCTGGTCGTGCTGCTGATCCAGCCGCTGCTCATCATCTTCGGCGGGCTGGTGTTCGCGGCGATGCTCGACGGCGGCGTGCGGCTGCTCGGCAAGGTGCTGCCGATCCCGCGAGTCTGGCGGCTGGTGATCGTCGTGGTGCTGACGGTGATCTTCATCATCGGCACCGGCTATCTGACCGGGATGCAGGTCGCCGCGCAGTTCGAACAGTTGCGCGCCACGCTGATGGCGCAGGCGATGCGGCTGATGGCGTGGCTCTCGAGCATCGGGCTGATGCCGGGCAAGGCCGATATCAACGGCATGATCCAGCAGGCGCTCGGCTCGTTCGGCAAGCTCACCTCCTGGGTCGGCACCGCGATCGGCGCGCTCACCAGCCTGGTGATGGTGATGGTGATCGGCCTGTTCATCGCGATGGAGCCGCGCCTCTACGAGGCCGGGCTGCAATGGATGCTGCCGACCGACACGCGCCGCGAGTTCGCCATCACGATCGAGCGGATGGCGAAGACGATGCGCAGCCTGCTCGCCGGGCGGTTGCTTGGCATGGCGCTGGAAGGCGTGATGACCGGCATTGCGCTCGCCTTCGCGGGCGTGCCGATGGCGTTGGTGCTCGGCATCATCACCGGCGTGCTGGCCTTCATCCCCAATATCGGCGCGATCGTGAGCGGGCTGATGATGGTCGCGGTCGGTTTTAGCGCGGGGCTCCATACCGGCGTGCTGGCGATCGTGATCTATTTCGTGATCCAGACCTTCGACGGTTATGTCGTCATCCCGATGGTCGCACGCAAAACGGTCGATCTGCCGCCGGCGCTGACGCTGTCGGCGCAGATCCTGACCGGCACGTTGTTCGGCGTGCTCGGCCTCGCGCTCGCCGATCCGATGACGGCGATGATCAAGGTCGCACTGGAGCGCAATTCGGAGCGTACCGCGCGTAAGGATGCCGATGCGGCGGTCGAGGCCGACGGCTAGACTCTGATCGATAGGGCCTGACGCGTTGCGAAAGCGCCGGGGTCAGACGCGTTCGCGAACCGGTGCGCGCAGGAACGACGCGCAGATCGGCAAGGCCAAAGCCGGAACGCTGGCCGGGGCGCGGATGCCGGCACGGCGCGCCAGCACAAGATCGTCGAACAGCGCGAGATAGGCGATTGCCGAATCGGCGCCCGGCTGCGGCACCGGCGCGGGGCGCAGGCGACCCGGCGCGAGCCAATGGTCGAGCGCCGCGACCAGCCCCGCCGAGTCGTTCGCATCGACCACCGTGCCGAGCGCCGGCGACGCGACGATCTCGCGCACCGCGACGCTCGATTCGGTCGCGACCACCGGGGTGCCCGCCGCCAGCGCCTCGCGCAGCACGCCGGGCACGCCTTCGAAATCGGAAACCAGCGCCAGCGCCGCCGCATGCTCGATCGCGAAGGTCGGATCGGCGACGTGGCCGGGCAGCATCACCCGCTCGCTCAGCCCCAAGGCGGCGACCTGCGCCTCCAGCGCGCCACGCGCCTCGCCTTCGCCGAGGATCATCAGGCTGATATCGCGATCGGCAAGCCGGGCGAACGATGCGATCAGCCGATCCCAGCGCTTCTGCGGTGCAAGCCGCCCGACGCCGAGCAGAAAGCGCCCGGCGGGCACCGGCGACCGCGCGGCACCGGCGACGCGCTGGACCGGCGGGTTGGCGATGACGCTGAGCTTCGCTGCGGGCAAGCCGATCGTGCGGATCGCCTCGGATTTCATCGCCGGCGTCATCGCGACGAGATGATCGACGAAATGGCGATGCCAGCCGAGCCACACGCGATAGGCCGGCGCGAGCGGCCAGCCCTGATCGCGGCGGTCGAGCGCGTTCGAGACCTTGGCGACGATCGGCGGACAGGCGCCGCCCAGCCGCAGCCGTATCCAGGCGGCGACGGCGGTGTAATGGTTGCCGGGGCAGAAAATCAGGTCCGGCCCGAGCCGCGCCGCGATCTCCGCCACGCCGACCATGCCGAGATAGGTGGCGTCGCCCAGTTCGATCACCTCGACGCCCAACGGCACTTTCGCGGCGAGCGGGCCGGCAGCCTCGCCGATCACCAGCGTCACCCGCCTGCCGTGCGCGACCCACCCCGCCGCCAGACGGAGCAAGGCGTCTTCGACACCGCCGCCCTTGAGCGTCTGCGCATATGTCAGGATATGGGCAGATGGGGCGCGCGGGCTGAGCATCAGGCCCTTCGTAACCCGTGATTGTCGCAAAAGTTTCGCAACCGACACGGAAAATGTTGCGGCGCGAAAATGCGGGAACTACGACAAACTTGGAGCATTGTTTGGTTCCGGGCGAGTCCGATCCGGTTTGCCGATCGGCCGATATCCGGCTAAGCGCCGCCTGTGCTCGACGCGATCGAGCGGTTACGGACTATCCAGGTGGACAATTTTCCCTTCGGGGCGGCGGCGCCGGCTCGTATCGTCGACGCTCCGGTTCCCCTTCCTCCCGATCTGGCGGGCCTTGAGCCGATGCAGACCCTCAAGCGCCGCTGGCCCTCCTATCTGGGCGCGGCGGTGACGGTGGTGATGGTGCTGCTGCTCGGGCGGCAATTGCTGGCGACTGGCCTCACCGGGCTGGTCAAAGCGCTTCCCGCCAGCCCGTGGTTCTATGTTTTCTTCCTGATGCTCTATTTCTCGTCGGTGACGGGCGACTATGTCATCTTTCGGAAATTGTGGCGGATTCCGCCGGAAGGCTTCGTCGCGCTGGCGAAGAAACGCATCGCCAACGACATGCTCAATTATTCGGGCGAGGCGTATTTCTACACCTGGGCGCGGCAGCGCACGTCGCTGGTGGCGGCGCCGTTCGGCGCGGTGAAGGATGTCAGCATCCTCTCCGCAATCGCCGGCAATGCCGTTACCCTGGGTATCACCGCGATCGCGCTGTCGCTCTACCTCGGCCTGCTCACGCCGCACCAACAGCACATCGCGATCGGATCGACCGTGATCGTGTTCTTCATGTCGCTGCCGTTCCTGATCTTCTCCAAACGCGTCTTCTCGCTGGCGCGGCGGACCTTGTGGTGGATTTTCGGCGTGCATGTGCTGCGGCTCATCGCCGGATCGGTGCTGGTCGCGCTGACCTGGCATTTCGGCATGCCGAGCGAATCGGTCGGCATGTGGCTGCTGCTCGCGGCGCTCAGGATGATCGTGTCCCGCCTGCCACTCGTGCCAAACAAAGACCTTTTTTTCGCCTTATCCACTCCCCTTATCGGTCAGAGTGACGAGGTCAGGAATCTTGTCGCCCTGACGGCGGGCCTCACGCTCGTCGTCCATGTGGTGCTGGTCGCGCTGTTCAGCCTGTCCGGGCTGTTGAGGAAGAGAAATGCAGGTTCGTAGTCTGGCGGCGCTCGCCGCCGCCCTCGTCGCCATCGGCGGCACCCCCGCTGCCGCGCAGGCCGGCGTGCTCGGCAGCGACAGCGCCGCCTGCACCAGCGGCGGCGGCCCGGCGATCCGAGTCAATGTCGATGGCCTCAAGGACCGGATCGGCGAGTTGAAGCTCGAACTCTATCCCGCCAACGACGCCGATTTCCTGAAAGACGATCGCGATCTCATCAAGGAAGGCAAGTTCTTCCGCCGCGTCCGCGTGCCGACGCCCGCGACCGGCGCGATCTCGCTGTGCATCAAGGCGCCGACGCCGGGCAAATACGCGCTGCTGTTCACGCACAACCGCGACGGCAAGAACAAGTTCAACTTCTGGTCGGACGGCGCCGGCTTCCCGAGCAACGTCCGGCTCGGGCGCGCGCGGCCCAGGCTCGACATGGCGACGATCACCGTACCCGAGGGCGTCGTCACCACCGACATCCACGCGCAATATCTGCGTGGCCTCGGCGGCTTCGGCCCGATGAACGCCGGGAGCTGAGCGCGATGCGGATCGTCGACGTCAACGAATTCTATTCCCCGACCGGCGGCGGGGTCCGCACCTATATCGATCGCAAGATGGGCATCATGTCCGATCTCGGCCACGAACTGATCGTGATCGCGCCGGGCGAGAGGAACGAGATCGAGGAGCGGCCCGGCGGCGGGCGCGTCGTCTACATCAAGGCCGGGCGGTTGCCGTTCGACCGCAATTACGGCCTGTTCTGGGACCCGGCGCCGATCACCCATGCGCTCGACCGGCTCCAGCCCGATCTGGTCGAGACGTCGTCGCCGTGGCGGCCACCGTGGATCGTCGGCGGGTGGCAGGGCGATGCGGTGAAGACGTTCTTCATGCACAACGACAATGTCGCCGCTTATGCGCTGCGCTGGTTCGAGCATCTCGCGCCGATCGACCGGATCGAGCGCGCGTTCCTCTGGTACAGCCGCTACATGACCGGCTTTCTCGACCATTTCGACGCGGTCGTCACCAACGGCCCGGCGCTGGAGAAACGGCTGAAGGCGCGCGGCGTGCGGATCGACGCGTCGATGCCGCTCGGCATCGAAATCGGCCATTTCTCGCCCGATCTGCGCGACGAACGGCTGCGCGCCGCGTTGCTCGCGCAGTGCGGCCTGCCGCCGCATGGGCAATTGCTGCTTGGCCTCGGGCGGCATCATCCCGAGAAGCGCTGGCGGCTGGTGATCGACGCGGTCGAGCGCGCCGGCGCCGATCTGCCCGTCGGGCTGATCCTGCTCGGCGCTGGCGTCGAGACGCAGAAGATCGAGAAGCGTGTCGCCGGCAGCCCGCATATCCGGCTGTTCCGCCCGGTCTATGATCGCGAGCGGCTGGCGCGGATCATGGCGAGCTGCGACGCGCTGATCCACGGATCGGAGGCCGAACCGTTTGGTCTGGTCGCGTCGGAGGCGATGGCGGCGGGATTGCCGCTGATCGTGCCCGACACCGGCGGCTGCGCCGAAGTCGCCGATCCGCGCTCGTCCGAGCTGTACACTGCGCGCGACGCCGGTTCGGCGGCGCTGGCGATCGCGCGGCTGTTCGCGCGCGACCAGCCGCTGCTGCGCCGGGCCGCGCGCGTCGCCGCCGGCAAGGTCCGCAGCGACCGCGAGCATACTGTCGAACTGATGGACTATTACGAGAGCCTGGTCCGCGCCAAGCGCGACGGCAAGCGACTCAACGTAGCCTGATCCGTCCGGTTTAGCGCTTGTAGATCACGATGCGCTCGTTCCCCATCGGCACGGTGGCGGCGCGGTGATAGCCGTGCGCCATCGCCGCGACCACGATCGCGCGAATCTCGGGGCGCTCGCCCCGGAACGGCGGCCGCATCACCACCACGGCGGGATGCGCGGCGAGAATACGGCGCACCTCGGTCGCCTGATCCACGCCGGTCGCGCCGCTTTCGCGCGCGCGGTTGAGATGCGCGGGCACGACATAGCGTGACAGCCGGCACCGCCCCGTCGCTGGATACAGCATCGTCGAGCCCGAATAGACGTAGAGACAGCCGGGGCCGCGCCCGACTGCTTCGGCCATGCGCGCGAACTGGGCGGCGGTGCCGCGATTGTGGATGTTGACCACCACCGCGATCTGCCCGACCAGCGCGACCAGCAGCAGGATCGCCGGCGTCACCCGCCGCCGCATGTCCGCCCGCCCGAAGAACCCCGCCGCGCAGGCCGCGCCCGGCACGAGCACAGGCAGGCCGTAATGGTCGAACCAGGTGCCGAACACGGCGACGCCGAGCAGCGCCGCGACGAACCATGCGAACAGGAACGCCCGCGCGCTCGCATCGCCCTGCCCCACGCGACCGCGCGCGCCGAACACCATCGCCACCAGCGGCGACAGCAGCAGCACCAGCACGCCGATATTGCCGAGCATCTCCGGCAGCGGATTGGCGTTGCGGTGCGCGATCGACCCGAAATTGGCATAAACGAAGGCGTCGGCCTGTCCGCGATCCAGATAGGCGGCGTAGGCGATCAGCGTCGGCAGCAGCGCCAGCGCGACGAGCAGCACCGCATAGCCCGCCAGTACCCACAACGCGGTGCGCGCACGCCACTCGCGCATCAGCAACCACAGCCCGAAGAACATGCCCTCGAACACCGCGCTATATTTGATCTGGAGCGTAATCCCGACCAGCGCCATCGCCGCCGCGCCGAGCAACCGGCGGTGCCTTTGCGCGCTCAGCACGATCAGCGCACCCGCCGCCGCCATCGGCAAATTGTAGAAGATCGGCGCCTGCCCGCCGACGCCGTTGAGGAGATCGGGCCACAGCAGATAGGCGACCGCACCGGGCAGCGCGCCCGCGCCCCAGCCGGCCCGCTCCGCCATCCAGAACACCAGCCGCGCGGTCAGCACCAGCGAGACCAGCGCCATGATCTGATAGGCCAGAATGCCCCACGCCAGCGGCAGGCCAGCCGCCGGCCAATATAGCAGGAACAGCCCGATCGGCTTACGATCCCAGATGTCCACGAACGGCAGCGCGCCCTGCCACATCCCGCGCGCCGTTGCGAAATAGAATTCCTCATCGACATGCACGACCGGGTCGCCGAACGTGACGGCGCGCGCGGCGAGCGCCACGGCGACGAGGATCAGCCAGCGCGTGACGTCGAACCGACGGGCGAAATGCGGGGGCGGCGCGGACTGGGGAAGCGGCATCTGCGCGCCCCTGTAAGCGCCATCGCCGGCCATGTCACGACCACGAAACAACCCGGGAGCAGAGCGCGCGCAACGCCATAAGGATGTCGCTGTCATGACCGCTCACACGCCCCGCCTAGATCGTCGTTCCTTCCTGCTGACCGGCTCGCTCGGGCTGGGCGCGTTCGCGGTGCCGGGCTTCGCGCAGACGCCGAACGTAACGCACGGGCGCGGCTTCACCCATGCGGTGGCGAGCGGCGAGCCAGCCTCGGATTCGATGCTGCTGTGGACGCGCTACGTGCCCGCCGGCGGCGACGCGGTCGAGCTTCGCGTCGAGATCGCCGAGACGCCCGACTTCAACCGCATCGTCGCGAGCGGCGCGCAGATCACCGGGCCGTGGCGGGACCATACCGCCAAGATCACGCTCGACGGGCTGAAGCCCGGCACGACCTATCACTACCGCTTCATCGCGCCCGACGGCACCTTCTCCGCCGTGGGCCGCACGCGCACCTTGCCCGAGGGGCCGGTGCCGAGCTTCCGCGCCGCGATCTTTTCCTGCTCGAACATGCCCTTCGGCTATTTCAACGCTTATGGCCATGCCGCCGCGCGCGACGACATCGATCTCGTCATCCACCTCGGCGACTATCTCTACGAATATGATCGCAACCATTACCCCACCCCGGCGGAGGCAGTCGGCGGGCGCGTGCCCGAGCCGGCGAGCGAGCTGATCCACCTCACCGATTACCGGCTGCGCTACGCCAGCTATCGCAGCGACCCCGATCTCCAGCGCCTTCACCAGCTCCAGCCGATGATCGCGCAATGGGACGATCACGAATCGGCGAACGATAGCTGGGAAGGCGGCGCCGAAAACCATCAGGCGAACGAGGGCGACTGGACGTTGCGCAAGATCGCCTCGATCCAGGCGTATCGCGAGTGGATGCCGATCTCGGACGAACCGTGGAAGGCCTATGACATCGGCGGACTCGCGACTTTGTTCCGCACCGAGACCCGGCTGCTCGCGCGTACCCAACAGCCCGATATCGCGCCACTGTTCCAACAGGCCGATCCGATCGCCGCGCTGAAAGCGTTCCGCGACGGCGCGTGGATGGACCCCGCCAAGACGATGATGGGGTCGCAGCAGGAAAGCTGGCTGGCGCACGCGATGCGCGCCTCGGTCAAGCAGGGGCAGCGCTGGCAATTGGTCGGCTTCGGCACGATCCTCGGGCAGACGGTGATGCCCGAGATCGCGGCAAGCTGGGTCGCGCCGACAGCCCCCTCTGGGGCGAAAGCGTATGTGACGGCGGGCATCGCGGCGGCCAAGCTCGGCCTGCCGTTCAACTACGACAATTGGGGCGGCTATCCGGCCGCGCGCGCGCGGTTCCTGCGCTCGGCGCAGACGATGGGCGCCAATCTCCTCGTCCTGTCGGGCGACAGCCACAATGCCTGGGCCTATGATCTCGGGCAGGACGGCAAGCCCGCCGGCGTCGAATTCGCCGGGCATAGCGTCACCTCGCCCGGCTACGAATCGCAGATGGGCATCGATCCCAAGACGGTCGCGGCGGCGCTGGTCGCCGGCAATCCCGAACTCAAATGGTGCGACACCAGCCGTCGCGGCTATATGGCGCTGACGCTCACCCCAGACAGCGCGACCAACGACTGGATCATGGTCGATACGATCAAGGCGCATTCGACTGCGGCGAGCATCGGCCATACCGCCAGGGTCTCGCGCGGGCGCAACGTGATGGCGTAAGTCCGCGCGATCGGCCTAGGGTCGGCGGATGAGCGATATCCATGAGTCGATCGAGCGCTACGAAGACTGGCTGCGCGCGCAGCTCGGCGACGAGATCGTCGAGAAGGATCTGGTGCGCAAGCGCGCGAAGATGGCGAAGGACGCCCTCGTCTTCCTGCGCGCGACCTATTGGCGCTGGGCCGAGACGATCCTGACGGTCTGCCCCGATCTCGCCGATATGCCGCCGGTGCTGGCGATCGGCGACACGCATCTCGAAAATTTCGGGACGTGGCGCGATGCCGAGGGCCGGCTGGTGTGGGGCGCCAACGATTTCGACGACGCGGCGGTGATGCCGTGGTCGCTCGACCTCGTCCGCCTCGCCGCCTCCGCACTATTGGCGGGTGGCGATTCGGCGGAGGATATCTGCGACGCGCTGTGGGAGGGCTATGTTGCCGGCCTCGCCAAGCCGCACCCGCTGATCCTCGAACGCGAGCATCGCTGGCTGCGTCGCGAGATCATGCTGCCGGAGAAGGAACGCGCCGACTGGTGGCGCAAGCTCGCGCCCGGCGGCAAGGCGCGCAGGGCCGGAGCGGCGGCGCCGGGGCGCTTCCACGCGGCGCTGGCGGCAGCGTTGCCAGTCGAGGTTGATCCGCTGCCGGTGTTCGCCCGCACCGCCGGCACCGGCAGCCTCGGCAGGCCGCGCTATACCGCGCAGATCGCGTGGCTCGGCGGTCCGGTGGTGCGGGAGGTGAAGGCGATCCTGCCGCCGGCCTGGGCGGCGTTCGGACCCGGCAGCGACGCGACGATCCTTGCCGGCACGATCGCCCATGCGGCGACGCGCGCGGTCGATCCGCATTACCGGGTCGAGGACGGTCTGGTGCTGCGGCGGCTATCGCCCAACAGCCGCAAGATCGAGGTGAAAGATGCGGGTGCGGTGCTGATGTCGGCGGAGATGCTGCGGCTGATGGGTCGCGAGATCGCGACCTGCCATGCGGGCGATATCGAACGGGTCGCTGCGGTTCGCGCCGATGCGGCGCAGCGCGATTCGGGCTGGCTGCGCGGCCATGCGCGCGCCGCCGCGAAGGCGGTGAAGCACGATTACAAGGCGTTCGCCTGAATCGGCCTCAGAGTCGGTTTGTTAAGTGGGCTATCGCTGGAGCCGGGGCGAACGGGGTTTCCCCACATTCGCCCCGGCGCCGGCTTAAAGCCTGTCGGCTCAGGCGTTCTGCAGGTTCACTGCGGAAGCCTTGCCACGCTTGTCATTCTCGATGTCATACGAGACGCGCTGATCGGTCTCGAGCGTCGACATGCCGGCGCGCTCGACAGCGGTGATGTGGACGAAGCTGTCGCTGCCGCCGTCTTCCGGCGCAATGAAGCCATAGCCCTTGTCGTTATTGAAGAATTTTACTTTGCCGATTGGCATGAGAGCGTTCCTTTCGCTAGGTGGGAAGACCCGCGCGTGGAAGCGCACGGGGCCAGGAAGCGTGAAATGGAAGACTCAGCCCGGAAGCGTTGATTTCCGCCGCAGGCGACAATAGCCAGACCGCTATACAAATATTCCCGGATTAATCAACCGGCGCGGCCAGGATATATTCCGAAACGCCGATGTCATGCTGCTGATACGGGCCGACTATCAGCCGTTTGCCGCGACGACGATGTCCGGTTTGATCGCCAGCCAAATCGTATAATGTTTGGGTTCACGGCTACCGACCGCGTCGATCCGCGCGCTGTCTACGGTAAAGCCCGCCCCGACCAGCCGATCGACGAAACCGTCATCGTCATAGGCCGACCAGATCGCAAGCACGCCGCCGGGGCGCAACGCGGCATAGGTGGAGCGCAGCCCCCAGTTGCAATAGAGCCGGTCATTGGCCGGGCGAATGAAGCCGTCGGGGCCATTATCGACATCGAGGAGGATGGCATCGAAGCCCTCGGGCGAATCGATGATGACGTCGTGGACATCGCGGATCGCCAGCGAGACGCGCGGATCGGCGAGATGTCCGCCGAACAGATGCGCGAGCGGGCCGGTCGCCCATGTCACCACCGTCGGCACGAGTTCCGCGACGACGATCGCGGTGCTGTCCGGCAACGCGGACAAGGCTGCGCCGAGCGTGAACCCCATACCGAGTCCGCCGATCAGGATACGGTCCCGCCGCGGCCCCATCCGCCCGATGGCGAGCGACGCCAAGGCCTTCTCGGAATCGAAGTCCTGACTGCCCATCAGTTCGTCCTCGCCGAACTGGATCGAGAAATCGGACCCGCACTGCATCAGCCATAATTGGCCGCCGCCGGGAATGTCTGCCGCGTCGATACGTTCGATGGGTTTCATGGCTTCAATCCGATCGAACAGGTCTTCGCGGGCGGTGGAGGGCTTTACTGCGCCACGCCGCGATTATTCGGCGCCATTCGCGACGCCATCATCGGCGGGGCCGAACCCGCCGAACGCTCCAAGTCTCTCCGGCACGCCGGAGGCGCGTCCATGAGCGAGTCCGGCGCCCGCGTCCACCGCCAAGATTCGCCAGCGCGGCGCCGGCTGCGGCAAGTCCGCAAAGATGCCGACCGCTTTTTTACTCCATCCTGGCGCGATCTCGGACGCCTGCTCCGCAGGCGACGCCATCGCCGATACTGACGCGCTTTGCCGCCGGGCTTGCAGGCGAGACGCTGCTAACGACAGAGCCTGTCATTGGTGTCCGTCAAAACGAGGGAGGATCACTCTCGCAGTTTGGCGCACCTTCGACGCCGACTTGCCTTAAATCAGAAAGGCCTGCACGTCTTGCTCATGCTCCTGCCAAGAGACGCTGCGGGCGGATAGCCAGTCATCATCGTAGTAGGTGCAGCCGTAGCGCTCGCCTCCGTCGCACAGGATGGTGACGATCGCGCCGGACTGCTGTGCTGACGCCATTTCCTCGGCGAGTCGCATCACCGCGACCAGATTGGTGCCGGTCGACCCGCCGACCCGTCGCCCGAGACGGCGCGATAACGCGCGCATCGCGCCGATGCTCGCCGCATCCTCGACTGCAATCATCCGGTCGATCACCGATGGAATGAAGCTGGCTTCGACGCGCGGACGCCCGATCCCCTCGATACGGCTGGCGCACCCCTCCGGCAGCGCGACGGCGGTGCGATCCGCGAAATGCCGATGGAAGATCGAATGGACCGGATCGGCGACGCACAACTGGGTCGCGTGCCGCTGATAGGCGATATAGCGGCCGATTGTCGCCGAGGTGCCGCCCGTCCCCGCCCCGCACACGACCCAGGTCGGAACCGGCGTCTCCTCGGCTGCCATCTGTGCGAAGATGCTTTCGGCGATATTGTTGTTGCCGCGCCAGTCCGTCGCGCGCTCGGCATAGGTGAACTGGTCGAGATAATGCCCGCCCGTCTCCGCGGCGAGACGATGCGCAATGTCGTACACGGTGCGCGGATCATCGACGGCGTGGATTTCGCCGCCGTAAAAACGGATCGCGTCGAGCTTTGGCGCCGCTGTCGAGGCTGGCACCACCGCAATGAAGCGCAGTCCAAGCATCCGCGCGAAATAGGCCTCGCTGACCGCAGTCGAGCCCGACGACGCCTCGATCACGCAGGTATCCCGCCCTATCCAGGCGTTGCACAACGCATAGAGAAACAGCGAGCGGGCGAGCCGATGCTTCAGGCTGCCGGTCGGGTGACTGCTTTCGTCCTTAAGGTACAGCGTGATCCCGGGGTGGTGCGGCAGGTCGAGCCGGATCAGGTGGGTGTCGGCGGACCTGGTATAGTCCGCTTCGATCCGCCGGATCGCCTCTACACGCCACGCGCGGTCGGCGGTGCGATCAGCGGTCATCGTGTACTGCCAGGCCATGACGGACGAGGATTGCCTGCGGGTCCGCATCGCGACCACGGAAGGCGCGGAAGCTGTCGGCGGCGGGACGGCTGGCGCCGCGCGACAGCACCTCGTCACGGAACGTCGCAGCGGTGACGCGGTCGACCAATCCTGCCTCCGCAAAGCGTTGGAACCCGTCTGCGGAGAGCACCTCCGCCCACAGATAGCTGTAATAGCCAGCCGCATAGCCGCCGGCGAAAATATGGGTGAAGCCGTGCGGGAAGCGGTGCCACGCCGGTGGGCGGACCACCGCCACCGCCTCGCGCGCGGCCTCGATCACCTCCATCGGATCGCTGCCGAGCGTTCCCAGATGCAGCAGCAGGTCGAACAGCGCGAATTCGACCTGCCGGACGACGAACATACCCGACAGGAACCGGCGCGCCGCCAGCAGCTTATCGAACAATTCTGCGGTCAGCGGGGCGCCGGTCTGGTAATGGCCCGACATGCCGTTCAGCACGTCACGGTCCCAGGCGAAATCCTCCATCAACTGGCTTGGCAGCTCAATCGCGTCCCATTCGAACCCGTTGGTGCCGGCGATGCTGGGACGATCGATGCGCGTGAACAGATGGTGGAGGCAATGCCCCGTCTCGTGCAGGAAGGTCACCACTTCCTTGTGGCTGAGCAACGAAGGGCTGCCGTCGGTTTTCGGTGCGAAGTTGCAGACGAGATAGGCGACCGGCACCCGACGGCTGTTGCCATCCTTCAGCCGCGGGCGCGCCTGTGCCATCCATGCGCCGCCGCGCTTGCCGGTACGGGCATGCAGATCGACATAGACGCCGGCGATGATCGCGCCATCCTCGTCCGCCACATCGTAATAGCAGGCGTCGGGGTGATAGACCGGCACGTCGGCGCGCGCGATCAGGCGGATGCCGAACAGGCGATCGAGCAGTTGCTGCCAACCGGCGATGACGCGGTCGACCGGGAAATAGGCGCGCACCTCCTGCTCATCAACGGCATAGCGCGCGGCGCGCAGCCGGTCCGAAACATAGCTCATATCCCAAGGCTGAAGCGCCGCGATACCGAGATGGTCGGCGGCGAATTCCGCCAGCTCGGCATATTCGCGGATCGCGGCGGGCTTCGCCCGGTGGCCGAGATCACGCAGGAACGCCAGCACCGTGGCGGCGTCAGGTGCCATCTTGGTGGCCAGCGACCACGCGACCGGATCGGTGAAGCCGAGCAGCCGGGCACCCTCGCGCCGCAGGTCGAGGATCGACGCGATCCGGCCCGAATTGTCGAACTGCCCCGCATGCGGACCCTGATCCGATGCGCGCGTGCCATATGCCGTATATACGCGCTCGCGCAGGCCGCGATCCTCCGCGAACGTCAGCACGGCGCTCACGCTGGGCATCTGCAACGTCACGACCCATCCGGGCAGGCCGCGCGCGGTGGCGGCATCGGCAAACATCGCCGTGTCGGCCTCCGAAATGCCCGCCAGCAAGGCCGCATCCTCGACATGTTCGAACCAGGCGTCGGTCGCGTCGAGCACGGCGTTGCCGAAGGCGGTCGATAGCTGCGACAATTCGACCGAGATCGCGGCAAAGCGGGCGCGGTCCTCCGCCTCCAGCGCGACGCCCGACAAGACGAAATCGCGAATCCGATGGTCCACGGCGACCCGGTCGGCGTCCGGCAGCGAAGCGAATTCGGTCGTCTGGGTGAGCGCGACCAGCACCGCATAGAGCGCCTGATTCTGCATCACCTCAAGATTGTTTTCGACCAGCCTTTCCTCCCCGGTGACATAGGCGGCGCGCAGTTCGGGCGTGTCGGCAACGCCGTGCAGGTGCGACACCGCAGACCAGACGGCCGTAATCGCAGTGTCCGCGCGCTCCAGCGGCAGCCACGCCTCGGCAAAGCTGCGCGGCTGCGTCGCGACGATGCGCTCGACGACCGCGCGATGGTCGCCGAGGACCTTGTCGAGCGCGGGCGCGATCTGATCGGGCAGGATGTCGCCAAAACGCGGCAGTTCCAGCGTGTCGAGCAGAGGGTTTGTCATCGTTTCATCCATCTTCAGGTTCAAACCAACATCGCCGTGTCAACGCCGTCTGCGGCGATCGCATGTGCATTGTGCCCGGCGAGGAAGCGCTCGGCCTCCAGTGCCGCCATGCACCCCATGCCCGCCGACGTCACCGCCTGCCGGAACAGCTTGTCCTGCACGTCGCCGGCGGCGAACACGCCGGGCACGCTGGTCGCGGTCGATCCGGGCGTGACGAGAATATAGCCTTCGTCATCCATGCGAAGCTGTCCCTTGAACAGCGCGGTGGCGGGATCGTGGCCGATCGCGACGAACAGCCCGTGAACCGCCAGATGCGAAGCCGTGCCGTCGCGCGTATCGCGCAACGAGACTCCCGTGACGCCGGAGGCATCGCCGACGACTTCGGTCACCTCGGCGTTCCAGATCATCTCGATCTTAGGATTGGCATGGAGCCGCGCCTGGTTGGTGCGATCGGCGCGCAGGGTATCGCGCCGATGGATCAGATAGACCTTCTCGGCGAAATTGGTGAGGTACAGTGCCTCTTCAACGGCGGTATTACCGCCGCCGACCACCGCACAAACCTGACCGCGGTAGAAAAAGCCGTCGCAGGTGGCGCAGGCCGATACGCCGCGACCGCGATACGCCGTCTCGCTATCCAGCCCCAGCCAGCGCGCCGATGCGCCGGTCGCGATGATGATCGTGTCGGCGGTGTATTGCGTGCCGTCGTCGCCGATCGCCAGGAACGGCGTGCGCGACAGATCGACCGCGTCGATCAGGTCGCTGACCACCTCGACCCCGGCCTTGCGCACCTGGTCTGCCATTCGCGCCATCAGATCGGGACCAAGCACGCTTTCGTCACCCGGCCAGTTTTCGACATCGGTGGTCATCATCAGTTGCCCGCCGGGCTGCGGCCCTTCGACCAGCGTCGGCGCCAGGGCAGCGCGCGCGGCATAGACCGCAGCGGTATAGCCAGCCGGTCCCGATCCGATGATGAGCACCTTGCTGTGCCGCGACTGCGGCGTCGGGCTTGCGGTCACGCCGACGCCTCGGCGGGTGTAGCAACGACAGGAGCCTGCCTCATCAACTCGACGATCTGACGCCCGACGAGGCGATTGATATGGCCCAAGCGCTCGAAACATTCGAGTCGCTGGCGAAAATGTTGCCCGAGTTCAGGGTCTTCGGCGTCGAGCAAACCAAGCATCCGGTCTATACCCGATAATTCGGCCATTCGACCGTCGATTTCGGCCTTCTCGCGGATCTTGTACGCACGGCTCTCAAGAGCCTCCGTCCAGCCAATGGCGCCGGTTTCACGCCGCAGCTCCAGTCGGCCACAGGCGTCCAGAGTATCGCTCAGCACGGTACGCATAGTGGCAGGCCACGCCGCTGCCTCGACGATGAGACCGGCAAGATGTGCAAACGAACCGTCGGTGATCGCATCGCTCGCGGCAACGGCGGCCAATCGCTCAACCTTCCACCCTTTGCGGTCCGCCGCATCGCCATCGATCTCGCGGCGGTGCAACGCGATCACTGCCTGCCGACAGCGCTCCAGTTCCGCGTGCGGGGCGGTCAACGTGACCAGATCGGACCGTTCGAGGATCGACAGCAAGACCTGCGACACCACGCGCGACAGGTCGGCGCCGACCGGGGTTTGTTCGAACCAGTCGGTTACATATGTCTGCGCGACAGGTAACGTCTGATAGGCGTTTACGATCGATTCCAGCGCGGTAACGAGCGCGATCGGGTAGCCGAGGCGTTCGGCGAACGCCGTCTGGTCGTCTGCCTCGACGATTGCGCCGATCACGTTCGCCTTGCCCTCCTCCCATGCGGGATAGAAGACGAAGCTGCCATCGGCGATGTGGCGGCGCAGGCGGGCCAGCGCCATGTCCTTGACGGCCGGATCGCCCTGGAATGCGATGTCGGTCATTTCTCGGTCCCGACATTGGCATCGACGAACGCGTCGAGCCGGCTGCGCGAGACCGTGCCGAAGGTCCGCGCGGTCTCCTGCCCATTCTTGACGACGATCAGCAGCGGAATACCGCGTACGTCGAAACGCTTGGCCAGATCGGGGTTCGCCTCGATATCGACCTTCACGATCTCCATCTCGTCGGCATATTCGATCGCCAGATCGTCGAGCGTCGGGGCCAGCGCCTTGCACGGCGCGCACCACGGCGCCCAGAAATCGACCAGCACCGGCTTGTCGTTCTTCATGACGACATCGTCGAAATCGTGTTCGGTGGCATGACGCATACGGAAGATCCTTGTGGAAACGGGGAATGTCAGGCGTTCTGTCCGCCGACCATCATCCGGTCGATGCGGAGCGTGGGCTGGCCGACGCTGACGCGGAGCTGCTGTCCCTGCTTGCCGCAGGTCGCCATGCCGGTGTCGAAAGCCAGATCATTGCCGACCATCGAGATGTGCCGGAGCGCCTCGTCCCCGATGCCGATCAGCGTGGCACCGCGCACCGGCGCGACCAGCTTGCCCTTCTCGACCAGCCATGCCTCGATCGTGGTGAAATTGAAGCGGCCGGTGACGATATCGACCTGCCCGCCGTCGAATTCGGTCGCATAGATGCCGCGATCGATCGACGCGATAATGTCCGCCGGATCGGCCGAGCCGTTCGCCAGAAAGGTGTTGGTCATGCGCGGCATCGGCAGATGGGCGTAGGATTGGCGCCGACCGTTGCCGGTCGAGCGCGCGTTCATCAGCCCGGCATTGAGCCGGTCCTGCATCAGGCCGGTCAGGATGCCGTCCTCGACCAGGACCGTGCGTTCGGGTGCGGTCCCCTCGTCATCGACGCCGAGCGAACCGAGCCGCCCGGCGAGGCCGCCGTCGTCGATCACGGTGACGCCGGGCGCGGCGATCCGTTCGCCGACCTTACCGTCGAAGGCGGAGAGGTGCTTGCGATGGTGATCGCCCTCCAGCCCGTGGCCGACCGCTTCGTGGAACAGGACGCCCGGATAGCCCGGCCCCAACACCACCGGCAGCTCGCCGACCGGCGCCGGGATCGCGTCGAGATTGTTGAGCGCCATGCGTACCGCCGTCGCCACCATCCCCTCGACCGAGGCGTCATCGAACCCGTCCAGCCCGGCTTGACGGCCAAGCCCCGCCTGGCCGCGCGCGCGCCGCCCGTCCTGCTCGGCGATCACGACAATCGACAGGATCGTCACCGGCCTCACGTCGCCCGCCAGCAGCCCATCGGCCTCCGCGACGAGAATGACCGTATCCTGCGCCCGCACGTTCGCATCGACGCTCGCGACGCGCGGATCGCGGCTGCGCGCGAGCCGGTCGATGCGTTCGAGCAACGCGATCCACGCCGCCGCATCCTCGACCGACACCGTATCGATCGCCGGGTACAGGTCGTGACGCCCCGCCCGCCGGTTGAGCGCGATGCCCTGCGGATGACGCGTCCTATCACCATGCCGGGCCAGCGTACGGACCGCCCGCACCGTATCGAGCAACGCATTCTCCCGGATGTCGGCCGAGTGCGCGAAACTGACCTGCCCGCCATGCGCGGCACGCGCGCCGACGCCCTGCCGCATGGAGAAGCTTCCTTGCGTGACGTGACCGTCCTCCAGTCGCCAGCTACGCATCGCCGTGGTTTCGAAGAACAGATCGGCCAGATCGGCACCGCCGCCGGCCAGATGTCCCAAGGCGCGGCCGATCGCGGCCTCGTCGAGCCCCGCCGGCCCGAACAGCGCCGCCCGCGCGCGATCGATCGCCAAGTCGCCGCCGTTCATGCCCTGCCTCCCACTTGCATATCGTCGATCAGGATCGAGCCGGTTCGGATCGCACCCTGCCGCTCGACATCGAGGCCGACCGCACGGATGCCTGCCAGCATCGCGGGCATGGTGCTTGCCAGCGTGACGTCGGTGACAGCGTGAACGACGTGCCCGTCCTCCACCCACAGCCCTTCGACCGCCTGCGTCCAATTGCCGCTGGCAGGATCGGTCATGCCACCCTGAAGCTGCGTGACGACCAGGCCGGTGCCCAACATCGCAAGCATCGCCGCCCAATCGCCGCTGTCCGCCGTGCTGGTCAGGCGAAGATTGTAGAAGCCATCGGCGTTACCGGTCGATGTCATGCCGAGCTTGCGTGCGGACAGCGACGACAGGAACAACCTCTCGGCGACCCCGGCGCGGACGATCGCACGGGTCGATCCTGCAATTCCCTCGCTGTCGAAGCCACCGCTCGCCAGCCCGAGCGGCTCGAACGGGTCTTCGATCAGGTCGAGGTGAGATGCCGCGATGCTGCGACCGATCGGATCGGGCAGGAAACTCATGCGCCGCACCTGCGCCATGCCGGTCAACGCAGACGCAAGTTCGCCGACCAGCGTGGCCGCGATGCGCGGATCGAACAGCACCGGGCAGCGCCGACTGGCCAGCGATCGTGCGCCGAGCGCTTGCCGGGCACGGTCGGCGGCTTGCTGCGCCAGCAGTTCGACGGGTAGCAGGGCGCCGACGCTGCGTTCCTGCGACTGGGCAAAGTTCGACGTGCTGCCGGAATCGTCCTGTGCCAGCATCACCGACCAGCGGGCGTCGTTGGATCGCAGAACGCTGCGGCAGAAACCGTCGCTCGTCGCCAGCGCCCATAGTCCTTCGGTCGCCACCGCCACCGATTCGCCGATGCGCAGCCGCGGGTCAGACCGTGCGATCTCGCCCGCTGCACGGTCCATGCTGGTGGCAGCGTCGAGCAGCGCGTCAGGGTTCCGCGGGCTATCGGCATAAAGCTGCGGGGCGGGGCTGGAAAAAGCGAGTGTATCGGCCGGTGGCAGGCCCGCGTCAGGGTCAGGCCGGACATGGCGCGCGATCAGCATCGCCTCCTCGACCACGCGCTCGATCGCCGCGCGGTCGAAGCTCGCGGTTGACGCCGATCCGCGCCGGCCGTCGTGGAAGACGGTGAGGCCAAGGCCCTGCGTGCCGCTGCGCTCTGCGGTTTCGACCTCACCGTCCCGCATCGCGATCTTCGCAACGCCCTCGTGATGGACCGAGGCGCGTGCGGTGGCGCCGCGCCGGCCGGCGAGTTCCACGGCCAGCGCCGCCGCATCGCGCAACGCCGCCTCGCTGTGGGTCAACAGCTCCGTCATGCTTTCATCTCGATCTTTGCGCACGTCGCATGGCCATGATCCAGGCGAAGACGGTGCGTGTGGTAACTGGCGAGCTTTTCGTCGTGCACGACGCTGACGATGGTCGCACCGGGCAGTTCACCGATCACGGCCTGGTAGAAATTCGCGGCATTGTCCGCATCGAGCGCGCTGGTCGCTTCGTCTACCACCAGCAGCGTCGGGCGTTGCAGCAGGATGCGGGCGAGCGCCACGCGCTGTTGTTCGCCGGGCGACAGTTCGTCCTGCCACATGCGCAACTCATGCATGGCGTCGATGTGCGTGCTCAGCCGGACCTGATCGAGCAGTGCGGCGATGACGGCATCGTCATGATCCTCGGCCCGGTCGGGAAAGCAGATCGCGTTCTTCAGCGTGCCGAGCGGCAAATAGAGGCGTTGCGGCACCAGCATCGCGCTGCCGCGCTGCGTCATCGCTACGGCGCCGGCGCCGTCGGGCCACAGGCCGGCGATCGCCCGCAGCAGCGTCGTCTTGCCGGCGCCCGATGGCCCCTCGATCACCCAGCGCTCGCCCTCGCGGATCGTCCACTGATCGACGGACAACAGCAGCGCGCCGTTCGGCCGGCGCAGTTCCAGGTTCGACGCGCTGATTGCGACGCCGTCCGGCGTACCGCCCGGCGTGAAGGCGATGCCCCTCGGCCGCTCGTGATCGATCGCGTCGTCGAGCGCTTTCAGACGATTGACGTTGGCGACCTGCCGCGCGATCGAGGGATACACGTTGACGGCGTAGGAGAGGCTCGCAGAAAATTGCTCGAAGGCGTCTCGCGCGCCCTGAACCTGACCGAAGGTTATCTTGCCTGCAAAATACTTCGGGACGGTCAGAAACAGAGGAACCATCCCCATTACCCGCTGATAAATGCTTTGCCCGGCGCTCAAGCCCGCGCTCGCCAGCATCAATTGGTACCAGTTGCGACGAATATTCTCGAAAGCGACCCGCAAACCGTCCTGTTCGATTCGTTGCGCGCCGGAAAAGGCAATCTGCTCCGCGTTGCGTCGCACATGCAGCATGTCGCTGCGAAAATCCGCTTCGTAATGCTGCTCGCGCATCCGTCGGCGGACGAACGGTTTGCCGATCCAGGTGATGACCACCGTGCCGAACAGCACGTAGAGGATCGCAAACCAGATCATGTCGCCGCCTGGCAGCGGAATTTCATGGCCAAAGAAGGGGATGCTAATAGGTGATGACGTCTGCGTCAGGATAACGGCGAACAGAACGGCGCGGATCACGCTGGAGACGAGCCCGATCACGATCACGAGCGGCGAAGTGCCATAGGGCATCCCCATCGCTGTGAATTCCTTGAGATCCTCCGCAATCCGTTGGTCGGGGTTGTCGATCAGTCGCAGTCGTTCGATCTCGTAGAAACGATCGCGCGCGAACCAGCGGCCAAGATACCATTCGGTCAGCCACTTACGCCAGCGGACCGCCAGTGTCATACCGACGATGTTGTTGAAAAATATGACCCCGATTTCGAGCGCTGCGATCATCGCAAAGGTCAGTACCAGCGACAGGAACAGGCCGCCCTGCCGCTGCTCAATCGCATCATAGAAAGACCGCTGCCAGCGGTTCGTCAGCAGGAAAATATAGGTCGAGCTGGCTTCGATCGCGCAAAAGCACGCAACCAGAAACCACGCCCACTTCCAGTCGTCCGACACGAAATAGCGCGTGCTCAGCCGCCAGGCATGCGCCCACCGCTCGCGGGCCGGTTGGTTCGGCTGGAGGCCCGCCTCTCGGCGGGTCTCCTCGACATTGGCGGGCTGGGGTATCATTGGCTACCGATCCTTCAGAACAGGCGCTTCGTGATGGTCAGGCGTACGCCGCGCGGCTCATCGACGGGAACGAACCCAATGGAGTTCGCCGTATTGTAATTACGCCGGTCGAAGATGTTACGAACACCCAGATTGATGTCGAACCCTTGCCAGGTCACGAACCCGTTGACGTCCACCTGCCGCGCCGCCGGCACGACATAGATACCGAGCGGATCCGCAAACGAGCTTGATCGTCCGTACAGGCCGGCCGACATCCCGCCGCTGAGGCCATCGGCGATCTTCGTGCGATAGATTGAATAGATGCTGTAGGTATCGCGTGGTTGACGCCTTACGGTCGTTTCGAATTCGTCCGGGGAAAGCAGTGTATATTTGGTCCGCGTCAATGAGCCCAAAACCGTCCATCCGGGCAGCAACTGACCGGCGATGTTCAGGTCGATGCCGCGCCCGCGTTGCCCGGGGCCGGGGATCTGAAAATTCGGGTCGACCGGATCGGTGACCTGGATATTGTCCTGCGTAATGTCGAAATAGGACGCGTTGATCGTGGCGCGTTTGCTGAACAGGTCGATCTTGACGCCCACTTCCTTGTTGGTCGTCGTGATATCGGGCAGGATTTCTCCAGTCCTGCTGGTCCCGAAACTCGGGTCCGTGCCGCGCGCATAGTTGGCGAAGACCGACACCTCAGGCGTCACGTCAAAGATGATGCCCGCGCTGGGCGACGTTCCCCGCCGTTTGTCGGGCACAGTGGGGTCTGCTCCGGGGAAGAAGAACGTCGCCCCTGTTTCGAACCAGGTCTTGCGGACCCCGCCCAGTAGCTTGATCTTCCAGAATTCGAGAAGCGCCTGGCCATAGACGCCCTCCTGTTTGCCCGTGACGTTCAAAGAAACGTCGCCGAACGGTGAAAATGGCCTCACGTCCCCGGTGTTGGCGCCGAGCGGGGGATTGGGGACCAAAATGGAATCCGTGGCGCCCCTCTGATCCGTGCTGCCTCGGCTGTAATTGTAGCCGACGTTGAAGCTGGCCTTCAATCCATCGCCGACATGGGTCTTGATGCGAACGAAGCTGTCGACTGCGTCGGACGTGCTTTCGAGCAGCGAGCCGCCGATCTGGGCCCGCAAGATACCCCGACGGCTGTAACCGAGCTGCACGACCCTGACTTCCAGCCGTGACGTTTCGTGCAAGCCCCGCGCGACGAAATCGACCCCGGGCACGATCTCGCGTGTCAGATCGAAATAGAAGCGATCGATATTGGCGCGGAGTCCTTGGTGGGGGGTGTATATCGGCACGGATGGATCGCGCTCGATGAGGTTCGCCGTGTTGATGTCAAACAGGGTATATGCCCCGATCCCGGTCACGGCTTTCGACAGGCTGGCCCCGATGACGATATCGGTCAGGCGGTCCTTGTAGCGCAGCGATGGCGCGAACAGATAGTCATCGTTGTTGTCATAACCGCCGTAGTTATGCTCCATCTTCTGCGCGCTGGCGACAACCCGGCCGGACAGCTTCTTGTCCGCAGTGATCGCGTTGTTCGCATCGATGACGCCGCGAACCAGCCCGAACGAGCCGGCATCCAGAGACACCGCCAGCCGCTGCTCCGCGCTGGGCTTCTTGGTCACGACGTTGACGTTGCCGCCCAGATTGCCAAAGCCCGCGATCAAGGCATCCGGCCCTTTCAGGATTTCGACACGCTCGATATTGGCGATCGGCTGGTTGGCACTGCCGGCGATGCTGTTCTGGCTGCTGCCGCTCAAGCCATTGACCAGCCCGGCCGCGCTGAACCCGCGCACCGTGTAGGACGCGCCGGCATTACCGTCATTGGCCGTGGCGGATACGCCGCCGGCATTGCGCAGGATGTCGGTGATGTTCAGCGCCTGCTGATCCGCGATCGTCTTGGCCGAGATCACCTGCGTGTTGCGTGGCTGATCGCGCAAGCCGAGGCCGCTGCGATCGGATGTCGTCGCCTGCCGCACGAGAACGCTGGTTTCCGCCTCGTCGCGCCGGGCGGTAACAATGATGTCGTTGATGTTGTTGACGACCGTCAGCGCGCCGTTGTCCCCGATCTCGATAGCGAGCGGTCTACCTGCCGTTGCCGCCTCAAGCGCAGCGCGAACCGAGGTCGCCTCGCGAACCGGCTTGGAGCTCAGCGATTTCACCGCGTCGGGATCGTAGTTCACGACGACCCCTGCCTGGGCGCTAATCTGCTCGATCGCCTTAGCCATCGGCATCGCCGGCACGGTGATGGTGCCCCCGCGCGCCTGCTGCGCAGCGGCCGACATCGGCATGGTGGCCCCCAGCACGGCTATGACGCTCAGGCTGGCGGCGCTCAAAAGGCAACGTGCGTTTGCGGTCATACCAATCATTTCGATCCCCTCCTCAAGGCACGCGCCGCCCCATGCGCAGACAACGTCGCGCATCCGACCGAACGGAAACCTCGTGATAAAACGGACTCGCCCTGCGGCGAGACAATGTGGTCGTTACCAAGACAGCAACAACCGCGGCCGTCCTCCTGTCGCCGGCATTCCCTGTCGTGACGCTTGCGGCGTCCGCTGGAATTTTCCGTCTAGGAAAGGCTATGCTTCACTCAGATGACAGGCAAATTCGAAATGTTCATGCGAGCATGAGCGGGATCGATGCCCGCGTTCGGGACGTGAGCACGGATCTGCTCCACGAACCACGCAACCATCGGGTCACGCCGATACCGCGGCCATTGGGCGAGGATGACATTCGGCTTGCGCGGAAAAGGGGCGGTTATCACCCTGAGCGGCATGATCGACGCGTAGTTTTGAAAAAGCCAGGAACTGCCGGTCGCAATCAGATCACTTCCGATGACGATAGTAGGTAGCGTCGCCTGGGACGTGCTGCGTACGCAGATTCGGCGGGCGCGCAAAAGGTTTGCGCCAAGGGGGTCGAGCGGAAAGGTCTCGGTCATTTCATCGCGCGCGACGATGTGTCGTGCGGCTCGGTACTGGGTCTCGCTGATGTCGTCGACATTGTGCAGATCGGGATGTTCGTTCCAGATCATGCAGGCGGCGTAATCGGTAATGATTGGCAGGCTCTCCAATCCGCGGATCGCGGCCTCCTCGGCCACCAAAACCAGATCAGCACCCTGATCAAGCGAACGGTCCGGCGCGTTGACGTCGATCGGCATCAGATTAACCGTCAATCCCGGCGCCAAGGCGGACAGGGCGCGCAGCACCGGCCCGAGCAGCATCTGTTCGATCGTCTCGGACGTGGCGATGGTAATGGTCTGCGTCGTAGTCAGCGGATCGAAGGTGAGCGAAAGGCTCAGCGCACCCTCGACCTCACGCAGCACGCGCCGAACCTCCGGGCGCAAGGCCTGCCCGAGCGGTGTCGGATACTGGCTGCCGCCCGTATAGGTCATCAAATCGTCGCCGAAGTGATCGCGCAACCGGCGCAGCGCGTGACTCATCGCCGACTGGCTGAGCCGCACGCGACGCCCCGCCTCGGTCAAGGTCGGGGCCTGCAGGATCGCGTCGAGCGGGTACAGCAGGTTGAGGTTGAGCCGGTGCACCGGCGCTTCCGCTATCGGGGAAAACGCATGATCGTTGCTCTCAGCCAAGGTCGCCCTTTCCTACATCGCGGTACGAGCAAGCATGGCGCAACGCGGTAAGTAACGCACGCCCTGAGTCGCTCGATCGAAAAGACCGGCGCCCCTACGACGCCACTCTGTACGAGAGCGCGACCAGATCAAGAATTTATTTAATAATATCAAACAATTATTCCGCATCTCCGCCCAACGTCGTTATGGCCTAACCCAGGCTGCCCTTTGTGTCGTTCCAAGTGATGCGGCACGGCCCAGGCGGCAGGTCCTTCAAATTTATCACCCCAGCGTGCGGTTTGTGCAGTCTCGTCATTCCCGCCGCATGTATCGTGACGGATGGCGCTGTAGATGGGCAGGTGAAGTGGAGATCTGCACGGCTGTTGGCGGGCACGCCAATCTCGAGAAACCCGGCACTCCCACCGCGATACGCCACGCTGGCAGGCCCGCGGATGGTCGGAACCTCGGTTCGAAAATGCGCCAGCCTTCCAGGTTGTGGTGCAAACCGCAGGCATTCGGCCCCTGGCTTCGTGATCGTCACGCCAGCGAGGTGGTTCGCGATGATATTGACCGGCCCGGTCGCCCAGGCGTGACTGAAGGTCGTATTCGGCTTGAGCGATGGATCCCAGGCCTCCATCGTGATCGTCGCGCCCCAGCGTTCGATCATGTTGCGCCACGAGGACTCCCCGGCGCTGGTCATCAGGGCGAGCGCCGCATCGGCCTGCCCGCCGCGATACAACGCCTCCAGCAGAAACTGCGATCCGTAGACGCTCACCAGCATATTCTGCCGGGCGAGGTATGCGGCGGCGATCCCGGCCACCGGATCGGAGGCGAGGCCCAGCGCGACGGCGAACGCGGTGGCGTGCTGCGAACTATGGCCGGTGCCTATCCCATCACGATACCGGCCGTCCGGCAGCAATGCCGCCGCGTTCAGCGCGTCGCGCAGGCGGTTTGCCATGCGGTGGAACGTCGCGGCCTGATCCGTGCGGCCGATCACCGTCGCAATGTCCGCCAACGCGACCAGCGCCGCATATTGCCAGGCATTGACGACCGTGTTCACTCGGCAAAACACGAAGCCGTCACGGTTGCTCTTCGGCCAGTCGACCAGATCGCCCCAGGCTTGGCTCGATTGCCCTGGATCCTTTTCTACGAGGCCCGCAGAGTTGATCCTGTGGATCAACTGCGTGTCGACCATGGACTCGAAATGGGTCCGCAAAAACCGGTCGTCGCCCGTGGCCATGTAATCGCGCCAGGCGAGGATCGGCGCCATCAGCCGATATTCGGTCGGCCAAGTCGGCTTGGAGAGAAGATATTGGTTGGAATAGCGCGCCAGCGCGAAGGAGCGCTGCACGGCATATTCGGACAGTTGGTTGACGATCGCATCGCCTTCGTACGGGCCGCGCTCGCGGGCGGGGGTGTCCTGATAGAGGTCCATGCGCGTCGCGCGAATGGAATAGGCGCAAAGGTCGCGGACCTTGTCGAGATTGGGGTCGGCGCTTTCGAACGGTGCTTCCTCGCGCCAAGGCAACGCCAACGACCGCATCCGTGCCCATACCAGGGTCACGCCTTGCGGGAGGAGTATCTCGGCCCAGCGAAAGGGCCGATAGCCCCAATGCTCGAAATCCTGTTCGCCGTCTCGCAAGGTCCAAAACTCGCGATACGTCTGTCCGCAGCGCAACTGGTATCGGACATCGCCGGTTTCGGTGAGCTCTTCGCCCAGGCGAACGTCCACGACCGCGCCTGCGGGACCCGCCAGTCGCAGCATGAGTCCGCCGACCGCCTCTTTCCCGAAATCGAGCAGGACGCTCCCGCCGCGCCGATCGATCCGGTGCGGCGCGAGCGCATCGAACACCATCGCCTCGACGATCTCGGGGGTCGCGGCGGGCAGCGTACCGCGCGCGAGCGGCGGGCGCCACGCGCGATCTTCGAAGCCCGGATCGCGCCAGCCGACCGGCTCGGCGCGCGCGTCGATAGCTTCCAGCGGCGCCTGGTAGAAGCCGCCGCCGGTATAGCCGGATGTCACATGCCAGCGGCCACCATCCATCGTCCGCCAGCGATTGTCGCTGGCGACCGTGGTGCGCGATCCATCGGCGTTGAGCAGGACAAGCTCGGCCTGGAAGGCATGGCCGTCGCTGCTGTAGCATTGGCTGGCCAACACGTTGCCGCCGCTCCGAACGAGCGATGTGACGTCGAAGGTCGCGTAGCGCGGCTGCGCATCGCCCTGCGGCGACCGTGCAGGGCCGACCCCCACCAGCGTGCCGTTCAGCCATAACCGGAACACAAACTGCCGTGCGGCTTCCGGCGATGTCGCGGTCACGCGCAACCATGCCAGTACCGGCTTGACCGCCACCGTGAAGGCGCGGCGCAGCAGCGCCCAATCGGCCGGCGTCCGGGCGTCCGTTCCCGACGCCCAGATCGCATCACCGCCAAGGTGCCGGGGCGCGGTGATCAGGAGCGCCGGTGTCGACCAGAGCGATCCACGCCCGGCACCATCCCATGTCTTGACCCGCCAGGTATAGGCCCGGTCGGGTTGCAATAGGGCGGCCGGCACCGGCACCGCAATGCTGTCGTTCGAGGTGACGCGTCCACTATCCCATGCCGTTTTTCGCGTCGCGGCGTCGGCGATCTGCACCTGGTAAAAGGCCTGTGTTGCCGTGGTGTCGGGTACGATCCAACTGAGCCGAATGGCATCGCACGGCACTGCCAGACCCGCCGCGAGAAGATTGGATCGCAGGTCGTGCGGTGCCGACGCCCGACCGGCCGGATGCGCGATGCCGGCGGCGGCGGCCCATGACGCAGGCGCGAGCAGAATCGCAGCGGACGCCATACCCCCGCATAACGTCGATCGCCTCGTCCAGAGTTCGGGTCGTCCATTCATTCCTGCGCTCCCTAACGATCACCCGATCCGCGCCAGCCGCTTCAACCCCCAAGACCTTCGTGTTCCCGTGGACCACTGAAAGGATTCCCCCGGGAGTCCCATGATCGTTAGGCAATGATTTGCATCCTCAAGGAGGAATCACGGCCACCTTGGGCGCTCCGGCAGGGTCAGAACGTGCCGTGGAAGCTCAGGGTGAAGGTACGGCCGTCATAATCGACCTGCCGTGGAATTCCCTCGACGACCTGATACTGGATGCGCTTGGCATCGTTCAGATTGAAGGCATCCAGCGACAATGAATACTGCTCGTTGAATTTGAAGGACAGCGATGAGTCGATCTGTCCGCGCGTTGCTACAAAGCTGTTTCCGCCGGTGAAACTGTTCGCCCCCGTCAAAGAATATTGGTCGCGCCAAGTGTATACGACGCGAACACCAACGTTCTTGCTTTCATAATAGCCGATGACATTCACATTGTTCTTGGACACACCGGGCAATATCGCCTTGCTGCCGTTCGAGTTCGTGCCAGAAATGCTTGTGTAAGAATAATTGACCTGCCCGCCGAGATTCTTGAGCAGCCCGGGAAGGAAGTTGAAGTCCTGCTGGATGGTAAACTCCACGCCGGTGACCGTTATCGGGTTTGGCTGGTTGTAATTGCCGGATGCAGTGATGATCGCGGGATTGCCAGCGACAAGCAGATTGCTGAAGCAGGTCGTGCCGACCGTCGTCAGTTGCCCAAGCCCAAGCGCCGAGGCATCGGATGGGCACAGCTTGTCCTGCCGGTTTTCCGGCGCGATCAGATTGGTGATGACTTTGCGGTATAGGGCAAGCGAGATGACACCGCCCGGCCGATTGTACCACTCGATCGAGGCATCCTCGGAACTGGCGTAATAGGGTTTCAAGTCGGAGCCGCCATATTGGATCGCATACCCCGTCGAATTCGGGCTGACGGTGGTGGTCGGCGTGAGGGTGCGGAATACGGGCCGTACGAACGCTTTGTTGTAGCCCGCGCGCAGCACAAGTTTCGGTGTCAGATTGGCAGACAGAAACGCCGATGGCAGGAAATCGTGATACTCTTGGCGGAACTGCGTGGGAACGAACGCCGTCGCACCGCCAGACGTCACCTGCTGGGACAATGCGTTAATCATCTGTCGGGTCTGTTCGTAATGGACGCCGGCATAACCCTTCACTGGTACGCCGGCGACTTCGAAGCCGAGTTGTGCCTGTGCATAGGCCGCGAAAATGTTGCGGCGCGCCTGAAAATTGTAGAGCGAATAGGCAGAGTTGGTCGGATCGTTGATCCACCCGGTCGGCGTAACGACATCGCCTGTGGCGGTCGTCACCGGCTGAAGTCGCGAAACGATGTAGTCGTAGTCGAGCTGCGGCCATTTCGAGAGGTAGCTCCCGCCGCTTCCGCCGAAGAAACTGCTCGCCGACGGATTGTCGGTCAGGAACTTGCCGTCGATATTTTGCGTCTGCACGCCCTTTGCACTCGTCCGATAGCCGCGCGAGGTATAGCGATCCTGCTGATAGCGCGCGCCGATCGTGATCCCGGACAGGATCGGGAGATCGAACTTGCGCTCGATCTCGCCCTGCGCCGCCCACACGCGGTTCAGGCCATAGGCCGATGAACCCGCCACGACGATCTGGTCGCCGTTTGCCGCCACCTGCGTCGGCTGGTTGCCGGCGGTCCAGGTGAACGGGCCGGACGGGACGATCACCGCCGGGTCGCGATTCAGCGTCAATTGATAGTCGCCGATATTGGCGCCGCCGGAATTGAACACGCCGCCGGTGCCGTTGCCGGCCGCCGTCGGCAAGTTGCGCACATCGATCTGGGTTTCGACGGCGTTGTTCTCTCCGCGCGAGTCCGTCAGCGTACCCGACACACGCCAGACGTCGTTCTTCCACTCGGCAGTGCCGATGATGTCCCACATCTGCTCGACCAAAGGCTGCGAGCGGACGGAGTCGTTGATCTGGATATTCGAATAGTTGAAGCCCTGTACATAGGCATTGCCGTCGCCCTGCACGGCGACCGGCGTGTTCGGACTGATGATCGCGCGGGCAGACCGCATGTCGAGTTCAAGCAGGTTGGTTGAGCTGCTCTCCAGATTGCGCCGCGTGTAGAACCCGGTAACGCCGAAGCGGAGTTCGTTGGTAGGCTTCCATTCCGCACCACCCGCTGCGGTCAGCAATGAGCCCTTGTTGAACCTGATCGCCTGGCGCTGATCGGAGGCGTACAGCACGCCGGTCGTCCCTTTCGCACCCGTGCCGTTCGCAGCACAGACGCGTCCACTGGTGCAGGTGCCGTTGCTGTTGAAAGGCGCATAATAGTCCGCGAACGATGCGAAGCCGGGTGTCGTGGCTGGCGACAGCGGGGAATAGGCATTGAAGAAGATCGAGTCTCGGCGGAATTGCTCTTTCTTGTAAGCCACCACGCCAAACACGGCGAAGTCCGACGAAAGATGTTTGTTGTATCCGATCGTACCCGACGGCGTCGCGTATTTGCCGAGCGTATCATATTCGCCGGCCAGCTTGAAAAAACCGCCGTCCTTGCGCGACAATGCGGGCTGAACCTGAAGATCGACGATGCCGGATAGCCCGCCGGCCTGATCGGTCGCTGAGATCGTCTTGCGCACCGCGATTGCGGAGAACACGTCGGCATTGAACGCGCCGAGCGGGGTCGCACCGTCAAGCACCGGGTCCGCAAAAGCCTGTCCGTTGATCGTGTAGCGCGCGTAGGTGCCGGGCAGCCCGCGCAGGTTGATGGTTGCGTCGCGCGAAGCGGCTTCCCGGTTGATCTGTACGCCGGGGATGCGCTGCAACGCTTCTCCCACATTGAGATCAGGGAAGCGGCCCAGCCCGTCGGAAGAGATGCTGTCCGAAATGCCGATCGTGTCGCGCTTCATCTTCAACGCGTCGATATAGGACTGACGAAAACCCGTCACGACGATGTCGGCTGCGGCGGTTTCGACAGCCTCGGGTTCATTCGCCGTTGGCGGGGACTGCGGCCTCGCATCACTGGTCGCTTTGCCCACCGACACGGGGGCGGGCGAGGGCACCTCTTGCCTGATCGACCCCGTCTTGGGGGCGAGGACCGTGTAGGTATGCTCACCGGTCTGGCGCGTGATGAGCCCGGCTCCCCGGGTGAAGCGCTCAATGGCCACGGGAACGGTCATCGCGCCGTGCACGGCGTTGCCGCGCTTATTCGCCGAGACGTCGCGCGCGACCAGGATCTGAACGTCTGCCTGTTTGCCGATCTGGATGAGTCCCGGCGCGATCGGCTGTGCCGGTACGTCGAATGCTCTGGTCTGGGCCAGCGCCGGTGTAGCGGTCGAAACAAAGCAGGTGAGCGCAGTCGTCCCGCAAAGCAGCTTCAGCGTCATGGCATTCTCCCCCAATTTTTTTGTCAGATGCAATGCACCTGCCTAAGGAAAGAGACCCCGAACGCGGACTTACCCTTAAAAGAATTATGTGATCGGTTTGATTTGCCCGATCCGAATTTCGTCCGCCCGGCTGAAATCCACCGGAACATCGAAGCTTGCGTTCACCGCGCGCGCAAACCCGTCGATGTCGTCGGTTCGGAAAAAGCCATCCAACCGCTTGCCCGCTATCTGTGGATCGAGCAGTACGAGCCTGCGCCTGTTATAGCGGTTGAATTCGCTGATCGCATCGGCAAGCGGTTCGTCGACCAACTCGATCCGGCCGCTCCGCCACGCGAGCGTATGGTCGCTTGAGGTGGTGGCGACGGCAATGTCATGAACCTGCGCGGTGTCGGCCATGAACACGCTCTGCCCCTCGACCAGCCGGGTTCGCTTGGCGCTTACATCTTCCGACCAGATTTCGACCACGCCTTCCGTCACGACGACATCCGCGCCCGCCTCGCGACGGCGAACCGAAAACGCAGTACCGACCGCCAACACGCGGATCGGGCCACTTTCGACCAGAAACGGTCGCGCCCGGTTTTTCGCAACCTGGAACCACGCTTCACCCTGCGTCAGCCGGATATCGCGGCGATTACGTCGGAACATCACGTCGACTTCGCTGCCGGTGTTAAGCGACGCGATGGAGCCGTCGTCGAGGGGTACGTGCCGGATTTCGCCAAGATCGGTACGCAGGACCGTGCGGGGTCGAAGCAACACCGTGCCGCCGACCAGAGAGGCGGCAAGTGCCGTACCGCCGCCGGCTATCACTGCGCGCCGGCTCGGCAGGCGCCGGGATCGAATACCGTCGGTGTTCGGGGCGCCTAAATCGGGCACGTCGTTATGGCGCGCGGGCGGTTCCGCAGTCGGGCGCAGCATCGTCCACATCGCCTGCGCCTGCAGCAGTGCGCCGTGGCGGCTGGGATCGACCGCGAGCCAGTCTTGCAGTCGCGCTTCGTCCGTAGGCGACCAATTGCCCTGATCCATGCGCGCCACCCAAGCGTTCGCCTCGTCGCGCATATCGGTCAGGCTCGGGCGGCTCATCGAACTTTGGCTCCTGCCTGATGTCGGTCGTCAGACCTGCTCCAGGTCTCGGCATCACGCTTGTCCCAGGCCTCGCGAATCGCTCGTAGGCCGATGCGGATCTGAGCTTCTACCGTCTTCTCGCTGATCTGCAGATGCGCGGCAATCCGCTTTTGCGGCCAATCCTCCAGCTTTCTCAGTCGGACGATTTCGCGGCACCGGTTCGGCAAGGCATCGATCAGGGCGATGATCTTCTCATAAATCAGACGATCGGACATCTGGTCCTCTAACCCGAGTGCCGGACTATCCTGGAAGGCGTCCACTTCGGCGATCAGTTCGAGCGAAACGATGCGCTGCCGGCGATGGCGACGGGCGAGCAGATTTCGCACGATCGAAAAGAAATAGGCGACCGGGCGATCAATGTGGTCGACGCTCTCCAGCAACGCAATGCGGCAATATGCGTCCTGCAACAGTTCGTCCGAGTCTTCGGGAGAAACCTGCCAGCGGCGCAGCCAAGCCCGAATTCGTGGCTCATATGGCATGATATTCTCGGCGACCCACGCAGCACGCCGCTGACGCGTGAGCAGCGCGCTGGACGAAAGACCACCGTCATTCATAAGCCATCCCCCCGGATAAACCCGCTGATCGCAAGCCCTTGTTTTGATCGTGATGACACAGTCTGCGCATCGTACCAACCGCGCGACGAAAAGGACGCCAGTCGCTGCGCTGTTGGAAAACCTGAGCAGCCGCCTCAAAGGTGTCGATAGGCGATCTGGAACGTCTGGTGAGCAGGAGAAGCCGCCGCGAGCGTCATTCCGACGACACCCGGGAAGCCGTCACTCGACAAATAGCACGACCCAATCGCCGCCAGAAATCGTGCGCGTTTACAGCCATCGGACACCGAAGGCGCCTAAGTGTCAGCGCTCCGTCTCGGTCGACCCCGCTTCCGAGTGACCTTGAATCGCTCGTGGAGACCCGCAGAGGAACGGTAGCTGCTTAGGTATTGCCTAGTTGAAAAGGGGCGGCGCTCTGACTAAGCATCAGCCACCGCCCTTTTCGCCTCAATCCCTTGAAATTCAAGGGAGAAAAATGGTGCTGCCGGTGAGGATTGAACTCACGACCTCAGCCTTACCAAGGATGCGCTCTACCACTGAGCTACGGCAGCATTTCCGGTTATCGCGGAGCGCGCGTAAGAGACGAGGCGGGCGACGTTGTCAAGGCTGATGCGATGAGTGAGACCAAGGAAACGCGCGAAGAGCGGCTCGCAGCGGCGCTTCGCGAGAATTTGCGCCGCCGCAAGGCGCGTGCGCGGGGTGCCGACGCCGCCGATTCGCGCCCGGAGACCGACGCGCCTAGCCGATAGGCGCGCATTTCGCGGTCAGCCACGCGCGCTCGGCCTCGTCCATCTGCGGCGCGAGCACCGCGACCACGCGGGCGTGATAGGCGTCGAGCCACGCCCGCTCGGCCGGGCTGAGCATCTCCGCGACGATCAGCGCGCGCTCGATCGGACAGAAGGTAAGCGTCTCGAAGCCGAGCATCGCCTGCTCTCCGCCGGCGATCTCGCGCGGCTCGACCAGAACGAGATTCTCGATGCGGATGCCGTATTCGCCGGCCTTGTAATAGCCCGGCTCGTTGGAGAGGATCATACCCGCGCGCAGCGGTTCGGACGGGCCGCCGCCGGGGTAGAAGGGCTGCGCGATCCGCTGCGGGCCTTCATGCACCGCCAGATAGGCGCCGACGCCGTGGCCAGTGCCGTGCGCGTAATCGAGCCCTGCTTCCCACAGCGGGCGGCGCGCGAAGCCGTCGAGCTGGCCGCCGGTGGTGCCGGACGGGAAGATCGCGGTGGCGAGCGCGATATGGCCTTTCAGAACGCGCGTGAAGCGGTCGCGCATCTCCTCGCTGGGCGTGCCGACCGGGATCACGCGAGTCACGTCGGTGGTGCCGTCGCGATACTGCCCGCCCGAATCGACGAGGTAGAGCTGGCCCGGTTCGATCGGCGCGTTCGACTCCTCGGTCACTTTATAGTGCGGGCTGGCGCCGTGCGCGCCGGTCGCCGAGATCGTGTCGAACGAACTGTCGAGCCACACGCCGGTCGCTTCTCGGAACGCCTGGAGCTTGGCTGCCGCCGAGAGTTCGGTCTCGCCGCCTGCGGGCAGCGCGGTCTCGGCCCAGCGCAGGAACCGCGCCAATGCGGCGCCGTCGCGGGCGGATGCCGCGCGGTGGCCGGCGATCTCGGCGGGGTTCTTGGTCGCCTTCGCCAGCACGGCTGGGTCGCGCAAGGGGAGCACGGTCGCGCCGCCGGCCTCAAGCGTGTCGAAGATCGCAGCGACCGCGCGTTCGGGATCAGCGGCGACGCGCTTGCCCGCGAATCCGGCCAGCGCGGACGCGAAATCGGCGCGGTCGCGCAGCCGCACGGCGTTGCCGAGATGCTGGCGCACCGCATCGTCGATCTTCTCGGGCGCGACGAACAGCTCGGCGGTGCCGTCGGCATCGACGATCGCATAGGCGAGCGCGACCGGCGTGTGCTCGACATCACGGCCACGCACGTTGAGCGCCCAGGCGATCGAATCGAGCGCGCTCAGCACCACCGCATCGGCCTTCCGCTCGGCCAGCCAGTCGGCGATCAGCGCACGCTTCTCCGCCGAGGATGCGCCGGCGACGGCATCGTCCTGCACCACCAGCCGCGCGTCCGAGGGCGCGGGTCGGTCGGGCCAGACCGCATCGACCGGATTGGTATCGACCGGCACCAGCGCCGCGCCGCGCTCGGCGAGTGCGCGGCTCGCCTCGGCGACCCACGCGCTGGTGTGCAGCCACGGATCATAGCCGATCCGCCCGCCCTCGGCGGCATGCGCGCCGAGCCACGCCGAAACGCTGGTCGCGGGCACGCCGACGAACTGCCAATCCTCGGCGGAAACCTGCTCGCGCACCTGCAAGGTATAGCGCCCGTCGGTGAAGATCGCCGCTTCCTGCGGCAGCACCACCGCCGTGCCCGCCGACCCCTGGAAGCCGGTCAGCCACGCGAGCCGCTGGGCGTATTCGCCGACATATTCGCTCATATGCTCGTCGGTCAGCGGCACGACGAAGCCGTCGAGCCGGTCGCGGGCGAGCTGTTCGCGAAGGGCGGCGAGGCGGGCGGAATAGGTCGACATCTTCGGTCCTGCGAATGGCGTGTGAAAGCGCGCAGTGTATGCGCGGGCGGATGGAGACGCGAGGGCTTTCACAGAGCTTCCACGGGGCCATTGCCGCCACGCCGCCCGCACCCTAGGTCTGCGCGCATGACCGAGACCCCAAAGCCGCCCATCGCGGCGCAACGCCCGCACAGCTTCACCACGCACGGCATCACGATCGAAGATCCGTATGCGTGGCTCAAGGACGCGGGATATCCCGACGTCACGGATAAGGACGTGCTCGCCTATCTCGATGCCGAGAACGCCTATTTCGAGAGCATGATGGCGCCGCACCGCCCGCTGGTCGACCGGCTCTACGAAGAGATGAAGGCGCGCATCAAGGAAGATGAATCCTCGGTGCCGCAGAAGGACGGCGACTGGCTGTACTGGACCGCGTTCGAGACCGGCGGCGAGTACCGGCAATGGTGGCGCAAGCCCGTTGCGGGCGGCGACGACCAGTTGATCCTCGACGAGCCGGCGCTGGCTGAAGGCAAGGAATATTTCCGGCTCGGTACGCTGTCGGTCAGCAACGACGGCACATTGCTCGCCTATGCGATCGACGACAATGGTTCGGAACGGTTCGAGTTGCGCGTCAAGAACCTCGAAACCGGCGAGCACCTGCCCGACGTGATCCCGGGCACGCTCTCCGAAATCGTCTGGACTGCCGACGACAAGGGGTTCCTCTACGGCCTCGCCAACGAGCAATGGCGCACCGACAACGTCCGGCTGCACTGGCTCGGCACCGATCCGAAAGACGATATCGAGCTGTTCCACGAAGCCGACGAGGGCTACCGCGTCGGTGTTTCGGAGACGAGCGCGCGCAACTGGATCATCATCGGCACCGGCGATCATGTCACCAGCGAAGTATATCTGCTCCCCGCCAACGATCCGCTGGCGAAACCGCTACTGGTCTCGGCGCGGCAGCCGGGGCGCGAATATGATGTCGATGAGCATGACGGCATGCTGTTCATCCACACCAATGACACCGATCCGATGTGGCGGCTCTGCACGGCGTCGATCGACGCCCCGGGCGAGTGGCGCGAGCTCATCGCCCCCTCCTCGCATTTCTACATGACCGGCGTGTCGTGCTTCCGCGGCTTCTTCATCGTCGATGGGCGCGAGGACGGGCTCGATCAGGTCGAAATCCACCGCTACGATTCGGCAATCGCGCCGCAGCGCATCAAGTTCCCCGAGTCGAGCTACGACGCCGGCCTCGGCGACAATCCCGAATATGCTATGGACGTGCTTCGGCTCGGCTACGAATCGATGGTCACGCCGGGCACGGTCTACGACTATGACGTCGCCACCGGCGAGATGACCGTGCTGAAAGTGCAGGAGATCCCCTCCGGCTACGATGCGGCCAAATACCGCACCGAGCGGCTCAAGATCACCGCGCGCGACGGCGTCGAGGTGCCGGTGTCGATCGTCTACCCCAAGGATTTCCCGAGGGACGGTTCGGCGCCGCTCTTCCTCTATTCCTACGGCGCTTATGGCCACGCCATTCCGCCGGGCTTCTCGACCGGGCGGCTATCGCTGCTCGATCGCGGCTTCGCTTATGCCATCGCGCATATCCGGGGCGGCGACGATCTCGGCCAGCAATGGTATCACGACGGCAAGCTCGAAAAGCGCACCAACACGTTCAACGATTTCGTCGATGTGGCGAAGGGGCTGATCGGGCAAGGCTGGACCAGCGCGGGCAAGATCGCCATCGCGGGCCGCTCGGCGGGCGGCGAGTTGATGGGCGCGGTGGTCAATTCCGATCCCGAATTGTGGGGTGCGGTGATCGCCGACGTGCCGTTCGTCGATGTCCTCAACACGATGCTCGACGACAGCCTGCCACTCACACCGGGCGAATGGCCCGAATGGGGCAATCCGATCGAGGACAAGGCCGCGTTCGAACTGATCCACAGCTATTCGCCGTACGATCAGGTCGCCGCGCACGCCTATCCGCCGTTGTTCATCTCGGGCGGCCTCAACGATCCGCGCGTGACCTATTGGGAGCCGGCCAAATGGGCGGCGAAGCTGCGCGCCACCAAGACCGACGACAATGTGCTGCTCCTCAAGACCAACATGGGCGCCGGGCATGGCGGCAAATCGGGCCGGTTCGAGTCCTTACGCGAAGCGGCCGAGGAACATGCCTTCGTGCTGTGGCAATTGGGGATCGAGGGTTAGGCTCCTGTCCGTTCGTCCCGAGCGAAGTCGAGGGATACGCCCGGAGCGCAGGTGCCTCGTCACGAACGGGTGACCGGCGCTACGCCTTCCGAAACGGCGTAAGCTCGGCCAGATACTCCTGATCGTGCTCCACCGAAGCACGCTCGCGCACGAGGAAGTCGGCGATGGCGCGGCGGAAGTTCGGGTCGGGGATGTAATGCGCCGACCAGGTCGGCACCGGCGCATAGCCGCGCGCAAGCTTGTGTTCGCCCTGCGCGCCCGCCTCGACCACCGTCTTGCCGAGCGCGATGGCGGCGTCGATCGCCTGATAATAGCACAGTTCGAAATGGAGGAACGGCACCTCCTCGGTGCAGCCCCAATAGCGGCCGTAGAGCGTATCCTTGCCGATCAGGTTGAGCGCACCGGCGATCGGCCGACCGCCGCGTTCCGCCAGCATCAGCAACACCTGATCGCCCATCCGCTCGCCGAGCAGCGAGAAGAACGTGCGCGTCAGGTAGGGTTGGCCCCATTTGCGCGAGCCGGTATCCTGATAGAACACCCAGAACGCATCCCACGCCGCTTCGGTGAGATCGCGGCCGGTCAGGTGGCGGACGGTGATGCCGCCCTCCAGCGCGCCGGCGCGCTCCTTGCGGATCGCCTTGCGCTTGCGGCTGGAGAGCGCGCCGAGGAAATCGTCGAAGCTGGCGTAACCGTCGTTGCGCCAGTGGAATTGCGTGCCCTCGCGGATCAGCCAGCCCGCCGCCTCGAACAGCGGCACCTGATCGGGCGCGACGAAGGTGGCGTGCGCCGAGGACAGGCCATGCCGATCAGTGACCGATTCGAGCGCGGCGATCAGCGCCGGTGCGTGCGCGGGATCGCGCAGCAGCAGGCGCGGCCCCGGCGCGGGCGTGAAGGGGACCGCGATCTGGAGCTTGGGGTAATAGTCCCCGCCGGCGCGGCCATAGGCATCGGCCCAGGCGTGATCGAAGACATATTCGCCCTGGCTGTGGCTCTTGGCATAGGCAGGCGCGATCGCGACGGGCTTGCCGTCGGCCCCTTCGATCAGCACCGGCACCGGCTGCCAGCCGGTCTGCGCGGTCGCGCTGCCCGAGTCTTCGAGGATCGACAGGAAGGCGTGGCTGAGGAAGGGGTTGTCGGCGCCGGCGCAGGCGTCCCAATCGGCGGCGGGCACCGACGTGACACCGTCGGCTAATCTGGCGGTGACGTCGGTTTTGCTCACCCGCCCAAGCTAGGGTGTGGGCGCGGCTTTTCCAACCGCCGTCTGCGCGATCGGCCAGCACAGCAGCAGAAGCAGGAACGGCGTGACGAAATCGCGGTGGCGCTCGCCGAATTCGAACCAGATGCCGAACAGCGCGAGCTGGAGGACGCAGGCGGCGATCAGCAGCAGCAGGGCACCCGGCACCGCGCGCGACGCGGCGCGCCACGCTGCGAGCGCGAGCAGCCCGGCGTGGCTGAGGTGCGACAGCGGCCACAGCAGCGCGGCGAGCGATCGCCCGATCGTCGGGCTCATCGCCTCAAGCCGCACCACGTCGAAGATGCTCACCCCGCAGGCGCGCACGAACTTGGTGAGCGTCAGCCGCACGAAGCCGACCGGGTCGCTCCGAATCCATTCCACCGCCAACGCGCCGGCGCGCTTGCCGACGGCGATCTCGGGCAAGTCGCGCAGTTCGGGTGGATAGTCCATCCAATTGCCGGTCGCATGCGCGTTGTTGCCGACCCACAGGCTCAACCCGCCCGCGCTGGTCAGCGGCACGAACAGGCCGAACACCAGCCAGTTGCGCAGCCACCACGGCAGCATCACCAGCAGCGCGACGGGGATCGCCATCACCCCCCGCCGGAAAACCGCCGCCAACCCGATCCGCCGCCACAGCACCAGCCCGATCAGCGCGCCGAGCGGCGCCTGCCCCGGTTGCGTCAGCGCGAGCAACCCCGCGATCCCGCCCAGCACGACCCCACCGCGCCAGCCCTGACGATCGCTCAGCCACGCCAGCGCGAGCGCCAGCACGAGCACAGCGCAGAACCCCTCCTTGGCGGCGAGCGGCGCGGAGAACACCACCGACGGCCACACCAGATACAGCCACGCCGCGCGACACCCCGCCGCGCCGCTGCCGAGCCGCGCGCCGAGCAATGCGATCAGCATCGCCGCCGCGCCATCGATCAGCGTGCCGAACACCACCAGCGACCAGGTCGAAAACCCCAGCACCGCACCCCACCCCGCCAGCAGCAGCGGATACAGCGGCGGATAGAAAGCGCGGCAATAAAGGTTCAGATAGCTTTCGTAGACGCCGAAATCGCCGTGCAGCACGAGGTTGCGCGCAAGCTCGACATAGGCATGCGGATCGCCCGGAGAGATCCGGCCCTCGGCGACCAGCGCCGATCCGAAGCGTAAGACGACGATGGCGAGCGCCATGCCGATCAGGCTCGCCGGCCCGGGCCGCCGCGTAAACGCGCGCACCCCCGCCGCCGCCGCGCCCGCCCAGCCGACGAACAGCAATACGCCGCCCACCGACCAGCCCCAGCGCGCGCCGAACCCCGGAAGCGACGCGAGAGCGTAGAGAAACAGCGCGGCGAGCGCTGCCGGCATCACGATTCGCAACGGTGATCGTCCCGCGTTCATGCGCCGGACGCCCGCGCTATTCGGAACGGTCGCCACTCAGATAGGGCAGCAGGCGAACGCGCGGGAAAACGTCGTCGAGCGGCTTGGTGTCGGGCAGGATGTAGACGACGCCGCCGGCCTTCCGAAACAGCGGGCTGACGTGCTTGGTGTAGAAACTGGTGCCGACGTTGATGCAGCCGAAGCTGATGCGATTGTCATCGGGCGTCGGCGAGAGCAGCCGCGCGACACGGTGCTCTTTCTTGTTGGTGGTGATGACCGCGTGGAGCGCGACCGAATTGGCGTAATCGACCCACAGCACGCGGGTATGGCCGAATGCCTTGCCGAACTTGGCGACGAAGCGGCCCGCCGGCGTGGTCCGTTCGGCCGGGCCGATCTCGGACAGGTTCTTCTTGGTGCCGACGCCGGGCGTGGAATCATCGCCCACGCCCACGCCGATCAGCACTGGCGTCTGGCCGACGACTTCACCGTTCGCCTTGAACAGGAACAGCATCGCCGCCTGCTTGTCGATGATGATGTAGGGGAGCGATCCGTTGTCATGCTCCGCCGACACCCAACCCAGCACGCGGCTGGTCGATTCGGACGGGGTGATCTCCGGCGGTTTGGGTGCTTCGCCCGCTTTGGCGCCCTTGCGCCTGGCTGCGGCCGATGGCTTGGCGGCGCCTTTTTTCGGCGCGCTGGCCTTTTTCGGTGCCTTGGCCTTCTTTGCCGAAGCTGCGGTTTTTTGCTGAGGCGCTGGGGCTGTCGGTGCCGCCACGACAGGCGACACCAGCAACCCGAGCACTGCCGCCGGGACGAGGCCCATGCGGCGAACGATACGAAACGGCTCTGTGAACATGATAGCCTTGTTCAACAGAGCCGTTCGCAAATGCAACAGTGTTTAGCGCGTTACCGCGATCAACCGCGCGGCTTGCGCTGACGGCGCTGCTGCTGTTGCTGAATCTGCTGATCGAGACCATCGACCCGGCCCTGGAGCTGGTCGATGCGCTGCCCGTTCTGCTGGGCCTGGCCCGCTGCGGCCTGTGCCTGGGTGAGTGCTTGGCCGGCGGTGCCTTCGACCGTGTGCAAACGCCCGTCGATGCCATCGATCCGCGTGTTCACGGTGGCGATCTGGCTGTTCACATATCCCTTGGTGGCGCAGCCACTGAGGCCGACCGATCCGAGCAGGATCATGGCGGCTACTGAAGTCTTCGAAGGCAATGAAAGCATGTACGCACCTCTACGCGAAGGTTGGGGTGCGCAAGCCAAGCTCAGGCCTCCGGGATTGGCAAATTCAAATGGGTGAAATGTGCGTCGAATGCGATGAAAAGATTGATCGACGTCAAGATTGACTGGCTCTGGAGCGCGGCGGACGCCGGCAAGACCGGGTGGATGGGGGCCACATCACAGCAGCCCCCGACTCTTCCTTTGATGGACCAGTCAGCCCTTTGGCGCAGCCGCGACGCAGGTCTGCTGCTGCTCGCCGAGTCCGTCGATGCCGAGGCGGATCGTGTCACCGGCTTTCAGATACCAGGGCTGCGGCTTCTGCCCCAATCCGACGCCCGGGGGCGTGCCGGTGGTGATGATGTCACCCGGCTCCAGCGTCATGAAGCGCGAGCAATAGGCGACGATCTCGGCGACCGAGAAGATCATCGTCGCGGTGTTGCCATTCTGGAGGCGCTTGCCGTTCACCTCGAGCCACAGGCCGAGCGCCTGCGGATCGGTCACCTCGTCGGCCGTCACCAGCCAGGGGCCGACCGGGCCGAAGGTGGGGAAGCCCTTGCCCTTGTCCCACGTCGGGCCGCGCTCGGTCTGCCATTCGCGTTCGGACACGTCGTTGACGACGCAATAGCCGGCGACGTGCGCCAGTGCGTCCGCTTCGTCGATATCGTGCGCGGCGGTGCCGATGACGACGCCGAGTTCGACCTCCCAATCGGTCTTGGTCGAATCGCGCGGAATGGTGATGGGATCGTTCGGCCCTTGCAGGCAGTTCACCCATTTGTTGAACACGACCGGCTCGGACGGGATCGGCAGGTTCGATTCGGCGGCGTGATCGGCATAATTTAGCCCGATCGCGATGAACTTGCGCGTGCCTGAGACCGGCACGCCGTAGCGCGCGCCTTCGGCGGCGAGCGGCAGCGTCTCGATCTCGACTGCGCGAAGCCGCGCGAGGCCCTCGGCGGAGATAGCGGCGGCGTCGATGTCAGCGATCACGCCGGAGAGATCGCGGATGCGGCCATCGGCATCGACGACGCCCGGCTGCTCGGCACCGGCCGGGCCAAATCGGCAAAGCTTCATATCAGGAATTCCTTCTGGTCGGATCGGAGGGGTAATCGGCGAGAATCGTGCGGTCGAGCGAGTCGATGCGGTTGCAGCCGGCGAGCGTCATGACGACACGCATCTCCTTCTCCAGCATCGCCAGCATGCGATCGACCCCGGCCTCGCCCCCGGCGGCGAGCGCCCACAGCCACGCGCGGCCGAGCAGCACGCCGCGCGCGCCGAGCGCGAGCATGCGGACGACGTCTAGCCCGGAGCGGACGCCGCCATCGGCGAGGATCGTCATCCGGTCCCCCACCGCATCGGCGATGGCGGGCAGCGCTCGCGCGGTCGACAGCACGCCATCGAGCTGCCGTCCGCCGTGGTTCGACACGACCAGCCCCTGCGCGCCATAGGCCGCCGCGTCGCGCGCGTCGTCGGGATCGAGGATGCCCTTGATGACGAGCGGGCCGTCCCACGCGTCACGCAACCAATCGAGATCCTTCCAGCGGATGCCGGGATCGAAATTGGCGGCGAGCCAGCCGATATAATCGTTCATGCCGCTGTCCTTACCCAGCACCGGCAGGAGATTGCCGAGCTGGTGCGGCCGCCCGTTCAGCCCGACGTCCCACGCCCAGCCGGGTTTGCCGACCGCCTGAAGCGCGCGGCGCAGCGGCCCGTTCGCGCCGGACATGCCGGAATGGAGATCGCGGTGGCGGATGCCCGGCGTCGGCATGTCGACGGTGAAGACCAAAGTCGTCGCGCCCTGCGCCTTGGCCTGCGCAATCAGGTCGCGCATGAAGCCGCGATCGCGCACGACATAAAGCTGGAACCACAGGTTCACGTCGGGCGCGCCGGCGCGCAGTTCGGCGAGCGGGCAGATCGCCACGGTCGAGAGCGTGAAGGGGACGCCATGCCGCGCCGCCGCGCGCGCCGCCTGCGCCTCGCCACGCCGGCGGAACATGCCGCCGATGCCGATCGGCCCGAGCGCGACCGGCAGCGGCACGCGCTTGCCGAACCAATCGGCCGACAGGTCGATGCTCGCCACATCCTGCAACACGCGCTGGCGCAGCGCGATGTCGGCGAGGTCGGCCATATTGCGGCGCATGGTATGCTCGGCGCCCGCACCGCCATCGGCATAATCGAACAGGAAGCGTGGCAGGCGCCTCCGCGCGGCCTCACGGAAATCGTCGATCGCGGCGATGATCGTCATGCGCTCACGCCCCCCGCCTCACGCCATCGTCCAGCCGCCGTCGATCGCGATGGCGCTGCCGGTGATGTAGCTGCTCTCGTCGCTTGAGAGGTACAAAGCGAGCTGAGCGATTTCCTCAGCCGTGCCGATCCGCCCCATCGGCTGGCGCGCGATGAACGCGGCGCGCGCCGCATCGGCATCGCCGGTTGCGGCGAGGCGCTCGTCGAGCGAGGGCGACTGCACTGTGCCCGGACAGATCGCGTTGCAGCGGATGCCCTGGCCGACATAATCGAGCGCGATCGAGCGGGTCAGCCCGACCACCGCGCCTTTGGACGCGCAATAGGCGAGCCGGTTGGGCACGCCGATCATAGCCCCCGCGACCGAGGCGATGTTGACGATCGCGCCGCCCCCCGCCGCCAGCATCGCCGGCAACACGGCTTGCGTCATGCGGATCGTCGCGCGGACGTTGAGGTCGAACGACAGATCGAGGCCGCGCTCGGTGGCGCTGAGCAGATCGCCGGCATCGACATAGCCCGCGCAATTGACCAGCACATCGACCGTACCGACCGCCGCACCCGCCGCCGCGACCGCCGCCGGATCAAGCAGATCGACCACCAGCGCCTCGGCGCCGGCGAGCGTCGCCAGCGCCTCGGCCTTGAGGTCGAGCGCGATCACCGACGCGCCTTCGCGTGCGAACAGCTCGGCGATGGCGCGGCCGATCCCCTGCGCGGCCCCGGTGACGAGCACGCGTTTTCCGGCGAGACGTGGCATGGCTTGAATGTCCTTCTGTGTTTCTTGGAGTCGGGTCAGGGTTTCTCGGGCTCGATGCCGGCGTGGGCGATTACGTCCTTCGCCGCATCGGGCCACGCCCCCGGCGCCACCGCGAGATTATCGATGTCGCGGTTGTTGACAAAGGGCGTCCATGATCCGGTGCGTCGGCCAGAGTCATGCCAGTTGCCGATCGCGGTATTGTCCATCGCCGTGCGGCGCGGCGCGATGTCGTTCTGCGAATTGAGATTCAGCCATATCCCGACATTGCCGACCACATTGTTGCGCAGCGTGACGTAGCGCGATCCTTCGTCGAGATACATCGCGATGCCGTCCTTCACGTCATAGATGTAATTCTCGGCGATCAGCGCACCGGGATCGGCGGAGAGATGGTAGATCGCGCCGCCATCGGGGAACCATTGCTTGACGTCATGCACGCGGTTGCCGACCACGACGCTGTCGCGCAGCGTCGTCGGCGTATCGTACATCAGATTGCCGGGCTGGTTATAATAGCCGCGATTGGCAGTGAGGTACGCCGCACTCCCGCCGGGATCGTTCGCGCCCCAGCCCCAGCCGATGTCGATCCCGTCATAGGGCGTACCGGAAACGTCGTTGTGCCAGATCACCGCGCCGCTGGCATAGGTGACGAGGATCGCCGCCTGCTCGCGGTAATGCTGCGACACGGTCCGCACGAGGTTGTTGCTGATCAGGATGTCGCGCACGCTCATCTCCGGGCGCGAGGGGTGATGCGCGTCGGGGCGCACCCCGCCGACCATGATCGCCCCGCCGGCGAGATCGGTGAAGCGCGAGCGGCGCACGTCGATCGCGCTGACGCCGAGGCCGATGCCGCTGTCGTTCGCATCCGGGTTGTTGCCGATGCCGAGCGCGATCTGGCCGAGTTGGGTGAACTCGTCATGATCGAACACGATCCGCGTCGCCGCCGCGACCTGCACGGCGGCGGGTTGCTGCCGCCAGCGGTTGCGCATCGCCTCGAACGGCCAGCACCCCCACGAGCAATCGCGGATCGGATCGCCCGGATAGCCGGCCCATTCGCCGGCGAGGAACGATCCGCTCTGCTGGCTGGCATAGCCCTCCGGCCCAGATGGCAGCAGCCAACTGGTGTGGCGGAAGCTCAGGCCACGGAACTGGAGATCCTTGATCGTCTCGTCATAACTGCCAGAGATCGAAAGCAGCAATTCGAGGCGCGGCAGCACCACCTCCAGCCGCTTCATGTCCTCGCCCGCCGCCGGCTTATAGTAGAGCTTGCCGGCGTCTGGATCGGCGTACCACTGCCCCGCATCGCGCAGGAAGCTCAAGGAATTGACGAAGAACAACCCGGCATTGTCGCCCCATACCGAGCGCGCGAACGTATCGTAGCCGACCAGATTGTTGTGCCAGCCCGGCTGCTGCATGACGATGCGGTCGCCCGCGATCCGATCGACCATCGCGTGACGATCGGTGAACCAGCCGGTCGCCTCGACCTCGATCCGGCTCTGGTCGGGCAGATGCGCCAGCGAACGCCAGGCCGGGTCGGTGATCTCGATGCCGGTCTTGTCGAACCGGAAGGCGGTGCGCGGCGCACGCACCGAGGCGCGCGGGGCCATATGCCCGCCCACCCACAATTGGCGCGGATCGATGCCGCGCGGGATGTCCGCCGACCAGATGCCGCGCTTGGCATCCGCCAGCGTCCAGCCGGTCACCGGCGTACCGCCCGATACGATCGGATGCGCGCCCGGCGCGGCTTCCCAGCGCACCGTATAGCCACCCTGCCCGCCATCGGCGGCGGTGAAGCGCAGCGGTGCGGTGAGCCGGTAAACGCCATCCGCCACCCGCACGGTCACGTCATGGTCGCCGTTCAGCCGGCGCACCGCCGCCTGTGCGCGCGCGAACGTGGCGAACGGGTGCGCTGCGGTGCCGTCGCCCTCGTCCGAGCCTTGCGGCGACACCGACAGCACGACCGGCACCGGATCGGGCCGGCGCGAGATGTGGATCGCGCCCGCAGTCTGCTCCTTGCTGACCACCGGCGGCACGTAGGTTGGAATGTCGGTCGCCGGCGTGATCTGCGCCGCGACCGGCACGGCGGCGATCGTGAGCGAAGCGACGAGCAGAAGACGATTATGCCGCATCCGCGTTCTCCAAAGCATAGAAATCGATCGCGGCACCGCCGAAAAGCCGTTCCAGATCGGCCCCGGCGCGCGCGGCGAGGCGCAAGGCATCGTCGTGCCAATGCCGCCACTCGTCACCCGACAGCAGCAGCACCGGCCAGTCGCTCCCCCACATCAGCCGTGGGCCGAATGCGCGGACGAGATGCTCTATATACGGTACGAGGTTCTCGGCGGGCTGGCCGGGCGCCTGTTCGGTGCGCAATCCCGAAAGCTTGCAGTGCAGGCCGAGACTCGCCAGCGCCGCGATGTCGTCGCGCCACGGATCGAGCGTCGCGGTGGCGGCATAGGGTTTCGCGGCATGGTCGATCACGATCGGCAGATCGGGCCACCGCTCGGCAAAGCGCGCCAGCATCGGCAAATGGCGCGGCTGGATCAGCGCGTCGAGCCGCAACCCAGTCGCCTGCATCGCCTCCAGCGCGGGGACGAGCGCGTCCTGCAACAGCCAGTCGGTATCGGCGATCGACTGCAGCATCGGCCGCAGCCCGCGCAACTTGGGCCGCTTGGCCAGCGCGCGGATGCGGTCGGGGGCGTCGGGGCGCGCCAGATCGACCCAGCCGACCACCGCGCGCACCAGCGGGGTGCGCTCCGCCAGCGACAGCATCCAGTCGGTATCCGTGTCGGTCGGCTGCGACTGGACCAGCACGCTGCCGGCGAGCGGCAAGCCCGTTGCGGCGGTGATCAGATCATCGGGGCCGAAATCGCGGTGGATTTCGGCCTCGGCGGCGGTCGGCCATTCGTGGCCCGGCGTCGCGAGCGACCAGAAATGCTGGTGGGCGTCGATCAGCGTCATCATCGCACCGACCGGATCGGCAGGACCAGACACGCGCCGAACACCACGAACACGGCCGAAACGACGAACAGCAACGGATAATTGTTGCCGGTTGCGTGCAACAACGCCGCCGCCATCACCGGACTGAGGATCTGCGGCACGTTGATCGCCGTCGTCAGGATGCCGAGATCCTTCCCGGTCGAATCCTCTCCGGGCGTGGCCGGCGGCAGGACATGAGTCATTAAGGCGAGATCGACGGACATGAACGCACCGTAGCCAATCCCGATCAGCCCCGCATAGAGGAACATCCCGCGCAGATCGGGCGAGAGCAACGGCGCGATCTCCGCCAGCGCCATCACGAGGCCGGCGATGAACACCAGCGGCTTCAGCCGGCCGAGCCGATCCGACAGCCACCCCGACGCCAGCCCCGATATCACCAGCGCGACGAACGTGATGGACGACATCCGCGCGATCGTCAGATTGGCGGCGCTCTGGGTCAGGCCGATATACCCTTCGAGGATGTAGAGCAGATAGGTCAGGATCGCCTGATACCCCATGTAGATCGAGAACCGCCCGAACAGCGCCCAGGCGAAATCGGGATTGGCGCGCGGATCGATCCAGAAACTGCGCAGGAACGCCGTCACCCGAAACGGGGTTGGCGCGGAGAGCGTTGCGGGCAAGGGCGGCTCCGGGTTGAGCGCCACGAAGACGAGGCACGCGACGATGATCCCGCAGCCGACGATCGCATAGGCGAGGAACAGATGCGCCGCGAGCAACCCGCCGAAGATCGTCCCCGCCGACACGCCCGCCGTCATGCTCGCACCGACCACGCCCGACACCATGCCGCGCTCGCTCGGCAGAAAGCGATCGGCGACGATCGTCGTGATCGACGGCTGCATCGAATTGAGGCTGACCGTGGCGAGCAGCCACAATGCGGTGACGCCGACGATGCCGCCGCCGAACGGGATCAGGATCGTCGCCACGCCGCCGATCACGCCGCCGAGGACGATCCAGGGTGTGCGTCTGCCGAACCGCGATCGCGTCCGGTCGGACAGCGCGCCCGATACCGGCGTGGTGATCGTGCTGAATACAGACGTGATCGCATACACCACGCCGAGCGTCGCCATTTTGCCGGCGGGATCGAGATTCTCGATCTGGTTGGGCAGCAGCACGCCGAGGATCGAGGCGTACAATGTGAGCAGCACGAAGAAGACGAAACCGAGGCTGACGATCAGCCGCCATTTGCGGCCCTCGCCGACGGGAGTCGCGAGCGGTTCGGCGTCGAGCCCGGCGCGCGTGGTCACGCAGCCGCGCTCGTCGCGTGCGGAAGAGCACCGCCGCGTGCGCGCGCATCGGCGCTCAGCACGAGGCCGTGGCCGGGCGCCTCGCGGCCGTGGATCAGCCCATCGGCCATCGCATAGGGTTCCTCAACGAGATGGTCGAAATTCTGGAAACTGTATTCGAGCCAGCGCACCCCCGGCAGCGCGAGCGCCATGTTGACGCCGACTTCCAGGAAGGTGTTGCCGAGCGTCACCTCGACATTCGCCTCGTTGGCGAGCCAGCCGGCGCGCATCACGTCCGAGACCTGGCCGTGGACGTTGAGCATGTCGCACGCCCGCGCCTCGACCAGTTTGCGCTTGCCGGTAAGATCGAGATATTCGCCGGCGTTGATCCGGCTGATGCCGAGGTGGCGCAACATCTTCAGCCCGTCGAAATCGTCGCGTGGGATCGGGTCTTCGAGCCAATAGATGCTGTGCCCGGCGCGTTCGAAGCGCCGCACCGCCTGGATCGTCTCCTGCGCGGTCCACGCCTCGTTGGCGTCGACCATGACGGGACGATCGCTGCCGACCGCCTTGCGCAGCAGATCGAGCCGGTGGACATCGCGTTCGAGATCAGGGTGGCCGACCTTGATTTTATAACCGAGGAAGCCGCGCTCGCGGGCGTTGCCGAACAATTCGGTGAAATCATGATCGGACAGATGATAGTCGAGGCCGCTGGCATAGACGCCGACCGCGCTCCGCTCCGCCCCCAGCATCCGCCACAGCGGCAGCCCGGACTGTTTGGCGAACAGATCCCAGATCGCATGCTGGAGCGATTCCTCGAACGGCAGCCCCATCCGCCGCGCATTGCCGCCGCGCACGCGGTTGACCGCCAGTGCGAGCGCCGTCGGATGGCGCCCTTCTAGGCCCGGCCAGGCTTCCGCCGCGAAGATGCGGTCGATCTCGGCGGCATCGGGCAGCGGCGTGAACAGCGACTGCGCGAAGCCGAGGCCGACATTCCCCTTCGCGTCGATCAGTTCGACCGCGACAAGCTGCGCATTGGTGGCACGGACCTGTGAATCACCGATCGTCCGGTCGCGCTCGAAGGCCAGGCGAGTCAGGCGATACGCGACGATCGGCGTTGACGACATTTGGTAGCTTCCTTGTTGAGATATCAACCTGTGCGATAATGCCGGTACACTAGCAAGCAGGCTGTATCAGTCGGTCGATTTTCATTGCCCGAAATGGAAAAAACGGGGCGGCGCAAGGCGAAGGAGGAAACGACGCGCCGCCCCTTCCACCACCCTAGAACCGCACGCGCACGCCGGCGGTATAGCGCCGCCCGACCGAGCGATATTCCTGCGTGTTTGCGATCACGTTGGCGTAGTGGAACTCGTTGGAGTTGGTCAGATTGGTCGCGTCCGCCGTAAGGATGACGTTCTTGGTCAGCGAAATCTGCACGCCCGCATCGAGCTGATCGTAGCTGTCGACGAATTCGGGAATGCCGGTCTGCGTTTGCGGGGTGAACAGATAGCCATCGCGGAAGGTATAGGATGCGCGAAGCTGGATCGGCCCCTTCTCGTAAAAGGCGACGGCGGTGTACGAGTTCTTCGACAAGCCGACCAGCGAGTAGGATGTCGAAGCTTTCGTCGGGTTGGTGTAATGCGCGTTGCTGTCGGTATAGGTGTAACTGAGCTGCGTACCCAAACCGCTGAGCACACCGGGCAGGAACTTGAACAAAGTGCGATAGCTCAGTTCGACGCCCTTCACCGTCGCGCCCGTTCCATTGACGGGCTGGTCGACGATGAACTTCACGTCATCGACCTGCTGGGTGGTGGTGCCGCGCGTGATGAACGAGTCGATCGACTTGTAGAAGAACGTCGCCGACAGCAACGAGTCCGGGTTGTAATACCATTCGAGGCCAGCCTCGGCCTGCGACGCCCGGAACGGCTGGAGGTTGGGGTTGCCGCGCGTGATGCGTTCGTTGCCCGGGTTGCTGCTGATCGACTGCGCTGACGACAGATCGGTCAGCGTCGGGCGCGAGATGACGCGCGACGCGGCCGTGCGGAAGATCAGTGTCGGCGTGATGTTCAGGCGCACGTTCACCGAGGGCAGGATATCGGTATAATGCCCGGTGGAGCTGAGCGGCGTCAGCCCGGATAGGATGATGATGTTCTGCCCGGTGCCATTCGACTTGGCGCTCAGCACCGTCTGGCCGGCGCCGCTCGATGAGAAATTGGTGTCCTCGACCCGCACACCGGTATTGATCGCCAGCGGCAGATCGCCGAGCGCGCCCTTGTACTCGAACATCAGATAGCCGAGCGCGACCTTCTCCTTCACCTGGGAACTCGCCGCCGGATCGACCACGAGTGGGGACAGACTGCCGGTGTGCAGCGATGGGTCCGCCGTGCCGTTCAACCCCAGCATCGTCTGGAACAGTTTGTCGGCATCGTAATCCACCCAATTGGCGGTATTGCCGCCCGCCCTGCCGCCGAAGAAATTGAACGTGGTCGGCGTGAACAGGGTAGACGGCAACGGCACGTCGCTTCCGCAATAGGCGCAGGCGTTGGGTTCGGAGAAGCCGGTGGTGACCTTGGTACGCTCGGAATAGCCGACGCCCCCATATGCGACGATCGCGCCGCCGTCATACGATCCGTCGAGATGCCCCTCGTAGATGGTGTCGTCAAAATTCTGGCCTTCGGCGGCGACATAATGCGCCAGCCGATGGTTCACGTCGGTCGCCGCGTCCGCATAATTCGGATTGCTCAGCGTGAAGCTGGCGAGCGGCGACCCGGTATTGCGGTCGTAGGTATAGTCCATGTGCTTGAGGCGGATGGTCGTGAACAGCGCGCCGGCGTTGCGAAACTGCGCCTTCGACGTGTCGAGATCCAGTGCCAGACTGAACGGACCCTGATTCCATTTGGCGTTGAAGCCGAACAGATAGGTGGTCGATTTCGTCGGGCGATTCTCGACGATCTCATCGACGGTGCCATCGTGGAACGTCTCGGATGTCGCGGTGCCGCCGACATGCACGGTGCGGGTCTGCCCGCCGACGATCGCGGTCGTGTCTGTACCGCCCGACACCACCTGCTTGACCAAGGTGCCGCCGCTGAAATCCGGCGTCAGAGCCGAGCTGTGATAATGTTCATCATCATGCGAATACAGGCCGTCGAACGTCAGGAGCAGCGTGTCGGTTGGCTTGAACTGCACCGTTCCGTCGAGGCCGAGGCGCTTGCGGTTGGAGAATTCCACCTGATTGGCCAGATTATGGTACATGTCGACGTTGCAGAACGTCGTGACTTTGCTGACGTCGATGCGCGGTGCCAACGCGCTGGTGTTCGCCGTGCCGAGACACAACCGCTTCCCGCCTCCGCCGACATCACCATAATAGCCGTCATCGAAACTGCGCGGGTAGGAACTCGCGCCGACCGAGAAATTGTCGGTACGCTCGTTACGCTCGTCATAGGAGGCGACGAACGACACCCCGAGGCGACCCGACTCATCCTTCCAGGTGACATAGGCCGCGCCTGACGGCGTGCGCTTGTCGCCGAGGTCGTCGATATTGGCGCGCAGCGAGCCGCCGCCACGAAATCCCGTCTTCCCCTCGAGCGGGCGGAGCGTGTGGATATCGACCGTCGCACCAATGCTGGCGCCGTTCAGATTGGCCTGCGGGCTCTTGAAGACGTTCGCGCCGGCGATCAGTTCGGACGGCAGGATATCGAAATTGAACTCGCGTCCGGCGCTGTCGGTGGCGATGACACGGCCGTTGATCGTCACCGTGTTGAACTGCGGGCCGAGGCCGCGCACCGTGACGCCGTTGCCGACGCCGCGATTGCGATCAATGGTGATGCCGGGAACGCGCTGAAGCGACTCTGCGACATTCTGGTCGGGCATCTTGCCGAGGTCTTCGCTCGCGATCGCATCGACCGAATTGACCGCGTTGCGCTTGATATCGATCGACTGGCGCTGCGCGGCGCGAATGCCCGAGACGATAATGTCCTGCGCAGCCTCGCTTACCGTATCGGCCGAGGGCTGGGCATTGCCGCCCGTCGCCACACTCTGTTGCGAGGGGCCGGGTTCCGAGGGGCCGGGCGGTGGCGACACGCCGCCGCTCATCTGCGTGGCAGACTGGCCCTGCGCCGCAGAAGCCAGCAAAACCGCCAACGTCGTCATCGCGACGCCAGCGCAAAACCGTCGATCAGTTCGCATCCTACCCTCCCTGTGTTTTTATTGAATATATCAATATAGCCGTACTGAAATATGTCAATGAATGTTGCCAGACTGTGTCTGCGATTTTTCTGCCGAAACGGAAGGTATTTGATATTGCGTAGTATCTCCGCCCGCGTGGATGCCGCGCGCACTGAAATGCCGTCCGCACCCGCATGCGCGAGCAGTCGTCCGCTATGGCTGGCGTTTTTTCCATCTGCGGTTTAGGCTCTGACGATACAGGAATGCGCTGTTCGCCCCTTGGGCGAGCGTGTCTCGCACAGGATATTTCGAATGCGCGCAGCAACGCTAAAGGCAACGCGGGAACCACCGGGAACCCCCTTTCCCGATCTGGCGGGCACCGACGATGACGCAAGCCTCGCCGACAAGGCCTATGCGGCGATTCTCAGGGGATTGTTCGACCGCTCGATCCCATCAGGCGCGGAACTCTCGCAAGCCGATCTGATCCGGCTGCTCGGTATGACGGTCCAGCCGCTGCGCGATGCGCTGCGCCGGCTCGAAACCGAAGGATTGGTGACGATCCACGCACGGTCGTGCATTCGCTTCGTGCGCGCGGACCTCGAATTGTCGCGATCGACATATCAGTTCCGCACACTGATCGAGCGTGGCGGCGCGCGCATCCTCGCGGAACGCGGCGATGCCGCCGAGATCCAGGCGCTGGTCGACGATCATCACGCCTTGATCGCGCGGCTGGAGAGTTCCGCCTGGAGCGCGGAGGAGAATATCGCGCTCGATCTGCTCGAAGAACGGCTGCACGGCGCGCTCATCTCGGCGTTGCGCAACGAGTTGATCGAGAACACGGCGCGACGGCTCAAGAATTACGTCACTTTGGTCCGGCTCGACTGGCTCACCACGCGGCCGCTCGCGATCCGCACCCTGCGCGAGCATCTCGAAATCCTCAACGCCTGCGTCGCACGCGATGCGGACGCCGCCGAGGCCGCACTGGTCGCGCATTTTCAGCTTGCGCTGCAACGCCTCATCGGGATGGAATAAGCGCTACCGTCACGGTTGATCGTCGAGGCTGTAGATCTGCTCGGCTTCAACCCACTTCTCGCCCTCGCGCGCGAACGGCAGGCGGCGCTGGAAGCGGTCCATCAACACTTCCCACGCCTGGACATCGGGATCGGCGGCATCGCGCGCCGCGTTCGCGACGGGATCGAACTCGGGCGTGGTTTCCATCAGCATGACCAGCCGGTCGCCGACCTGCCAGATGTCGAGTGCCGCCACCCCGCCCGCGCGGATCGCCCGCGTTACCGCTTCGGGCGGGCCGCCGGGGCGGTGCCAGTGCCGGTAGGCGGCGATCGCCTCGGGATCATCCTGAAGGTCCAGAACGAGCACATGCCTCATTGTATATCTCCATCAGCGCCGCGCACAGCGACGCAGCCGCGCGCTTCGTCGAGTTGCAGCACCAGATCGGCATAGCCGGGCATATCGTCGAGGATATGCCGAGTCAGCCGCTCGTAATGGCTGACGAACGTCGTCACCTCGGCATCGGACATCACGCCCGCACCATGCGCGCCCGACGCCCGCAGCGCCTGTTCCTGTTCGATCCGCCAGCCAAGCACCCGCTCCCAGTTCGGCGCGCGCAGCATCGCCAGCCAGTCGATCCGCGCGAACAGCCACTGATACGCGCCCGCGAGCGCGGCATTGGCTTGGCGCCGCCAGATACCGTCCGGGTCGTCTTCGCGTTCGAGCGCGTTCACCGGCGCCACCAGCGCCGCATCGTCCTGCGGGCGCGCGCCGACGCACCAGCCTTCGAAGATCACCAGCGCCGGGCGCTCGGTTACGATCGGCCACGCCGCCGGATCGACGCGATCGTCGCGTGCCTTGTCGAAGCGCGGCAGCGGCGTGGCTTGCCCGCCGTCCAGCTTCGCGAACGTGGCGAGGCCGAGATCGACGTCGTGCGTGCCGGGCACGCCGCGCGTCGCGAACAGCGGATGCACATCGCGCGCCAGCGCCGCACGCTCGCCCCGAGTCTTGTAGAGATCGTCGAGCGACAGGACCACGGTATGCGGGAATCGCGCGGCGAGCGCAGCCGCGACGGTCGATTTGCCGCTGCCCTGCGCGCCGCACAAACCGATCACCAAAGGCCGCGTGCGCGGACGCACCAGCGCGCGCTCGATCGCATCGGCGAGGATCGCTTCAGGCGACACGATCGGGCATTTCGCCGCTAGCGAAGAACGCGTCGAGATTGTCGATCGCCTGCATGCCCATCGCCGTGCGCGCCTCGAGCGTCGCGCTGCCGAGATGCGGCAGCAGCACCGCGCGCGGGCTGTCGAGGAGGCCTTGGCTGACTGCCGGCTCGCGCTCATAGACGTCGAGCCCGACCGCCGCGATCCGCCCTTCGGCGAGCGCCGCGACCAGCGCCGCCTCGTCGATCACCGATCCGCGCGCGGTGTTGACGAGGATCGCGGTCGGCTTCGCTTTGGCGAGCAGTGCGGCATCGACGAAATGGTGCGTATCGGTCCCGCCGGGGACGTGCAGCGAGATCACGTCCGCCATCTCGACCAGCGCCTCGGCGGAGGTGACGCGCGTGGCGGCAAGGCTCGCCTCGATCTCGGGCGCGGCGGCGCTGCGCGAGAAATAGCGGATGGTCATGCCCAGCCCGAGCGCGCGCGCCGCGGTGCGCTGCGCGATCCGCCCGAAGCCGATCAGCCCGAGCGTGCGCCCGGCCAGCGACTGCCCGACGAGATGAGTCGGCCGCCAGCCGGTCCACGCACCCGCGCGCAGTTCGCGTTCGCCCTCCCCCGCCCGCCGCGCCGCCATCAGCATCAGCAGGATGGCGAGCTCGGCGGTCGCCTCGGTCAGCGCGCCGGGCGTGTTGCTGACGGCGACGCCCGCCGCACGCGCGGCGGCGAGGTCGATATGCTCGACCCCCGCGCCATAATTGGCGAGTATGCGCGCGCGGCGCCCCTCGGTCGCGATCAACGCCGCGTCGATACGGTCGGTGATCGTCGGCACGACCGCGTCGAACTCGGTCAGCGCGGCTCGCAGTTCGTCAGCGCTGAGCGCGCGGTCCTCGACGTTGAAGACCGCGTCATAGCCAGCGGCAAGGCGCGCCTCGACCGCTTCGGGCAGGCGCCGCGTCACGCGAACGCGGGGGCGGGGCGTGGTGTTGCCGGTCATGGTCGCGCTCAGCCCGCAGCGGCCATGTCGGGCGCCGGAGCATCGGCGCGCAGCAGCCCGGCCTGCCGCAGATCGCGCCAGAAGTCCGTGGGAATAGCGGTGCGGTAGAGCTCCAGCGTGCGCTCCACCTGCTCCGCCCCGGCGAGGCCGGGCAGCACGCACGCGACCGCCGGATGCGATAGCGGAAACTGCAAGGCCGCCGCCGCGAGCGGCACATGATGCGCGTCTGCCACCGCTTCGATCCGGCGGACCCGCTCGACGATCGCCGGTGGCGCGAGATCGTAATTGTAATGCAACGGCCCGCCGCTTTTGGCGCCGGTGGCGAGGATGCCGCTGTTGTAGGGGCCGCCGACCAGCACCGAAACGCGCTGCGCCACGCACGCCGGCATGAAAGCATCGAGCGCATCCTGTTCGAGCAACGTGTAACGCCCGGCGAGCAGCACGACGTCGAGGCGCGTCTCGCGCAGTGCATCGAGGCAGACCGCCGTTTCGTTCACCCCCAGGCCGAAGCCGGCGATCGTGCCCTCGTCGCGGAGTTGCTCCAGCGCGCGAAACCCGCCGCCCTTGGTAAGCTGGTCCCAGTACAGCGCGTTGGCGTCGCCATGATTGGCGCGGCCAATGTCGTGGACGAGCAGCAGATCGATCCGCGCCAGCCCGAGCCGCTGAAGGCTCGCCGCGTGCGAGCGGAGGATGCCGTCATAGCTATAATCATAGACGGGCCGGAACGGCATCGGCGACGCGAAGCCGTCGCGCATCGCGCCGGTGTCGAGCGACGCATCGGCAACGAGCAGCCGACCGACCTTGCTCGATACGACCACGCCGTCGCGTCCCCGCAGCGCATCACCGAGCCGGCGTTCGCTCAGACCGAACCCGTAAAACGGCGCGGTATCGTAAAAGCCGATCCCGGCCTCCACCGCCAGATCGACTGCGGCGCGGGCCGCGTCGTCCCCGATCGGACGATAGAGATTGCCAAACGTTCCAGAGCCGAAGCCGAGTTCGGTAATCGAGACGCCCGTAGTCCCGACGCCGCGCGTGTTCATCATGCTTGCCTCTGAAATATCAGATTTGCCAATCTGCGATCTATGATCACAAATCCTGTGTCACGCAAGCCTACCTCGGCGAGAGCCAGGGCTGATGTCGAGCAGCGAGATGGGATTGGATCGTGACGACGAACAGTGGCGCGCAATCCGCGCGCGTGCTGCTCAACGCTAAGGCGTGAGCCGCTCGCGCGTGGAGCCAGACGATCGGCCTGGCGCGGAGCTCAGGGTTTCGGCGCGCCGAAAGCCAGCGCTTCCGCTGAACCAACGTCCTGAGCGCCAGCAAACAGCCGGTCCAATCGGCTCCGCACATCTTTCCGGTAGTTCTTCGGCACCGTCACACGCGGCGCGGCGACCGCGACCTCGTCGGCGATCGCATCCTTGATGCGCTCGAGCGCAGGTTCGCCAAGCACGTTCGCCCGGCGCAATTCGATACAGAGCTGTACCAGGCCGACCGCCGTCGCCTGAGCCCGCAATTCCACGTTTGTGAGCTCCCAATGGAGCCGCTTCTGTTGGTCGTATGGTTTCGTCATTTTGACTTTTTCCTCCCCTAGGCCGATCGTACTTGCCGAATCGGATGTGCGCTAGCACTTACAAGCTCCCGCCCCTCGCGCCGATGCTACCAGCGGCGCCCGATCGCGTTCGGGCGCCCGGCAACGTCAAAAGCCGGTCATTGGCGCACAGCATCCTTACCCGTACGATCGTCGCTTGTAAGTCCGCCGCCGAGCGACCGGTACAGCTCGACCAGGTTGCTTTCCCGGTTCAACCGCGTTGTCACCAGTTGCTGCTGCGCCGAATAGGCGGTCCGCTGCGAATCGAGCGTCGTCAGGAACGATTCCACGCCGGCCCGGTAGCGCGCGTCGGAAATCCGCAGCGCTGCGGTCGCGGCGCCGACGCGTGCGGTTTGCGCAGAAACCTGTTCGTCGATGGTGCCACGCTGCGCCAATGCGTCCGCCACCTCGCGGAACGCGGTTTGCACCGCCTTCTCGTAAGTCGAGACGGCTGCCTGTTGCTGCGCCTCGGCGGCGCGCAGATTGCCGCGCAACCGCCCGCCATTGAAGATCGGCAAAGAAATCGACGGCGCCGCGCTATACGTGAAGCTGCCACCGGCGAAGAGTCCGCTCAACGCGGTGCTGATCGTCCCGACCGTCGCCGTCAGCGAGATGGTCGGGAACAGCGCCGCCCGCGCCGCACCGATATTGGCGTTTTGTGCGATCAACTGATGCTCGGCCTGAAGCACGTCGGGCCTGCGCAGCAGTACCTCCGAGGAAATACCGGCCGGCAGAACCTGCAACGCGGCGTCGCCATTGCCGAGTCCCTGCGGGAGCATCGCCGGTGCCACCGGCGCCCCGACCAGCAGGTCGAGCGCGTTCTTGTCCTGCGCCAGCCGCGTCCTGAGCACAGCGATGTCGTTACGGGCACCCTGATAGGTGCTTTCCGCCTGCCGCGCCTCAAGCTCGGACGCCACGCCGATGCGGAACTGCGCACGGGTGAGATCGAGCGACTGTTCGAACGACTTGAGCGACTCCTGCGAGATGCGCAACTGGTCCTGGTCCGACGCGAACGTCAGCCACGCCGTCGCAATCTCCGCGACAAGGCTGATGCGCGTCGAGCGCTGCGCTTCCTCGGTGGCGAAATACTGCTCCAGCGCCGCGCGGCTGAGGTTGCGGACGCGCCCGAACAGATCAACCTCAAAGGCCGAGACACCCGCGTTGAGAGAATAGAATTCGAGGTCCGTCGAGCCCGCGCCTGCTCCGGCGCCTGCTCCGGCTCCGGCGCCAGTACCGCCGCCCGCGCCCGTCCCGGCGCCGCCACCCGCGCCCTGGATGTTGTTGGTATAGGTCGCCGACCCCGACGCGGTCACCGACGGCAGCAGACTGGCCCGCTGGACGCGATATTGCGCGCGCGCCTGAAGCACGTTCGCCGCCGCGATGCGGAGATCGCGGTTGTTCTCCAGCCCGAGCGCGATCAGGCCGCGAAGCCGATCGTCGGTGAAGAACGTGCGCCAGCCGATCTTGCTGACGTCGGGCGCATCGGTCGCGCCCGCCGGATAGACGCCACCGGCGGGCAGCGCCGCCGGCACCGCACCGACGGGACGCACATATTTCGGCGCGAGGTTGCAGCCGGCGAGCGCGGTGGCTGCAAGCAGGACAAGGACGCTTTTGCTAGTCATCACCACTCAGGCTCCCTGCGGCGCAGGGGAATCCCCGCGCGCGCCGTCATCACGCCGTCCATCATCGTGCGGATACGCGTCCTCGTCGTGCGCCGCCTCATCGCCACGGCGGAACAGGCGCAACACGACCACGAAGAACATCGGCACGAAGAAGATCGCGAGAACCGTGGCCGAGAACATGCCGCCGACCACCGCCCGCCCGATCGCATTCTGTCCGCCCGCGCCGGCCCCGTTTGCGATCGCCAGCGGGAACACGCCGAAGATGAAGGCGAGGCTGGTCATCAGGATCGGCCGGAGCCGCAGCTTCGCGGCTTCGATCGCCGCGTCGAACGGCGCGAACCCCTCGCGCATCTTCTCCTCGGCGAACTCGACGATCAGAATCGCGTTCTTCGCCGACACGCCGATCGTGGTGATGAGACCGACCTGCAGATAGATGTCGTTGTTCAGGCCCGTGAGGCTGGCCGCGAGCAGCGCGCCAACCACGCCGAGCGGCACCACCAGCATCACCGACAACGGCACCGACCAGCTTTCATACAGCGCCGCGAGGCACAGGAACACGATCAGCAGCGACAGGCCGTAGAGCGCCGGCGCCTGCCCGCCCGAAAGCTGCTCCTCGTAGCTGAGGCCAGTCCAGTCGAGCCGCGTTCCCGGCGGCAGCTTGGCCTGCATGTCCTGCATCGCCTCAAGCGCCGCGCCGGACGACACGCCCGGAGCCGGCTGGCCGAGGATTTCCATCGACGGCAAGCCGTTGTAGCGCGTCAACTGCATCGGCCCCTGGTGCCAGGATATGTTGGAGAAGGCGGTGAACGGCGCCATGTTGCCACTCGCGCCACGCACGTACAGATCCCCGATGTCCTCGGGCGCGAGGCGATACCGCGCATCGGCCTGGACATAGACGCGTTTGACGCGGCCACGGTCGATGAAGTCGTTGACGTAGGAACCGCCCCAGGCGGTCGCGATGGTGCTGTTCACCGTCGCCAGATCGAGCCCGAGCGCACCCGCCTTGTCCTGATCGACCTCGACCTTGAGCTGCGGCGCGTCGTCCAGCGCGTTGGGGCGAACCCCGGCCAGCGCCTTGTTCTGTGACGCCATGCCAAGCAACTGGTTGCGCGCGGCGAGCAGCTTGTCGTGGCCCAGCCCGGTCTCGTCGACCAACTGGAGGTCGAAGCCGGTCGCATTGCCGAGTTCCTGCACCGCCGGCGGAATGACCGCGAAGATCAGCCCGTCCTTATAGCCCGCGAACACGCCCATCGCGCGGCCGACGATCGCCTGCGCCTTGTTCTTCGCGCCCGGTCGATCCTTCCATTCCTTCATCGGGATAAAGGCGATTCCGCTGTTCTGGCCGGTGCCGGCGAAGCTGAAGCCGTTGACCGTATAGACGCCCCGGATCGCACCGCCCGCGTCGCTGAGGAAGTGGTCGCGGATCAGATCGAGTCCCTTCTGCGTCCGCGCGCTGGTGGAGCCCGGTGGCCCCTGCACCAGCGCGACCATGATGCCCTGGTCCTCGTCGGGCAGAAACCCCGTCGGCAATCGCGCGAACAGGAACACCATGCCAGCGACGATCAGCGCATAGGCGATCAGCGAGCGGCCCCAGCGGCGCGTGGTCGAGCGCACGCCGCTTTCGTAGCGCGCGCGTCCGCGGTCGAACTTGTCGTTGAACCAGCGGAAAAACCGCGCCAGCAGACCCTTGCCTTCATTCTTTTGCGGGTCGTGCGGCTTCAGGATCGTCGCGCACAGCGCCGGCGTCAGGATCAGCGCGACCGCGACCGACAGCACCATCGCCGACACGATCGTGATCGAGAACTGGCGGTAGATGACACCGGTCGATCCGCCGAAGAACGCCATCGGCAGGAACACCGCCGACAGCACCAGCGCGATGCCGATCAGCGCGCCGGTGATCTCGTCCATCGATTTGCGCGCCGCTTCCTTCGGCGTCAGGTGTTCGGTGGTGATCAGCCGCTCGACGTTCTCGACGACGACGATCGCGTCGTCGACGAGCAGACCAATCGCCAGCACCATGCCGAACAGGGTCAGCGTGTTGATCGAATAGCCGAACGCCGCCAGCACGGCGAACGTCCCCGTCAGCACGACCGGCACCGCGATCGTCGGGATCAGCGTCGCGCGGAAATTCTGCAGGAACAGGAACATCACGAGGAAGACGAGGACGACCGCTTCGACCAGAGTCTCGATCACCTGCTCGATCGACAGGCGGACGAACGGTGACGTATCGTAAGGGAAGATCACCTTGACGTCGGACGGGAACTGCTTGGCGATCTCGGTCACCCGTTGCTTGACCAAAGTCACGGTGTTGAGCGCGTTGGCGCCAGGCGCAAGCTTGATGCCGATGCCCGATGCCGGCTTGCCGTTCCACTGCGAGGAAAAGCCATAATTCTCGGCGCCGATCGCGACGCGGGCGACGTCCCCGAGTCGCACCACCGATCCATCGGCATTGCTCTTCAGCCGGATCTTCGCGAACGCTTCAGGCGTGGTCAGTCGCGATGAGACGGACACCGTCGCGTTGAGCATCTGCTCCTTGGGTGCGGGTTGCGCACCGATCTGACCGGCCGAGACCTGCGCGTTCTGTGCCGTCACCGCGTTGGTCACATCGGCAATGGTCAGCGCGAAATTGTTGAGCTTGATCGGATCGACCCAGATCCGCATCGCATATTGCGAACCGATGAGCTGCGTGTCACCGACACCTTCGACGCGCGCCAGCGGGTCCTGGATCTTGGAGGCGATGATATCCGACAGATCGTCGGCGTCATGCTGCCCATTCTCCGAATACACACCGACGAACAGCAGGAAATTCTGCGTCGCCTTCGCCACCAGAATGCCCTGGCGCTGAACTTCCTGCGGCAGCAACGGCGTGGCCGCCTGCAATTTGTTCTGCACCTGGACCTGCGCGATGTCCGGGTCGGTGCCCTGCTCGAACGTGATCGTGATCGTGACCGTACCGGCCGACGAGGAGGATGCCGAGAAGTAGCGAAGGTGATCGATCCCCTTCAACTGCTGCTCGATGATCTGCGTGGTCGTATTTTCGAGCGTCTGCGCGTCTGCGCCGGGGTAGGTCGCGGTGATCGATATCGCCGGCGGTGCGATCGCCGGGAACTGCGCGATCGGCAGCGTGCGGACCGACAGCAGGCCGGCGATGACGACCATGATCGCCAGCACATAGGCGAAGATCGGGCGATCGATGAAATAGCGTGACATGGCTGGTTATTTCGCCTGTGTCTTAGCCGCATCCGCTTGCGGCTGCGCGCCTGCGGGCTTGGCATTGGGGTCCCACGGCTTGCCTTGCACCGCCGCGCCGGGACGCAGCAGCATGGCGCCTTCGACGATGACCTTGTCGCCCGGCTTGAGCCCGCCCGTCACGATCCAATTGTCACCATCCGTCCGGTTGGAGACGAGCACGCGCGGCTCGGCCTTGTTGCCGGCGCCGATCACCAGCACGGTCGGCTGGCCCTTCTCGTCGCGGCTGACCGCGCGCTGCGGCACCAGCATCGCCTTGGCCTGCGTGCCCTCCACGAGCGAGGCGCGGACGAACATGCCCGGCAGCAGCAGCCCGTTGGGGTTGGGGAACAAGGCCCGGATGACCTGCGAACCGGTGGTGGGATCGACCGTGACGTCGGCGAAGCGCAACGTGCCCTGCGCGCCATAGTCACTGCCGTCTTCCAGCTTCAGCTTCACATGCGCGTTGCCGTCGCGCGTCAATTGCCCGCTGAGGATTTGCTGGCGGAGCTTCAGCAGATCGGCGCTGGACTCCTGAATGTCGACATAGACCGGATCGATCCGCTGGATCGTCGCGAGCGCATTCGCCTGCGAAGCGGACACGAGCGCGCCGGTGGTAAACAGCGACCGGCCGATTCGCCCCGTGATCGGCGCGCGGATGGTGGTGCGGGCAAGATCGATCTGCGCGGTGCGCAGCGCCGCTTGCTGGGCGGAGACATCCGCCTGAGCCTGCGCGGCGGTGGTCTGCGCGTTCTCATAGTCCTGCCGGGCGATCGCGTTGATCTTGACCAGTTCGCCGTAGCGGCGGGCGAGCGCTGCGCTCGAGGCGATGCTGGAGCGCGCCCGCGTCAGCGCGGCGCGGGCGCTGGCGACCTGCGCTTCGTAAGGCGCCGGATCGATCCGGTACAGCGGCTGCCCCTTGTGGACGACGTCGCCCTCGACAAACAAGCGCTCCAGCACCAGGCCGTTGACCTGAGGGCGCACCTCGGACGTCTCGAACGCGGTCGTGCGGCCGGGCAGTTCCGTGGTTAACGTTACCGGCTGCTCGCGCACCACGACATAGCCGACGGTCGGAGCCTGCGGGGCCTGCTGCTGCGGCTTGCCGCCACACGCCGTCAGGGCGAGCAAGGCGCTGGATACCAACACACCGCGCATCAGCCGGTTGGAGAGCATAGAAATTCCCGCTTGAAAAAAGGAAAGAGAGCGATCACTCACAAATGGGCCGTTAGACCCACCGTTCGAGTGCGTCAACACGTTCAAGGAGAGTTGTGAAGTGCCGGTTGCCATATGCCCGCCCCCATCGCGTGCCGAGTTGCGCCGGAAAAATATCAAACAGGTGGCTCGACAGCTCTTCATCGAACGCGGGTTTCACGCAACGGGCATCGCCTTGATCGCAAAGCTGTCGGGCGTCGCCGTTCAACAATTATACCGGGATTTTCCCTCGAAAGAAGACATTATCGCAGCGATCGTCGCAGAAGATTGTGACAGATTCGCAGACCTCGCCACCCTGAATTCCGCGCTTGCGGACGATGATCGGGGGGGGCTTCGGAAATGGCTCGAATCCGCCGCTTCCCGAAAAGATAATGAGAATGATCGTCTGTTTCTCGAGATCGCCGCCGAGGCATCGCGCAACGAACGTATACACTCTATTTTTTCCGACATTAGACGCCTGATGTCCGACAACATCAGCAGAGCCTTCGCCGGCCTGGCGGGAAGCGATACTGTGCAAGACGAGCATCGCTTGCTGTCAGAGGCTTTCATGATCGTGACGATCGGTTCGACCTGCACGCGCGCCCTGCATCAAGCGGACACGCATCTGGCCGGGACGAAGTTGATCTCTTGCCTTATCGATGGGGTGCCAAGGTAAGTCGACACGTAACGGCGTTACCGGAAGTGCGGCTCGGCAGGCTCTTGCCGTTTTTGGCAATGATGTGATGCAAACGTTGCCGTTTCGTCGAAGCCAGCGGTGCGGCATCCAGGGGCGATCGGGCCGCACGGCTCGCTCTGACAGGGAGCTACACGATGATCGCAAGCCGCCATCCTATTCGGAAAGAGTCGATGAAACTGTGTCGCTTGCTCGCAGCCGCCGTCCTGCTCGCAACGCCGGTAATCGCCCCCGCCCGGACCACCGCGACGCACCCCGATTTCGCGGTCGGGCCGCAATATGATTCGACGCATGTCTATGTCGCACCGGCCGACTTCGATCGGTTCATGGCGAGTTTCATCGCCACCTTCGGCGGCAACACAAGCAAGCAGGGTGTCTTTCAGGTCACCCCGACCGCCAGCCAGACGATCTCGCAAGTGGCGATGACGCCAGTGGGCCTGGTTTCGGTGTTCGGCTTCAAGACGCCGATCCCCTATCCGTTCGGCGCGGAGCGCACCGGGTATCTCGTCACCGACATCGATGCCGCAGTCGCCGCCGCGCGCAAGGCGGGCGCGACGCGACTGGTCAACACGTTTCCCGATCCGATCGGCCGCGACGTCGTGCTGCAATGGCCCGGCGGGGTGACGATGCAATTCTATTGGCATACCGTGAAGCCGAACTACGCGCCGACGGCGACGGTCCCGGAAAACCGCATCTACCTGACCGAGGACGCGGCCGATCTCTTCATCACACACTGGCGGACTTTCGCGCATGGCGTGATCGTGTCGGACGACGCGGCGGCGCCCGGCAGCGAAATCGGAAGGCCAGACGTGCGATATCGCAGGGTGCGCCTGCGGTCGGGGTTCGGGAATATGACCGTGCTCGTCACCGACGGAGCGCTGCCGTGGCCTTACGGTCGCGAGGTGACCGGCTACACCGTGCCGGACGTGTCGGCGACGCTCGCCAAAGCGACCGAAGCCGGTGTCGAAACGCTCGTGCCGCCGCACCGCGAGGCCGACCGGGTATCGACGATGGTTCGCTTTCCGGGTGGGTATATCGCGGAAATCCATTCGAACGGCCGCTGATGGCGGGCGCGGTGCGCCCTGCCCAGTGAATAGGATGATCCGCTACCGCGCGGCGTGATCAGGAGGGCGGCGCGCCGCCCTCCTGTCATCGCTGCTTACAGGCGGAAACGCACGCCTGCGGAAATCAGGCTGGCTTCCCAACGCACGTCACGCGGATATTCCGGCGACTTCACGTAGCTGTGATACGGCGTTTGCAACAAATTGGTCGCATCCACGGTCAGCGTGATCTTCTTCGTGAGATTGTAGCTTGCCGAAAGATCAAGCCGGCCGACCGCGTCCGAATACACCGTGGTGTACACGCCCGGCGCGCCGAAGCCATCAACGTTGGCGCTGCGATAGTTATACGCCAGCCGGATACTCGTCGGCCCGAGTTCGTACAGGCCGATGACGTTGAAGCTATACTTCGACACCCCCGGCAACGTGTTTTTGCCGCCTGCGAAGTTCGCCGCCGACTGAAGCGTCTGCTGGCCATCGATATAGGTGAAGTTCGCCTGCGCACCCAGCCCACGCAGCGGCCCCGGCAGGAAGTCGAAGAAGGTCGTCGCGGCCGCTTCGATGCCCTTGATCTTGCCCGACCCGGCGTTCGACGGGCGATACGCCAGGATGTCACCGAACGGCGGCGTATTCACCACCTGCGGCAGGGAATTGATGAAGCCGTTGATCTCCCGGTAGAAGCCCGCGACCGACACCGATCCGGTGCGCGAGAAATAATATTCCAGCGACGCATCATAATTGTTCGAGCGGATCGGCTGCAGGTCCGGGTTACCGCCGTTGCCGGTATAGGAGATGTTGCCGCCGATCGTGCCCTGCTGCACCGTCAGCGTCGGGTTGATCTGGTTGAAGCCGGGCTTGCTCAGGGCTTGCGTGCGCGACAGGCGCAGCTTCAGCTTGTCGGTGAAGTGCAACTGCGCGCTGATGTTCGGCAATACGTCGACATATTGCTGCGAGGAATCGATCGGCACCAGCGCCGTCCCGTTGGCCGTCGGAATTGAGTTGGTGCCGTTCAGCTTGTTGCGCGTGATGATGACGCGTGCGCCAATCGCGCCGTCGATCGGGAAGCCGAGGTTGAAAGCGTAGTTCACCTGTGCGTAGCTGGTGAACACCTGCTCGCGCGCCTTGAAGGCCGAAAGCGGGTTGAGCTGCGGCCGCTCCGACGCCCATGCCGCCTGCGTCGCAGCATCGGCACCGGCGCGGACGAGCGCGCTGCGCACGTAACCGCGCACGTCGTTGATACGGTCGTTCAGGATGTTCGCATTGGGCGCGAACCACGACCGGAATTGCTGCACGTCCTCATTGTGGAAGCCCGGCTCGATCACCGCGCCGTCCGACACGCCGGGCACCACCGAGATCGGATCTCGCAGGCTGGCGAGCGAGGCATTGCGATCCCCATAGACCGAAGTGGCGGTGCGATCGGCATAGCGCACGCCGAACTGGAACTTCGGGAACAGCGGCGATCCGGTATCGAGCGCGATGTTGCCCTGCCACTGCCACTGCTGCCCTTCCGAGTGCTGCCGGTTCTCGTACAGGCCGCGCATGTAATAGCTGGCCGGATCAGCAAAATTGACGCCGCTCGGCGTGAAGTTGACGCCGCGATCATCGTTCAACCGCACCGCCAGCGACAGCGGATTGGCGAGCTGCGTCTGGAATTCGTAATAGGTGTTGTCCGAAATCGACTTCGTATAGGCGAGGTCGGACGTGACGACGGCGTTGCCGATATCCCACTTCGCGCCGAGCGCACCCTGGAACGTATCGGAACTGTTACGCCCTGATTGCTTGGTCGGGCCGTTGACGATGCCGAGATCGGTATCGAACGAGGCCAATGTCGTACCGTCCGGCGTCAGCACCGCATTGCGGATCGTCGGCGGATTGCCGCCGGTGGTGCTCGACTGGATCGGTACGCCGAAGAAATCATTGGCGTTCTTGTTGCGATAGGCCAGCCACAGGCCGTCCGCGTACACCGTCAGATTGTCTGCGGGCCTCCACTCCAACGAGCCATTGACGGAGGGACGCTGCCGCGTACCGCGACCGTAGAACAGGCCGATGTCCTGCGGGAACGTGAAGTTGCGGCCGACCGAGGCGGGCAGGATCTGCTGCGCGGCGGGCACATTATCCTGAAACCCCTGATAGCGGATCGAATTGAGGTAGCGCGTCTGCGTGAAGGACACGTTCACCAGCGCGCCGATCTCGCCTATGCCGGTCTGCCAGCGATTGCTGACGAGCAGGCTGCCGATCGGATCGAGCTTGCGGGATTCGGTGTTGTAAACGCCGCGCGCCGCGCCGGCGAGTTCGAAGCCCTTGAAGTCGAACGGTCGGCGCAGGCCGACGTCGATCAGGCCGGCGATGCCGCCTTCGAGATTGTCGGCGGTGGTCGCCTTATAGACTTCGACGCGCGACAGCGCCTGCGCGGGGAAGTCCGAAATGGATACCGAGCGGCCGTCGGCGGTGAAGATTTCGCGGCCCTGCACCGTGGTCTGCACGTTGGGCAGGCCGCGGATCAGCACGCCGCTCGCCTCGTCGAGGTAGCGCGTCACCTGTACGCCGGTGATGCGCGCGATCGCTTCCGAAGCGTTGTTGTCGGGGAACTTGCCGATGTCTTCGGCGACGAGCGCATCGACGATCGCGTCGGAATTGCGCTTGAGGTTCTGCGCGCTGCTCAGGCTCTGGCGGATGCCGGTGACGACGATATCGTTCGCGGGCGCCGTGGCCGCCGTCGTCGCCGGTGGTGCCGTCTTGGCATCCGTCTCCGCATCGGATTGTGCGGGCGCCTGTTGCGCGGTGGCCGGTGCGGCAAAAGCCAGCACCAACCCTGTCGCGGTGGATGCCAACAGGCGTGCGATCGTGTTCGTAGTCATTGTCTTGCTTCCCCTCGGTTTTTGTTACTTCACTTGGCGGTGGTCGCGGCCGTTCCCGGCAACGGCGTGACGGTGATCCGATCGATGTTGGGCGCGTATTTCGAACGCAGCAGCACCTGCGGCCACACCTGCGAGGCGTAGGTCTTGCCGTCCCAGTCGGGCTGTTCCTCGCCCGCGATGCGGATCGTGTTGGCGCCCGCACGCAGCGTTACCGGCACCGTCATCTCCCACCAGTTGTTGCGGTGGAAGCTGTTCGGGAAGGTCGCCAGTAGCGGCGCGGCGCCGTTCACCGCGATCCGCGCGACACGCGCGAGCGGATCGGGATTGTAATGCGTCGCCTTGGATTGCTCGTCGTTCGAGAAGCGGATCGTCAGCGCATACGCGCCCGCCCGCGCGACCGTGACCGCCGGGAAGGTCAAACTGTTGCCATTGCCCGGCGCGCCGCCGATGTCGAACACCGCGCGCCCACCGCTCGCCAGCGACGCTGCGGCGATGCGGGCGGTGCCGGCGACCTGCGCCGCCTCCGCCTCGTAGCTGCGGCCGCTGCCGGCCGGCAGGTCCGCCACGCGCAGCCGCTGCAAGCCTGTCGCACCGCTCACCGCCACCTTGTTGATGCCGGCGAGCAGGAACGCGTCCGCCGCCGTGCCAGCCGCCATGTCGCGTCCGTTGACATGCAGCACCGCACTGCCCGCGCCATCGTCCAGAGTGAGCCGAGCCAGCCCGTCGTGCGCGGCGTAGACCCAGAAAATGGTCCGCCCATCCTTAACCATCGCGTCCGCCGCGTCGTAGACCGCCGCCTGCGCTGCGGTCGGCGCCGGCGAAAGCGTGATCCGGTCCACCAGCGCATTGCCGATCGTGCGCCGCCGTCCGTCGAGGCTTCGCGTCGCCAGCGTCAGCACATGACGCCCGCGCGCAAGCGGCACCTGTGTATCGACATGGTCGAGCACCGCCGGCTTGTAGCCGAGCGGCAGGAACAGCTCGGTCTCGCCCGCCGCCTTGCCGTCGATGCGCAGGAATACGTTGGTCGGCCCCTGCGCCTCGGCCTTGGGATCCTTGTTGAACGTACTGGCGAGAACACGTAAGGCGTAACGCCCGTCCGCCGGCACATCGACCGCGAAGTCGAGCGCGGCGTCGTTGCCGGTCGCGAACCCTTCCACCGAATAGCCGCCCGAGGTGTAGAATCGGTCGACCGCCTTGGGCGAGCCTTCCGGCCCGCGCACCTTCAACCCGGCACCGTGACGGACCGCCGCTTCCGCCTCATAATCCTGCCGCCACTGCGCCATCGGCGCGCCAGCCGGCAGGTCGGCGCCAGCCGGCGTGAGCACCACCTCATACGCCGCTTCCTCACGCAGCGCAGGCAACTTGCCGTCGCCGAACGTGAGCGCGACCGTACCGTCACGCACCGCCACCGCGTGATCGGCGACAAGCGCCGGCGGCGTCGCATCGCCGAGTTGCCCGGTCCAGCCGATTTCACGCACCCGCACGCGCGCCGTCGCACCGAACCACGCCGGCACCCTGGCGAGCGACACGCTGGCCGCCCCGGTCCTGCCGCCGAACACCAGCCGCATCTGTCGCCGTGCCGGATCGAGCGTGGCGACGCCTTGCAGCGTGTAGCTCTCGTCCGGGTGCGGCGGCGTGACGGCGAGGCTGTGCCCGCTCATCGTCGCATAGCTGTTCAGCAGCCACCACTGGCCGTTGCCGCGATTGGCCTGCACGGCGGAATCGCTCAGATTCCCGTCGATGTTCCAATAGGCGATGTCCGCGTCGATCTTGGAATCCTCGATCGCGGCGATCCACTGCACCATCTGGCCGGGCACCGAGGTGTGATAATTATAGGCATATTCGTTGATGTTGATCGGCAGGTGCCGCCCCTGCCAGCGCGTGCCGGCGAACACCGTATCCTCCCAGCCGCGATAGCGGCGCACGCTGGTGCGAACGGTGGCGGGGTTGCTCAGTTCGTGCCACGTCACCACGTCCGGCACGGTGCCTTGCGCAACGGTGTGCTTCAGGAACCCCTCGACCTCGTCAAACAGGATGCTGGTGTTCGGCCCGGCGATGCGCGCGCCCGGCAGCACTTGGCGGATCAGCCGATAGGCGCGGTCCCACGCATCGAAGAACACGGCGGGGTTGGTCTGCCACTTCACGCCGTTGCAGCTCTTCGGCCCGTCCCCGAACATGTTGCCTTCGGGTTCGTTGAAGGGCGCGAAGACGATATGGTCGCGGTAGCGCGCCGGCATGCCGCGCACCTGCTCGGCCTGCATCCGCAGCTTTTCGAGGTACGCGGTCACCGACCCCGCGCAGTCCCCCGTCTTCCAATTGTACGGGAACTCACGGTTGATGTCGGTCATGTAGATGAACGTGTCGCCGCCCGACGCGTCGGTGAGCAGCGTCGATACCTCGAGCGCGTCCGCGCCGGGATGTTGCGGCCCGTCCTGCGCTTTGGTGGAGACGGTGCGTAAGGCTATCCCCTCGATCAGATTGGGGTGCGGCAGGCGCGCGTCGTACAAGCCGTAGAGCGTGCCCGACGCGCCGCCGTGGAACGGCCCGGTATCGCTGCCGAGATCGACCGTCAGCCGTTCGGGCGCGGTCTGCGCGACGGCGGGCAGCGCGCAGGAGCCGAGCAGCGCGGCGACCAGCAGTTTCGCGGCGGTGCCGGAGCGCGAGGTTGGCATGTCGGGGAGGTCCAGTGTGCGGGAGGAATGGGTCATGCCGCACGCGCCACGGTCATGCGGTCGATGGTCGCGCGGTTGAGGATCAGGCGGCTCGCGGTCACCGCCAGCGCGAGGTGCATCAGGCCGGGGATCACAGTGGAGAGCAGGCGGATGCCGGCGAGCGACAGCGGCGTCTGGTTGCCCGCGCCCGCCTTGTACGACACGATCACCAGCACCCCGCTGATGAGCGCACCGGCCAGCGCCCACGCCAGCTTCACGAAGAACTGGTTGAACGCGAAGCTCATGCCGGAGGAGCGCATGCCGAGCTTCCACTCGCCATATTGGTCGGCCAACTGGATCAGCGTGAAATGCAGCGGCAGCGTGCAGCCGAGCACGATGCAGCACATCCCCACCAGCACCAGCCACAGCATCGGATAGTCGCCCGGCACGAAATACGCGCCGAAATGCCCGGCAACGAGCAGCAGGTTCACCCAGACGTACACCGTCTTCACATCGAAGCGGCGCGTGAAGACCTGCACCACGATCGAGCCGAGCAGGCCGCCCGCGGTGGCGGTGCCGAAGAACAGCGCCTGATAGGTCGGCCCGCCGTTCAGCACATAGGTGATGAAATACAGCGCGGCGCCGCCCTTGGTGTTGAAGATGCCGATCAGCAGCAACGTCATCAGGAAAGTCAGCCGAAGCTGGTCGTTCTTCAGCGTGTTGGCGATCGCGACGCGCAGCGGCGGCTCCTCCGCGCCGGTTTCCGGCACACGCTCGCGCACGAACAGGAAGCAGATCAGGAACATCGCCACCGCCGCGAGGCTGAGGATCGCCACGCCGTCACGGTATCCGCGCGCGACATCCGCGCCGCCAAGCTGCCGGACCATGATCGGCAGGCCGACCGAAACCGTGAACGAGGCGACGGCCACCATCGCGAAGCGGACCGACTGGCACGCCACGCCCTCGCGCGCGCTGTCCGTCATGCGCGTGATGAGCGCGCAATACGGCACGTTGTTGAGCGAATAGAAGAACGCCAGCAGGAAGTAGGTCGCCGCCGCATAGGCGACCTTGCCGTCATAGCCGAAGTTCGGCGACTGGAAGGTGAGAAAGCAACTCAACCCGACCGGAATCGCCGTCCACAACAGATACGGTCGGAACTTGCCCCAGCGCGTCCGCGTGCGGTCCGCCATGATGCCGATCAGCGGATCGGACACCGCATCGAACACGCGCAGCGACAGGAAGAGGATGCCGACGATGCCCGGCGCCAGACCGAAGACGTCGGTATAATAGAAGGTCAGGAAATTGGCGATCAGCCCGGTGATGATCGTGCCGCCGGCGTCGCCGAACCCGTAACAGACCTTCTCGATGAACGGCACGCTGCCCACCCGCACGGTGGCGGGCGCGGTGATTCCCCCTGCATCGCCTTGCTGCGCTATCGCTGCCATGACCGATCTTCCTCTCGTGTATGCGGCCGCTTTGCGTGTCCGCTCCGTCTCAATCGTAGGTGAAAGCCGACGCCACCGCCGCGCCGGCGCGCAAGAACACCGGAATGCGATCGACCGGCGCGGCGCACCGCACGCTCGCATCGCCCGCGCGCGCTTCGCCGGTCCAGGCGTCCACCCAGTTCCCGGCCGGCAACCAGACGTCGCGCTCGGTAATGCCGGCGGCGAGGATGGGTGCGACCAACAGGTCCGGCCCGAACATATATTGGTCGTCCAACGCCCAGCAGCGTTCGTCGCCCGGATGGTCGTAGAACATCGGCCGCATCAGCGGGTCGCCCTGTTCGTGCGCCGCCGCCATCAACCCCGCCACATATGGGCGCAGCCGTTCGCGCAACGCGGCGTAGCGGCACAGGATCTGATAGACCGGCTCGCCGAAACTCCACAGTTCGTTGCCGGCACCCGTGTCGCACTGCGCCACGCCATCGCGGAACGGTTCTGCCGGCGGCGTGATCGGGTCGCGGTGGCCGTGCATGCGCAGGACCGGCGTGAACACCGCCCACTGGAACCAGCGCACCATCAGTTCGTGGAAGGCCGGATCTTCGACGTCGCCACCGTGGAAGCCCCCGATATCGGTGGTCCACCACGGGATACCCGCCATCCCCATGTTCAGGCCGGCGCTCAACTGGTTGCGCATCGCCTCGAACGAGCTGTGGATGTCGCCCGACCAAACCAAAGCGCCATAGCGCTGGCTGCCCGCCCACGCGCAGCGGATCAGGCTGACGACCTCGCGCTCGCCCTCCTCGCGCAGACCGTCCGCCACCGCCTGCGCATAATGCAGCGGATAGGCATTGCCGACCGCGAGCACCTCACCGGCGTGATAGCGGTAATTGTCGAAATCATACGCGCCATATTCGGGTTCGGCTTCGTCCAGCCAGAACAGGCCGACGCCCTGATCGCGGTAGTTGCGCTTCAACTTATCCCACAGGAACGCGCGCGCACCCGGGTGCGTCGTGTCGATGAATCGCGTGTTGCCGAGAAACTCCTGCTGCACGTCGACGCCGCGGTTGGCGCGGACGAGATAGCCCTTCTCCGCCATCTCCGCGTAATTCTCCGATCGCGGATCGACCGTCGGCCACACCGAGACCAGCAGTTCGGTGCCCATCGCCTTCAGCTCGGCGGCCATCGCGGCAGGATCGGGCCATTCGCGCGGATCGAACCGCCAGTCACCCTGTACCGGCCAATGGAAGAAATCCGCGACGATCACCGCGAGCGGGATGCCGCGCCGCCGATACTCGCGCGCGACGTCGAGCAGTTCGTCCTGCGTGCGGTAGCGCAGCTTGCTCTGCCACAGGCCGAGCGCGAAATCCGGCATGTTCGGCACGGTGCCGGTCACCGCCGCATAATTGCGCACCAGCCCGGCGGGCGTATCGGCGGCGGTGATCCAGTAATCCACCTCGCGCGCGGCGCGCGATGTCCAGGTCGCGCCGTTCGCCGCGAAATGCACGTCGCCAATCGCGGGGCTGTTCCACAACAGGCCATAGCCTTCGCTGGAGACGACATAGGGCACGCTTGCCTGCGAATTGCGTTGCGCCAGTTCGAGCAAGCAGCCCGCGAGATCCAGGTTCGCCTGCTGATATTGCCCCATGCCGAACAGCCGCTCGCCCGGCTTCGCCTCGAACCGGACGGTGATGCGCGACGTCTCACCCGACAGCGGCTTGAACTCACGGCCAGCGATGCCGAGCGCGCTGATCGTTCGCACGTCGTCCTTGCCGACCGTCCAGAACTTCGTCACCGTATCGCGCTGCCGCCACTTTTCCTCGAGCAGCAGCCGCCCGTCGGCGTTCAGGAACCGTACCCTGCCCTGAAGATCCACTTCCGCGACGATCCGGCCGTTTTCGATGCGGGCGATCGCGCCGTCACGGCTGACGACCGGAACGGGCGTGGCGACGTCGAGCAGCGCGCCCGGGCTTGCCGGACGCTCGGCATGCGCGGAGGCGCGCAGCCGCAAGCCATCCTGGCCATGCGCCTCGATCCGCAGCCACGCGCCGTCGTAAGACCAGGCGATAGCGCGCGATTCCAGAATTAGCGTATCCAAACGGCCATCCCCTCGGGTCGTCTTGCATGCGACCGTAAACGTTTCCGGTACTCGCTTTGATTGCTCCCGCTCCGTATGTCAATCCGCTTGCGTATTTGCCGCGCAGGCTGAAATGAGGGCGGATGGACATCCGTGCTCTGGCCAGTCATCTCGGCTTATCAATCGGCACGGTTTCGCGTGCCCTGAACGACCGCAAGGACGTCAACGCACAGACGCGCCAGCGCGTGATCGAGGCCGCGAGTACGCTCGGCTACACGCCGAACCAGTCGGGCCGGACGCTGCGCAGCGGCCGCACGGGCACGGTGGGGTTCATGCTGACGCTCGAGCATGACAGTGCCGTGTACGGTGAACCGTTCTTCATGGCGCTGTGGGAAGGCGTTCAGACCGGCCTCACCGAACAGGGCCTCGATCTCGTCATCCTGCTGGCGCGCAAGGGCGAGGACGGCCTTACCTTCCTGCGTCGGCACGTTTCGCGTGGCACTGCGGACGCGTGGCTGCTCTCGGCGACTCAGGTTCACGACGAGCGTATCGCGTTCCTGCAAGACCGGAACATCCCGTTCGTCGCGCTCGGCCGATCCGAGACGGAGCGCCCGTTCGCCTGGATCGATCTCGATTTCGAAGCCGTCGTCGCCGATGCCATCGCGCTGTTCGCCGCCGCCGGGCATCGTCGTATCGGCCTGGTCGCGCCTCCCGCCACGATCAACAACAGCCAGATCGTCATCGACTGCTACAAAGCGGCGCTCGACGCGGCAGGCATAGCCTATGATTCCGCGCTGATTCACAACGGCGAAACCGATGAAAACGACGGCGAGTCCGCCGCGCGCGAGTTGATGATGTTGCCCGACAGGCCGTCGGCGTTGCTGCTGATGGGCGAAACCGCGCCGGTGGGCGCCTATCGCGCGCTGCGCGCGCTTGGATTGGAGCCGGGGCAGGACATCGCCGTGATCGGGCTGCGAGACAATCCCGCCTGTCGTGGCCTTGTACCACAGCTCACATGCTTCACTCTGGATTTGGAAGCACTCGGGCTGGCGCTTGCCGGGGCCGTCGCCGAAACACTGGCTGGTCACGGAACCGCACAGGTTTCCCATTTGCAACGGCGATGGCCAATGGCGCCCCGCATCGGCGGTAGTCATGACGTGCAAAAAGCGGTGGCTCGGTTCGCCTGAACAGCTCGACGCGATTGCTAAGGGGCGCGTCTGCCGGTCTCATGCCGCTGCGAGAAGCGGGAATCCCCGTTCTGGAACGCCCTCCCTTCAGCGCTGGCAGAAAATGACGGAAGATCGGCATTTGCGCCGAACGGGATTCGGTCGAAGCGCGTGACGACGCTCCTTCGAAAGGCTCACCATGTTCCCCAGTCGCGGCACCCGCCCCCACATCCTTATGCTTTCTGTGGCGGGCCTTATCGTCGGATGCGGTTCGGTAGCCGCCGATCGCACGGCGGCGGCGCCCAAGCGGCAGAGTGTCGCTGCACAAGCCGGCGACGAACGCATCATTCCGTACCGCGCACGCTTCGGCCGAACGCGGCCGATCATCGCCGTCGTTGGCGAGAATAGCGGTACCGAACTGACCGACTATGTCATTCCTTATGGTATCCTGCGCCAGGCTGATGTCGGCGAGGTCGTGGCGGTCGCCACGAAGCCCGGGCCAATGACAATGCGACCCGCGCTGCGCCTCCAGCCGCAAGGGTCGATCGCCGATTTCGACGCCCGCTACCCGGACGGTGCCGACTATGTCGTGGTCCCGGCGGTGGTCCGGCGCGACGATCCCGCATTGCTCGCCTGGATCAAAGCGCAGGCGGCGAAGGGAAGCACCCTGGTCAGCATCTGCGACGGCGCGCTCGTGGTCGCCGCCACCGGCGCGATGGACGGGCATCGCGCCACCGCCCATTGGGCAACGGCGGAGTACCGTCGCAAGCGCTATCCCAACATCCGTTGGGTCGATGATAGACGCTATGTCGCAGACGGGACGATCGTCTCCAGCGCGGGGATCAGCGCCGCCATTCCAACCTCGCTTGCGCTTGTCGAGGCCATTGCCGGGCAGGCGCGTGCGGCCAAAGTTGCGGCCGAGATCGGCGCGTCGGACTGGAGCCCCAGCCATGACAGCCGGCGCTTCCACCCAAAGCTCGGGCGGAACCTGTCCGCGTTTGCGGCGACGGAATATCTGAACCGCTGGTTTCACACGTCGCAAGGCGTGGCCATTCCCGTTGGCCCGGGTGTGGATGAGGTCACCCTGGCGTTCACGGCGGATGCGTACAGCAGGACTGGGCGGAGCCATGCCTATGCAATCGGTGGCGGCGAGGCACCCGTCGAGACGCTGCACGGCCTGACCATCCTCCCCGATCATCCAACTGTCGGGTCGATGACGCGCACCGTGACCCTTGCTACTGGTCAATCCGCGCTTGCCCTGAACCATGTGCTGGCAGACATCGCCGGGATCTACGGGAGACAGACGGCCTATGGCGTGGCGCTTGGATTCGAGTATCCCGGCTTCCATGATTGACCGCAGGATCGACAGCCCGGTCGGACCGGGACCGCAGCCGCTGCGAGTCGTCCTGCTCGCCTATGACGGCATGAACCTGCTCGACCTTGCCGGACCCTTGCAGGCGCTCACAACGGCCAATCGCAGCGCCGTCGCCGGAGACCCCGCGCGGTACGAAACGATCGTGGCGTCGGGTCGCGGCGGTCCGGTCGTCACCAGCTCAGGGCTGCCGGTCGTCACGGTTCCGGTCACCGCGCTCGGCGATGTACCCATCGACACGCTCATCGCGCCCGGCGGGTGCTGGGGCGAGGAGTTCGACGTCGAACCCGCGCTGCGCGACTTCATCATCGCCCGGGCCAAGTCGGTTCGCCGGCTATGTTCGGTGTGTACCGGGGCTTTCCTGCTTGCGGCGGCGGGGCAACTCGATGGGCACCGGGTGGCGACGCATTGGGCGTGGCTCGACAAGCTGAAGCGCCAGCACCCCACACTCGATGTCGATGCCGACAGCATCTTCATCCGGGATGGATCGCTCTGGACGTCCGCTGGCGTCAGCTCAGGCATCGACCTGACACTGGCGCTCATCGAAGAGGATTTCGGCCCACGGATCGCGATCGACGCCGCCCGACAGATGGTCGTGTTCATGAAGCGGGCAGGTGGGCAGTCTCAGTTTAGCGTACCGCTTGCCGCCCAGACGAAGGATCATGCGTTCGTCGAGCTTCACGCGTGGATGGCGGCCAATTTCGGATCAGACCTTTCCGTTCCCCGTTTGGCGGAACGCGCCTGCATGGCACCACGCACCTTCGCGCGCGTGTATTCTGCCAAAGTCGGCCAGACGCCTGCCAAGACAGTCGAGCGGATGCGGTTGGAGGCCGCCTGCCGGGCGCTTGAAGAAACGAACCTCCCGCTCAAAAGCGTCGCGGTCCAATCCGGCTACGGCGACGAACAAAGACTGCGTCGTGCATTCCAGCGCCAGTTCGGCACCAATCCGGTGACCCACCGCGCCCGCTTTTCCCGTCACTGAGGGCATGCCCGTAACCGGCATCCACCGTTATGTCGGGACGCTCTGCGCGTCGATGGCGAAGGTGCGCTGTCAGGTCGGGGTGTCGATATCGTCCCAGGCGGTGCCGAAATCGTTCTGGAAGCCGGTGAGCCAGTTCAGCGCGTGGTGGCGCTCCATCACGACGTCGCCGTTGAGGCCCTTGAGCGGAACGTCCTTCTGACGCGCCTGCCGTACGATCCAATGTTCAAGCCAGGTGCGGTCCAGTGCGTCCAGGATCTCGCCGGGCGCGCGCAGTTGCACGTCCGGCCCGTCGCCGTCGCGCGCCAGCCTCTCGACGGACGACCAGAGCAAGTCGACATCGATCATCCGGTCGCTGTCGGTGATGTCCGCCGCATCGACGCCGAGCGCCCACAACAAAGTGTTCGCCGCCTCGTAGCGCCACGTCATTGCCGCAGCGGTGGCCTGATCGGCCACACCGCCCTCCAGAAACGTCGTTTCCTCCGGCGTGATCGCCGCGAATCCAACCGGATTGCGCTCGCGCTGTCCTGCCGGGATCGGCATCATGCCGGCTCCACGCGCCTGACCCTGAGCCGCCACGTAGAACAGCGCGAGGGCACGTCGCAGCACCTCGCCCGGCGGGGGTAGGACAAGCTCCGCCGCTCCGATCGCAGGCGGCATGCTGACCGGCGGTTGCGGCTCCACGCTCGTTAGCGTCGCGCGGGTACGCTGGCGGCGTGCCACGGCATCGGCCTGATACGGCAGCGCCGCTGCGGGATCGCTGTCGCCGTCGGCGGACAGGAGGACCGCCATGTCGGGTGCGCGCACCGATCCGTCTGGAAGGAAGAAAACGGCGTTGGCCGTGCTGGCCCAGCGCTCGACCCCGTCAAGATCGCCTTCGGCAACTTCGAAGCTGACATGGTTGCGAACGCGTTGGAGGTGGCGCCACAGATGGTAGCGTCCCGCTGTCATCTGGCCGTCTCCGCGACCCAATACATAACCGATGAAGCCTTGAAGATGGGTGCCGAGTTCCGGGTCGGACAGGTCTCGCTGCCCCATGAGCGTGTGCGCGAAGTCCAGCGCCGGCAGATCGCGCACCGAAGCATAAGCGTTGACGAGGAGCGGCTCGGCGGGGGCGGAAGCTACGCTATGCTCCGGTTCGGCCTTTCCCAGCAGACGTTTCAGAAAGCTCATCACCCCTCCATGGTCGTTCGACAGGTTGATTGAGGCAGGTGCGCGCCTTCTGGCCAGCACACTGCTGCGGGTAAGTCTCTGTGAACGAACGACACCCGTCAAGCAACCTGCCAGACGCGCCGAATGTCAGCGCGCCGGCATTCCGCCGATTGAAGGTGTTTTTAGATAGACCTTGCGGCGTTGGCCCAGCGGCGGCTCGCGATCGGCTCCCTGATACCAGATAGCCCGCACATGGCAGGTCCAGATATCGACGGTTTAAGACTCTACACGCCGTTGGCCCGCCACGATTACGGGCGGAGAATCAGCACACGGGGCGATCCCGAGCGCCAAGGCTAACCCGAAAGCCTCAATAAGTCTCAGACGCAAGTGAGCATGACATCCGTCGCCACCAGCACGTCATTGTATTTTCGGAATTTTGGCGGAGACGGAAGAATTCGAACTCAGGCTGTAAGCGACTGATTTATCGCGAACTGGAGCCGGATCTCCCAACGAACGCCACGAAATGTCCCACGTCGATTTTTCGCTCGAAATTCAACATCTGCAGCTTGCATTCAGCTAGAATTCTCTATCGAATACGCTCTACCCATTCAAGGCCCGTAGACAAACGACACAGCGCACCAGATGCGCTGGCGAACCCGCTCCGCTCAGCGCCAGAACCGCGCGGTGTCGATCAGCGCCTCATGGGCGTCCCCGGCCGCGTCCAACAGCTTCCTTTTGCTACCCGGGAAAAGCACAGCCACGGCGCCTGATGCATCGCCGATGCCGAGCCCGGTCAGGACAGCGGGCGCTGTCACCATGTCGTTGAGCATCCCCAATTCGTCCTGCAGGTCCTCGAGTGCCGCGATGAAATGCCTGTCCCGGCGGCGCTCGCGCTTGCGATCGAACAGGGCGGTGAAGAACTCGGCCGCATAGCGCAGCTTCTTGGCCTCCTTGCGGAGCTCGTGACGCGCCGCATCGTCCGCTTTGGCCAGATTGCGACCGTGTTTTTTCACCTTGCGGCGGAGACGATCCAGAGCGGCGCCGGCAAAGGCGCGCGCCGGCTGATCGCGCGTGTCCGCGGCGGCAGCCAACCATGCGCCGCTCATGGTCCATTGCGTGAGATCGAGCATCAGCCCGCGCAGGCGGGGTGAGGCCAGGGTCGCGTCCACCCTGGCATAGGCGGTTTGCCGCGCGGTCTCGAGGTGGTCCCGAAGCGCACCGGGCGGCGCCCGCTCGAGCAGGGCATCAATGCTTCGCGCCTCGCCGAGCTCGGTCGCAAGCCAGCGCAGGTCATCGCACAGGCCAGCGCCAACGCCGTCATCGAGCAGCGCCTTGAAGATTGAAAAGGCCGACCGCAGCCGGCGCAGCGCCACGCGGGCCTGGTGCAACGCCTCCGGCGTGCGGCCGGCGAGGAAGAGGTCTTCGTTCAACCGAAACTGACGCAGGCAGGCGCGGACGATATGCTGAAACGCCTGCGCCGCCGTCATATCGTGGTTCAGTAACACCGGCTCGGCCTTGAACGCCGTCGCGATCGGCGCGAGCAGCGCGTAGCCGCGCTCGGCCTTGGTCAGAATGCCCAGGCGGACAGGTGCGGCGGCATCGAGCTTGCGCGCGAGCGCGAACAGCGCGACGGGGTCGCCGCTCTTCAATTCCAGCTCGGCCTCGCAGAGCGGCGATCGACGATCACCGGCCATCACCTCGCCGCGGTCGAGTACCAGTTCGATGACCGCGCCGCCTTCGTTGATGTCCCAGGCCCGCCGTTCGACGTTGACGGTGAAGACAGGCGCAAGACCCGGACCCAGATCACCGAGGAGCGCCGGGATCGGCGTGGTGTCGTCGATGACGGGCGTGTCGTCGGCAACCGCTCGCTCCCATTCCGGCCGTGCAAACAGGCCGGCCGCCGGCGCGCCGCCGGCCTTGATCGTCTGGACCCGCTTGCGCCCGGAGCGGCGGATGCGCAGCGAAAGACCTGCCTGCAACAGCCGGTGATCAGATGTGTCGAAGTAGATCGACCGTTGACGTGTCTTCCTCGGCGTGCCCGCCATCAGGCCAGCGGATTCCAGGACATCGGCGTTCTGCGGATTCAGCGCCAGCTTGAGTTCGACTTCATCCGGCATTGTCACGGCCGATGATATACGGCCAGCTGCTTTCTTGCTGTTCATTCGCCGCTCCCCATCGTGGGAGAGGCGCGATCCTCGGACTCGATCGCAGGGGCAGGGGGTTCAGCGTCGCCGAAGATCTCCCACGCCGCCATGAACAGCGCGGCGATGGCCGGCCCGATCACACACCCGTTGAACCCCATCAGTTCGAATCCCCCAAGCGTGGCGACCAGGACGACATAGTCAGGCATTCGGGCATCGTGCCCGACCAGGATAGGGCGCACGATATTGTCGACACTGCTGATGATGAAGAATCCGCACAGGAAGAGAATCGCGCCCTGCCAGATCGCCCCTGTGGCCAGCAGATAGACCGTCACGGGCACCCAGATGAAGCCGGTGCCGATCGCCGGGAACAGGGAAAAGACCCCCATCGCCACGCCCCAGAGCAGGGCACCGGGGAGCCCGAGCAACCAGAAAGTCAGGCCGCCGACGGTGCCTTGCAGAATGGCGACGATCAGGCTGCCCTTGATCGTCGCGCGAATGACCGCGACGAATTTCGCAACCAGCACCGCGCGCTGATCGCGCCTCAGCGGAATAGCGCGCTCGACCCGCGCCGCCAGTGCGTGCCCGTCACGCAGGAGGAAGAAGGTCAGGTAGAGCATCACGCCGAGGGCGAGGAAAAAGCCGAACGCGCCCTGACCGATGCTGAGCACCTGAACGGCTACCGCGCGAAAGCTGCTCGCAAAACCTTGACTGAGTTTGGAACGCAGGCCGCCGACGTCGTCCAGGCCGATGTCGGCGAGCCAGCTTCTGGCCCAGGCTGGCAAATGCCCCTGCGTCTGGACGAACAGCCGTCCGAGATCGATCTCGCCACTTTGCACGCGGGCGTAAAAGGCGGCAGCCTCGCGCAGCAGTGCCGCGCCGAGCAGCATTGCCGGCACCACGACGACCACAACGATGATGAGGAGGGTCGCGAGAGCCGCCCTGCCCGGACGCCGCGGCATCGCGGCCAGCAACCGCGCGTTGAGCGGCTCGAACAGCACGGCCGCAATCACCGCCCAGAGGATCGCGCCCGAAAACGGCGCCACAAGCCAGAGGAAGGCAAGCGTGGCGACGGCGACCAGCGCCAGAAGGAAACCGCGCGCCAGCGTCATGCCGGGAGGGAATCGCTCGCTCATGACGCCGTGACCGGGCCGCGTCCCTGGATCGGCGACACGAAAGCGCTCAGTCGCCCGACCAAAGGCTTGCAGCCTTCGAGCAGTACCAGAAGCACGACACCCAGGCCGATCGCCAGCGCCATGTCGCTCCAGGCGATCGATCCGAATTTCAGCAGGACCTGCGCCTGCGGCAGGAACAGGATCAGCGCGGTGACGCCGGTGATGGCGACAGCGACATAGCGCAGCGCGGCATTGTGCCGGACGAGCGCTTGCCCGAGTGAGGCGCTGAACGACCGGTTGACCAGGATCAGCGCGACGATCTCGGCGATCAGCGCGAAGAAGGTCAGCGCGCGGAGCTCCATCTCGGGCATCCCCGACCATATCTCGACGAGGAAGACGGTGGCCAGCATTGCGAAGGCAGCTCCGCCCTGAAAGACGCTCCACACGATCATCGGCAGCGAGAACAGAGCCTCGGCGGGATCGCGCGGGCGGCGTCGCATGATGTCGTCCTCCTCACGCTCGGCTTCGAACACCAGGGCACAGACCGGATCGATCACCATTTCCAGTAGCGCGATATGGATTGGCCCGAACAGGATCGGCAGCCCGAAGAACAAGGGTAGCAGCGCGAGGCCGGCGATCGGCACATGCACCGCGAAAATGAACGCCATCGCCTTGCGGATATTGTCGTAGATCCGCCGTCCGAGCCTGACCGACTGCACGATCGACCCGAAATCATCCTCGAGCAGGACGATGGCGGATGCCTCGCGCGCGACATCGGTGCCGCGCTTGCCCATGGCGACCCCGATATGCGCGGCCTTCAGCGACGGTGCGTCGTTGACGCCGTCGCCGGTCATCGCGACGATTTCGCCATCGGTCTTGAAAGCCTGGACGATGCGCAGTTTCTGTTCCGGCATGATGCGGGCAAAGACGGTGACGGTCTTCAGGCGCTCGGCAAGCTGGGCATCGTCGAGCGCGGCCAGATCGGCGCCAGTCAGCACATCGCCATCGGCGATCCCCGCCTGGGTCGCGATCGATCGTGCGGTGGCGGCATAGTCGCCGGTGATCATGACCACGCGAAGGCCGGCACTGCGGCATTGCGCCACCGCGCCCGGCACGCTGGCGCGCAGGGGATCGGCCAGCCCGACCAGCCCGGTCAGGGCATAATCATACTCATGCTGCGTCTCGGCCCAGTTCCGATCGCGCGGGGTCGCGGTCGCCACGCCGAGGACGCGAATGCCACGCACCGCCATGGCCTCAACCGCGGCGGTCATCGCGGCATGTTCGGGCGCTGGCAGGTGGCACAGGCTGGCGATCGCCTCCGGAGCGCCCTTGGCGGAAAGGGTCAGCGCCTCGCCATCGTCCCAGATGTTCGACATCGCCAGCAGGTCGGGACGGAGCGCGTAGGCATGCGCGAGCGCGCCGGTCGGCAGCTCGGTTCCCACGACCGCGCCATGGGCGCCGTGGAGCGCGATTTCCATCGGATCGGTGGGCTCGGCCGCGCTCGCAAGCGCGGCTGTCTCGATCAGGCCGTGATACGCCTCGGGAACGGTCGGGTTCGTCCCGAGCGTGTGGGTATCGCCCGATGGCAACCAGAGTTCAGCGACCGACATGCGGTTTTCGGTCAGTGTGCCGGTCTTGTCGGTGCACAGCACGGTCGCCGATCCAAGCGTCTCGATCGCCGCCGCACGCCGAGTTAGAACGCCGACCTTGCCGATCCGCCACGCACCCATCGCGAGGAACACCGTCAGGACGACCGGAAACTCCTCAGGCAGCAGCGACATGCCGATCGCGATGCCGGCCAGCACCGCCTCGATCCAGCCGCCGCGCAAAAGGCCGAACAGCAAGACGACCAGCAGTGCCACGGCCCCGCCGCCGATACCGCACCAGGTGACGATCCGCGTGGTTTCCCGGCGCAGGCGCGGCGCCTCTGTATCGAGGGTCGCGAGCGACTGGCCGATCCGGCCGATCTCGCTGCGCGGTCCGGTCGCAAGCACCCGGGAAATGCCGCTCCCGCGCGTAACCAGCGAGCCCGAATAGACATAAGGCTGGCCCTCTCCGCCGGGGCGGGGCGTATCGACCGCAGCTCCCTCGATCGCAACCACCTTGCCAACGGGCAGCGATTCTCCGGTCAGGAGCGACTCGTCGGTCTGGAGATCGGCCGCCTCGACCAGCACCGCATCGGCGGCGATGCGATCGCCCTGCTCAAGGACAAGCAGGTCATCGCGCACCACCTCGCGCCCGGGGATGCGAACGCGCGTGCCATCGCGAATGACCAGCGCGCGCGGCGCCGACAGGTCGCGCAATGCCTCCAGGACGTGCTCGGTGCGGGTTTCCTGGATCACGGTGACGGCGACCGAAAAGGTCGCGAAGCCAAGCAGGATCAGCGCTTCAGTCATGTCTCCGAGCAGCAGATAGGCGACCCCGCCGGCCAGCAGCAGCGCCAGCATCGGCTCGCGCAGGACCTCGAGTGCGATGCGCACGATGGACCGTTGCCCGGCCCGTGGCAGCTCGTTGGGTCCGTCTTCCGCCAGTCGCGCGCGCGCCGCATCGGCAGTCAGGCCGGCCGGTCGAATGCCCTCAATCATCGTCACGCCCGCCCCCTTCGCGTTCACCGCCTTCGCCTGAGCCGCTGCGATGGCAGCGCGCGCAATTGTCGATATTGCGGATGCCCTCTTCCGCATGCTTGGCGCGAATCTGGTCGGGTTGATGTTCGTGGCAACTGTAGCAGGTGTAGCGGGAGAAATTGCCGCCAACATGACAGGTGGCGCAGCTTGTATTGTGGGGTCCGCTCAGCGCGAAGAAGCGCGCGTGGTCGAAGCTTGCGGGTTTCCAGCCCTTTTGGGTGTGGCACTGCGCGCAGTTGCTGCCCGCCTGGGCATGGAGGGCGGTCGGCGGGGCGCGGTGACACGATGCGCACTGGCCGCGAACATCGGGCCGCAACAGTTCATGCGCGAAGCTCGTCTGCGACGCCTTCACCAGCTGCGGCCCGCTATGATCGCTGTGGCAGGCCAGACAGTTGGGCTGAGCGAGCGACAGGTGAAAGGCGATGCGGCGCTTGCCCGCCTCCAGCGGCACGCCCTTGGTGGACCGGATGCCGATATCCGCGACCTTGTGGCAGGCGATGCAGCGGTCCGCCGACACGCCCTTGAACGGGACATGGCAGGCAAAGCAGTCGCGCGTGATCGCGCTATGTGCCGGGTTCAGGGGCCCGGGCGCGACCATCAGATGCGGCCTGACAAAGGCCAGGACGATCAACGCGCAGAGGTTGAGGGCGATCAGGATCAAACCCCAGCGGCGCATCATTTCCAGCCCCAGAACAGGAAGATCGCGATGATATGGGCAAGCGCCAACACCGCGAACGCCAGCGTGATCGGCAAGTGGACGACCCGCCACTGTTTGACGGCATCGAAGGTCAGGCTGTCCCAGTGAGTCCGTTCATCAACTTCTTCCGACGACAGGCCCTGCGCCCGCAGTCCGGCGCGGGTCGCCTCGAGTCGCTTGCGCGACCGTCCGAGCAGGAATTTGCCGGTCAGCCCGCTGGCGATGTTGATCAGCATCGCCCAGACCGCGAGCCAGGCAAGGATCGCGTTGAAATGGATGCCGGCGTGGACGAGGATCAGCAGCGACCCGGCCCAGGCGAGGCTTTCGTGCCAGCGCAGGAGCGTGGCCGGATTGCCCGAATTGATCAGCTTGCGCTTGCGCAGCGAATAGCCCGACGAGGCGAGGATCAGCAGCACGCCGGGAATGCCGAGATAGCGTCCGATCCACACCATGCCCGACAGGTGCAGCAGCGCATCGAGCGCCAGCGCGGCGCCGCCGAGCAACGCGAGCGAGAGGTAGAACGGGATGACCTCCCGGCTCATCAGGCTGGTGCGCCAACCGCTCATGCGTCGAGCACCAGATCGCCGGTCGGCGCACCGACGCAGAGCAGGCAGCGGCCGGCAGCGATCTCGAAGGACGGCGGTCGCGGATAGCGGACCGCGCCGGTGCCGATCGCGGTTTCGCACGTCCCGCAACTGCCCGAACGGCAGCCGGACTCGACCTCGATTCCGTGGCGCTCGGCGAAGGCGAGCAGGTTGGTCTCCTCACCGGTCCAGCTCAGCGTCTGCCCCGACCGGGAAAAACGCACCGCCAGCGGCCGGTCGAGCGGCATCGCGGTGACGGTCTCAGCCGACGCAAGCGACGCAGGACCAAACGCCTCATATCGCACCGCAGCGCCGTCCCCTGTCCAGACGCGCAAGGCGGGAACCAGGCTCGCCATCATCGGCGGCGGTCCGCAGACATAAAAGTGGTGGCGCCCTTGCGCCAGAACGCGCTGCAGCAGCGGAATATCAACGAAACCCGTCGCCTGACAGTCCGACCCTCCGGCTTCACCGGGCAATGGGCAGCTCTGGACGATGGTGACGTAAAAATGGGGATGCAGCTCTCGTAGCGCGTCGACTGCCGTCTCGAACACCAACTCGCGGCTGTCGCGCACGCCGTAGACAAGATGGATCGCACGATCGGGCTTCCTGGCAAGCGCCTCGCGCGCCATGGCGAAGAGCGGCGTGATACCGATGCCGCCGGCGATCAGGACGGCGGGGACATTCGGCTCATAATCAAGGACGAAAATGCCAGCCGGCGCGCGCAACTGCACGATCGAACCGGGAAAGACGTGATCGTGGAAATGCCCGGAAACCAGGCCGGGTGGTAGCTCGGGCCGATCGGGGGGCGGCAGGATACGCTTGATCGTGACGCGATAAACGCCGCGATCATGGCAGTCGGACAGCGAGTAGCAGCGCGTGACCGGCCGGACGATGCCTCGGGCGTCAGGCAGGTCGAGCTGAACGGTCAGGAACTGTCCGGCCTTGTACGGTGGCAACAGCGCGCCATCGACCGGTTCGAGATAGAAGGAGCATTGGCCGAGCGCATCGTCCTCATAGTCGCGGCGACGTACGCGAAACGCGCGAAGGCCAGGCCAGGCCACCTCGCTACCAGCCCGGCGGTGGGGATCGACCGCGGCATCCTGCCTTGATGTCGAAGCTCTGCGAAGAATCGCTACGGCAATGGCAAGCGCCACCTGAACCAGCAGGGCAGCAGAAATATAGCCGAGAAGCGCGAGCGCTGTCACTCGCGCAAGCGCGTGGGCGGCGGGGTGGAAAGGTCGCGGGGATGGCGCGACGGCATCATACTGCCGTTCCGACCATCAATCCGATCCCCGCAGTCGCCGCCATCGCCAGCGCGCCCCAGAATGTCACGCGCAGCGTTGCGGTCCACACCGGCGCTCCGCCCGCCCGCGCGCCAACCCCGCCGAGCAGAGCAAGGAACAGGAGCGAGGCAATCGCTTCGATCACGACCAGCCAGCCGCCGGGCGCAATGATCACGATCGCCAGCGGCAGGGCGGCGCCGGCGGTGAAGGTCGCGGCCGAGGTCAGCGCTGCCTGGATCGGTCGCGCTGTCGTCATCTCCGAAATACCGAGTTCGTCATGGGCATGGGCGGCGAGCGCATCCTTCGCCATCAACTGGCGCGCGACGGTGTCGGCGGTCGCCGGGTCGACGCCACGCTTGACATAAATACCGGCGAGTTCGTGCACCTCGGCCTCGACATTGTCGGCCAGTTCGCCGCGCTCGCGTGCGAGGTCGGCTCGCTCGGTATCCGACTGGGAGCTGACCGAAACATATTCGCCCGCGGCCATCGACATCGCACCTGCGACGAGGCCGGCAACGCCCGCCACCAATATGTCGGCCGGTTTCGCGGCCGCTGCCGCTACGCCGATGATCAGGCTTGCGGTCGAGACGATGCCGTCGTTCGCGCCGAGCACCGCCGCGCGAAGCCAGCCGATCCGCGAGACGAGATGGCGTTCGGGATTGAGGTGAAGCCTAGTCATCGTCATGTTCGCCCTTCGCAGCCGCGCCTTCGCCCCGTTCGCCCGGCTCGGCATGCGCACCCGGGGTGAAGGCTAGAGGGTCGAGCGCCAGTGCTCCATAAGTAGAAGCACCAATGGCGACCACGGCGAGCGGAACTGCGAGCGTGGCGGGCGGCCGGGCGTCGGGTACGCCCGGATGCAGGGCCGCACGCTTGCGGCCGGTGATGAAGGCGCGGATCAGGTTGTCGCGCGTGATGAGCGACATGGCGAGGACCGCGACGACGTGCAGCGCGATCAGACCGAGAAGGACATTCGCCAGCGCTTCGTGGACTCCCTCGCCGCCTTCGCCCTGCATCGTCGCGCCGCTATAGACGATGCCGCCGACCGTACCGAGCAAGGCGACGATCGCCAGGCCGCCAAGCGCATTATGCCCAACCGATCGCTCGGGCTTGCCAATGAACAGGCCGCGAAGATGGTGCGCGAGCTGATCGGGCTTCAGGAAGTTGACGAAGCGGGCATGCTCGCCGCCCACAAGACCCCAGACGAGACGGAATGCGATAAGCAAGGCGGCGACCCAGCCCGCGGGGACATGCCAAGGCGCAAGCGCGCTGTCTTCTTCCGAGGACAGGAATGCCACCAGGATCGTGGCGACGAGCAGCCAATGGAACAGCCGCACGGGCAGATCCCAAACGCGGATCGTTGCTGATGGCTGTGAATTGGCAGTCGATATGTCAGACATGATCACCTCCGTGGTGCGGTGATCCTGGGCTCGACTTCTGACGGAGACCTGACGCCTGGCGCTATCAGCGGTCTGGCGGAGCGTTTCCTCCAAGATGTTTCGCCCAGTCGATCCGGGTAAGGCCAACAAGTGCGACGATCATCAGAACCTGAATGACGATGCTGGCCGGGCTGGTGAAAGCATTGAGGAGGACGTCGCCCATCGAAGATTTCTGAATGGTCTTCGCGGTGAATGCGTAGATCGAATAGGAAATGATCCGTCCGGCGAAGAAAGCGATTGTGAAGCCGACCAGTCGCACTCGCGTCAATCCGGCGGCTTCGAAAAGTTGCGCGGATGGTACCGGCGAAAGTGCAAAGAGTGCCAGCGCGACAAGGCCACCGCGCTTGTTCCGTTCCAAAGCGCCACGCGCTGCCGCAAGGTTGCGCCGCGTTCGTACCGACACGCGGTTGCCGAGAAGCCGGAAGCCAAGCGCAAGCAGGAACCGGCCCGACGCTGCCGCGAGTGCTCCCGTCAGGATGATCGCCGGCGTGGGCATCTGCGTGCCGAGCCCGAACAGGACGATGATCGACCATGTCGGCGGCCCGAATGCCGGCATCAGGTTCACGCCGAGCACGATGACAAAAAGGAGAAGATATGTAAGCAGTTTGATCCTCGATCCCGACGCACCTAGCTCTATCAGGCTTGCGGCGACGCGGCGAACGAAACGCGGAACAAGGTTCTGTGCCCGGCCGGACGCTCGACGGTGACGGCACCGCCGTGCGCCTGCGCGAGCCGCTGGACGATGCCGAGGCCAAGACCCGCGCCATCGGTCTTGCGGCGGTCCTTGCGCCAGAACCGTTCGAAGATGTGCGGCAGATCCTCGTCTGATATGCCGTGTCCATAATCACGCACGCTCAGTTGGGGACCCGGACCCGCGGTCACATCGATCGGCGTGTCGCCGGGCGCGTGCGCCAGCGCATTGTCGATGAGGTTGCGATAGATGCGGGTGATCGCTTCGGCATGGCCCAGCACCATAGTCTCGCCGTTCGCCTCGAATCTCAGGTCGCGGTTTGCGGCGAACACCTTCGGCGCCATCATCGCCACGACATCGCGCCCAATCTCGGCGAGATCGACCAGCATACATGGCTCGACCGCAAGCGCGTCGGCCTGGGCCAGATCGAGCATCTGGCCGACCAGGCGGGTCATATGCTGGGTATCGGCCTGCAGTTCGTCGCGCACCTCGCTCGGTGGCAGCCGGTCGAGCGACAATTGCATGATCGACAGCGGCGTGCGCAGTTCATGGGCCGCGTTGGCGGTGAAGCCGCGCAGGATCGCCATCGATTCATCAAGGCGCGTCAGCGCGCGGTTGACGGCACGGACGAGGGTATTCACCTCGCGCGGCTCGGTCACCTCCGACAAGCGCGACAGACCGTTTTCGGGATGGAGTGCATCGACTTCCGCCTCAGCCCGCTTGAGCGGCGTGAGAACCCGCCGAACCGCGACGACGTTGAACAGCAGCAGCAGCGCCGACAGCGGGATCAGCGGCAGCGCGACATGCTGGACGATCTCGTTGACGATGACGGGAACATAAGGCCGGATGCCGTCGCCTTCGAACTGCATGAACAGCCAGCGTCGTTGGCCGTCCTGAACAACCGAGCGAACGCCCGTTATCCGGTAGCCGGCTGGCACCCGCTCCCGCCTTGTCCAGTCCATCAGGGTACCGGGGGAAGAGACCGACCCAATCATTGGCTGCGCTGCGGCTACCTCCTGCTGGTCGACATAGCGCGCCGACCAGCGTTCGGCCCCCGGGGGGCCGGCAAGGAAATCGGGTGCCAGGGCGGTCGCGGATTGCGCTTTTCCGGCCTCCAGCGTCAGCAGTTCCTGCGCGAGCGATTCCGGCTGGCTGCTATAGGTGAACACCACGATCGCAACGTCGAGCAACGCAAATAGGAGCGTAAACCCGGCGAGCCGGGTCGCAATCTGGCGGAACAGGGTCGGTCCCGTCGGCCCTCGCTTGCGATTGCCGGCCTTATCCATGGGCGGTGGCGGGGGCGAACAAGGCATAGCCGACACCGTGGACGGTGCGGATCTGCACGTCAACGGCGGCGGAGGTCAGGCGTTTGCGCAGCCGCGACACGCACGCCTCGAGCGCGTTCGGCGTAACCTCGGCATCCATCGAATAAAGCGCGCCTTCGAGCGCTGGTTTGGCAACAACATGCCCCGCGCGCCGGAGCAGGCATTCGAGCAAGTCGACTTCGCGTGGCGTGGCGTCGACCGGTGTTCCCCCGACCGTCACCGAGCGCTCGGCCGAATCGAGGATGATATTGCCGGCGGTCAGATGGGTGCCAAGTGAAGCGCCGGGGCGCCGCAACAAGGCACGGCAACGCGCCGCCAGCTCGGGGATCTGGAACGGCTTGACCAGATAGTCGTCCGCACCGGCATCGAGGCCCATCACCCGGTCGTCGAGTCCACCACGCGCCGTCAGGACCAGGATCGGCATCATATCCTGGCGCCGACGCAAGGATCGGACGAGATCGAGGCCTTCCCCATCGGGCAGACCAAGGTCGAGCAGCATCAGATCATAATCATTGATCCTGAGCGCATGCTCGGCGCCGTCGACGGTTTCGCACCAGTCGACCGCAAAGCCCTGCCGGTCGAGGCCTTCCCGGATCAGGCTCGCCAGCCGGGCATTATCTTCAACGAGCAACAGGCGCATGGTCGATATCCGTCCCCTCCGCGGCACGCTTGTAGCCGGTAATCATCGCGAGCGGCAGATTCTCGCGGTGACGTACACTCTCGACGATAGCGCCGATCACATGCAGCGCGACCGCGCCGATCAACAGGTTGGCTGTGACCTCGTGCAGCGTTTCGACCCAGGCGACGCCCCAAAAGGCGTCGAGGCCCATCATCCACCCGGTCGTGCCAACCGTGGCGAGCAGCGCCATGAGCAAGACGATCATCGCCGCGCCGGCGGGGTTATGGCCGACGTAACGCGGTTCGCGATGCCGCATCATGGCTCCGAAATAGCCGAGCAGCCGTCGCGGCCCCGGCACGAAGCTGGCGAAGCGGGCATGTCCGCGCGCCACGAAGCCCCAGCCGAGCCGAATGGCGAGCGCCGCCACGACGGCATATCCAACATAGATATGCGGCGCCTCCTCGTGGCGCAGGAAGGTCAGGTTGGCGATGACGCCGCCCGCGACGGTCCAGTGAAAGATGCGGACGAGCGGATCCCACACTCTGACCCGAACTTTGCCCGGGACAGCAGGGACAGCGAGCGGAGCGGCGCCAACCTCAGCCATGATCAATCGACGTTGTTCTGAACGACGGCGCCGGTCACCGGGTTGAAATAGACTTCGGCGCGCTTGCCGTCCTTGGTGTGGGCGTAGATTTCGTAGCAGCTACCCGAAACCTGGAAGACCTTGATGTCGCGGTAGCCCATCTTGGCGATCTTCGCCTTCATCTGCGCCGGCGTCAGCCACTTCGCCTGCGGCACATTGGTGCACACGGGCGCTGCAACGGCGATGGACGTGATGGAAAGGGCAGATGCGGTCAAAACGAGCTTGAGCATAAGAGAACGCTTCATGGGGCAATCCTTGATCGTCGGAGATGGGGCGATGCGCCCGGCTCGATCGATCTGGTCCTCGCCGCTGACGAAAAGCTGACAGGGCAGTGAAATAGAAATTGACCAGCACTTCGAAGTTATTTTCGAAGCAACGTCAGGGATGCGTCAGGACTTCGGTCGAGATGCCGGTTGTCGCCGCTCTCGGCGCAACCCGGAGTTTTCATCATGAACCGAATCCTGCTCTCGGCGGCGACCTGCGCTGCCGCCCTTCTCTCCACCAGCGCCATGGCCGCTCCCCCCGAGCCGAAGCCGCTTTCGGCACAGACGCGCGCCAATCTCGAGGCCGCGATGCACGGCGAGGCCTATGCCAACCTCAAATATCTTCGCTACGCCGACCAGGCCGAGGCTGCGGGCAAGCCGGAACTCGCCAGGCTGTTCCGAGAGTCGGCGAACATTGAGGCCAATGAGCATTTCGATCGCGAAGCCCAGGCAGTGCAACTCGGCGGTGCGAACAGCGCCAATCTCGAAGATGCGATGGCCGGCGAGCATTACGAGAACGTCACCATGTATATCGATTTCGCCAAGCAGGCCGAGGCCGATGGCGACGTCAAAGTCGCGGCCATGTTCCGCCAGATCGCGGTCGACGAAGGCACGCATTACGAAGCTTACAAGGCTGCGCTGGCGAAACTGTCGCCCCGGTAAGCCAGCGCTCGGTGCCGACCGGCTTCCCCCGGCTGGTCGGCACCGAATTCGCGCCAGGCGACGGACCCGCGAGCGAAGTGAATCGGACGCAGCGTTCCAATCTTGCGCAATCCGTTCCTCGCCGAACAGCGCGGCTCCAATCTCGCGCTGGCTGGCGCCATCCTTGAGCGCATCATGGACGCGGAGCATATCGATAAGGCGCGCGATCTGGGGATCGGGCGGAAACAACGAGCGCGCGAGCCGTCGCCTGCGACACAGGTCGAGAAATCGGCGCAGCGGTAGCAATCTTCGCTCCGAAGAGACGATGCCCTGCAATCTGAAGTGCAGTAGGACGGCTTGCTGTCCCGACAGACGGCCTTCCTCGACGTCGAACCGGATGTGATGCCAGCCATCGGAAAGGACGGCACGTTCGCGTTCCTGCCCGTCGATCGCGATGGCGAGCCAGGGCGCGATGAGGTCAACATCCAGGCTGTCAGGATCCGCCCGATCCGCGGGGATGGCGGCGACGGCAATCGTTGCCGGATCGAGATCGGCATGCCAGATGATCCGGGCCTCGGGCGCAGCGCGGCTCGGCGCGGATTCTCGGCGAGAGTGAAGCCCCCATGCAAGCGGTTCGGGACGGACGCCACGGGTGACGCTACTGGCCCGCACATGCCAGGCAATACGGTCCCGGCGCATGTGCCCGGCGAGGCGCGCGGCGGCTCTGGGCAATGCGCGGAGGCCTCCAGATGCCGCTGCGGCCGGTCCTCACCGACCGCCAGCGCGACTGCGTGCTCTGGGTCGCGCGGGGCAAGAGCGACTGGGAAATCAGCCAAATCCTGGGGGTCGGCGAGGAGACGGTTGCCCGCCATATCAAGCAGGCTTGCGAGCGCTACGGTGTGAACAAGCGGACATATCTGGTGATCCTGACGCTCTTCGACGGAACGCTGACCTTCGCCGATATCTTTCGCCGCCGATATTACCCTTTTCCGGGATAGCGGCGTGCCCCGTAGCGGAGTGACCCTTGGCCGATCATGGTCAGGGAGCCACTCACATGCTGTATGTTGTTCAATCCGCAGCGCGCCCGGTTTCGGACGCGGTCCTGCGGTCGATGTTCGCGGCCCGCAAGTCGGTCTTCGTCGATCTGCTAAAGTGGGACGTACCGGTCCTTGATGGCCGCTATGAGATCGACCAGTTCGACGATGTCCACGCAACCTATCTGATCCTCGCCGACCCCGACGGCACCCATCTCGGATCGGCCCGGCTCCTGCCGACGACACGGCCGCATATCCTCGACAGCCTCTATGCAGAACTGTGCGACGAGGCGCCGCCGCAGGCCGCCGACATCTTCGAGATCACGCGCTTCTGCCTCGATCGCGGGCTGAGCGCGCGCGAGCGCCGCCAGGTGCGCGACATGCTGGTAACCGCGCTGGTCGATCATGCGCTGGCGGCGGGCATCACCGCGTACAGCGCTATCGCCGAGATGGGCTGGTTCCAGCAGATCCTCGCCTTTGGCTGGCGCTGCATGCCGCTCGGGCTGCCGCGCATCATCGACGGCACGATGCTGGCGGCGCTCCGCACCGAAATCACCCCGGAAACGCCGAGCCTGCTCGAGTCCGGCCGTGCCACGGCTGCCGCGCTGCGCGTCGACCGACGCGTCGCGGCCTGACGCGGGGGAGACGGATCATGAGCGACACGATCGACGTTTCCGGCGAGATCGCGCGCCACACCGCAGACCTGATGGCCCAAGGCTATTGCATCCTCCCCAACGCGCTGCCGCCAGCCACGATTGGCGCGCTCGGCGATGACCTCGCCGGCGATTTTGACCGCACACCGTTCGGCCAGGGCGGCTTCTACGGCACGACGACGAAGCGGTTCGGTCGCCTTCCGGTCGCCGCACGCGGCGGCGCTGGTCCAACATCGTTTGATTCTCGCTATCGTCGAGGCGGTGCTGTCCCCCTGGTGCGACCGCATCCAGCTCAACACCACCCTGGCGATCGCCGTGCATCCCGGCGCAGCTTCCCCACCGCGACCAGAAGCGAGGTTCTCATGCCTCGGCGCCGCCCTCGCGGCGCGGGGCCAGACTAACACCCTGATTCCGAGAAGCAATACCAACGGTCTTGGCGTCGCATTACCAGAATCGGAGTGCAGCCGGCATCAGCATTGAATATCGCAAGGCGAGCGTTCGTCCGTCACCCACCGCAACCCGTTGTGTCCAATCATCTCAGCCACCAACCGCAGACGGCCGGGTACTCCCAGGCGACGTAAATGGTTTTCGCCCGTTCTCGCGACGATCGGCGCGCAGGAGCGGGCGGGTTTCTCGACGATCCTCCTGACGCAGATGTCACATTGCGGCCCAGCTTTTCCAGAGCATGTAGAGGGCGACGCAGAAGATCAGCACCGCGAAGACACTGTTGAGAAGACCCTTGCGGGCGGACAACTGCTTGGATGCGGCTGCCCCAATGACACCGCCGATGATACCGCCGCCGATGAAGGTCGCGGCCAGGCCCCAATCAATCAGCCCGGAAAAGGCGTAGTTGAGCGCCGTCGTCAGGCCAAAGGCTGTCACTGCGACGAGTGAGGAGCCAACCGCATTGATCATCGGCATGCCGGTGGAGGCCATGAGGCCAGGCACGATCAGGAAGCCGCCGCCAATGCCGAAGAAGCCCGAGAACAGTCCCGTCGCGCTGCCATAGGCAATGACCTTGGGGGCATTTTCGCGCCGGCACTGAACGTCGGGATTTCCCAAATTGCCGCGATTGCGCAGCATCAGCGCGCCGACCACCAGCATGAGCAGCGCGAACAGAAAGAGCAGGTGCTGCCCGTCGAACGCCTTGCCCAGCGTCGAACCGCCATAGGCACCAAGCACACCGGCAAACGCATACATGCCTGCGCAGCGCCATTTGATCGTGCCCTGCCGGGCATGGGGAATGAGGTTGGCGCCGGCATTGGCAGCGACCGCAAGTGCACTGGTGCCGATCGCGACATGCGGCGAAGCCACGCCCACGAGATAGACCATGAGGGGCACCGCCAGAATCGAGCCTCCGCCCCCGACCAGACCAAGCGTGAAACCGACGACGGAGCCCGAAGCGGCGCCCAGCAGATATTGGACAGACTCAAGCATGCGCGCGTTAGAGACTGTTCAAGGGAAGTTTGAGATAGCGCGTACCGTTGTCCTCCGGCTCGGGAAGGTTACCGCCGCGCATGTTGACCTGGATCGAAGGCAGGATCAGCCGCGGCATACCAAGCGTGGCGTCGCGCGCTTCACGCATCGCGACGAACGCCTTCTCGGTGACGCCTGAATGGACGTGGACATTGCCCTGTCGCTCCGCCGCCACCGTCGTCTCCCACATGAAATGCTCACGCCCCGGCGCCTTGTAATCATGGCAAAGGAACAGCCGGGTCCGGTCCGGGAGCCCCAGCAGCCGGTGGATCGATCGGAACAATGCCTGGGCGTCGCCGCCCGGGAAGTCCGCGCGGGCAGTGCCATAATCGGGCATGAACAGCGTATCGCCGACGAACGCGACGTCACCGATGACATAGGCCATATCGGCGGGCGTGTGCCCGGGGACATGGAGCGCGATTCCCTCGCGCGATCCAAGCCGGAAGCGTTCGCCATCGAGTAGCAGGCGATCAAATTGCGATCCGTCCCGCGCGAAGTCCGGCCCCTCGTTGAAGATCGCGCCGAACGTCGATTGCACCGTCAGGATATCGCGTCCGATCGCGAGCGTGCCGCCCAGGCGCTGCTGCAGATAGGGCGCCGCCGAGAGATGGTCAGCATGGACATGGGTCTCGAGCAGCCATTCGATCTCTAAACCCTCGGCTTCGACATAGGCAATGATCTGATCAGCGGATTCGTGCGAGGTTCGCCCCGACGCGGGGTCGAAGTCGAGCACGCTGTCGATGATCGCGGCCTTGCGGGTTGCCGGATCGCTGACGACGTGGGTCGCGGTAAAGGTCGCCTCGTCAAAGACGCTGTGCACGGCAACGTCGCCGGCGGCAGCACCCTCGACAATGCGGACGGCCTGTTCGAGCGGCAAGTCGGTCATGTCGTGCTCCACCGCCACGACCTCATGCACTCCCCGGCTCGGTGCCGGCCTGGGCCGCAAACTGGTCGAAGGCCTCAACCGCCTGGGCAGCATACATCAGGCTTGGTCCGGCACCCATGTAGAGCGCCATGCCCATCACCTCCATGATCTCCTCGCGCGTCGCGCCCCGCTTGACCGCCGCCTGGCTGTGAAAGGCGACACAGCCATCGCACCGGATCGCCACAGAGATGGCAAGCGCGATCAGTTCCTTGGTTTTGCTATCGAGCGTTCCCGCCTCGGTCGCAGCTCTGGCCATCGCCGAGAAGGCCTTTGTGACCTCTGGGCTGCCAAGGCGGACTTCCTTGATCGCGCCGGTTAGTTGCGCGGCCATTTCCGGCCAATCCTTATTCATAGCGGCGATCCTTTGATTCAGTAGCGACCCAGCAGGCTGAGCAGCCGGTAGGCGGCGACGATACGATCGGTACCCGCGCGCGCCGCGCCAGCCTCGGCGGCTATGGATTCGCGTTCGGCGTCGAGCAGGTCGAGCTGCGGCTTCATGCCGACCCGAACCTCTTGGGTAATGCTGTCGAGCGCCTGCGCAGCGGCGGCGGCCTGTTCAGTTGCCGCCTGTTCGACCAACTGCGCCGTACGAACATCCTGAAAGGCGGAGATGACCTGTTCCTCGACCTGCATCCGCATGGCCCTTGCCCGTGCGTCGGCTGCCCGGAAACTACTATCCGTCTCGGCGACCTTGCCCGACACCCGGCCGCCGCTGAACAGCTCCCAGCGCGCGCGGATGCCGACGGTCGCGCTGTCCGCGCGATAGTCGGGAAAGAATTGATCGCGCACCGTGGCGCCTTCCACAAAGGCACCAACCGTTGGCAGGCGCTCCGCGCGCGCACCGCGTGCCGCGGCCTGAGCCGCGCGTAGGCTGGCTTCGGACTGCGCCAGCGCGGGATTGTTGCGGGTTGCCGCATCCATCGCCTCGTCGAGCGTGGCGGGAAGGACGGGATTGGACGGAAGCGGCTGAAGATCTACCGGTTCAAGGCCGGTCAGGTTACGGAAATGCGCTGCAGAGGAAACCTGCATGCCTTCGACGCGGGCAAGCCCGGCGCGCGCCTCGGCAAGACGGGCACTCGCCTGGGAGACGTCGGTGCTGGGGCTCTCGCCCGCACGAAACTTGAGCCGCGCCTGGCGCTCGATCTCGGTCGTTTGGATAACAAGGCGGCCATAGAGATCGACCATGTGCGCGGCCGTCAGCACGTCGCCATAGGCTTGGGTCACCGCCATCACGAGCTGGCTGCGCATGCCGACCTGCCCCGCCTCGGCGCCGACGATACCGGCGCGGGCCTGATCGACCCCAGCGCTGACTCTGCCCCCGGTGAATAGGGGCTGCTCGACCGTTATTTGCGCGGCGCGCGGGGTCACGTTCGCTGCGCCAAGTCCGAAGAAGCCGCGCGGATCGAGGCGGCCATAGCCGATCGTGCCGCTAAGCGTCGCGGTCGGCAGCCGGCCCGCTTTCGCCTGCTCGAGCCGTGCTTTGGCGGCATCCGCATCTGCGTCGGCCGCAGCAATTTCCGGCGCATGCGCGATCGCTGCCGCCAGGGCCTCGTCAAGCGTGGTGGCTTGCGCCGCGCCGCTCACCGCCAGCGGGGCGGCAAGCCACAGCAGCATGTGCGCAAGGCGGCGCTTGGCCGTCATTTGAAGGCGACGCCTGGTCGGAAGCCGAGCGCCTTGAAGACGATCGCCGCCGGACAAAAGCCGGTAAATCCGGTCTGAATCGCGTTGAGCCCGGCGAAGATCGTCAGGCCGATCCAATAGGGATGGACGGTCAGCGACAGCGTCACGCCAAGCAGGACAACGCAGCCGAGGAAGATGAAAACAGCGCGGTCGATCGTCATGGCAATTCTCCTGTTATGCGGTTTCAAAAACGAAGCTTCTTGATGCCCATGACGTGGAGCGCGAGCTTCTCGTAGAAGGGCTCGCTCTCACCCTTGCGCACTTTGTTGAGGAAATATTTCTCGAAGCCGACCTTCGCGAGATGGACCCATTTGCCGCTCGCCGCCCAATTCACGTTGCGCGGTGGGATCTGCGGTTGCGCGACGAAGGCCACGCCGCCATCGCCAAAGTCGGCGAGGCACACCGCATTCCAGGTCGCCTCGGCGGTGGGCTCCTTGCCGTCGAGGATCGCGTCCAGATTAGCCGCGATCGCGGTCACCATGCTCTCGATCATGAAGCCGGTCTTGGGAACGCCGACCGGCACGGGCGTCGGCCCGGTTGGCGGGATCGCGACGCAGACGCCGAGCGCGAAGATTTCCGGGAAGGCCGGATTGCGCTGGTGCTTGTCGATCAGGATGAAGCCGCGCGGGTTGGTGAGGCCCGGAATATCGCGCACGGCCGCCACGCCGCGGAAAGCCGGCAGCATCATGGAGAATGCGAACGGCAGATCGTGCGTCTTGGCGACTGCGCCCCCTTCCGCGATCTCCTCGACATGCATCATGCCCGCTTCAACCTTCGCGACGCGCGCGTTGGTGACCCATTTGATGTGGCGCTCGCGCAAGGTGCTTTCGAGCAGGCCCTTGGTGTCGCCGACGCCGTCGAGCCCGAGATGGCCGATATAGGGTTCGGCGGTGACGAAGGTCATCGGCACCTTGTCGCGGATCTTGCGCCGGCGAAGTTCGGTGTCGAGGATCAGCGCAAACTCGTAAGCCGGGCCATAGCAGGACGCGCCCTGCACCGCGCCGACGACGATAGGGCCTGGGTTTTCGACGAACCGATCGAATGCGTCCGCCGCAGCCGAGGCGTGCGCGGTCTGGCAGATCGAAACGGTGTGCCCGCCATGCGGCCCCAATCCCTCGATTTCGTCGAACGCTAAATCAGGGCCGGTAGCAATTACGAGATAATCGTAATTGATGTTGCTGCCGTCATTGAGTTCAAGGCGTTTCTCGGTGGCGTGCAATCGCTTCGCCCCCACCGCCGTGAAGCCAATCTTCCTCCTGGCGAAGATCGGCGGCAGATGCACCTGGATCGCCTCGGGTTCACGCCAGCGAACAGCCACCCACGGGTTCGAAGGGATGAACGAATAGGTTTCCGTGTCCGCCACCATCATGACTTCGGCGCGGCCCTTGGCGGCGGCCTGGATTTCATAGGCGGCGATGGTGCCGCCCAAGCCGGCGCCCAGCACCACGATCTTCGGTTTGTTCATGATATCGGTTCCTCGCCTCAATATCGCGCTTGACTGAATATAACGATTACACGATATATGCAATATACAAATTGATGATCCAATCAGGAGGCTCGGGCATGTTCGGATTCGGCAAGACCAAGGCGCACCGCGAAATCGATGCGCAGACCCTCAAGGCGATGCTGGCCGACGGTTCGGCGCTCCTCGTCGACGTGCGCGAACCCGACGAGTTTGCCGCCGAGCATATCAAGGGCGCAGTAAACGCCCCTCTCTCGACCTTCGCACTGCGTAATGTTCCGGATGCAGCGGGCAAGACGATCGTGCTCCAATGCGCTGGCGGCAAGCGCTCGGGCCTTGCGCTCGACCGCTGCGCCAGTGCGCAGTCGAGCATCGACACGCATCTCGCTGGCGGCATCGGCGCCTGGAAGGCCGCCGGCCTGCCGGTCGAACGCGGCTAGGGCCGTGCAACAGGGGAGCCGTCGGCAATGACAAAATGGGCATGGATGGTCGCTGGAGCGGCTCTAACGCTAACGGCTTGCGGCGGCAGCGCGCCGAACGAAGAAAAGACTGCAGCCTTACCCGCCGGCGAGCGGCTGACCGTCGGACGTGCCCAAACCACGGACATGAAGGCGGTCGGCGCCGAAATCACGACGCGCGATCAGGCGCAGGCGCTGGCCCGCATTCCCGGCACGTTGGCCAGTCTCTCCGTTCGCGCTGGCGACATGGTGACCAAGGGCCAGCGCATCGGCTCGATCGTCGATTCGCGCCTTGGCTACGAAACCAGTGCGGCAGGCGCGCAGGTTGCCGCCGCGCAAGCCGAAGCAGCCCGCGCACGAGGCGACCTTGCGCGTGTCCAGGATCTCTACAATCACAATGTCTACGCCAAGGCCCGCCTCGATCAGTCGGTCGCGATGTCGCGCGCCGCCGATGCCCAGGTGGCAGCCGCCCGCGCGCAGCAGAATGCGAGCGCCAGCGTCGCCGGGCAGGGCGCGGTCCTCGCACCCGCCTCGGGCCGCGTCCTGCGTGCAGATATTCCCGCTGGCTCGGTCGTGGCGCCGGGCATGTCGATCGCGACGGTTACGGCAGGGCCGCCTGTTCTCCGCATCGATCTGCCGGAGTCGCTGGCAAACGCCGTGCGTGTCGGCACGCGGGTCATAGTTGCTCAAGGGGATTTGCCGGAAGGGTCGCGCCAGGGACAGGTGGCACAGGTCTATCCTGCCATCGCCGGAGGCCGGGTGCAGGTCGACGCGACCGTGCCTGGCCTTTCCAGCGAATTGGTTGGACGGCGGGTTGGCGTGACGATCGAAGTCGGCCAGCGCCGGGCCATGGTGGTACCGCGCCGCTTCATCTCGACCCGCTACGGCATCGACTATGTCGATGTCGTCACCCCCGACCGACGCATCAGCGCGGTGGCGGTCCAGACCGCGCCAACGGGCGATCCGGGCAACCTCGAAATCCTGGGGGGCGTCACTGCGGGCGATATCCTCTTCTCTCCCGGACGCGGTAAGTGAATCTCGGCCTATCGGGGCGCCTCACCCGCGCGACCATCACCTCGCCGCTGACGCCTTTGTTCCTGCTGGCCGCGATCGCGATCGGCCTTCTGGCCCTGTTCACGATTCCCCGCGAGGAAGAGCCGCAGATCAGCGTACCGATGGTCGACATCCAAGTGATGGCGCCAGGCCTTTCCGCGCCGGACGCCGTCCAGCTTGTCGGCATCCCGCTCGAGACGATCGTGAAAAGTGTCGATGGCGTCGAGCATGTCTATACCCAGGCCGAAGACGATGGCGTGATGGTGACCGCACGGTTCCTCGTGGGATCGAACCCAGAGGACGCCGCGACGCGGATCGACGAGAAGCTGCGCGCCAATTGGGACCGCATTCCGGTGGGTATCCCGGATCCCAAGGTCACGGTGCGCGGGATCAACGATGTCCCCGCCATCGTCCTGACGCTGTCGCCCAAGCCCGGCGCGGCCGGGCGATATGACGACCAGGCGCTCTATGCGCTTGCCACCCGGTTGCGGACCGAGATCGCCAAGGTCGACAATGTCGGGCTTACCTTCCTGACCGGCGGGCGCCCCGAAGAGATCCGTATCGCGCCCGATCCCGGCAAGCTCAGCCAATATGGCGTACCGCTCGGCAGCGTGATCGATGCGGCCGCACAGGCCAATCGCAGCTTCCCCGCCGGGAGCGTTCGCGACGGCGGGCAAGCCGTCGCGGTCACCGCTGGCCAGACGCTGTCTTCGGCGCAGGACGTCGGCATGCTCACCGTCCGGTCAGTCGCCGGGGCCCCGGTCTATCTGCGCGATGTCGCCACGGTCACCCAGGGGCCCCGCGAGGATCAGGCCCGCGCGTGGCGCTGGGCACGCAACGACGGGCGTTGGTCGAACGCGCCGGCGGTCAGTCTCGCGATCGCCAAGCGGTCGGGCGCCAATGCGGTCGTCGTCTCCGAGGCGGTGCTCGCACGCCTCGAAAGCCTCAAGGGCAGCCTCATTCCCGACGGTATCGATGTCGCGGTCACGCGCAATTACGGCGCAAGCGCGAATGAAAAGGCCAATGAGCTTCTCTACCACCTCGCGCTCGCGACGATCTCGATCGTTATCCTGATCGGTTTCGCGATCGGCTGGCGTGAGGCCGGCGTCACCGCCGTGGTGATCCCGACGACGATCCTGCTGACGATGTTCGCCTCGAACCTGATGGGCTACACGATCAACCGGGTCAGCCTGTTCGCGCTGATCTTCTCGATCGGCATCCTCGTCGACGACGCGATCGTGATGATCGAGAATATCGCTCGCCATTGGGCGATGCCCGATGATCGCACCCGTACCGAGGCCGCGATCGAAGCGGTCGCCGAGGTCGGCAACCCGACCGTGATCGCTACGCTGACCGTGGTGGCAGCGCTGCTGCCGATGCTGTTCGTCTCGGGCCTCATGGGACCGTATATGGCGCCGATCCCGGTCAATGCGTCGGCCGCGATGGTCTTTTCCTTCTTCGTCGCGGTGGTGATCGCGCCGTGGCTGATGATCCGCTTCGCGCGCAAGACGCTGGCAGCCGATGGCGCGGATGGCGATCACGGGAACGGGCATGATGCGAGCGGCGGCAAGCTCGGCCGCCTCTATGCGCGGGTCGCGCACCGGATCATCGATAACCGGAAGTCAGCGCGCAATTTCCTGATCGCGGTTGGCATTGCCACGCTGGTCGCCTGCTCGATGTTCTATTTCAAGGCGGTAACGGTCAAGCTGCTGCCCTTCGACAACAAGTCCGAAGTCCAGGTCGTAGTCGATATGCCGGAGGGCACCAGCCTCGAAGGCACGGGCCGCGTCCTCGAAGATGTCACCCGACTGACCCGCGAGTTGCCCGAGGCAACCGCGATGGAAGCCTATCTCGGCACGTCCGCGCCGTTCAATTTCAACGGGCTCGTGCGCCACTATTTCCTGCGCAGCCGCCCGGAGATGGGCGATGTCATGGTGACGCTGCTACCCAAGGGCGACCGGGACCGCTCGAGCCACCAGATAGCCCTCGACCTGCGCCAGAAGCTCAAGACGCTGAAGCTCCCTGACGGTGCCTCGGTCAAAGTCGTCGAAACGCCGCCGGGACCGCCCGTGCTCGCCACCCTGCTTGCCGAGATCTACGGTCCTGATGCGCAGAGCCGGCGTGCCACCGCGACCGAGCTGGAAAAGATCTTCAAGTCGATTCCCTACATCGTCGATGTCGACAACAGCTTCGGGCAGCCCCGTCCCAAGCTCCGCCTGATCCCTCAGCGGGACCGGATCGACTATTACGGACTGTCGAGCCGCGACATCAACGATTCGATCGGCGCGCTGCTGGGCAGCAAGACGGTCGGGTACGCTCCGCGCGGGGATGAACGCACGCCGCTGCCGATCACCATCGCCCTCCCGCAATCCGCGCGAAGCTGGACGCAGACGCTTGCCAGTACGCCGGTGGCGGTCTCGCAAGGCGCTACCGGCCAAAAGCTGGTCGAACTCGGCGCCGTCGTCGATGCCCAGCAGGAGCAGAGCAGCCCGGCCATCTTCCGGCGCGACGGTCATTTTGCCGATATGGTGACCGCCGAGCTTGCCGGCGATTATGAGGCGCCGATCTACGGCATGCTGGCGGTCGATCGCGCGATAGATAGCTATGACTGGGCCGCCAAGGGCCTGCAGAAGCCGGCAATCCGCCTGGCCGGCCAGCCCACCGACGAAAAGACGACGAGCCTGCTGTGGGACGGCGAGTGGGAGATCACCTGGGTCACCTTCCGCGACATGGGGGCTGCGTTCATGATCGCGCTGCTTGCCATCTACATCCTGGTCGTCGCCCAATTCCGCAGCTTCCGGCTGCCGCTCGTCATCCTGACGCCGGTACCGCTGACGCTGGTCGGCATCGTGATCGGCCATATGCTGTTCCGCGCGCCGTTTACTGCCACCTCGATGATCGGCTTCATCGCGCTGGCCGGCATCATCGTGCGCAACTCGATTCTGCTGGTCGATTTCATCCGGCACACGGCAACGCCCGACAAGCCGCTGCGCGATGTGTTGATCGAGGCGGGGACGATCCGGTTCAAGCCGATCGTCCTGACCGCCGCCGCCGCGATGATCGGCGCTGCCGTGATCCTCACCGACCCGATATTCCAGGGCCTCGCCATTTCGCTCCTCTTCGGTCTCGCCTCCTCGACCTTGCTGACCGTGCTGGTTATCCCGGCCATCTATGTGGTCCTGCGGGACGACGGGAGACCGGCAAGCAAATGACGATGACGGGCCAATGATGACGGACGAGGCGGTGGTAATGCTTTGTGAGCGTGCCACCGAGGTTGCTGCGTTCCTTAAAGTCGTCGCTAACGAGCAGCGCTTGCTCCTGCTCTGCCGCCTGCGCGAAGGCGAGGCATCGGTCGGCGAGTTGGTCGGCTTGTGCGGCCTGTCGCAGTCGAGCGTGTCGCAGCATCTCGCCCGCATGCGCGAGGGCGGCCTGGTCCAGACCAGGCGCGAGAACACCACGATCTTCTATCGCATCGCCGATATCAGAGTGCAGGCCTTGATGGCTTTCCTGTGTGATCAGTTCGGCGAGCAAGTCACCGGCGTGCCCGCTGCAGAGCGCGCACCGTAACCAACAACCGGCCGCCGGGGGAACTAAAGGATCTTGGCGAACATGGCAGCCGATCCCCGTGCCGGCGACGCCGCCTTTCGGTCAGCCCGAGCTGCCATTTCGACAGGTGCAGTCCTTGCAAGCGCGGCGAGAAAGGCCGCCGCCGCGATGAACGCATCCGACGCCACACTGTAATAGACCTGCTTTGCGGCGCGCCGGGTCTGAACCAATTCAGCCTTGCGCAGCACGCCGAGCTGCTGCGACAGCCCCGGTTGGCCGACGCCGGTCAAAGCCTCGATTTCGCCGACCGACGTCTCGCCTTGCGCGAGCAGGGTGGCGATCAGCCGGAGGCGGGTATCATGGCCCAAGGTGCGCATCACTTCGGCGAGCGCTTCGAGATCCGGGGCGGGCAAAGTGTCAGCCATCGCCTACCCTTTCTGCGGCTGCGGCTTGCTGCGGTAAAACCACAGCGGGTCATCCGCCACGGCCAGCAGAGCAGCCTGGTCCAGGTGGGGCGGCAACAGCACCGCGTCGCCGGGATGCCAGCCTTCCGGGGTCACGACATGATCGGCATCGACAATCTGCAGGGCGGCCAATACCCGGAGCATCTCATCGACCGAGCGTCCGATCGTCGCGGGATAGCAGATCATCGCGCGGATGATCCCGTCGGGATCGATGAAATAGGTCGATCGCATTGTGGCGGCGTCGGGCGAGCGATCCGAAATCATGCCGTAGGCCCGTCCGATGATCAGCGATGGATCCTCGACAATCGGGAAGCTCACCGTGACGCCGAACCCGTCGCGGATCGCGCGGATCCAGCCCAGATGCGAATAGAGACTGTCAACCGAGACCGCGAGCAGCGCGCAGTCGAGCGCCTCAAATCGGTCGGCCGCCTTTGACAGGACGACGAACTCACTGGTGCACACGGGGGTGAAATCGGCAGGATGCGAGAACAGGATCAACCATCGGCCGCGAAAGTCGGAGAGGTTGACCACCCCCATCGTCGTTCGCGCCTGGAAATTGGGGGCCGGATCGCCGATCTGCAGACACTGTGCGGTGCCGCCCGTATCGGCCGATGTTTCGTCCATTTCGGAAAATTCCGTCTCACGCATCTTGGCGTTATTCCCTACACGATTACATTACAGATGTAAGCGAGAAATTGAGGATCGGATCGTGGGAATGACATCGGGCCTTCCCTTGGACACGGGCAAGGTAGATCAATTACAGGGAATTGCGTGATGAATGCAGCGTCGGCTGATCCTGCCGTCATCATCTGCCCCTCCTGCGCGACGGCAAATCGTGTTCCCACCGCCCGCATCTCGGAAAGCCCGAAATGCGGGCGCTGCAGCCAGGTGCTGTTTAAAGGTGTGCCGGTTGCCGTAAACAGTCAGGCATTCGATCGCCATGTGATGGCCGGTTCGCTACCCGTCCTCGTCGATTTCTGGGCAAGCTGGTGCGGGCCATGCAAGGCGATGGCTCCGGCCTTTACCGCTGCGGCGAAGAGTCTCGAGGCGAAAGTGCGTTTGCTGAAGGTCGACACCGAAGCAGAACAGGCCATTGCCGCCCGGTTCTCGATTCGGTCGATTCCAACGCTCATCATGTTTTCAGGCGGACGCGAGATCGCGCGCAGTGCTGGCGCCATGGACCAACGCGCCATCACCAGTTGGGTCAACCAGCACCTGCCTCCTGGCTAATCTTCCGACGGTTGATTGCTGTGGGGAGCACCGTCATGGGCGAGCTGTGCGAGCGCGGGGACGCCCACCGGCGGCGTGGCTTGCCAGGGTACGAAGAACAGTCGCTTCGCCATAAATCCGCGTATGCGATCGACCTGTTTCAGCTCGCCGCTGAGCCGCTGGCGCAGCAGTGGATCGCTCGAGCCAGCCGCCAGCAGGCTTTTGTTGATGATCCAGGCAAAAGGCTCGATTTGCGCGCGCCGCAAATCGTCCTGCAATGCGCTTGCCTGCGAGACAGGTGTGGTCTCGGCAAGGGTAACCAGCAGAATATGCGTATAGTCGGGATCCTGGAGCCGCATCAGCGGCGTGGTGATGCGGCCCGCAAGGTCGTGCAAAGTCGATTGCCGTGTCATTTGGCGGTGATAGGCGCCGGTCGCATCCATGAGCAGAAGGCTGTGACCGGTGGGGGCCGTGTCCAGCACGACAAACGCGCTGCGCGCCTCGGCGACGATATGCGAGAAGGCATGGAAGACGGCGACTTCCTCCGTGCAAGGCGATGCCAAGTCCTCGCGCAGCAGGGCCTGGCCCTGCGCATCGAGCGTGCCGCCCTTCTGCTCCATGATCTTGGCGATGTACCGCTCGGTTTCCGCTTTGGGGTCAATTCGGTCGACGTGAAGGCCGGCGACATTCCCGGTCATCGTCATTGCCAGGTGGGCGGCCGGGTCAGTGGTACTGAGATGCACGCCATGGCCGCGCGCGACGAGCCCCAGCGCTATGGCGGCGGCGATGGTGGTCTTGCCCACACCGCCTTTTCCCGTGAAGAACAGAAATCGAGTGGGCTGAACCAGAAACCGTGGAGGATTGGCCGGCGAACTTTCGCTCATCATATGACCAGATCCCTTTCAATGAGAGCGGTCGCTCCGCCGAACAGCAATCGCTATTGGTGAGACGTCTCGTGAATGCCCGTATTAGAGCACACCGCTGAGCGGGATAGGCTCACTTAGAAGCCATGGTGATGCGTAGATTCCCGGAGAATCTAAAATGGCACGCCCGCCCGCCACGCGGCTCGTCGCAGAAATTTATCGGGTGGCCGCAGCGGTTCGCAGAAATCCGACGCCAAGACCCGGACGGAAACCCGGACCGAGTGGGTTTTATGAAAATTATGCAATAAAACCAATGTGTTTTGGCGGAGACGGAGGGATTCGAACCCTCGATACGGTTTCCCGTATGACGCTTTAGCAAAGCGTTGGTTTCAGCCACTCACCCACGTCTCCGGCGCACGGCAGAGCGGGGCTATAGCGGCGGTTTCGCGAAGGATCAACCGCATGTATCGCGCCCGCTCGGCGTGAATTCGACTCGGCCTGCCGCTTGGTTCATTGCGGATAAAGCATTCGGGGCGCTACGTTCCGCGACCAAATTCGGGGGAGTGCGCGATGCGCGGACGGATAGTACGATGTGCGATGGCTGCAGGCGCGCTGGCGATGCTCGCCACGCCGCTGGTCGCGCCGGGGCTCGCGCAGGTGCGAACGGTCGATCCCAACGAGGCGATCGACAGCGATCTGCGCTCGCCTTCGACGCCCACAATGGCGCAGCCCAGCGGCCCGCCGCGTGCCCAGGCGTCCGCCGCCCCGCGCTATCCCGATGCGCCGGTGCCGGCGGAGGCCGATCCGCAGGTCTCGGGCTCGAACTCGGGCGCACGCTATGATCCGCCGGGCCAGGCACCACAGGGTTCGCCCGCGCCGCCACCCGCACCCGCGCAGGGCGGCTTCGACACGCGCGAGCAGGCCGAGGCAGCCGCCAGCCGGGGCGGTGACACGTTCACGCCCGGGGAATTGCTCAGCGCGGCCGAGGGCACGTTCGGCAAGGGTGCCGCCGGCCTGTCGGGCATTCTCGAACGCACGCTCAAGGAACAGGGCCGGCCCAACGCCTATATCGCCGGCAGTGAGGCATCGGCCGCGATCGTGCTGGGCTTGCGCTACGGCAAGGGCACGATGTTCCACAAGGTCGAGGGACAGCAGCCGGTGTACTGGACCGGCCCGTCGGTCGGGTTCGATCTCGGCGGCGACGCCAACAAGGTGTTCGTGCTGGTCTACAACCTCTACGATAGCGAGGATCTGTATCACCGCTTCCCCGCCGCCGAGGGCCGGGTCTATTTCGTCGGCGGGTTCGCCGCCACCTATCTGCGCTGGGGCAAGGTGGTGCTGATTCCGATCCGCCTCGGCGTCGGCTGGCGGCAGGGCGTCAACCTTGGCTATATGAAGTTCGGCCATAAACAGAACTGGTTCCCGCTATAAACAGCGCGCCGCTTTCGCGCCGGGCGGAGCGCTGGCGGACCGGGCTGCGCTGGGTGCTGGCGGCGGCCTATCTGCTGGCGGGGGTGCTGCACCTGCGCTCACCCGAACCGTTCCTGGCGATCACGCCCGATTGGGTGCCCAACCCGCGTGCCGTGATCGCCGCGACGGGCGTGTGCGAGATCGCCGGCGCGATCGGGCTGTTGGTGCCGCGCCTGCGCCGGCTCGCAGGGGTGATGCTCGCGCTCTACGCGCTGTGCGTGTTCCCCGCCAATGTGAAGCATGCGATCGACTATATCATGTTCGGGCGCGGCGGGCTGACGCTCTGGTATCACGTCCCGCGCCTGCTGTTTCAGCCGGTGATCATATGGTGGGCGCTGTTCGCGGGCGGCGCGATCGACTGGCCGCTGCGCCGCCACAGCTATCCGCGCACCTCGCCCTTGCGGTGAACGCCCGCGCCGGAGCGCGCTGGCGCTTCGCCGCATTAAACATGGACCGGCGCGCCCACGCACATTAGGGATGCGCGCTTTGTTGCGGCAATGTGGGACGGACCTTGGCGAACGTAGCGGTAATCGGCGCCCAGTGGGGCGATGAGGGCAAGGGCAAGATCGTCGACTGGCTGGCCGAGCGGGCCGATGTCGTCGTGCGCTTTCAGGGCGGGCACAATGCCGGCCACACGCTCGTCGTCGGCGAGGCGGTGTACAAATTGTCGCTGCTCCCGTCGGGCATCGTGCGCGGCACGCCATCGGTGATCGGCAACGGCGTGGTGCTCGATCCGTGGGCGCTCAAGGCCGAGGTCGAGAAATTGCGTGGGCAGGGCGTGGCGATCTCGCCCGAGACGCTGATGGTCGCCGATACCTGCGCGCTGATCCTGCCGCTGCACCGCGATCTCGACGGGCTTCGCGAGGATGCCAGCGGCGCCGGCAAGATCGGCACCACGCGGCGCGGCATCGGCCCGGCCTATGAAGACAAGGTCGGCCGTCGCGCGATCCGCGTGTGCGATCTCGCACATCTCGACGATCTCGGTCCGCAGCTCGACCGGCTCACCGCGCACCACGACGCGCTGCGCGCCGGTTTCGGTGAAGCGCCGATCGACCGCGACGCGCTGCTCGCCGAACTGCGCGAGATCGCCGGGTTCGTGCTGCCGTTCGCACGCCCGGCATGGCGCGATCTCAACGCCGCGCGCGAGCGTGGCCGCCGCATCCTGTTCGAAGGCGCGCAGGGCGTGCTGCTTGATGTCGATCACGGCACCTATCCGTTCGTGACCTCGTCGAACACGATCGCCGGCACGGCAGCGGGCGGATCGGGCCTCGGGCCGAGCGCGGTCGGCTTCGTGCTGGGTATCGCCAAGGCCTATACCACGCGAGTCGGCTCCGGCCCGTTCCCGACCGAGCTGAACGACGAGACCGGCGAGCTGATCGGCCAGCGCGGCCACGAGTTCGGCACCGTCACCGGGCGCAAGCGCCGTTGCGGCTGGTTCGATGCGGTGCTGCTGCGCCAGTCGGCTGCGGTCGGCGGCATCACCGGCATCGCGCTGACCAAGATCGACGTGCTCGACGGATTCGCCGAGATCAAGATCTGCACCGGCTACAAGCTGGGTGACACGACGCTCGATTATTTCCCGGCGCATGCCGCCGATCAGGCCCGCGTCGAGCCGATCTACGAGACGATGCCCGGCTGGAACGAGACGACCGCAGGCGCGCGCAGTTGGGCGGAACTGCCCGCTCAGGCGATCAAATACATTCGCCGCATCGAGGAACTGATCCGCTGCCCGGTCGCGCTGGTTTCCACCAGCCCCGAGCGCGAGGACACCATCCTCGTGCGCGATCCGTTCGCGGACTGATCACGCACCAAACGTAGACAGCGATAATCCAACGCGTTCGCACGGAGATTGTCGAAGTGCGTGCCCCAAGCGAGCCGCTTGCGACACGTCCTTCGACAGGCTCAGGACGAACGGGGAAGGGTATTTCGCTTAGCGCCGCTTCTTCCTGGCCGGCGTTCCATCAGGCGCGCTATCGGCGGGTGACGGCGTGCTCGGCGTCGCCGTTGCGGTAGGGCGGGTGGCGTCGGTCGGCGCCGTGCTTGTCGTATCGGTGGGCGCAGGCGTGGTCGGCATCGTGCCGGACGGCGTCGGCGGGTTGGCCGGAACAGTCGGCGCGGTGGTGGTCGTGGCCGGCGCGGGGTAACCGTTGGGTGAGGTCTGGCCGGTGCCGGTCTGCGCCAGCGCAGCGGTCGACAGGCCGAAGGCCGTCGCCGCGAAGATCATGCTCTTTCGCATCGCTCTCTCCATATTTGCCCGGCTGTCCCGGGTATGGAGATAAAACGTCCGACTATCGCTTTCGAGACTCACCCCGCCGTCTGATTCGGTCGGTTCAGCGATCTCCGCCGCCGCACTGCGCGCGGTGGAGCAGCTTCTGGTCGGCGAGCACCAGCGCGACCATCGCCTCGACCACCGGCACGCCGCGAATGCCGACGCAGGGATCATGCCGGCCCTTGGTGCGAAGCTCGGTGGCGGCACCGTCGCGGGTGATCGTCGGCATCGGCGTGAGGATCGAACTGGTCGGCTTGAACGCGACCCGCAGCGTCACCGGCTGGCCGGTCGCGATGCCACCGGCAATGCCGCCGGCATGATTGGCGGTGAAGATCGGGCCGTCGTTGCCAGGATGCATCGGATCGGCATTCTGTTCGCCGGTCAGCGCGGCGGCGGCGAACCCGTCGCCGATCTCGACGCCCTTGACGGCATTGATGCTCATGCACGCGGCGGCAAGCTCCGCATCGAGCTTGGCGTAGAGCGGCGCGCCCCAGCCGGCGGGCACCCCGATCGCCTCGCACGCCACCACCGCGCCGAGCGACGAGCCCGCCTTGCGCGCGTCATCGACCATCGTCTCCCAGCGCACGGCGGCCTCTGCGTCGGGGCAGAAGAACGGGTTATTGGCGATCTCGGCGGGGTCGAACGCGGCGTAATCGATCGAATCGCCGCCGATCGCCTCGACCCAGGCGAGGATCGTCACTTCTGGGATCACCGCGCGCGCGACCGCACCGGCGGCGACGCGCGACGCGGTCTCGCGCGCCGACGAACGCCCGCCGCCACGATAGTCGCGGAAGCCGTATTTGGCGTCATAGGCATAATCGGCATGGCCGGGCCGATAGGCGAGTGCGACCTCCGAATAATCCTTCGAACGCTGGTCGACATTGTCGATGTGCAGCGCAATCGGCGTGCCGGTGGTCCGCCCCTCGAACACGCCCGAGAGGATACGGACCTGATCCGGCTCCTGCCGCTGCGTGGTGAAGCGCGACGTGCCAGGGCGGCGGCGATCGAGGAACGGCTGCACGTCGCCCTCGCTGAGCGCGATCCCCGGCGGACAGCCATCCACCACCGCGCCGATCGCAGGCCCATGCGATTCGCCCCAGGTGGTGAACCGGAAAACGCGTCCGAAGGTGTTGAAGCTCATTCGGCGGCCACGGCGTCCCACGCGGGGCCGAAGCGCTCCGCCATGTATCGTGCCGTCCCGAACCGTCCTGCCATCAGACCAGCAACGCTCACATCCACGTCCTGCTTTTCCCAGTGCAGCCCGAAGCCAAATGCGCCGGTATCGACTTCAGCAATATCGGCGACACTGGCGCTTCCAAGCCCTTGGACGAGACGCGGGGGGAACAGGAAGGTGCATCCGTTAACGAGTTCGACGACGATCCGATCGAGACGCTCATCGTACCGCGCGGTTTTGGCGCGCGGCTCCGTCAGCATCGCGATACGCCCGCGCTCCTCCGCAGCCGCAAAGGCCGCATCGCTAAGGTCAACCATGCATATCCTTCCAGCGATCGAGCAACATGTCCTGCTGCTCGATAATCGTGCGCATCATACGCCTTTGATCGGCGCGCGTCATGCCCACGACATAGACAAGTTCGGGATCACCATCCACTCCGGCAAGAACGACCTTGGCCGTGCCATCACCGCAGACATGGACATGCGCTGGCTCATGATCGTCAACGTAGATCATGAAGCGCAATCCATAAGCGCGATGAACGACGACCAAGTGCCTTACACCAAAGCGATGTCCGGTGCGTCCTCTGCCTTCATGCCGATCACATTGTAGCCAGCGTCGACATGGTGCGTCTCGCCGGTCACGCCGCTCGCCAGATCGCTGAGCAGGTACAGCCCCGCGCCACCGACATCCTCGATCGTCACGTTGCGCTTCATGGGCGAGTTGAGCTCGTTCCACTTCAGGATCAGGCGGAAGTCGCCGATCCCGCTCGCCGCCAGCGTCTTGATCGGCCCGGCCGAGATCGCGTTGACGCGGATGTTGTCGCGCCCAAGATCGACCGCGAGATATTGCACGCTCGATTCGAGCGCGGCCTTGGCAACGCCCATCACGTTGTAATGCGGGATCACCTTCTCGGCGCCGTAATAGCTCAGCGTCAGCAGGGACCCACCGTTCGGCATCATCGCCGCCGCCCTTTGCGCGACCGCGACGAACGAATAGACCGACACGTTCATGGTCAGCAGGAAGTTGTCGAGCGTCGTGTCCATGAAGCGGCCGCGCAGCTCGTTCTTGTCGGAAAAGCCGATCGCGTGGACGACGAAATCGATCGTCGGCCATTCGACCGCCAGCGCCGCGAAGGTCGCGTCGAGCGCGGCCATGTCGCTCACGTCGCAATCGAACAGCCGCGCCACGCCGAGTTGCTCGGCCAGCGGGCGCACGCGCTTCTCCATCGCCTCGCCCTGATAGCTGAACGCCAGCTCCGCGCCGGCTTCGCTCAACTTCTTGGCGATCCCCCAGGCAAGCGAGCGATCATTGGCCAGCCCCATGATGAGCCCGCGTTTGCCCTTCATCAATTCATTCACGCTTGTGCCGTCCCTGTTTCACGTCTCTTGCGGTGTCTCTACTCCCGCAAGGGGCGGTTCCGCCAGTGCCGCGTTGAGATGCGCGCCAAACACAATGCCCAAACCCACCAGGAAGAAGAACAGCAAGGTGATGATGACCCCCGCCAAACTGCCGTAGGTCAGGTCGTAATCGGCAAGCCGCGCGAGCACCATCGGCAGCAGCGCGGTGATCGACAGCCACCAGCCGGTGGTGAACAGCGCGCCGGGCCATTCCGGCGAATGCCCGCCGAAGCGGTATTTCGAGGGCGTCACCGACAGGAACAGCATGTAGAGCGCGATGAACATCACCACGCCGGGTATCGCGCGCGACAGGCCGACCCAGCCGGCGATATCCTTCGCGAACGGCAGCAGCGTGTAGATGAACTGCTCGGCGGCGACGAGCACGCCCTGAACGATGAATGAGAACACCGCGAGAATCACCGACGCGATGATCACCGCCATCGAACTCAGCCGGTAATGCCAGAACGGCTTGGTCGATTTGACGCCATAGGCGCGGCGGAAGATGTCGCGAATCGTCTCGACGAAGCTGCCGACGCTCCACAGCGCGACGAGCGCGCCCAGCCAGGCGAGCGAACTGCCGCGCCGCGCCGCCAGCACATGCTGGATCGGGTCGCGCAGCAGATCGGCAACCGAGGACGGCAGCACATGGAGGAACGACGCGACCGCGCGTTGCGTCTCCGCGCTCTGCCCGAGCAGCGACGCGATCACCGCCGCCAGGATGAAGAACGGAAACACCGTCAGCAGCGCCAGATAGGCGAGGTTGCCGGCGTGGATGAACCCGTCGGAGAACACGCCCATCACCACCCGCTTCAAGACCAGCCACGCATACGCGAGCCGTTTGAAGCCGACCGGCACATCCTCGGGCTTGATCCCGATCCCTACCTCGCCGTGCAGACCGCGTTCTTCGGGCGAGTAGGGCGAGATTTCCGACATGCGCCCTTAGACGCCCAGATTGCCGCGCGGGTTCCTCTTGTCCTGATCTTTCCAGCCCTGCACGAAATCGATCAAAGCCTCGTCGCCAACCGGCAAATCCACCATCAACGTAACGAGTTGGTCGCCGCGCCCGCTGCCATCGGCCTTGTGGAAACCGCGCCCGCGCAGGCGCAGCGTCTTGCCCGAGGTGGAGTTCTTGGGAACCGTCAGCATCACCGCGCCCTCGACCGTCGGCACGCGCACCGATGCGCCGAGCACCGCTTCTGACAGGCTAACCGGCAGATCGAGCCGGACATTGTCGCCGTCGCGCGTGAAGAAGCGGTGCGGCTGGATCTCGATCTTGACGATGCCGTCACCGGCGCCGCCCGGCCCCGGCTGCCCGCGCCCGGCGAGCCGCATCTGCGCGCCATTTTCCAGATTGGCGGGCAATTTCAGGTCGATCGTCTTGCCATCGGCGAGCCGCAGCCGCTGCGGCGCGAGCGTCGCGGCATCCTCGAACGGCACGGCGAGGCTGTAGACCACATTGGCGCCCTTGGGCTGCTGCTGCCGCCGCCCGAACCCGCCAAAGCCGCCACCGCGCCCGCCGAACAAACCTTCGAACAGGTCGCTGGCGTCGCCGCCCCCGCCGAAATCGAACGGTTGCTCGCCGGGGCGGAAGCCGCCCGGCGCACCACCGCCGCCACCGAAGCCGAACGGCGCGGTCGGGTTGCCATCGCCGTCGATCTCGCCGCGGTCGAAGCGCGCGCGCTTGTCCTTGTCGTTGAGCAGGTCATAGGCCTGCGTCACCTGGCTGAACCGCTCCGACGCCTTCGGATTGTCCTTGTTGCGGTCGGGATGCAGTTCCTTCGCGAGTTTGCGATACGCCTTCTTGATGTCGGCCTCGCCGGCGTCTCGCGCCACGCCCAGCGTCTGATATGGATCGGCCACGGTCTTCCCCGGTTGATACTACGAGTCTATTTGGTGTCTTGAAGCGCCGAGCGCAATTGCGTGTAACACGCAGCCTTTTCAACCTTTCGGATCAGAGGGCGCCCGCTAGGCCGCCACCTCCTCCACCTCTGGCGCGACATCCACGCTCACGTCGAGCTTCTGCGCGCCCGCGCCGAGCACGATGCCGTCGATCGGCGCGATGTCGCCGTAATCGCGGCCGATCGCCATGATGATATGGTCGTTCGCCATCCAGATGCCGTTGGTGGGATCAAGGCCCACCCAGCCGATCCGCGCGCCGCACCACAGCAGCACCCAGGCATGAGTCGCATCGGCGCCGACCAGCCGTGTCTTGCCGGGCGGCGGGATCGTGCGGATATAGCCCGAGGCATAAGCGGCGGGCAGACCGGCGGTGCGCAAGCCGGTGATCATGATCTGCGCGAGATCCTGGCAAACGCCGGCGCGCTTGACGAACGCCTCGTGCGGACTGGTGTCGATCAGCGTCGCTTCGGTATCGAACTGGAACTCGCGGCGGATGCGCTGCGCGAGCGCCATGCCCGCTTCCAGCACTGGCCGGTCGGGCTGGAGGTCCGCCGCGCACCACTCCCCGATATCGCGGTCGAGCGGAATGCGCGGCGACGGAAACAGATAAGCCGCCGGCCCCGCCGCCGAAGGATCGCGGCTGACGCGCGCGGCGGCGGCGACCTCGGCGAGCGTGGGATCGTCCGCCGACGGCACCGGCGCGGGGCGATCGACCGCGATTCGCGAGATGCTCTCGATCGACAGGAACTTGACCGGATCTTCGACCACCAGCCGCATGACATGCGCCAGCCCCGCCTCGGCGCGCGCCGGGAAGGTGCGGCCCGAGGGCGAGATCACCAGCTTGTAGTCGAGCAGTTCCTGCCCCGGCCAGTCGATCGGCTGCAATCGCAGGTTGCAGCGCGCGAACCGCACCGAGCCCTGATAATCGAAACGGGTGATGTGGCGGATATCGTAGATCATGCCCCCCGCCTCACGCTAACGTCATCCCCGCCGCGCGCAGCGGCTCGGCACCTTGCAGGAAATAGCGGCGCGCGATCGCGTCGGACAGGCCGTACAGCCGCCGCTCGGCCTGTTTGAGCGTCGGCTCGCTCAGCCGCGCGGCGTTGGCGGTCAGCACGCCGGCGAGCAAGGTGTTGGCCTGCGCCTGCTGGTCCTCCTCCATGCCATCGTCGCCGAGCACGGGCAGCGCGCGTAAGTGCTCGACGATCCGCTCGATCTGATAGGCGAGGCTGCGCGGATTGCCCGGATCGAGCGCGACGAGATCGACCACCGGCACACGCGCGATTCCAGTGAGATAGCGCTGGCGATAGCTGATCTGGCTGTCGGCGAGATCGAGCAGGGTGGAAAGATCGTCGGTGCCGGTGCCGGCCATGCCGAAGGTCGGCACCGCCCGCGCCATCGTCAGTGCGCGCTCGATCCGCCGGCCGAGATCGTGGAAGCGCCACGCCGCCGTCCGTCCCATATGCTCGGCCGACAGCCCGGCGAGCGCGGCGTAGCGGCGCTGGAGCGAGCCGGTACGATCGAGCATGCCGCCACGCGTCGGATAGGGCGCATCGAGCAGCCGCACGAAATCCGCCGCGAGCCGATCGCGCGAGCCCTTGCCGATCCCGCGCGCGAGCCGGTTGATCGCGCGGACGCTGTGCGTCTCCTCGCTCTCCAGCGCGGTGCGGACGAACTGCATCAGATCGGTGCGCTTGAGGCTGGCCGGCTTGGTCGCGCCGCCACCGTTGATGACGAGGCCGACCAGCCGCCCGATCGTCTCGGGGCCAAGCGCGCCGCCGGCATCGGCGTCGATCGAATTGCCGAGCATCACGCGGATGATGTTGAGCAGCGCCTCGCCGCGCTCCAGATACCGGCCCAGCCAGAAGAAATTGTCGGCGACGCGGCTCGGCAGCGTGCCGGGGTTGCGGCGGATGTGGACGGTATCGGCGGGCGGCAGCAGCGACACCGCATCGACCGGCTCCGGCCCGTGGATCGCGACATCGGCGGACCAGGTGCCCTCGCCCATCACCGATGCGCGCACGTCCGGCGCGGCGCCGATCCGCGCGAACCCGCCCGGCATCACCGTCCACTGCCCGTCGGCGCCGCGCGCCGCGAACACGCGCAGCGTGAACGGGCGCGGCACCAGCCCGGCCTCGGTGACGACCGGCATCGTCGAGAGCCGCACGATCTCCTGCCCGACATAATCCTGCGGCCTCAGCGCGATATCGGCGAGCAACCGTGCGCGCGCCGCGCCGGTGATCTCGGCGCCCGGCACCGGATTGAGGCTGTCGAGCCCGAGCGGCTGGACGCCGAACGCGGGGCCGATCAGCAGATTGTCGAGATCCTCAATCACGCTGGCGCGCGCACGCTCCTGCCCGCACCACCACGTCGCGATATTGGGAAGGATCAGGTCGCGCCCGGTCTCGCGCGCGCAGATACGCGGCAGGAACGCCGCGAACGCCGCCGATTCGGGCACGCCCGCGCCGGGTGCGTTGGCGACGACGGTGTTGCCCGCCGCCATCACGTCGACCAGCCCCGGCACGCCGATCTGCGAATGCGAATCGAGCGCGAGCGGATCGAGGAAGCGCGGATCGATCCGGTGCCAGATCGCGTCGATCCGCTTCAATCCGCCGATCGTGCGGACGTAGAGCTTGTCCTCCAGCGCGGCGAGATCGGCGCCCTCGACGAACAGGAAGCCGAGGTAGCGCGCGAGATGTGCCTGCTCGGCATAGGAGATGCTGTAGCGGCCCGGCGTCAGCAGCCCGATGCGCGGTTCGCTGCGGCGGCACGCGGCGGCGAGACCGTCGCGGAACGCCGCGAAGAACGGCGCGTGCCGCTCGATGTTGAGCTTGGTCTGCAACCCGCCGAACGCGCGGCTGATGGCGAGTCGGTTCTCCAGCGCATAGCCCGCGCCCGCCGGCGCGCGCAGGTGATCGGCGAGCACCCGCCACTCGCCGGTCGGCCCGCGCCCGAGATCGAACGCGACGAAATAGAGGTGGTGGTCGCCGGGTGGCTGCAACCCCGCCATCGGCCGCAGATAATAGGGACTGCCGGCGGTGAGCGCAGCGGGGATCAGCCCCTTCTCGACCAGTTTGGCGTCGCCGTAGAGATCGGCGACGACATGTTCGAGCAGCTCGGCGCGCTGGACCACACCGGCGGAAATGTGCGCCCATTCCGCGCTGTCGATCAGCAGCGGCACCGGCGAGAGCGGCCAGGGCCGCTCCTCGGTGTCGCCGGGGATGCTGAAGCCGGTGCCGATATCGTCGGCGTGATGCTGGACGCGTTCGCGCGCCTGGCCGAGATCATCGCCGGCGACGGTGGCGATCTCCTCGAACATCGCCGTCCACGCCACGCTCTCGCCCGCGTCGCACAGCACGTCGCCGGCGCGGCGCTTGGCGCAATAGTCGGCGATCCAGCGCCGCGCGTGGATCGACGGATCGAGCAGGGTCGTCGCGGTCAGCGTCGCCACGACTCAGGCTTTCGCGTCGGCAATGTCACGCCCCTTATCATAGCCGGGCGGCGTCCCACAAAGCCGGCGCGCGCGCAACCGCGTTCACAAATCCGGCAGCACCTGATCGGCGAACCCCCAGCCGGCGAGCGCGCGCGATCGGGCACGCTCGATCAGCTCGGCCGCGTCGCGCACGCCCCAGCGATTGGCGCGGTCGATGTCGCGCAATTCGGCCCAGCTCACCGGCGCCGCCACCGGCGCACCCGCGCGGGCGCGCGCCACATAGGGCAGCACTGCGGTCGCGCCGCGCTGGTTGCGCAGCCAGTCGATGAAGATGCGGTCCTTGCGCTTCGCCTTGGACATGGTCGCGACGAACCGCTCCGGCTCGGCAGCACTGAGCGCGCGCGAGAAACGATCGGCGAAATCCTTCACCGCCGGCCATTCGGCCTGCGGGGTGAGCGGCACGACGACATGCACGCCCTTGCCGCCCGACAGCATCGCGAAACTGGTGAGGCCGATGTCGGCGAGATGGTCCTTGAGATCCTCCGCCGCCTTGCGCACGACATCGAAGCCGAGTCCCTCGTCCGGGTCGAGATCGAACACCATCCGGTCGGGCTGTTCGAGCGTCGCCACCGACGATCCCCAGCCGTGGAACTCGATCGTCCCCATCTGCAAGCACGCGACGAGGCCGTCGGCATCATCGACATAGAGGTAATTCTCGGTCGATCCGTCCTTCTCGCGGATCGGCACCTGATGGACGTGATCGCCGAAGCTGCCCGCGTCGTGCTTCTGGAAGAAACACGCCTTGCCGCGCCCTTGCGGACACCGCACCAGACTGACCGGACGGTTGCCCGCCCACGGCAACATGACGCCCGAGACCTGCACGTAATAGTCGGCAAGATCGCCCTTGGTCACGTCCGACTCAGGAAAGATCAGCCGTTCGCGACTGCTGACGGTGACGTGGATTTCGGGCGCCACGTCCGGCTCCGCCACCGCGACCGGCACCTCGGCCACCACGTCCTTCGCCGCTTTGTCCTCGCGAAGCCCGATGAAGCTCGAATGCCGCAGCACGCCATCAGGCGTGGTCTCGGCGAAGGCGACCTCGGCGACCAGCTTGGGGCTGACCCAATGCGCGCCACGCACCGCCGCACGCGGCGCGGTGACGGTCGGCGTCTTGCGCTCGAGCCGGGCGAGCTTCGTCGAAAGCGAGTCGATCAGCGCCGCGTTGAAGCCAGTGCCGACCTTGCCGGCATAGACCAGCCCGTCCGCACCATTCAGCCCGAGCAGCAGCGAGCGAAACCCCCGCCCCTTGTCCGACGGCAGCCACCCGACGATCACGAACTCCTGCCGGCGGATGCATTTGGTCTTGAGCCAGTCGGTCGTGCGCCGCCCGCGATAGGGCGCATCGGCGCGCTTCGATACGACGCCCTCGAAGCCCTCGCGGCACATCGTCTCAAACAACTGCTCACCGCTGCCGGTGATATGCTCGGCGAACTGAAGCCGCGCATCGTCACCGCTGACGAGCGGGCGCAGCCGTTCCTTGCGCTCGATATTGGGCAGCTTGGTGAGATCCTCACCGTCGAGCGCGAGCAGATCGAACGCGAAGAAGGTCATGTCGCCGCCCGAGGAGATCGCATCCTTGAGCGTCGAGAAATCGGGCCGCCCCTCCTTGAACGCGACGATCTCGCCATCGATCAGCGCATCCGCCACGTCGAGTTTGGCGGCGGCTTCGGCGATGGCGGCGAATTTGTCGGTCCAGTCGAGGCCGGAGCGGGTAAACACCTTGGCCTTGCCCCCCGACACGGCGAGCAGCGCGCGATAGCCGTCATACTTCACCTCATGCAGCCAGCCCGAACCGGCCGGCACCGAGTCGACGAGCGTGGCAAGCTGGAGCGGCTGAAACACGACGTCGCCCCGGCGCAGGCCGGGGCCGCTGCGTGGCTTGGCCTTGCGCTCACCACGAACCGGCCCCGGCCTACGCCGGGGCGACGCCTTTTTCCCCTCCGCGATCTCCGCCATCGTCCGCCCGGTCGTCACGCTCGTCAGCGCGCCCTCGACCAGCGCATCGGTCGCGCCGGCCTCGGCGTCGTCGATCTTGCGCAGCAGCCAGTTCTCGCCCTTCTCCTTGCCGCGCGGCTTGAGACGGATCAGCAGCCACTCGCCCTTCATCCGTTCGCCATCGAGGATGAAGTGGAGATGCCCCTTCTCGAGATCCTTCGCCGATTTGCCTTTGATCGGCGCCCAGGTGCCGCTGTCCCACAGCATCACCGTGCCGCCGCCATATTCGCCCGCCGGAATCGTCCCCTCGAAATCGGCATAGGACAGCGGATGATCCTCGGTCCGCACCGCCAGCCGCTTCTCGCCCGGATCGAGGCTCGGCCCGCGCGTCACCGCCCAGCTCTTGAGCACGCCGTCGATCTCGAGCCGAAAATCCCAGTGCAGCCGAGTCGCGTCATGCTTCTGGACGATGAAGCGGTTACCGTGACCAGGTTCGAGCGTGCCGGCGGGCTCGGCGGTCTTGGCGAAATCGCGCTTGGCGTTGTAGCGGGCGAGGGGGTCGGTGGTCACTCTCCCCTCCCTGGAAGGGAGGGGGCGGGGGTGGGTTGCTCTCCGCAGAGCGCGACACCCGCCACGAACCAACCCACCCCCAGCCCCTCCCTTTCAGGGAGGGGAGCAGGTTGGCGCACGCACCCGCCCTCAAGCACGCTTCTTCGCCGGAGCTTTCCGCGCCGGCGCCTTCTTCGCGGGCGCAGCCGCACCGCCGCCCTTCTCGACCGACTTCTTCAACGCCGCCATCAGATCGACCACGTTCGATCCGCCCTTCTTCGGCGCGTCGCCCTCGGCATCCTCGATGATCTTGCCGCCCTTGGCCTTGCGCTTGCGCTCGACCAGATCCTTCAGCGCATCGACATAGCGATCGTGGAATTCCTGCGGGTGGAACGGCCCCGATTTCTTCGCGATCAGCGTCTCGGCGAGATCGAGGAGGTCGTCGTCAGGCTTGCCGTCGGGAATGTCGCGGAAATAGCCCTGCGCCTTGTTGACCTCGTCGGCGTAGCGCAACGTCTCCAGCACCATGCCGCGCCCGCACGGCTTCAGGCTGACGACATATTCGCGCCCGCGCATCGCAAGCTGCCCCAGCCCGACCTTCTTGGTCCGCCGCAAAGCCTCGCGCAGCACGATGAACGCCTCTTCGGCAAGGTCATCCGCCGGCACCACGAAATACGGCTTCTCATAATACAGCACGTCGATCTCGTCGGCATCGACGAACTGGGTGAGTTCGAGCGTCTTCTTCGATTCGAGCTTCACCGCGTCGATCTCGTCCTGTTCGAGCAGCACATAATTGCCCTTCTCGAACTCGAACCCCTTCATGATCTCGTCGGTATCGACCGGGCCGACGCCGGTGACGACCTTCTCGTAATGGATCGGCTTGCCGGTCGGCTCGTGGATCTGCTTGAAGCTGATCTGGGCGCCCGATTTGGTCGCGCTGTAAATCTCGACCGGAATCGAGACGAGCGCGAGGCGGATCTGCCCCTGCCAATATGCGCGTGCCGCCATGTCCGGTCCCCTTCGCCAGCGAAGCCGAGTCAATGTGTGGCGCGCTGAGTCGTTCCGTGCGTGCGCCACGCAGGGCCGGATCAGCCGCCACGAAAGCGTCACGGATCGCGCCTAGGGCAACCTCAAAAGGATAAGGGGGGCCTTTCACGATGATCCGCATCACGTTCCACGCGCTTGCCAGTCTCGCGGCGATCGCCGCCGCCACCACCGCGCATGCCGCGCCCGCGCCAGCCCCGGAAGCCGCTCCTGCGCAGGATGCCGATACCGGCAACGACATCATCGTCACCGCGCAGCTCGCCCCGCAGACCGCGATGACGGTCCCCTTCGCGCTCACCGCCTACAAGGGCGCATTCCTCGATGATCTCGGCATCACCGAATTCGACAAACTCTCGCGCTACGTGCCGGGCTTCGTCGTTCAGAACCAGTCGCCCAACAACCCCGGCTTCGTGATGCGCGGCATCACCTCGGACGATGGCAGTTCCTATGTCGAGCCGCGCGTGTCGGTGTTTCAGGACGGCGTCTCGATCTCCAAGTCGCGCGGTTCCTATGTCGAACTGTTCGATCTGGAGCGCGTCGAGATCGCCAAGGGGCCGCAATCGACGCTCTACGGGCGCGGCGCGCTGATCGGCGCGGTCAACATCGTCACCGCCAAGGCCGATCCGAGCGCACCTTACGGCTATTTCTACGGCTCCTACGGCAATTACAACGCCTACCGGCTCGACGCGACCGTCAACGTGCCGCTCACCGACACGCTCGCCATCCGCATCGCCGGCCGTTCGAAGAAGCGCGACGGCTATGTCGACAATCTGCTCAGCGCCACGCCGCAGAGCGACGCATTCAATTCGAGCCAGGGCGACGCGATCCGCGGCTCGCTGCAATGGGCGCCGGGACAATTCACGTTCGACGCGATCGGCAATTACGAACAGGATTCGGCGACCGGCACCGCGTTCAAGTCGATCGCCTTTCTGCCGACCAACCCCACCACCGGCGCGATCCTCGGCGATACCGGGCGCAATTCGGGCGCGGCGCTTGCCCCGGCGAGCGGGTTCGAGGGCAACAAACCGCTCGGCCTCGAACGCCATGTCTGGAGCGCGACCGGCATCGCCAATTACGACTTCAACGACCATTGGTCGCTCAACGCGATGGGATCGTACCGCCGCTTCGCCGGTGAGGAAGTGTTCGACGCCGACGGCATCTCGCTGCCGCTGCTCACCGCCGCCGAGGATGCGCGTGGCAACCAGACGATGGGCACGCTGCGGCTGTCGTACAAAGGCGAGAAGCTCGACGCCTTCATCGGCGGCACCTATTTCCACGAGGACGGGTCGCAGCGCGCGCCTGCCCAATTCGACGAACGCGCGGTGCTGGCGCGGCTGGCCGATGCGAGCACGCCGGGCGTGCTCGCCGGCGGCGGGCTGATCCCCGGCCGCGCCGCCAACGCGCCCGCGCCGATCTCGATCATCGACAGCAGCGCATTCGCGGCCAACATCCTGCAACGCGGCTTCGGCCTGCCCGCCGCCGCTGCCGCCGGCATCGCCACCAATCTGCCGACCGCACATCTCGAAACCAACACCAACACCGCACGCACCAACAGCATCGACGTGTTCGGCGATGCGACCATCCACGTCACCGACAAACTCGATATCGGCGGCGGCCTCCGCTATTCGCATGACGACAAGCAGACCGGCATCAGCGTCGCGCTCAACAACCGCTCGATCCTCGGCGGCGTCATCGCCGCGCAATCGCTCCAGGCCGCCGCGCAGGCGATCGCCAAGGCTGGCGGTAACCCGACCCCGCAATTGCTCGCGCTTAACGCGTTGCTGACCAATCTCGCGACGCCGGGCGCCGCCAACGCGCCGGTCACCGCCGCCTTCCCGCTGTTCGGGCTCGGCGCGCAGCCGACCGCCGGCAACGGATCGCCTGTCACGCAAGGCTCGAAAGACGATGGCCTGACCTGGCGCGCGACCGCGCGCTATGCGGCGACGCCAGACTTGAACCTCTACGCCACCTATGCGCGCGGCCGCCGCCCCGAGGTGCTGGCTGTCTCCGCGCCAAGCACGCCCTATGGCGCGCCCAATTTCAACAAGCTCCCCGCCGAAACGGTCGACAGCTTCGAAGTCGGCGCCAAGACCGCGCTGCTCGGCCATACCCTGTTCGCCGATGGCTCGGTGTTCTACTACAAATACAACAACTTTCAGACGACCGAACAGGTCGGCACGCAGTTCATCACCACCAACGCCGGCAAGGCCGAAAGCTACGGCTTCGAGGGCCAGATCCGCTACGTGCCGATCCCGGCGTTGACGGTGTTCGGCACCTATTCGTACAGCCACGGCCGCTTCAAGGAAGGCGCGCGCACCGGCAACCGCTTCCGCCTCTCGCCCGACAATGCGCTGTCCGCCGGCTTCATCGCCAAGCTGCCCGCCGGCCCGGTTACGGTCGATTTCACGCCGAGCGTCACCTATCAGTCGAGCATCTTCTTCGACGACGACAACGACAAGCCCGCGCTCCAGGCCAAGAACCTGATCCCCGATCTGATCCAGGACGAATATCAGACCGGCTATGCGCTGGTCGATGCGCGCTTCGGCATCGAGCCGAAGCGCGGCGTGTGGCGGCTGGAGGCGTTCGTCACCAATCTGCTCAACAAAAAATACATCAAGGATGCCGGCAACACCGGCGACGCGCTCGGCCTGCCGACCTTCATCGCCGGCGAGCCGCGCTTCTACGGCCTCGCGATCAGCTTCAAGACCGGCCGCAAATAAGCCGGAACGGATTGCGTGGCAGACGGTTGGCGTTAAGCCTGACACGCTCAGGCGAACAGGAGAGAATGGACATGCGGATCGCGATCATCGCCGGCGGCCTCGCCGCCACGCTGGCACTGGCGGCGTGCCATGAGGACAAGGCCGCGCTCGGCGCGCCGACCCCGCAGGGCGCGCGCGCGGTCGCGATGCTGCGCACCGCCGACGGCGCCGACGTCGGCCGCGCCACCGCCACCGAAGTGACGGGCGGCCTGCGCATCACCGTCGATGCCTCGGCGATGCCCCCGGGCACTCACGGCGCGCACGTCCACACCACCGGCCAGTGCGCCGGCCCCGATTTCGCCAGCGCCGGCGGCCACTGGAACCCGACGAGCATGAAGCACGGCTCGATGAACCCGCAGGGGCCGCATGAGGGCGATTTGCCCAACCTCGTGATCGGCGCGGATGGGCGCGGCACGATCGGCGTAACAGTGCCGGGCGCGACGATGGCCGGGCTGCTGGATGCGGACGGCTCGGCGCTGGTGGTGCATGCGAAGGCGGATGACCTGATGACCGACCCGTCGGGCAATAGCGGCGGGCGTGTCGCGTGCGGGGTGTTCGCGGCGAGTTGAGGGACGTGGGGGACCGGGTGCGTTCGCGTCGCGCGCGCCGGGCGCCCGCAGTTGCCACCACCGTTCGCCCTGAGTAGCGGCTGAGCGAAGTCGAAGACGCGTATCGAAGGGCAGGTCCCGCGCGAACCACCGGAGGGAGCCGCTCCTCCACCGTTCGTCCCGAGCGAAGTCGAGGGACACGCCCCAAACGCAACGCCCGAGGCCCGTGCGTCGATACGCTCGACATGAACGGGTTGGGCACGCCCCTTCCCACCACCGTTCGCCCTGAGTAACTGCCGAGTAGCCCGCAGGGCGTATCGTAGTGTATCGAAGGGCAGGCCCCGCACGGAACGCCAGAGAGACTCACTCCCACCCGTTCGTCCCGAGCGAAGTCGAGGGACAAGCCCCAAACGCAACGCCCGGAAATGAACCCCGCCGCGGCAAAGCCGCGTCGTCGGTCGGCGCTGCAGCGCCGCCGGCCGGGCGCGCCTCCGGCTCCGCCGGGCGCGCGATTAGCTTCGCTAATCTCTCGCGCGGCGCGCTCCGTTCGTCCCGAGCGAAGTCGAGGGACAAGCCCCAAACGCAACGCCCGGAAATGAAGCCCGCCGCGGCAAAGCCGCGTCGTCGGTCGGCGCTGTAGCGCCGCCGGCCGGGCGTGCCTCCGGCTCCGCCGGGCTTGCGATTAGCTACGCTAATCTCTCGCGCGGCGCGCCTAGCCAGAATTCCTCAACGCCGTAGCGATCGCGTTAATCGACAGCAAAATCCCCACCCCGACCCGCTCGTCCTCCTCACCGGCCCGTCGCCGCTTGATCAGCTCGATCTGAAGCATGTTGAGCGGCTCGATATACGGCAAGCGCAACCGGATCGACGCGTCGAGCGAGGGATGCTTCTCCAGCAGATGCGATTGCCCCGTCGCCGCCAGCAAGGCGTCATACGTCACCTGCCACCCGTCGCGGATGCGCGGGAAGATCGCCTGCGCGAGCGCGCGGTCCTCGACCAAAGCCGCATAACGTTCGGCGATGCCCATGTCGGACTTGGCGATCACCTGCTCCATGTTGCCGAGCATCGCCGCGAAGAACGGCCAGCCCTGCGCCATCTCGGCGATCAGCCCTTTGTCCTCGAACGCCGCCAACGCCTGCCCAACGCCGTACCAGCCCGGCAGCATCACCCGCGCCTGCGCCCAACTGAACACCCAGGGGATCGCGCGCAGATCCTCGATCTTGTCCGATTTGGTGCGGCTCGCCGGGCGCGAGCCGATCTTGAGGCCGGCGATCTCGGTCAGCGGCGTCATCTGGCGGAAGAAGGTGCGGAACCCTTCCGTACCGTAGACGAGATCGCGGTACGCGGTGAACGCATCCTGCGAGATCCGGTCCATCGCGCTCGCGAACCGCGCCTGATCCGCCGCCGACACCGAAACCGGCTCGAGCGTGGCGAGCAACGTCGCCGCCGTCATCGCCTCGAGATTGACCATAGCGCTCTCGCGCGTGCCGTATTTGCCCGCGATCACCTCGCCCTGTTCGGTGATGCGGATGCGGCCCTGCACCGTGCCGTCGGGCTGCGCGCGGATCGCCGCGAAGGACGAGCCGCCGCCGCGCCCGACCGCACCGCCCCGCCCGTGGAAGAGCTGCATGCCGACGCCGGCCTGCTCGAACACCGCTTTCAGCGCGGTCGACGCCTTGCTGAGCGACCAGGTCGAGGTGAGATAGCCGCCGTCCTTGTTCGAATCGGAATAGCCGATCATCACTTCCTGAAAACCGCGCGCGCGCGTGATCGCGCCGGCTTCGGGCAAGGCGAACCATTCGGTCATGATCTCGGGCGCGGCTTCGAGATCGCCGATCGTCTCGAACAGCGGCACCGCCATGATCGCGGCGGTAGGCGCGGCGCCCGGACGGTACAGCCCGACTTCCTTCAACAGCACGTTGATCTCGAGCAGGTCTGACACCGACTGCGCCATCGAGACGATGTAGTTGGTGATGCAGCCCGGCCCGTATTTCGCATGCGCCTCGGCGGCCGCGCGCACGATCGCCAGCTCGCTCTGCGTCTCGTCCGAATATTCGGCGAACGGGCTGGTCAGCGGTCTTGCGTTGGACAGTTCGTGCCGCAGCAGCGACACCCGCTGCGATTCGCTCAAGGCCAGGTAATCGTCCTCGACCCCCGCCACCTTGAGCAGCTCCGCCACCACGCGCTCATGCACCGCGCTGTTCTGGCGCATGTCGAGCGTGGCGAGGTGGAAGCCGAACGTCTCGACCGCGCGGATCAGCCGCCCGAGCGCACCCCCGCTCGACAATGCGCCCGCCCCGCCCGCGCGCAACGCCCGCGCGATGGCAACGAGATCGGAGCGCAGCGCCTGCGGATCGGGATACGGCTCACCCTTCACGCTCGCCGGACGCGCCGCCGGCTTGCCGGTCAGCTTGAGATGCGTCGCCGCCAGCCGCGCGTAAATGCCGGTCAGCGCGCGTCGATACGGCTCGTCGCTTCGGCTCAGCCCGGTGTCGCCGCTCGCCTCGGCCAGCGCCAGCACCGATTCCTCGACGCTCGCCAGTTCGCTCGAAATCGACAGTTCGGCGCCGAGTTCGCTCAGCGCCTCCAGATAGAAGCCGATCACCGCCTCGCACGATCGCCCGAGCGCGGTACGCAGCGAGTCGGCGGTGACGAACGGATTGCCGTCGCGGTCGCCGCCGATCCAGCTTCCCGGCCGCAGGAAGCTCGGCGCGCGCTCGCCCAGCGCCCGGTCCCAACGCTGGTACAAGGCGGGCAGCGCGGGCAGGAACACGTCGCGCAGATAGCTGAGCGCAGTCTCGACCTCGTCGGTGACGTATAGCCGCTCGCGCCGCAGCACGCGCGTCTGCCACAGAAGCGCGATCTGTCGGTAGATCGCCTCCTCGACATCGTCGCCATCGGGCGTCTCGGCGAGGCCGGCGTCCTTCAGCGCCATCAGCTCGGCGATGCGATTGCGGTGGTCGATCATCGACTTGCGCCGCACTTCGGTCGGGTGCGCGGTCAGCACCGGCACGATCAGCGCATGGTCGAGCAGCGCCATCACCGCGCCCTTGTCGATCCCCTCCTCGGCCAGCCGCGCGAGCGCGGAGGCGACATCGGCGCCCTTCTCGGCGGCGACACCGTGGCGATCCTCGGCGAGATTGGCGAGCATCGAGAACAGCATGAACCCGCGCACGAAATCAAGCGTCTCGTCGAGGCTGAGGCTGCCGAGGCCAAGATCGACCTCACCCCCCGCGACGCCGCGATGCCGGTCAACCGAGGCGGCGCGGATATACTCCGTCCGCTTGAACAGCATCTCGCCGCCATAGGCACGGATGACGTCGCCGAGCAGCTTGCCCAGGAAGCGGACGTCGGGGTTGTTCGCGATCGAGGGAAGCTCAGCCATGCGGCGATGCTGCATCGCGGCGAGCAAGCGGTCAAGCGCCGTAATCCTCCCCCAATCGACCATCTTGCCGCCATGTTCGGCGGCGATGCTCGGCGCAACACCATGCGAGGGCCAGCGATGCTCGGACTGATGGCGATGTTCCTGCAAGCCGCGCCCGGATCGGCCGACCCGCCGCCACTGGCGACCGGCCGATCCGCGCCCTGCCCGACCGACGCGAACGGCGATATCGTCGTCTGCGGCCGGCAGGGCCGCGACGAGAGCTACCGCCTGCGCCCGCTCCCCGAACGGTACGTCGAGGATCGCCAGTTTCGCCTCAAACTCCCCGGCGGCAGCACGATCTCACCGCACGCCGATCAGGGCCGGCTTGGCGAGGTGCAGGCAAAGGTGACGCTCAAGATACCGTTCTGAGATCAGGCGGATCGCCGCCCGCGAACGTCAGCCGATATCATGAAGGAGACGCCGCGAAGCGTGTCTCCACCCAGCGCAAGCCCGTTGCAGGTTGCTCGGAATCGGTCTTCGGCGGCGATATCGTAATCTGCTGACGGATCTGGTCACACGCGACGCGATCAATTGCGACATTGCCGCTCGATTTGACGATCGAGCAATCGGTCGCGTGCCCTGTCGCGTCAAACAGAACCTCCGCGCGCGCCGGACCTTGGTAGCTGTCCGGCACACGCGCCAGCAAGACGGTCAAAGCCATCATCGTACCGGACCCCGTGCGCGGCTCGCGCTGATAGGATGTCGCAGTGCGAAACATGCCCGGTATCGTACCGCCGCTCGCATCCCGGGCGGGTTCGAACACGGCATAGCGTTTCAGAACCTGGCATGACGCGTCATCGAGTGTTTGCGCCCCGCTGCTTTCGGTCACCGTGCAGTCATCGACCTTGCCCGCGTTCGAAATGCGGAGAAGAAAGGAAATCGTTCCGCCATTCGTCTTGCTCAGCACCGCCATCGGAGCGTGCGAGATTGCGATCTCGCTGTTCTTCCAGACAGGTGCCTTCGCGGGCGCTTCAATAGCGATTGGCATCAACAGGACCAGAGGAACCAGCATTACCGCCTCAAGCCTCCAGCTCGACATCCCAATACAGCCAGTCCCGCCAGGTAGCATGCAGGAAGTTCGGCGGAAAGCGCCGGCCATGTTCCTGCAACTGCCAGCTCGTCGGGCGGATCGCCTCGATGTGGAGTGGCATCGCCGCCTGCTTGGGCGTCCGCCCGCCCTTCTTGAGATTACACGGCGCACACGCGGTCGCGACATTCTCCCACGTTGTCCGCCCGCCCTGCGCGCGCGGGATGATATGGTCGAAGGTCAGGTCGCGCCCGCAGCCGCAATATTGGCATTCGAACTTGTCGCGCAGGAACAGGTTGAACCGCGTGAACGCCGGAAACGCGCTCGGCTTCACATATTGTTTCAGCGCGATGACGGACGGCAGCTTGATCCGTGCCGTAGGGCTGCGCACCTCGCGCTCATATTCGGCGACGATATCCACGCGATCGAGGAACACCGCCTTGATCGCGGTCTGCCACGGCCAGATGCTCAGCGGATAATAGCTGAGCGGGGTATAATCCGCATTCAGCACCAGCGCCGGGCAGCTATCCGGGTGGCGGATCAAGTCGGGATGGTACACTTACGCGTTCCCCTCGCTTCCTTGCGCGGCATTCGCCCACTAGGATGACGTGGTGATGACAGCACAGCGCGCGACTCGCGGTCAAGAGCCGGTGTGAACTTCGTGACCGTAACGCGCTTCGCCCCCAGCCCGACCGGACGGCTCCACATCGGCCACGCCGCCTCGGCGATCCGCGCGCACGACCATGCGCGCGCCGCCGGCGGGCGCTTCCTGCTGCGCATCGAGGATATCGACGGCACGCGCAGCCGGCCCGAATTCATCGCCGGCATCGAAGCGGATCTGGAATGGCTCGGGCTGACATGGGATGGCCCGGTGCTGCGCCAATCGACCCGGCTCGACGCTTATGCGGCGGCGCTCGAAACCTTGCGCGGCATGGGGCTGCTCTATCCGTGCTTCTGCACCCGCGCCGAGATCGCCGCGAGCCTCTCCGCGCCGCACGGCGGACCGGATGGCCCCCTCTATCCCGGCACCTGTCGCCATCTGTCGGCGGCGGAAGCCTCGTCGCGCTTCGCCGAGCCGCATTGCTGGCGGATCGACATGGCAACGGCGGTCGCGCGCACCGGCCCGCTTCGCTGGCACGACGCCCGCGCCGGCGACGTCACCGCCGACCCGCTCGCCCACGGCGATGTCGTGCTCGCCCGCAAGGATGCGCCGGCGAGCTACCACCTCGCCGTGACGATCGACGATTCATGGCAAGGCGTGACCGATATCGTGCGCGGGCAGGATCTGTTCGCCGCCACCCACGTCCACCGGCTGCTCCAGGCACTGCTCGGCCTGCCGACACCGCGCTACCATCACCATCCCTTGCTCACCGATGCGAACGGCAAGCGCCTCGCCAAGCGCGACGGCGCGCCCACGCTGGCGGCCTTGCGCGACAGCGGCATCGACGGCGTCGCACTCGCCGACGCGGTGCGCGCGGGGCGGCTCCCCGATGGCAGCGCCGCCGCGAGCGCCTAGACACGACGCCACGCAACGGATTCCCCCTCCCCGTTCATCCCGAGCGAAGTCGAGGGACGTGCTCCAAGCGCGCCGCGAAGTGTCTCGACTGCGCTCGACACGAACGGAGGGGGAGCGGTTGTTCGAAGGGTGTCGCACCCGACCGCCAAGCGCGCCAAGCACACCCACCCGCATCGCCGCCGCGAACACCCGGACATAGCATTATGAAACGCCCCCTCTCCGTTCGTCCCGAGCGCTTCGCGAAGTGTCTCGACTGCGCTCGACACGAACGGTTGGGGGGAGGCCAGCGAGCCGCAGGCGACTCACGCCCGACGAAGCGCGGCCGACCAAATGCGCGCCGATCGCCCCATTGGCATCGCCGCCGCGAGCGCCTAGATACCCCTTCACGCAACGGGTGAACCCTTCCCCGTTCGTCCCGAGCGAAGTCGAGGGACAGGCCCCACGCGTTGCGCAGGGTGTCTCGATTTCGCCCGACACGAACGAATCGGGAAACGATTGTACCCGGAACTCGAATCTAGGCGCGCATGATGACCTTCCTCTCCATCTTGCTGATCGCGGCGATGATCGCGGTGGTGGTCGTGCTCATCCGCGGCCTCGCCACCTTCCTGCTCAACGCCAGCGCCGATGCGCGCAGCGGCGAAACCGGGCCGAGCGAATCGGCGCTCAAATCGAACAAGATGATGCAATATCGCGTGTTCTTTCAGGCGATCGCAGTCTTCATCATAGTGCTGATCCTGTTCATCGGCAGCGCAAGAAGCTGATCGGAACCCGCCGTTGGTCAAGCTCAACAAAATCTACACGCGCACCGGCGACGACGGCACCACCGGGCTGGTCGATGGCTCGCGCGTGTCCAAGGCCGATCCGCGCATGGCCGCGATCGGCGATGTCGATGAGGCGAACAGCGCGATCGGCCTCGCCGTGATCGCGCTCGGCACCCCGGCGGCGGGCGCGCTCACCCGAATCCAGAACGATCTGTTCGATCTCGGCGCCGATCTCGCCACGCCGGGCGAGGATTTCACGCCGTCGCAAATGGCGCTGCGCATCGTGCCCGAACAGGTCGCGCGGCTCGAAGCCGAGATCGACGCGATGAACGACACGCTCGCCCCGCTCACCAGCTTCATCCTGCCCGGCGGAAGTGCTGCCGGCGCGGCGCTCCACCTCGCCCGAGCGATCGTGCGGCGGGCCGAGCGCACCGCCATCGCGGCGGCGGAAAGCGTTCCGCTCAACCCGGCGGCGCTCGCCTATCTCAACCGGCTTTCGGATTATCTGTTCGTCGCCAGCCGGTTCGTGAACCAAACGACGGGTGGCGACGTTTTGTGGGTGCCCGGCGGCTCCCGCCAGTAGCCGCTCGGTCGCGTGAGGCCGGTTGACAGCCCGGACGACGCGCCGATATGGAGAACATCATGAGAACGCGGCTGGGCCTGTCTCCGTCCCCAGAGGCGCTGTCCGCGCGGTTCGATGCCGTGCGGGGCTTGAGCGTCGCGCTGGTCGCGCCGCTGTCGGATGCCGATGCCACCGTTCAGTCGATGGAGGATGCCTCCCCCGCCAAATGGCACCTCGCGCACACCACCTGGTTCTTCGAAACCTTCGTGCTGCGCGATTTCGTGAGCGGCTATCAGCGCTTCGACGAGCGCTTCCCGTTCCTGTTCAACAGCTATTACGAGGCCGAGGGCAAGCGCCACAGCCGCGCGCGGCGCGGCATGGTGACGCGCCCGACGCTCGACGAGGTGCTGGCGTATCGCGCGCATGTCGATGCCGAGATCGGCGCGGCGCTGCCCAATTTGCCGCACGAAGCGCGCGAGCTGGTGCGGCTTGGCTGCCATCACGAGGAACAGCATCAGGAATTGCTGCTCACCGACATTCTTCACCTGATGTCGGAAAACCCGCTCGAACCCGCGATCTGGCCGGGCGCGCGCAAGGTTCCGGTCGAGATGCCGGGGCCGGTCGGCTGGATCGAACACGGCGGCGGCGTGGTCGAGATCGGCCATGACGATCCGCACTTCGCCTTCGATAGCGAGGGGCCGCGCCACAAGTCGCTGCTCACCCCGCACGCCATCGCCGACCGCACCGTCACCAACGGCGAATGGGCCGCGTTCATCGCCGACGGCGGCTATGCCGAGCCGCGCCACTGGCTCTCCGACGGCTGGGCATGGGTCAAGGCCGAGGGCATCGCCGCGCCGCTCTATTGGGAGCAGCATGACGGCGTCTGGACGCGCTTCGGCCTCGACGGGCGCCGCCCGATCGATCCTGCCGCGCCCGTCACCCATGTCAGCCTCTACGAAGCCGACGCCTACGCCACCTGGGCCGGCGCGCGCCTGCCGACCGAGTTCGAATGGGAAGCCGCCGCCGCCCGGCACAATGCCGACGGCGGCAACCAGCTCGACCACGCCGGCCCGGTTGAGCCGCGCCCGTCGAGTGGCGGCCCGGCGTTCTTCGGCGATGTCTGGGAATGGACCGGCAGCGCGTTCCGCCCCTATCCCGGCTTCCGTGCCGTCGAGGGCGCGGTTGGCGAATATAATGGCAAGTTCATGAGCGGCCAGTTCGTGCTGCGCGGCGGCTCCTGCGCCACCCCGCGCGGCCACGCCCGCGCGAGCTACCGCAACTTCTTCTATCCCCACCAGCGCTGGCAGTTCACCGGCGTCCGTCTGGCGAAGGATCTCTGATGCTGAAGCCCGAAATCGAAGACGGCCAAGCGAGCCTTGCCGACCCGGCGTTCCGCGCCGACGTGCTGCGCGGCTTCGAAATGCGCCCGCGCGCGATTCCGGCGCGCTGGTTCTATGATCGGCGCGGCTCGGAACTGTTCGAGGCGATCACCGATCTCCCCGAATATTATCCGACCCGCACCGAAACCGCGATCCTGCGCCGCATCGCCCCAGAGGTGGCCAAGCTCGCCGGGCCGGGCCGCGCGCTGGTCGAGTTCGGCTCAGGCTCATCGATGAAAACGCCGATCGTGCTGCGCGCGCTCGATCCCTCCGCCTATGTGCCGATCGACATCTCGGGCGATTTCCTGCGCGAATCCTCCGCCGTCATCGCCGACGCGTTTCCCGGCCTCACCGTGCTGCCGCTCGAGGGCGATTTCCTCCGCCCGATCGCCCTGCCCGCGCAGATCGCCGATGCACCCAAACTCGGCTTCTTCCCCGGCTCGACGATCGGCAACATGGTGCCGCACGAATCGGTCGATCTCCTCCGCACGATGAAGGAATCGTTAGGCGAAGGCGCGATGCTGCTGATCGGCATGGACCGAATCAAGGCCCCGGAGGTGCTCGTCGCGGCCTATGACGACGCCGCCGGCGTCACCGCCGCCTTCAACCGCAACCTGTTGGATCGCATCAACCGCGAACTCGCCGCCGCGCTTCCTGTGGACAACTTTAGCCACGTTGCGCGCTGGAACGACGACCGCGCCCGCATCGAAATGCACCTCGAAGCACAGGCCGATTGCGCCTTTACGATCGACGGCCACGATTTCACGATGGCCGCCGGCGAGACGATCCACACCGAGAACAGCCACAAATACGGCCCCCGCGACGCCCGCGTCCTGCTCCACGCCGGCGGCTGGACGCCGATCGCCGAATGGACCGATCCCGACGACCTGTTCGCCGTGATCCTCGCCGAAGCCCAGCCGAGCCGCCTCGCGCCGTAATCGCTACTTAATCCGCAACCGCACCCGCCAGGTGTTGAGGAAGGTCGTATTGCCGCGGCACACATCCATCTGCGCCTGCTCGATTAGCCGGAACAATGTGCCGTCCCAAAGGAAGTGCTGCGAGACGCCGCAATCCCCGTCCCGCGCCTTGCGGGCGTAGCTGTAGAGCGAGCCATTGGCGTAGCTCCCGTTGGTGACACGCGGCACCCGCGTCCACCCGCCAAGCCCCGGCGTCGCATCGAGCCGCGCCGGCTTGGCGACGCCCTTGTCGAGCAGGAACACCGCCTCGGTCGGGTTGTCGCCCGTCGTCCGGCACGGCACCAGCACGACGTTGCGCAGATGGTCGAGCGAATGGACCTGCGCCTTGACGGTGCCGCGCGCGACGGGACATTTGGCGCGCCGCCGTAACGCCTTGATCCGCGCCTGCGTCAACACCGGCGGATGCCCGACCGGCCGCACCACGGGCACGATCGGCAGCACCGGCGCGGCCGGCACCGCGCTCTCCGGCTTGCGCCCGCGCGCGATCGCCGCCGTTACGGTGCCCGCGCGGCCCTGCACAGTGTCCATATACCGCAACGCATCGTCGAGCCCGTCGGACGAAATCCGCGCCAGCTCGCGCCCCGTGCCGTCGATCACCGCGATGCGCCGCGCACCGGGCAGCGCCGCAGCGACGGCGCGCGCGGTCGATCCCTCGATCGTCGCCCCGTCCGGCGTGGCGCGGAACGCGCCGCCGACCTGCTCGCCGCCGATCTCGATCGCGAACGGATCTTCGTCGGTGCGCGCGGTCAGCCACAATTTCCAGCGGCCCGGCGACCCCGCCTCGCGCATCACCGTGAACACTTCGCTCGGCGCCGCGCCTTCGGGATCGAGCGTGGTCAGCGTGCAGCGGTTGGCGTTGTCGCACGCCACCGCCCAGTCGCCGAAAGTCGTGAACGGACCGGGCTTGACCGGCGCCGCCGCCACGGGAAGCGCCGCCGTTAATAGGAGCGCGAGAGCAGACATCGGTACAGGCCCCTTCATAGCGGCTGGCAGGTCGGCGAAATGCCGCTAAAGCGTGCGCGAGGATTTCTTAGGCAAAGGGCCGGACGATGCAAGCAGTGGGTGTGATCGGCGCAGGCCAGATGGGTGCGGGGATCGCGCAGGTTTCGGCGCAGGCCGGTTACCGCGTGTTGCTGAGCGACGTCTCGCGCGAGCGCGCCGAGGCCGGCAAAGCGGGCATCGCCAAGGCGCTCGACCGGCTCGTCACCAAGGAGAAGATCACGGGTGACGCGCGCGATGCCGCCCTCGCGCTGATCGAACCCGTCGAAGGCGTCGCCGCGATGGGCGATTGCGCGCTGGTGATCGAAGCGGCGACCGAGCGCGAGGAGATCAAGCGTGCGATCTTCGCCGATGTCGGCAAGGTGCTCGGCCCGCAAGCGATCCTCGCCTCGAACACCTCGTCGATCCCGATCACGCGGCTGGCGCAGGCCTCGCCCGATCCGGCGCGCTTCGTCGGCGTGCATTTCTTCAATCCGGTGCCGGTGATGGGGCTGATCGAGCTGATCCGCGGCCTCGCCACCTCGGACGCGACCGTGGAGACCGTCGAGGCGTATGCGCAGTCGCTCGGCAAGCAGGTGGTTCGCGCCAACGACGCGCCGGGCTTCATCGTCAACCGCGTGCTGATGCCGATGCTCAACGAAGCGTGCTTCGCGCTCGGCGAGGGCGTGGCGACCGTGCGCGACATCGATCTCGGCTGCCAGCTCGGCCTCAATCACCCGATGGGGCCACTGACGCTCGCCGATTTCATCGGGCTCGACACCTGCCTGGAGATCTGCCGCGTGCTCCACACCAGCACCGGCGACCCCAAGTTCCGCCCGGCGCCGCTCCTCGTGAAATATGTCGAAGCCGGCTGGTTCGGCCGCAAGACCAAGCGCGGCTTCTACGACTATACCGGCCCCGAGCCGGTGCCGACGCGCTGACCCGGCTCGCGCCGCGCGCTGCGCGGTGGTAGGAACGGGCGATGCACCGACCCGCCGCGATCTTGCTAGACGTGTTATATTCTTGTAATACACACTCCGGTCTTATCGGCGGGCCGGCGGAGTGAGTATGCGGCATTTTCCCTTTGGTTCGGCGAACGACGGCGACCCGCCGTTCGAGCTGACCGGCGGCATGCCGCCGCCGCGCGACGGTCGCGACCCGTATGGCCGCCGCGCGCCCGAGCCTGAGCAGGATGACGACTTCGACGACGATGACGACGCTGCGGCACCGCGCCGCCGCATCGCCTGGGGCCGTTGGATCATGCGCGGGCTGGGCGCGCTGGTGATCGTGTTCGTGCTGCTGGTCGGCTGGCTCGCCATCACCGCGCCGCTGTCCAAATCGCTTCAGCCGCCGTTGCCGCCGAGCGTCACATTGCTCGCCGAGGATGGCACGCCGATCGCGCGGCGCGGTGCGATCATCGGCGCGCCGGTCGATGCGGCGAAGCTGCCGAAAAACGTAACCAACGCCTTTATCGCGATCGAGGATCGGCGCTTCCGCACGCATTGGGGGATCGATCCGCGCGGTATCCTGCGCGCGATGTTCCACAATATCGGGCGCGGCGGCTTACGCGAGGGCGGCAGCACGATCACGCAGCAGCTCGCCAAGAACGCCTTCCTCGATTCGGATCGCACCGCCGCGCGGAAAATCCGTGAGGTGATGATCGCGTTCTGGCTAGAAGCATGGCTGAGCAAGGACCAGATTCTGTCGCGGTATTTGTCGAACGTCTATTTCGGCGACAACGTCTATGGCCTGCGCGCTGCGGCGAAGCATTATTTCAACCGCGATCCCGAGGATCTGTCGATCGGCCAGGCCGCGATGATGGCCGGGCTGGTCAAGGCGCCGTCGCGGCTGGCGCCGACCGGCAACCTCAAGGGCGCGCGCGACCGGCAGAAGCTCGTCGTCCGCGCGATGGCCGACGCCGGGCTGATCGACAAAGCCACCGCCGCCGATGTCGGCCCGGCGCGGCTTTCCGCCAGCCGGATCAAACCGCTGCCCGACGGCACCTATTTCGCCGACTGGGTGCTGCCCGACGCGCGCGACCGCGCCGGCGAGATCGTTACCGAGACAACGGTCCGCACCACGCTCGATCGCCGGCTGCAACGCATGGCCGAGCGTGCGGTCGCGCATGCCGGCCTCAAGACCGCGCAGGTCGCGCTGGTAGCGATGCGACCGGACGGTCGCGTCGTCGCGATGGTGGGCGGCAAGAATTACGCCGCCAGCCCGTTCAACCGCGCGACCCAAGCGCGGCGCCAGCCCGGCTCCGCCTTCAAGCTGTTCGTCTACCTCGCGGCGATGCGCGCAGGCCTTACACCCGATTCGATGATCGCCGACGAACCCGTCACGATCGGCGACTGGAGCCCGAAGAACAGCGATGGCCGCTACGAGGGGCAGATCACGCTGCGCCACGCCTTCGCCAAATCGAGCAACGTGGCGGCGGCGCGGCTGATCCAGAAGGTCGGCGTCGCGCAGGTCATCAAGGCGGCGCGTGACCTCGGCATCTCGACGCCGATCCCCAATGAGGCGACGATCGCGCTCGGCACCTCGACCGTGTCGCTGCTCGAACTCACCGCCGCTTATGCCGGCATCGCCGCCGAGAATTATCCGGTGCGCCCGCGCGGGCTGGAAGCCGAACCCGAGGAGCATCACTGGTATGACGGGCTGACCGGCGGCACCCATGCGCTGACCCGTACCGAGCGCGACGAGATGCTCGACCTGCTCTCCGCCTCGGCCGAGACCGGCACCGGGCGGCGCGCGGCGCTGTCGATCAAGACCTTTGGCAAGACCGGCACCACGCAGGACAATCGCGACGCCCTGTTCATGGGCTTCGCCGACGATCTCGTCGTCGGCGTGTGGGTCGGCAATGACGACAACACGCCCAATCCCGGCCTGTCGGGCGGCGGCGTACCGGCGCGGGTGTGGCGCGAGTTCATGACACAGGCGCTCGGCGTAAGTGCAGCGATCCCGCCCGAGGCGATCCCGGCGACGGTCGATCCCGATGCGCTCGATGACAGCGACAATACGGTGCTGCCGGTCGGCGGTGATATCGAAGGGATGGGGCTGCACCTGCATGTCGGGCGCGACGGGAGCATTTCGCTTGGCGGCGAGAACCGCGACGATCGCGGCCGCCCGCCGCGACCCGACGAACCGCGCGACGACGAGCCTTATCGGGATGACCAGTAACGCGGGTTGACGCTTGCCGACGATCCACCGCAAGGCACGATCATGCGCTTCTTTTCCGACAATGCCGCCCCGGTCCATCCCGCCGTGTTCGCCGCGATGGCCGCGCACAACACGCTCGACACCGCCTATGACGGCGATGCGCTGAGCCGCAGCCTCGATGCGCGCTTCTCGGCGCTGTTCGAGACCGAGGTGCGCGCGCTTTGGGTGCCCTCGGGCACCGCCGCCAATTGCCTCGCGCTGGCGGCGCTGTGCCCGCCGTTCGGCGGCGTGGTGTGCCACCGCGACGCGCATATCCAGAACGACGAATGCGGCGCCCCCGAATTCTACACCCACGGCGCCAAGCTGATGATCGGCGAGGGCGACGGCGCCAAGCTGACCCCCGACAGCATCCGCGCGGTGATCGACATCATCGCCAACGACGTCCACCGCGTCCAGCCGCACGCCATCTCGATCACCAACGCGACCGAGTACGGGATGGTTTACATGCCCGCCGAAGTCGCCGCGATCGGCGCACTCGCGCGCGAACGCGGGCTTGCGCTCCACATGGACGGCGCGCGCTTCGCCAATGCGGTCGCGCATCTCGGCTGCGCGCCCGCCGACCTGACGTGGCGCGCCGGGGTCGACGCGCTCAGCTTCGGCTTCATCAAGAACGGCGGGATGACGGCCGAGGCGCTGATCTTCTTCAAGCCTGACCTCGCCGCCGACACGCTGCGCCGCCGCAAGCGCGCCGGCCTGCTGCTGTCGAAGGGGCGCTATCTCGCCGCGCAGATCGTCGCACTGCTGGAGGACAATCTGTGGATCACCAACGGCGCCGCCGCCAACGCCGCCGCGCGTGCGCTCGCTGAGGCAGGCGGGGCACGGCTGGTCTATCCGGTCGAGGCGAACGAGGTGTTCCTGCGCGTCACGCCCGAAGAAGCGGCCGGGCTGCGCGCGCTCGGCTTCGACTTCTACGATTGGGCGCCGGGCGAGATCCGGCTGGTGACATCGTGGAACCACACCATCGAACAGGTGCGTCCGCTCGCCGAGGCGATCGCCGCGCTTCCATAAGTCCCGCTTGTGACGCGATAAGCAGATCGCGCTTGCCGGCACCGGCTACCGCGATACTGCTGGCTTATGACACCCGCCCCGCCTCCGGCTACCCGCCTGTCCGTGCTGATCCCGTTCGCGATCGTCACGATGATCTGGGGGTCGACCTGGCTGGTCATTCGCGGCCAATTGGGCGTGGTGCCGCCGGGCTGGTCGGTCTGCTACCGCTTCACCATCGCCGCGCTGACGATGCTGGCCTATACGCGCATCCGCGGCGAGCGGATCGCGCTCGATGCGCGCGGCTGGGGCTTTGCCGCGATGCTGGGGCTGTTCCAGTTCTGCCTCAATTTCAACTTCATCTACCGCGCCGAACAGTATGTCACCTCGGGGCTGGTCGCGGTGGTGTTCGCGTTGCTGCTGTTGCCGAATGCGCTGTTCGGGAGACTCCTGCTCGGCCAGCGGCTCGGGCGGCAATTGCTGCTCGGCTCGGCGGTGGCGATCGGCGGGATCGCCTTGCTGTTCCTCCACGAAGCGCGAGTCGATCCGCATGGACCGATGCAGGCGCTGACCGGAATCGCACTGACGCTGGCCGGCACGCTCGCCGCTTCGGTCGGCAATGTCATGCAGGGCACGCAATCGGCCAAGCGCTATCCGATGCTGCCGATGGTCGCGGCGTCGATGCTGCTCGGTGCGATCATCAACGGCGCGTTCGCCTGGGCCACCTATGGCCCGCCGGTGATTACCCCGACGCCGGCCTATCTGGCGGCAACGCTCTACCTCGGCATGGTCGCCTCCGCGCTGGCCTTCCCGCTCTATTACGGCGTGATCCGCGCGATCGGCCCGGCCAAGGCCGCGTATTCAAGCGTGCTGGTGCCGGTGATCGCGATGACGCTTTCGACGCTGTTCGAAGGCTATCGCTGGTCTGAACTGTCGATGGCGGGCGGTGCGCTGGTGATCGTCGGGCTGCTCATCGCGCTGACCGAGCGCAAGCCGGCGCGGTAATCGGGGTAGCGCGGGCGCCAGCCGAGCAGCCGCTTGGCCTTGGTCGTCGCGATCCGCCGATTCTCGGCATAGAAGCCGCGCGCCATCGACGACAGTCCGTCGAGCGCGACCAATGGCGGCAGCGGCAGGCCGAGTAGGCGTGCCGCGAAAGCGACGACATCGTCATGACTGGCGGGAAGATCATCGGCGAGGTTGTACGCGCCCGCCGCCGCACCAAAGCCGGCGATCACGCCGGTGACGATGTCCTCGACATGCACGCGACTGAAAACTTGGCCCGTGAGGCCGGTGCGGTGCGCGGTGCCGGCGGCGACGCGATCGAGCGACGAGCGACCGGGGCCGTAGATGCCGGGCAAGCGGAACACCCGCGCGCCGAGCGCCAGCCACGCCGCATCGGCGGCGGCGCGGGCGGTGCGACGCCCGGTGCCGGTCGGCGCGGTTTCATCGACCCACGCACCGGCGGCGTCGCCGTACACGCCGGTGGAGGAAAGGTAGCCGAGCCACGCGTCGCCGTCCCGCAGCGCATTGCCATAGTACGCCAGCACCGGATCGCGCTCGTCAACCGGGGGAACCGACGACAGGATATGCGTCGCCGTCGCCAGTTCGCGCCGCACCGCCTCGGCATCGTCGAAATCGACCGTACCACCGCGCCCGCTCCCCGCGACATGCCACCCCTCGCCGCGCAGCCGCGTCGCCAGCGCCTGCCCGGTGTAGCCAAGCCCGAAGACGAACAGCCGCATGCTATTTCGCGCCCGGCCCGCCGTAGAGCAGGCCGAAGAAATCGCCCTTGGTCCAGCGCGGCCGTTCGGGGGCATCGGCAATCGCGCGGGTGATCGCATAATTGGCGGCGACGAAGCGCAGCCCCTGCGCCCAGTCTATCGGCTGCGAAAGGTCATCCGACGGCTGGTGGTAGCGGTGCTTCATGAAATCTTCGAACGCCGCCTTGCCCGGCCCGGCCTGCCCCGGCCACAGGAACACCGAGGGAATGCCCTGTTGAACGAAACGGTAATGGTCCGATCGCACGAAGAACCCCTCGCCCGGATCGGGATCGGGTGACATGGTGACGCCGAGCGCCGCCACCGCCCGCGCGACGATCGGCCCGAGCGTCGAGCGATCCGCGCCGAACACGGTCATGTCCTGAAACGGATAGGACAGGATCGGCATGTCGAAATTCACGTCGGCGACAATCCGCGACACGGGCACCGATGGGTGGCGCGCAAAATAATCGGAGCCGACCATCCCCTCCTCCTCGGCGGTGACGGCGAGGAACAGGATCGAGCGGCGCGTCGGCATGTCGCTGGTGCGGAAGCGCTTTGCCGCCTCGATCAGCGCGGCGATGCCGACGGCATTGTCCTGCGCGCCGTTGTAGATCGCATCGCCGTTGACCGGCAGCCCGATGCCGAGATGGTCGAGATGCGCCGACAGCACCACAACTTCACGCGACAGCGCCGGATCGGTGCCGGGCAGCAACCCGGCGACATTGTAGCTTTCGAGCGGTTCGGACAGAGTCTTGAGCGCGGCGGTCAGGATCGAGGGCAGTTGCTCGGCCTTGAACAGCGCGGTCGGATCGTCCGCGCGCGGCGCGATCTTCTCCCACGGGGTCCGCGCCCGTGCGAACAGCTTGGCCGCGCCAGCACCGCTGACGGTGGCGATCAGCGGCACGCCGGCGACCTGCCCGGTGCCGTCGGGATAGGCCCAGGTCATGCGCGACCGGTCCCACCGCGCCTCGCTGACGCTACCGGGTTCGATCATGATCGCCGCCACCGCGCCATGATCGGCGGCGATCGCGGTGCGGCTGGCGGGGCTGGCGAAGTGCGCGCGCTCCTCGTTCTGCATGTTCGCGGGCGTCTCGGCGAGGAAGGCGACGACCTTGCCGCGCACGTCGACCCCGGCATAATCGTCGCGCTTGTACTTGGGCGCGACGATGCCCTGGCCAACGAACACCACCGGCGCATCGAGCGCGAACACCGGCTTGCCAGGCACCGCGCCAGGCACGAAATCCTTGCCGAACACCAGCGGCGTCGGCGCGCCGCCCTTTGCGGTCAACACCAGATCACCATGATCGGCCGGTTGGTAGCGCAGCAACGGCACGCTCTGGAGATACCCGCCCTTGTCCCCCGCCGGTCGCAATCCGGCGGCGAAGAAGCGCGCGGCGACATATTCGGCGGCGATGCGATATTCGGGGGTTCCGGCCTCGCGCCCGCGCAACGCGTCCGAGGCGAGGAACATCACATGCGCCTTCATCGCCGCCTGATCATCGGGAAGCTGGACCGGAGACGGCGCGGCGGCCTGCGCCGTGTCGGCAGCCCGGACCGCGCCCGGCGCCCCGAGCGCCAGCGCTACCGCCGCCATCAATCTACCCACGCCTGTACCCATGCGATGCGCGGTATCACGCCGGCAGACCCCAAGCAAAGCCGGCGATTTGTGTGGCACGGCGCAGGTCGCCCGCTTACATCCTCAGCATGCTCGATATCCAGACCGCCACCGCCCAGCCGCACGTCACCCGCCGCGCCGATTACACGCCGCCCGAATGGCGCGTGCCCGACATCGCGCTCGATTTCGATCTCGCGCCGGAAGCGACGCGGGTGCGCGCGACGCTGTCGGTCGAACGGAACGCGGGCCACGGCCCGCTGCGGCTCGACGGCGCCGGGCAGACCTTGCTGTCGGTGAAGGTCGACGGCCTCGCGGTCAACGACTGGACCATCGAGAACGACGCATTGGTGCTGCCGCTCGCCGGCGGCGCGCATGTCGTCGAGACCGAGGTCGAGATCGCGCCAGATCGCAACACCCAGTTGATGGGCCTCTACGCCTCGGGCGGCATCCTGTGTACGCAGTGCGAGGCGGAGGGCTTCCGCCGCATCACCTATTTCCCCGACCGCCCCGACGTACTGAGCCGCTACAGCGTGCGGATGACCGCCGACAAGGCGCGCTATCCGGTGCTGCTCGCCAATGGCGATCCGGTCGCGCAGGGCGATCTCGACGACGGGCGGCACTGGGCCGAGTGGAACGATCCGTTCCCCAAGCCGTGCTATCTGTTCGCGCTGGTGGCGGGCGATCTCGCCTGTAATTCGGGCAGCTTCGTCACGCAATCGGGCCGCACAGTGCAGCTCGGCATCTGGGTACGCGCCGCCGATCTGGCCAAGACCCATCACGCGCTCGAAGCGCTCAAGACGTCGATGGCGTGGGACGAGCGCGTCTATGGCCGCGAATATGATCTCGACGTGTTCAACATCGTCGCGGTCGATGATTTCAATTTCGGCGCGATGGAGAACAAGGGCCTCAACGTCTTCAACAGCCGCTACATCCTCGCCGACCCCGACACCGCGACCGATTACGATTTCGACGCGATCGCCGCCGTGGTCGCGCACGAATATTTCCACAACTGGTCGGGCAACCGCGTAACGTGCCGCGACTGGTTCCAGCTTTCGTTGAAGGAAGGCTTCACCGTCTATCGCGATCAGGGCTTTTCAGCCGATCAGGGATCGGCGGCGGTCAAGCGGATCGAGGATGTGCGCGGGCTTCGCGCCGCGCAATTCCCCGAGGATGCCGGCCCGCTCGCGCACCCGATCCGGCCTGACGAATATCAGGAAATCTCGAACTTCTACACCGCGACGATCTACAACAAAGGCGCGGAGGTAATCCGCATGCTCGCGACGATGCTTGGCGCGCAGGCGTTCCGCGCGGGCACCGATCTGTATTTCGAACGGTTCGACGGAACAGCGGCGACCTGCGAGGATTTCGTCGCCTCGCTGGAGGAAGCGAGCGGCATCGACCTGACGCAGTTCCGCCGCTGGTACAGCCAGGCCGGCACGCCGCGCGTCAAGGCGCAGCTTTCGCACGAGACCGCCGGCGGTCGCGCAGTGCTGACGCTGTCGCAGACGGTTCCGCCGACGCCAGGCCAGCCAGTCAAAGCGCCGATGGTGCTGCCGCTGCGGCTCAAGCTGTTCGGCGCCGACACCGGGCGGGCGCTCAGCGACGAACGGCTGGTGCTGCTGGAGGACGACGTCGCCGAGATCGCCTTCGAGACCGTCACCGAGCGGCCGGTGCTGTCGATCAACCGCGGCTTCTCCGCGCCGGTGGTGATCGAGACCGATCGCAGCGCCGCCGATCTCGCCTTCCTGTCGGCGCATGACGACGATCCCTTCGCGCGCTACGAGGCGATGCAGCAACTCATGCTCGACACGCTCGTCGCGGCCGCAAGCGGCATGCACGCGGATCAGGCTGCGGTGATCGCCGCGATCGAGACCACGCTGGATAATAGCGCGCTCGACCCCGCCTTCATCGCCGAGGCGGTGTTGCTTCCATCGGAAAGCTTCGTCGGCGACCAGATGGCGGTGGTCGATCCCGACGCGATCTTTCGTGCGCGCGAGGCGCTGCGCCGCGAGATCGGCCGCGCGCTGGAGCCGAAATGGCGCGCCGCCTACGCGCAGGCGGCGGCGACCGGCGGCTATGTCTATTCGCCCGACGCCAAGGGGCTGCGCCGGATGAAGACCGTCGCGCTCGGCTATATCGCCGCGAGCGGCGCGGCGGATGCGGGCGCGCTCGCCTTCGCGCAGTTCGAGGCGGCCGACAACATGACCGACCGGCAGGGCGCGCTCACCACCTTGGCCAGCAGCGATGCGGCCGAGCGGGTGGCGGCGCTCGACATCTTCTACAACCGCTACTCCGACAATGCGCTGGTGCTCGACAAATGGTTCCAGGCGCAGGCGCTCGCACAGCGCGACGATACGCTCGCGGCGGTCGAGGACCTGGCGCGGCACCGCGACTTCACGCTCGCCAACCCCAACCGCGCGCGCTCGCTGGTGGGGGCGTTCAGCGTCAACCAGCGCGCGTTCAACGCAGCCGATGGCGCCGGCTATCGCTTCGTGGCCGATCAGTTGATCGCGCTGGACAAGCTCAACCCGCAGACCGCCGCCAAGCTGCTCCCGCCACTCGGCCGGTGGCGGCGCTACGATGCGGCGCGCGCGGCGCTGATGCGGGCGGAGCTGGAGCGTATCCTCGCGACGCCGGGATTGTCCAAGGACATGTTCGAGCAGGCGTCGAAGAGCTTGGCGCAATAGGCTGCGTCTTCAGGCAGGACAATTGATGCGAGGTATTTCCCGCGCGGCATTATCTACTATCATGTCGAGCGCGGCGTTTCTGCCGCGCCGATAGTACACACCAATGATCTCGCCACGAGGATAGTCGTTCACGACGGCGTAGCGTCCGCTCATGCTTGATTGAAACGAAAAGCCGGTCTCAGCTAAAATTTGATATTCCGGCTTCCCGTACTCGATGGTTATAGCGCGAGGTTTCTGGCCGGGGGCGTCAACCATCATGCGGGAAGCGGTAACGCGAACGAGTGGACCACCGGGCAATTGATAACAGCCTTCCACTACAGAAACTGGCGGTAGCGGCGGCATGAGAAAATAGATCAAACCGAATATGACGATCCCTGCCGGAAGGATAACGATCGCAAGGGCTCGCGCCATCGCAGCCTTGGTCGCTTCATCCTCTGGCTTATCACGCCACATCGCTAGGGCGTGGTGACGATTTAACTATCTCAGCCATATAGCGATGGCTGCGAGTTTGACGAAGCCCATGAAGTTGGCGAGCAGCTTGTCGTATCGGGTTGCCACCCGT
>NZ_SGIS01000060.1 GCF_004208535.1 Sphingomonas populi
AGAAGCGTCGAAGTCGGTGCGAAGTGCGATAGGCATGGCAAACTCCAGTCCGTTTGCCATCTTGAATCAAAGCTTACCGCCGCTGGCAAGCCCTTGCGAGTCACGATCATCGAGACTTGGTATAACGTTCGATATTTCATCGGCACTAACCCTATATGCACAAGGCCTGTACACCTACAATCGGACCCGTGCGGCGCAAAACTATCCTACCGCCGTGCCGGCACTGAGTATTCCTGCGACAAACCCATTCATTCCAGCGGATCTGCAAGCGCTGCTCGCGTCGCGAGCCAATCCAACGGCAAACTTCTCGTTGTCGAAGCGTTTCGAGGAAATTCCGAAACGCTACTACGACGAACCGCTCTATACGTATCAGGCGCTTATCGGTGCCAAGGGCAAGCTTACCGACGCGATCAACTTCGATGTTTACGCATCGCATGACCAGACTATCAACAATGAGACGCTGACGAGTGCGCTGCGGCTTTCCCGTCTCAATACGCTGCTCCGCGCGGCGGACGGCGGTAAATCCATCTGCGCGGGCGGCTACAATCCATTTAGTATTGCCGGAAGCGCCTCAATCTCCCCGGCCTGTTTGAGCTATATAACGACGGCCGTTCATAACCGTCTGTCTGTTAAGCAAGACGTCGTGGAAGGCACAATCTCCGGCAAGCTTTTTAGACTTCCCGCGGATGATATCCGCTTCTCGTTGACAGGTAGCTACCGGCGCAACAGCCTCTCATACAATGCCGACCCACTTTTGTTGCCTCTGCCCGGCACCCCCAACACCGACTTGTCGGCGACTCCCGCATCTCGCTCCACTTTCGGGTCAACGAACGTTAAAGAAATTGCGGGTGAGCTGCTGGTTCCAATCCTGAAAGACCTGCCCTTCGCCAAATCGCTCAACCTCAGCCTCGGTTACCGCTATTCGGACTACAATGTCAGTGGCGGGGTCTCGACCTACAAGGCGGAAGCCGACTACACGCCGGTGCCAGGATTGCTCTTCCGCGGTGGATACGAGCATGCGATTCGTGCGCCGAACATTGGCGAGCTCTACAGCGCACCGGCTGGTTCGATTGTGACTCTCGGCAGCGCGCCGTCGGCCGGCGATCCGTGCGACGTTCGTTACAGGGGCCGCACAAGCCAGCTTCGCGCTTTGTGCATCGCGCAAGGCATCCCTGCGTCCGTTATCGACACGTATGCCGTAACGGCGGTATCGGTCCAGGCGACGGTATCTGGTAATGCGAACCTCCGGCCAGAGATAGCCGACACGTTCACGGCAGGCATGGTCATTGCGCCTCGCTTCGGCACTCCGCTTCTGTCGCACCTGTCTCTGTCGGTGGATTACTACAATATCAAAATCAACGGAGCCATCTCGCCGCTGCCGGGTGCCGCTGTCGTCGGCAAATGCTATAACTTGGATGGATCAAATCCGACCTACGATCCGAAGAGCTATTATTGTTCTCTGATACAGCGCGATGCCTCGGTCTACAGCTTGAACAACATCAATACTCCGTATTTGAACCTTGGTGGATACCGAACCAGCGGGATCGATACGCAAGTCGATTTGCGCTGGGAACTGGCTGAATTAGGGCTGGGCGGGAAAGCGGGCAGCCTGACGTTCACGACCGTGGTGAGTTATCAAAACGACTTCCGCGTTCAGACCCTGCCCGGTCAGGCGTTCCAAGACTTCGCTGGAACAATCGGCACCGCGCAGTCGGGAGTCGGTGGCTTCAATCCGCAATGGCGGGCGCTGACGTCGTTTACGTATCGGCGCAGCGCTGGTGAGATCGGCATTCGATGGAGATGGATCGATCGGATGAACGACACCACTGCTGTGACATCGCCCGCGAGCGTTGCGCCAGGTGTCCCGAGCTATAACTCGTTTGATCTGGTCGGCCGCTATCGTATCAACGAGAATCTCGAGTTCCGGGGGGGCGTGACCAATTTCACGGACGTGAGCCCCCCGGCGATCGGCGGGGTGGCAGGGCAAACCAACGCCGGTGCCTATGATATCATTGGACGAACCTTGTATCTGGGCGCTCATGTCAAATTCTGAGTTATCGATGCGCGGGACGCCGACGTTCTTTATTGTCTGCTGAAAACGGAGGCCCTGCGAGCGGCGCGTGCAGCCGGTGTGTGACTATCGATGGCGACGGTAGGGTCATTTCCTACGCGGCACGCGCCTTTCGGCTTTCGAAGCGCGGAGACAGGTGAGTCCTGAGGCCGACCCGCATCCGTAGGATGCCGATTGAAAGCACACGATCAAGGAGAACGGCACATGCCACATGCAGTGGATGAAAAAACGATGCTGCCAGCCGATCCGGACGCGTCATGGATGCACTCACGGCGGATGCTGCTGAAGGGGGCGATTGGGGCTGCGTTAGTCAGTAGCGGCTCGCGCGCCTCTAGGCTAGCAGCCGCGCCGAACGATCCAAAGATCGACAAGATCGCTCGCAAAGCGCTCGGAATTGATCTTCACAACCACTATTTTTACGAATTTTCCAAGGATCCTGAGCACAGGAAGCCAGATCCGGAAAACGAGCTGGCAGCCAGCATTCAGGAATCCGGTTTGTCCGCCGTTATCTACAATTATTGCGTTGACGATGTAAGCGGTAGCGGTGGTGGTGTCGGCAGTCCGCCGCCGCCCAATGCCTATTACCAATGGCATATACAGTCGCTGGACTATCTTGACCGAGTTTTAGCGAAGCAAAATATGCGTCGTGCGCTCAACACTACAGACCTTGTTCGATCCAAGTCCCGCAACCAACCTACGGTCATTCAAGGTTCCGAAGGCTGTCAGTGGATTGAAGGGAAGCTGGAGCGAATCGGTGAGGCATATGGACGAGGCTTGCGTCACGCACAGTTGCTTCATCGTGCACCCGATTTGGTCGCGCCGCTGGGCGATGCCCAGCTTGATGGCTCGCCAATTCTCGGCGGACTGACCTCGTTCGGAGTCCAGGTCGTCAGGGAATGCAATCGTCTTGGCATCGTGGTTGATCTCGCTCATGGAACCGAGAAGACGGTTATTGCCGCCACGCGGGTCACGCGGCAACCGCTGGTCGTCTCGCATACGGCGTTGGCAAGTCAGAAAGCCTTGGCTACGATTCCCCCCCTCGCTGAAGGTCCGACTGGTGAGCCGCGACCATGCGAAGGCCATCGCAGATACAGGTGGCATTATCGGGGTCTGGCACCTTTTCCCAACAATGAAAGATTATGTGGTTGGAATCCGCGAGATGGTCGATGTTGTCGGGGTCGATCATGTCGGAATGGGTTCCGATAGCCCGATCTCACCAGATCGCGTTGTGAGCGCGCGGAATCCTAACGGGAACTTTAGCACCAATCACATGTGGCCGGATCAAGATTCTGGCTTTCTTTATGCTGTGGTTGGGGAGATGCTCATCCAGCGATTTACGGCGCAAGAAATCGAGAAGATAACTGGTGAGAACTATTGTCGGGTATTCTCCGCCGTTACCAGTGGTCGTGGATAGTGCGTGAAGGATTTGGTCGATTGGTCAGCAGTTGCTCCCAATGTCATCGCTCTCTTTTGGCACCACCGGCAAGCCGATGGCAACCTGCAGGTAGTTCGAGCAACAGCGATGTAACGATGCCAAACTGCAGCTTTCAATACGAGATTTAGGAGGGCGTATGCCTGCTACGAAACACCTTTTTAAGTCGGCGATCCTTTTGTTTGGCTGCATATCGATCCCTGTCGATGCCCGCACCGTAACATCCGACCAAAGGAAGGCAGATCAAGACGCCAGCGATGCATCAGAACAGCGTGCCACTGCATTGGTCGCGCAGATGACGGATGCCGAGAAACTAGTTTATATCCAAGGCTATCTCCCGCGGAGAAGCAAGGATCGCCCGGCGGATATGATTCCGTCGGCCGGCTATGTCCCGGGCGTGCCGCGGCTCGGCATCCCCAACTTGCGCGAAAGCGATGCCTCGCTCGGCGTTGCCAACCAGTTGGAACAGCGCAAAGGCGACGTTGCGACCGCACTGCCTGCGACACTTTCGCTTGCTGCAAGCTTCGACCCGGACCTCGCCTATCGCAGCGGCGCGATGATCGGCGCGGAAGCACGCGCAAAGACGTTCAACGTACTGCTGGCGGGGGGTGTCAACCTCACCCGCGACCCTTGGGGCGGACGTGCCTTCGAGTATTTTGGCGAGGATCCTCTACTGACAGGCATCATGGGGGGCGCGTCGATCCGCGGCGTGCAGTCGAATGCGATCGTCTCGACAGTCAAACACTATGTCCTCAACCCGCAGGAAACGCTGCGAACCACATCCGATGCGCGGATCGGCGAGGCGGCACTCCGCGAAAGCGACCTGCTCGCGTTTCAGCTGGCAATCGAGTTGGGGCAACCGGGGTCGGTCATGTGCTCTTACAACAAGGTAAACACCGATTGGGCATGCGAAAACGACTTTCTACTCAATCAGGTTCTCAAGCGTGACTGGGGCTACAAGGGCTGGGTCATGAGTGACTGGGGCGCCGTGCATTCCACGGTAAAGGCGATTAACGCCGGACTCGATCAGGAGTCCGGTCGCGAACTGGACAAGGTGATATATTTCGGTGCGCCGCTGGCAGCGGCGCTCGCCGACGGCAGCATCCAGCAAAGCCGCCTCGCCGATATGAATCGGCGTATTCTTTGGGGTGTCTCCGTCACTGGTTTGATCGACCATCCGGTCCCGGCTGCGGCGCAGTCCATCGATTATGCGGAGCACGCCAAGGTCGCGCAGGAGGCGGCGGAGAAGGGCATGGTGTTGCTCAAGAACGAGGGTGACATGCTGCCCCTGGCGCGCACCGCCAAGTCCATTCTAGTGATCGGCGCCCATGCCGACCGCGGCGTTCTGTCGGGCGGCGGCGCGAGTCAGGTGCGGTCGGTGGGTGGCGTCCCGGTCGAGATCCCGCTGACGGAAGGTTCCGCCGCCTCGATTTCGCGGATGACTTGGCATGCGTCGTCACCGCTCGCGGCGATCCAGGCGCTGGCACCGGGTGCGAAAGTGACGTTTGTTGACGGACGCGACGTCGCCGCCACCGTGGCGGCAGCCCAGCGCTCCGACGTCGCGATCGTCTTCGGCTGGCAATGGCGGACCGAGAAACAGGACATCGAGACGCTTTCGCTGCCAGACCAACAGGATGTTATGATTGCCGCAGTCGCTGCGGCAAACCCGCGCACGGCTGTGGTACTGCAAACGGGCGGCCCCGTGCTGATGCCATGGCTCGACAAAGTGCCGGCGGTCATCGAAGCTTGGTATCCCGGACAGAAAGGCGGCGAGGCAATTGCGAACGTCCTGTTTGGTACCGTCAATCCGTCGGGTCGCCTGCCGATGACCTTTCCGGCTAGCGAAGCACAGGCGCCGCGCCCGGTGATCCCCGGCCTCACTGCGATGAAGGCGGCAGAGGCTGCGAACAACGCTGGCGGCGCCGACGGCATGAAATCCAGTCCTCCAGCGACAGTGATCGAGTACCGCGAGGGCGCCGATGTCGGCTATCGCGGCTATCTGAAGCGTGGCGTTCGACCCTTGTTCCCCTTCGGCTACGGCCTGTCCTACACTCGCTTTCGGTATGCGGCATTGCGTGTCACGGCCGGATCGCATCCGTCCATTAGTTTCGAGGTGAAGAACATCGGCACGATCGCCGGGGCGGATTCGCCGCAGGTCTATGCGCAGGCCGGTCGTAGAGACGGGGGAAGTCTTCGTTTGGTTGGCTTCCATCGGGTCATGCTTGCTCCCGGAGAGGCGAAGCGGGTTAGCGTCACCGTCGATCCACGTCTGCTCGCCGATTATGATGTCGCGGCGCGGGGCTGGCATGTCGCGGCTGGCCGCTATCCGATCTTGGTGGGTCGATTTGCCGGCGATGCCGAGTTGAACGGCGAGCTTGCTATGGCGGATGTCCGTCTTGCACCCTGACGCCGTCAAATGACCACGAGCGGTAGGCTACTCATGACGGGTTTTGGATGAAGCCGCCGTTCCTTGCGCGTCCTACATCTACTTGATGACGAAGAAGGTTGCGCTGGCTTCCTCAGCGGCGCGCCAGCGCTGCAGCTACCGCGTTGTCTGCTGCTGTCCTTTGGACGCCGGGGGGGCGTGGAAAACCGCCCGGGATCTTCCAAGGCTGTTCAAACTCGGTCTGGCAGAGGTAGGGCTGTGGTGTATTTGGTCAAGGAAAGCGCAAAATGCGAAGACGCCCCTCCAACTGACGGGTGTTCTAAGAGGGTGTTCATCAGGAAGCGTTCATAGCCGGTTACGTCCGCTGCCACGATGCGAAGCAGATAATCCCAGTCGCCGGACATCGAGAAGCATTCCAAAATCTCAGGACGGCCTTCGACGAAGGTCTCGAACGCATCGCGGACGTCGCGGGCATGGCTGCGTACACGGATGTTGCAGAGCACGTTGACACCGAAGCCAAGAGCTTGCTGATCAAGCAGCCTGACCGATTGCTTGAGCAGGCCGCCTGCTTCCATGGCCTTGATCCGCCGCCACACCGACGCCGTCGAGCTCCCGACGCGCTCGGCGAGATCGCCGTTACCGATCCCGGCATCCGCCTGCAGAGCGGAGAGAATGCGCCGATCGATATCATCCAGATTGTATGATTTTTTCATATTTGCACCATTGCACGGGTCATTTGATCAGGATTCCGTGTATTTTTCTATCATTTGAAAAGCAAATTCAACGTCTGGGTGCAAGAATGCGCGCATGGCAAACACACAGATCGATCGACCTGCGGGCACCGCTGAGGACTGGACAATTCCGCAGGGGTGGGATCGCTACACCGCGGCCGAGCATGCAATGTGGGATCAGCTTTTCGAACGGCAGGCGAAAATGTTGCCTGGACGCGTCGCGCCGGAATTCCTGGACGGCCTCGACGTGCTGCGCTTGTCCAAGCCCGGTATTCCAGACTTTGAGGAACTGTCCGAGCGGCTGATGAAGGCGACGGGCTGGCAGGTGGTCGCAGTGCCGGGCCTGATACCAGATGATGTCTTCTTCGATCATCTGGCAAACCGCCGCTTCGTTTCGGGCAATTTCATTCGCACGCCAGAGCAACTGGACTATCTCCAGGAGCCGGACATCTTCCACGATGTCTTCGGTCATGTACCGCTCCTCGCGAACCCGGTCTTTGCCGATTATATGCAGGCGTATGGCGTCGGCGGGCAGCGCGCGGCGAGTGCCGGTGTCATCGAGCGGCTTTCGCGGCTCTATTGGTATACCGTCGAGTTTGGTCTGGTACGCGACGCGTCGGATGGCCTGAAGATCTACGGCGCGGGTATTGTGTCGTCTTATGGCGAATCGCTGTTCTCACTTGACGATCCGTCGCCGAACCGGCTCGGGTTCGATCTCCGGCGGCTGATGCGGACCAAGTACCGGATCGACGACTATCAGCAGAACTATTTCGTGATCGACAGCTTCGAGGATTTGCTAAAGCAAACTCTCGAGACCGATTTCGGTCCGGTCTACGCTGAGCTTGCTGGCGCGCCGGATATCGAGATCGACACGATCTTACCGACGGATAAAGTCTACACACGCGGAACCCAGGCATATGCGCGCGAGCAAGCAAGCATATGATCGCCACTGAACAGACGCGCACGCCGGTCGCCGCGCCCGTTTCCTTATTTGGGGTGCTCGAGCGACAGCCAGGCCACGCGCTGCTCCGCCTGATTTGGTCTGTACCGACAGGATCGCATACCCATTTACGCCTTCCAGATTCTAAGCAATATGACGTACCCAGCAAGGCGGTACGCAGAAATGGAGTCTACGATAGGATCAGCCTTCCAAGGTTCCCCGGGACGACCGAGGAATCGGAACGCGGGTGATGAGATTGTTCGGCTCGCCGATCCGGGCTCGGGCACCCTGCGTACTAGCTTCGCTGATCATCTGAGCTTCCGCTTTCTCGTCGACGCCCGATGAGCCCGGATTTGCACTTCAGAAACGCGTGGATCGCCAGAAACATACTCCCACATGAACCCACGATGCGCCGCTTTTTGGCGCGTCAGCTTCTCCCTCCTGGTATCGACGAGGAGGACGTTGTGCAGGAGGTCTATGGCCGTCTGATCGAAATGCCGTCGCTTGGCGATATCCGGAATCCGCGATCGTATATGATAGGTCTCGCCCGGAATATCGTCCTGATGCACCTTCGCCGGGCGCGCATCGTCGCTATTCGATCTCTGGAAGAAATGGCGGAGACCCACTTCGCCGCAGATGACCCGAGCCCGGAAACGCAAGCCTCAGATCGCCAGCAACTGCACCTCCTTGCTCAAGCAATAGCAAGCCTCGATGAACCTGCGAGATCGGTGTTCCTGCTTCGTGCCGTCGATGGGCTTCCCTATGCGGACATTGCCCATCGATTGGGGCTGAGCGAAAACGCCGTGCAAAAGCGTCACGCACGCGCGTTAGAGCAGTTCATGATGTTGCTTGGCCGAGACGGAAACGCACCCGCTCACGCAACACCGCTCCAGTCCCAAACTTGTAAAGCAAGCAATGATGAACGAGCGTGAGGCAAGCGGCGACATCAGTCGTCGAGCCGCCGAGCTGGCCGTAAGCTTCGATGCTGGATCGCTGTCCAGCGCCGACCGAATCGAAGCCGAGGCTTGGCTGCAGAGAGATATCCGGCACCGCGGGGCGTTCGCCCGCGCACAGGCAGGTTTGATCCACTCGCGAAAAGCAGCAGCCGTCAGTACGTTCGACACCGATCGATATTCCACGACCAACGACCTTTCACCTGTCGAAGTCAGCGTACCGGACACTCACGCCCGGATTGCGCCGCCGACCCGACGCCGCTTCATCGCCCTGGGTGGATCGGCTGCAGCAATGGCGGTGATTGGAATCGCCGCGTTTGGTGTAACCACTATCGCCTCCACTCAGGCATACGCCACCGCCCTTGGAGAGACGCGCGTCATCCAGTTGGGCGAAGCCGCGCGGATGACGCTCAACACCGACAGTCGTGTGCTCGTGAAAACACAGGGTCGGTCGCATCACGTCGCGCTGGAGCACGGTGAGGCGCTCTTCGAGGTTGTTAGCGGCCGCGGGGCCAGCGTGTTGGTGGATACCGGCACGAGCGTAGCCGGCAGCACAGGGGGCAGTTTCGCTGTCAGAAAAACCCAGGACATGCCGCTCCAGGTGCTGGTGCAGTCAGGAGATGTAAGCCTTTCCGATGGCACGACCCAAAGCTCGAAAGCCATTCATTTGACGGCGAACCAGCGCGTAATCGCCGATCTGGGTACGGGGAATATCGTGACGCCCTTGTCTCAGGACAAGGTCGACCACGAATTGGAATGGCGCAATGGACTGCTCGCATTCGAGGACGAGACCCTCTTCGACGCTGCCCGGGAGTTCGCACGCTACAGTAGCGTATCGATCGAGGTGTCCGACCCGTCTGTCGGTCAGCAAACGATCACCGGACTCTTCGATGCAAGGGATCCGCGTGGCTTTGCCCAATCGGCCGCGCTGAGCCTCGGCATGCGGGTCCAGAACTATCCCAATGCCGTGCGCATCGAGCCTTAGAAAATATTGTTCTCCGGGTTTGGCGGTTTACGCCAGCGCCGAGCAACATAACCCTAATGCGCAAACATGCGCACGCCAAAAGGGGAAATTCTATGTTCTCGACGAGGTCGCGCCACATGGCGTATGCGAGCGCCGCCGTGGTGGCATTCACGGCATCTGCCGCCGCACAGGCGCAATACCAGCGGTTCGACATCGCTGAGCAGCCGGCCACGACCTCGATCCCTATTTTCGCCAGGCAAGCGCACGTACAGATCACCGCTCCGGGCAAGATTTTGCGCGGTGTGACCACCCCTGCGCTGCACGGAAATTATGATGTGCGGACTGCGCTGCATCAGCTCTTGGTTGGTACCCGCCTGCGGATCGTCGCTGACGCGGGCGCGACCATCACGCTGGCCGAAAGCCCAACGACGAGCGCCGGTGACCCTGCGCAGACGGCAACGCGTTCGCCCGATCCCGCCTGGACACGAGATATCGTGGTCACCGCGACGAAGCGCAGCGAACGCCTGATCGACATCCCACAGGCGGTAAGCGCGGTTCGAGCGAGCACGTTGACGCGCGCCGGGGCCGTGCGGTTGGAGGACTATGCTGCAAGCGTCCCTGGCGTGACGATATCGAACAACACGGGCGCCGGCGTTCAAACGCAGATCATCTTCCGCGGCATATCGACCGGGGTTGGCGGGAACCCCGTCGCTGCGGTCTACGTGGACGACGCCCCGATTACGTCCGCCACCCAATTGGGTGCTGGCGGAAGCTTCCCGGATTTCGATCCTGCCGATCTCGAGAGGATCGAGTTCCTGCGCGGCCCGCAAGGCACGTTGTACGGCGCGGCAAGTCTTGGCGGTCTTCTCAAGTTCGTCACGCGCAAGCCCGACTTCGATACGCTATCCGGTCGCGCCGAACTAGGCTTCACGGGTGTCGATCATGGCGGGCTCGGTGGGGGTGCGCGCGGCCGCATCAACGCGCCGCTCGGGGAGAATGTCGCGGTGTCGGCGAGCGGCTTTTATCGGATCGACCCAGGCTTCATCGACAATGTTCTGACCGGCAAATCGAACGAGAACGAGACGCGTACCCGCGGCGGCCGGGTGGCCCTCGCAGTGCGCCCGGTTACAAACGTCACGATCGTGGGATCGGCCATGTATCAGGCGATCAACGCCGACAGCGTCACCACGATCGATACGGATCTGAGCGGTCGCCCGCTTTACGGCGATTTGCAGGTGTCTCGCCCTCGCGGCGCGTCGGCGCTGACTCAACGGTTCACGCTCTATGACCTCTCGATCAACGCCCAACTGAACGGGTTCGACGTCATTTCCGATACCAGCTACGGCATCCAGAAAAGCGGGACGTACGTCGATTATACCCGCATTATCGGTGGCGTGCTCGACTCCATCAGTGGTCAGCCGAGTGGGACGCTCGGCGCTTCCGTCTTTCAGCCTTTCAGGACGAAAAAGCTGACGCAGGAAGTGCGCTTGCAATCGACCACCAAGGGCTTTTTCGGCTGGCAGATCGGCGGCTTCTACACGCGTGAGAAAGCGAATTCTCTTGCACTCGTCAATCCGTTGTACCGGCAGACAGGTGAATCAGCAGCGAGCGTGGGTTTGCCGCCGCTCGGTAACGGTGAGGTAAACGCCACCTACCGCGAGATCGCCGGCTTCGGAAACGTAACCTTGAACTTCACGTCCAAGCTCAGCCTGTCCGGCGGCTTGCGGTATAGCGACATTCGTCAGAGTAACAGCCAGACCCTGAGTGGCCTCCTTCTGGGCAACTCCGCGAGCAGTGGCAGCTCGTCCGATCACAAGCTCACCTTCTCGGTCAATCCGAGCTATAAGATCACGCCGAACATCCTCGTCTATGGCCGGGTCGCATCGGGCTACCGTCCTGGCGGTCCGAACACCACCACCAACGATCCAGCGAGCTACAACCCCGATACGGTTGTAAGCTATGAGGTCGGAACCAAAGGTACGCTGTTCGACCGTCTGTTGACCTTCGATCTGGACGCGTTCCTGATCGACTGGAACGACATTCAGGTCCAGCAGAGCAAGATCGGCCCCGGCGGCACGCCTTTGAGCTTCATCGGCAACGCCGGCAAGGCGCAGAGCAAGGGCGTGGAGGCAGCCTTCACGGCCGCTCCCATGTCTGGGCTCACCTTCGACGCAAACATCGCCTACACCGATGCTACCTTCCGCAACACCGTCGGTCCGGCTGTCGCAGGTGATCGACTTCCCAGTTCCGCCAAGTGGACAGGCCAAGTCGGCGGGGAGTATCGCTTCGACGTGACCGACGGATGGAAGTCGTTTTTGGGCGCCAGTTATCGCTATGTCGGCAAGCGCCTGGGTGAATTCGCCGGGCCGGGCGCTGCGCGCTACGTGCTTCCGAAATATGAGACAGTCGACCTGCGGGCCGGTATTGACAGGAACGGCTTCGAAGCAAGCTTCTTCGTCCGCAATATCGCCGACAAGCGGGGCTATACAGGCGGCTTCGTGTTCGGTCCGTACGCAACTGCAGCGTTGCTTCAGCCGCGCACCATGGGCTTGGTACTTTCCAAGACGTTCTGAGGCCATTGCGCCTTGCTATGACGCGTAATGCTCACCCCGAATAACGCGAAGGCGCGATATGATCTGCAAATGGAAAAGCCTGTCTCGCCGGGGTCTGATCGGGGTGGTCCTGATGGCCAGTTGCGGCGTGGCAGAGGCGCAAACCGTTGTTATCCATGCGGGAACCCTGATTGCGACGCCGGGGTCGCCGGCAAAGACAAACCAGTCGATCGTGATCGAAAATGGGCGGATCACGTCGATCCAGGATGGCTTCATCCCCGGCGACCAGATCATCGACCTGTCTAAGAGTTACGTGCTCCCCGGACTCATCGACATGCACACCCATGTCACCGGCATGGAGAGGATCGATGAGACGGCACCGACACAATGGGTCACCAACCTGTTCTTGCAAAGGCAGTCGATCACGGTGCTCAAGGCGATCCCGGTCGTTCGGCAGATCCTGTTGCAAGGTTTCACGACGATCAGGAACGTCGGCGATCCGGCCAGCGTGACCTACGATCTGCGAGACGCGATCGCGAGCGGCAAAATAGACGGGCCAAGAATGCTCGTCTCGGAACCGCAGTTCACGTTGCCGGGTGGCGCTCTGTCGAATGACATGTTTCACCTGACGCATGATGCCGTTGCGCTCGTTGGAAACCGCGGGGCTTGCACTGGTGTCGAAGACTGCCGCCGGGCTGTCCGCGAAGAGGTTCAACGCGGGGCAGACGTCATCAAAATCCGACTTGCCGACACGGCTGCACTCGATCCAAGAATACAGACGATTGAATCTCAGGATGAAGTCAACGCTATCGTAGAAACGGCGCATCAGCTCGGTCGGACTGTCGCCGTGCATTCTGCAGGTGTGGATCGCGAGACGATGTTGGCCGTGAATGCGGGGGCCGATACCATAGAACATGGACCGCAGAGCGATGCTGTTCTCCAGGCGATGCAGCGAAAAGGCCTGAGCTTCACGCCCACACTGGACACCGTCCGGTATTTCGCTCCAATCCTGAAGAGGCTCGGGATCACGCGCGACTATTATGGCGAAGCACGCGCCAGCGTTGGCAATGCGAAAAGGATTGGCGTACGCATCGTCTACGGCACGGATCTGATGCCGCTCTATGCCGATAGGGAGAGCCTCGAATTTTCCGCTCTGGTTGATGCAGGTCTCACCCCCAGCGAGGCGCTGATGGCCGCGACGGTCAACGCGGCGGCTGCGTTGCACATGGAGAAAGACATCGGTTCTATCGCGCCGGGCAAGACAGCAGACATCATTGCGGTCGATCAGGATCCGACGCGCGACATCCAAGCCATGGAAAAGGTGTCCTTCGTAATGAAGGCTGGGAAAGTCGTTGCGCCGTAATTGGGAGATTAAGACCAATCCGTATCGGCGCCGTGTCGACGACGCGGCACATCGCTACGGCCAGACGCTCCGAAGCCAGGCCGAGTTGGGTATCTGGGCGATGGCCAAATTCAAAGCGCCATAGCCTCTTCAGGGCAGTGGCCCATTACGTCGAGAAGCGCGTCTGCCAGCCACTCCACCTGGCTGGTCTGGAGACCGGCGACATTGATTCTCCCGTCCAATGATCCGTAGATTGCATGGTCTCGACGAAGTTTCATCATCGCTTCGGGCCTGAGCGGCAGCGTAGAGAACATCCCGCGGTGCCGTTCTATCGCGCCTAGTGCGTTCAATATGCCGCGTTCACGAAGTGCCGCCGTCAGGACGGATCGCATATGCGCGATCCGCTCCCGCATCTTGTGGAGTGCGGCATGCCACTGCTCAGGATTGGCCAGCAGCGCCGCTGCGACTGAAGCACCGTGGTCCGGCGGCATGGAATAACTGCACCGACCCGTAGCCTCGAGCACGCCCATTACGGACGCTATTTGCGAGGCCGATGGCAGGATTACCGAGGCTACGCCGGTCCGTTCGCAATAGAGGCCCATATTCTTTGAGCAGCTTGCTGCTATAAGCACGGTGTCTAGCCTATCGACTAAGATGCGAAGGCCGAAGGCGTCAGCATCTAAACCGTCACTAAGGCCCTGATACGCCATGTCGACCAGCGGGACGATGCCGCGTCGCTCGCACAGCGCTGCGATCTGCTGCCACCCGTCAAAGGTCAGGTCGAGTCCGGTCGGATTGTGGCAGCAACCTTGAATCAGAAGCACGTCGCCGGGTTTCGCTTGCTTTAGACGATGTAAGACCGGCTCAAAGTCCGCTGCCCCATTGCGCTCGCGCCAGGGATATTCGGCTACACTGAGGCCGGCCGCCGCCATCAATGGGCGATGATTGTGGTAGCCGGGATCGGACAACCAGATTGTCGCACTCGGACGCGCGACTGCAATCAGTTCGGCTAACATGCGCAACGCTCCGGTGGCACCCACCGTCTGAATCGTTGCAGATCTCGCTAGCGTAGCGGCTTCCGTTCCCAATAAGAGTTTGGTCATGCCCGCATTAAAGGCATCGTTGCCGCGCAATGGACGATAGGATTTGGATGCGCCAACGGCGGCCATCCGAACTTCGGCAGCTTTCACCGCTGCGAAGATCGGGGTATCGCCGGTCTCATCACGGTAAACACCAAGGCCAAGATCCAATTTTCTATGTCTCGGATCGGCCTGGAAGGCAGCGGTGAGTGCCCATAGCGGATCACTAGGAACCAAGGTCAGGCGGCTGAACATGGCCGTACCTCCGAAAAGCGAGTGGCATTAGAAACGAAGATGCCAAATGTTATGACGGACACGCCAAGTAGCGATAGCAAACTCGGGACCTCACCCAGCAAAGGAACAGCGAGGCCAGTCGTCAGTACAGGCGCCAGAGCGCCCACGGTCGCGCAGCGCGTGGGGCCCAGCCGAGAAACTGCGAGCGAATACGCATAGCTCGAAAGCAAACCAACCCCGATGCCCTGTACCGCGACGAAAGGCAGTATGTCGGTCAGCGAGACAGTGGAGAGATGCGTTTCAAACACCCCAATCGCGCGCAGTGGAAGCAGCACCAGTAACGAGGGATAAGTAATTAGCATGATGCATCCGAGCGGATCCAGTTCTGCCCGGCGTAGCCCGAGCGTATAGGCACCCCACAGCACACTCGCTGCCAGCAACAGGGTTACCCCGTACACTTCCGATGGCCCGGTGGAGAGCCCGGCGACGAGAAAGCTTACGCCGGCAATGATGGCGAGGAGGCTGAACAGCCGGCGCCGCCCTGGCACTTCGCTCCACAACAGCGCGGCAAGCAGGGCCACCGCCAAGGGCGTCGTGCCGGCAATCAGAGCGCTTACGTGCGCGGCCGAACTCGATCGCCCGCCGGCAGCGGCCAGCAAGAAGAAGGGGAGGCCGGCGCCTGCCGCCACCGCCGTGGCCGCGGGCCACGGAACAGTCCTCAGCCTGGCAAGTCGGGAGGGCAACAGTGGTAAGAGCACGATCGCGGGAACCGCGAAGCGTATCAGCGCGACGTCAGCGGTAGCGAGCGGCGACCTACCGATCGCCCGCATGGACAGCGCAAAGCCGGCCCAAACGAATATGGCCAATAGAAGGGATAACCATCCGAATATCATGAAGGGCGAGCGCGGCAGAGCCGACGGGTCTATTTGGTCGGACGGATGGAGGGAGCGAGCGGGAGCGGTTGGCATTCCACTTTCCTACCATGGGCATCCCGGGCGAATCCTGCCTAATTTCAGCGAAACGGTTGGCAAAATTGGCAGAATATGCCAATAACCCCGCATGGATAGCAAGGATCGGGACATTATCGCGGCGTTGCAGGCCGACGGGCGCATGAGCAATCAAGATCTGTCAGAACGCGTGAATTTATCGCCATCGCCGTGCCTGCGGCGCTTGCGCGCGCTTGAAGATGAAGGCGTAATTCGGGGCTACACGGCGATAGTCGATGAGGAAATCTACGGACTTCCGGTCACCGCGTTCGTGCGTGTGCGCATTCAGGTTCACGCTCAAGAATCCGTGAATGCGTTCGAGGACGCGATCCGCGCGATGGATTCGGTTCTGGACTGCTATGTGATGACTGGAGACGCTGACTATCTGTTGCGCGTTCTAGTCAGCAGTCTGAGGGACTATGAACGCTTCGTGCGCGAAAAGCTTCACAAGGTTCCAGGCGTCGCCTCCATCGATACCAGCTTCGCTTACGGCCAGATCAAGAAATCGAACGTCTTTCCGCCAATGTCTTGATCGCGCTGCGGAGGAGCTGTCGATCCTATCGATCTGAATTCTGGATCGACGTGCAAGAAGGACCCTAGGGCGTGGTGACGATTTAAGGGTTAGGGATTCCCAATTGCTCTGAAATCGGATTCAAGGCTGATTTTAGGAGATCAGCGATGGATCGCGATGCGCTTCGTGATGACCAATGGGAACGGATCAAAGGGTTCGTGCCGGGCGGGACGAAGGGTAAGCGTGGCCCCCGCACCGACAACCGGAAATTTCTGGATGCTCT
>NZ_SGIS01000061.1 GCF_004208535.1 Sphingomonas populi
GCTTGCGTAGATCAACCGACAGCGCCCTGGGCATGTATCAACCTCCTTGCTCGAAGGCCGTACTGAATCAGATCGCAACCGATTTGGGAATCGCCCACGATTCAATCAGATCGATTTATGCTCTAGGTAACCACTAACGTATTTACATAAACGATAGGGTCTCATCCAAACAATAAACTTCTTATATCTAATCCGAGGGTTAAGGTCCCTTCATACAGCGCGCGAAAAGAGCCGATGGAGGGGACGTTGGGCAGGACATGCAGCTTTGCTACATTCGAGAGGCTCGTGAAGCATCACGGCCCTGCAGATCACAGCGGATCTTTTCACAAGGTATCTCCGGTGGTTCCCGACAAGCGTCATGGCATGGCCGCAGCTTCATATAACGTAAGATCCTTTCAGCCCTGTCCATTCTTAGCTGCGGCCACCGCCGTTCTGCGGTGGCGCTAAGCGTCATGTGGGACGGCACCCAAACCATCCGAACCAATCAAACAGCCATTCGCGTTAGGAGAATTGATGAAGCACGCGCTCTTGTTGTCGACGGCGGCGGCGATGACGATGCTGTCAGCGGCCCCCGCGCTGGCCCAAGCCTCGACAACTGCCACAATACAGGATGCGCCAGCCGCGGGTGAGGGCACGGCCGTCGCCGATATCGTGGTGACCGCGCAACGTCGTTCGGAACGCCTTCAGGACGTGCCGGTAAGCGTTCAGGCGGTTTCGGCGAACGAACTTCGCGCGGCCGGTGTCAACGATCAGCGCCAGCTCTCGATCATCGCGCCGAGCTTACAGGTCCAGCAGGACAATAATTACGCAATCCGTGGCATCGGCACGCAGACTTTCGCCAACACGATCGAGTCCAGCGTCGCGACCGCGATCGACGAGGTCACGCTCGGCTCGATCGTGCTCAACGGAAACCCTTTCCTCGACGTCGGGCAAGTCGAGGTGCTGAACGGACCGCAAGGCTTGCTGTTCGGCAAGAACGCCTCGGCGGGCCTCGTCAACATCACCACGACGCGGCCCGAATTGCGGCATTACGGCGCCACCTTCGACATGGAGGCGGTGACGCGCGACCGGCCGGGATCGAATGGCAATGGTGTGCTGTCGCGGACGACACTCAACATTCCGGTCGGTGAGAATTCCGCGCTGCGCGTAAGCGGCATCTACCGCTATGACGATGCGCTCGTTCAGAATATCCGCCAGAACGCTTATGGCCGGTTCGAGCCGAACTACCAGCAATATGGCGGCCGCGCTAAGTATCTATATGAACCGAGTGACGCGCTCTCGATTTATCTGATCGGCGAGTATTTCGAACAGCATGGTGTGGGGACGATCTTTGATGGCAGTTATCGTTCCGCGGCAGCCGGCGGCGTCAATGCCGGCCCGCTTGCTGCGGCGGGGATAACGCCAAGCCCCGAGAATCTCGTGCTGGCGAGCGATGCTCCGGCCTGGCGCGATCTGATAACCGGTGGCGCGCAGGCGAACGTCTCGTATCAGTTCGGCAACGGCTGGACGCTAAGCGACGTGTTCGCATGGAAGACATACTCGCTCAACCAGCAGATCGACGCTGATGATCTCCAGTTCAACGGCGCGAACATCAACAGCCAGCGCGCGCACTATGATCAGTATAGTAACGAACTGCGGCTCGCCTTGCCGGCCGGCAACCGGCTGACCGGGCAGGTTGGTTTCTATTATTTCCGTTCGGCGCTCGATCAGCATAGCCAGGTTTCTGGTAACAATCTGTTCCCGTCGTTCCTGCTCCCGAGCTTCCCGTTCTGCGTCGGCGCCACTGTGTCGCAGCCATCGCCTCCAGGATGCTCGGTCAGCAACAGCAACTTCCTCGGCAACGACAAGGATTACCGGCTCAACAACGAAAGCTATGCCGGGTTCGGCCAGTTTACGTGGGAAGTGGTCGATCGCCTCAAGCTGATCGCCGGCGCGCGGGTCACTCGTGACCGCGTTTCGATCGATCTTGCGCAGAACCGTGGCGCGTATTTCGTGGTGCTCGGTGTTCCCAATGCCACCTTCAACCAGAGCTATGCTGCGACGACGGTAAGCTTCCGGGGCGGCGCGCAATATAGCTTCAACCGCGACATCATGGTCTATGCGACCTATGGCCGCGGCTGGAAGGGGCCAGGCATGAACGATACCGGCGCATCTTTGGCTGCCATGCTCCGCGTGATGCCCGAACGCGCCGACACGATCGAAGCTGGCATCAAATCGACCTTTTTCGACCGGATGCTGACGCTAAACGCGTCGGTGTTCCGCACCACGTTCAAGAATTTGCAGGCGCAGACGCTCGACACCAATTTGCGCGCCTTTGTGATCGGCAATGCCGGGCAGGCGACCAGCCAGGGCGTGGAAGTCAATGCGATCCTGCGGCCGGTCCGGCATTTCTCGATTAACGCAAATCTAGCATTCGTCGATGCGACCTATGACAGCTTCATCGGCGCACAATGCTATACTGGCCAGACGACGCCGAGTTGCGCAGTGAACGGCACGTTCGATGCTTCGGGCAACCGGCTGTCCTTCGCGCCGAAGTTCACCTCGACGGTCGGCGCATCGTATGAAGTGCCGTTGTCCGACAAGGCATCGCTGGTGCTCGACGGCAGCTATTATCATCGCAGCCGGGTCGAATCGCTCGTCAATGCCGCGCCGGGGTCGGCGATCGATGCGATCGACATCCTCAACGCGAGCCTGGGCTTCAAGCTCGGACAGGTGTCGGCGGCGGTGTTCTGCAAGAATTGCACGAACAAAGTCTATGCGCTGACGACGGGCATCGAATCGGGCGATAGCAACGCCGGCTTCCTAAGCTACACGCAGCGTATCGGCCTCGATTCCGTGCGGTCTGCGGGCGTGCGGTTTGGCTTCTCCTTCTAATCGCGTGTCGCAGATGATCGGCAGGCGGTGTGTGTTGACAGGATCCGCGGCGGTCGCGGTGGTGGCATCCGCTGCCGGCGCTGCCCGGGTGCCTGCGCGCTTCCCGAAAGGCTTTCTATGGGGCGCGGCGACCGCTGGGCATCAGGTCGAGGGCAATAACGTCAACGCCGATCAGTGGCTGCACGAGACGGTGACCCCCGAAGCTGCCGGTGTCGCCATCGGGCGACGCGTGCAACAGTTTCGAGCTGTGGCGAACCGATCTCGATCTGGTCGCCAGCCTCGGCCTCACCGCCTATCGGTTCTCGATCGAATGGCCTCGCATCGAACCCGAGCCGGGGCAGTTTTCGATCGCGATGCTCGATCATTAAAAGGCGATCATCGCGGCGTGCACGGCGCGCGGCATCGCGCCGGTGGTAACCTTGTGCCATTTCACCACGCCACGCTGGTTCGCGGCGCGGGGCGGGTGGACCGACGATGGCGCACCCGCGCTGTTCGCGCGTTATTGCGACCGGGCGATCCGGCATCTCGGTGACGGCATTCGTTACCTCGCCACCTTCAACGAGCCGAACAACGCGCAACTGCTTCAGGCGGTGCTGCCGCCGCAATTTTGGGCGGCGCTCCGCGCTAGCCTCGCTGCGTGCGCGACGGCGAGCGGCGGCGGCCATTTTACCGTTGGAAACATCGTGTTGCCCGAATATGCGGTGGCGGTGCAGCGCAATCTGCTTGCCGCGCACGACTCGGCAAACAGGCGGTCAAAGCGGCTTTCCCAACACCTGCCCGTCGGCGTGACGCTGGCGGTGGTTGACGATCAGGCGGTGGTAACGGGCAGCGTTCGCGATGCGCGGCGCGAGACTTTCTACGGCCCGTGGCTGCGCGCCGCCGCGCGCGACAATTATGTCGGTGTGCCGAATTACGAGCGCGTCGTATGGGACGCTCACGGCAGGTTGCCGACCCCGCCCGGCGTGCCGACCAATATATCGGGTGCCGAGATCTACCCTGCGTCGCTCGCCAACGCGGTCCGCTATGTGCCCGGGACCGCCAAGGTGCCGGTTCTCGTCACCGATCATGGTGTCGGCACGACCAACGACCGGCTCCGCGCCGCATTGATACCGGCGGCGATCGGGCATCTCAAGGCGGCGGTCGACGACGGTGTGCCGGTGCTGGGCTACATCCACTGGTCGCTGCTCGACAATTACGAATGGGGCGGCAATGACGATGCCAGGTTCGGGTTGTTCGCGGTGGACCGGCAAAGCTTCCGCCGCACCGCCAAGCCTAGCGCCGCCGTGATCGCCCAGATCGTAGCGCGTAATCGCAGTTGAACACCCGATTATCCACGGTTTGGATGATATGGAATCAGAATAAGCGATTTTTGGAATGGCTCTAGACATGCCATTCGAACCTAGCGCCCGCGAATGCGGACGAACGGATGAGGAGAGATCGATGACTGAGGCTTCTTGCTCCAGCGGTGGGCGTCGCTGGTGATGGCGGGCACCGTCAAACGCGGCGTCAGCCTGTATTCGTTTCAGGAAGAGCTGTTCCTGGGCCAGATGACCGTCGAGGATTGCGTCGCCTTCGCCGCCTCGATCGGCGCGAACGGGATCGAAATCCTGCCCGAGCAGAACATAGCCACCTTCCCGAACGTCTCCGATGCTGAGGTCGGTGCGTGGCAGGAGATGGTGGCGCGCCACGGCTGCGAGCTGACCTGCTACGACATGTTCCTCGACACCAAGCTCCGTCGCGATCACGTGATGAGCGACGACGAGCAAGTCGAATCGATCCGTCGCGACCTCGTGTTGTGCAACCGGCTCGGCATCCGCAACATGCGCGTGCTGGTGTTCGTGCGGCCCGATATCCTCGCACGCTGCGTGCCTTACGCCGAGGAACTCGACGTCCATATGGGCGTGGAGGTTCATGCGCCGTGGCATATAGAGCATGCTTGGATTTTGCGCACCGTCGAAGAGGCTGATCGGCTCGGCACCAGGCATCTCGGCCTGCTGCCCGACATGGGCATCTTCATGAAACATTATCCGCCGGTATGGCGTGCGCGGTTCGAACGCGAGGGCGCTTGCCCCGAGATCGCGCAATTCATCGTCGATCAGCACGAGGCCAAAATCATGGCCGAATACACGATCTACGAGGTCGCGGTGAAGCTGAAGGGCAACCCGACCGAGGTGCGCATGGCCGAGACGCTGCGCCATTCGCCTTATTCGAACCCCAAGCGCATCCGTGATTACATTCCGTATTTCCGGCACATTCAGGCGAAATTCTACGAGATGACGCCTGACGCGCGCGATCCGTCGCTGGCGTATGACGAGGTCATCCCGGAGTTGATCGCCGGCGGTTGGGACGGGTATCTGTCAAGCGAATATGAGGGCAACCGCTGGGTGCAGGATGTCGAGGCGGTCGACAGCCGCGAACAGGTAAGGCGCCAGCACGTCATGTTCGAGCGGCTGCTTGGTGAAACCGGTCGGGAGACGGCGTGATGTTCGACAAATATCTCATCAACGCCGCGAGCGTCCACAACACCGGCCCGCAAGACGCTCCCGACGGCTTCGCCTTCACCGCCAAGCTCGGCTATTATCGCGGGCTGGGCCTGTCGATGATCGAGGAACTGACCGTTTCGGTCGGTGGTACGGCGCTCGCGCGCGAGGCGGTGCGGTTCGACGAAGGCAATGGCCCGCTGACGCTCGATCAGATGGAAACCGCGTTTGATCGCCGCTGGGCGTTCGGCACCGAAGCAACGATCCTCGTCGCGCATCCGGGCGGCTTTCCGGCGGGCGAGCATAAACTCGCGCTCCGCCAAAAGCTGCGGGTTTCGTACCTGCCGTTCCCGGCCTTCAACAATGACGAGAAGACCGTCGCACTGTGAAGCGGCGCGGGATCAGGATCGTGGGTGTGGTGTTGGCGGGGCTGCTGTCCAGCGCCGCCGCCACCACGCCGGCGTTCCGCGACCTGAACCACAACGGCCGGCTCGATCCCTACGAAGACCGCCGCCTTGGCGAGGCCGCCCGTGTCGCCGATCTGATGACGCGGATGACGGTTGAGGAAAAGGTCGGCACGTTGCTGCACGGCACCTTGCCGGCGATCGACAATCCGTTCGGCGCGTCCGGCAAGGGCTATGATCTCGCCGCGGTGACGACGCTGGTGCGAACGCGCGCAATCACCAGCATGATCAGCCGGCTGGCGATGCCGCCGGCAGCGTTCGCTGCGCAAAACAACGCCGTGCAGCGGATTGCCGAGGGCACGCGGCTCGGCATCCCCATCACGATCAGCACGGATCCGCGCAACCATTTTGCCGTGGTCGGTGGCGCCAGCGTCGCCGCCTCGGGTTTCACGCAATGGCCCGAGCCGCTGGGTATGGCGGCGCTCGACAATGCGGACCTGGTGCGTCGCTTCGGGCGGATCACCGCGCGCGAATATCGCGCGGTCGGATTGCACATGGCGCTGTCCCCGCAAGCCGATCTCGCCACCGAGCCACGCTGGCCGCGCGGGCTGGCGACGTTCGGTGCCGACCCCGCCCGCGTGTCGCGGCTGGCCGGTGCGTATGTGGAAGGCTTCCAGGGTAGCGTCGCCGGTTTGGCGCGAGACGGCGTCGCCACGATCGTCAAGCATTTTGCCGGCTATGGCGCGGAGCCCGACGGGTTCGATGCGCACAATGCTTATGGCAAGCAGGTCACGCTCACCGACCGCAGCTTCGCCGACCATCTCGCGGCGTTTCAGGGTGCCCTCCGTGCGCACAGTGCCGGAGTCATGCCGACCTATGCGATCGTGCGTGGCGTGACGCTCGCGGGTGTTCCGTTGGAGCCGGTCGGCACGGGGTTCAGTCACCAGATGTTGCACGATCTGCTCCGCGACACCCTAAGGTATGACGGGCTGGTCGTGTCCGACTGGGGTATCGTCAACGATTGCCCGGCGGCCTGTGCCACACCGACCGCAGCCAACCCGCAAACGCCGAGAGCGATCGGAATGCCGTGGGGCGTCGAGACGCTGTCGGTTGAGGGTCGCGTCGTTAAAGCGGTGAATGCCGGTATCGATCAGTTCGGTGGCCTGAACGATCCCGCGCCGCTGCTGGCGGCGGTTCACGCGGGCCGGATCAGCTCCGCCCGGCTGGACGATGCTGTGCGTCAGGTGTTGCTGGTCAAGTTCCGGCTCGGCTTGTTCGACGATCCCTATGTAGATGCCGCCGCCGCCTCGCGTATCGTCGGGGCGCCGGCCTCGGTCGCTGCCGCCGACGCGGCGCAGCGCGCTGCGGTGGTGGTGCTTCAGAACCGGAATGCTGTGTTGCCGCTCGCATCTGCCCGACACAGGATTTGGCTTTACGGGGTCGACCCGGCTGCGGCGCGATCGGCTGGGTTCGACGTGGTGGCCGATCCGGCGGCGGCGGACGTGGCACTGGTGCGCTTCGCCGCGCCTGCCGAGCCGCTCCACCCGTTCAATTTCTTCGGCGCGATGCAACGCGAAGGGCGGCTCGATTTCCGCGATAGCGACGCCGGCTATGACGCGCTGAAGCAGGCCAGCGGGCGTGTGCCGGTCATCGTCGCGATCGATCTCGATCGGCCGGCGATCCTCACCAACGTGCGCGACAAAGCCGATGCCATGCTCGGCCTGTTCGGGACGAGCGATGCGGCGCTGATCGATGTCGTGCGCGGTCGCGCTACACCGCGCGGACGGCTGCCGGTCGAACTGCCGCGATCGTCGGCTGCGGTATCGGCGCAACGCCCCGATCTCGCCAACGACAGTGCCGACCCGCTGTATCCGGTCGGTTGGAGCCTCTCCTTGAAAGCGCGCAAATGACGATGGTGAAGCGACGGGTCCGCATGGGGATGGTCGGCGGTGGGCCGGGGGCTTTGATCGGTCCGATCCACCGCATCGCCGCCGAACTCGATCGCGAGATCGTGCTGGTCGCCGGCGCGTTCTCGAGCGATGCCAAGCGCTCGATCGCCGGCGGCGCGGCCTATGCGATCGAGCCCGAGCGTGCGTATCCATCGCTTGCGGCGATGCTGACGGCCGAGCGGGGACGCGAAGACGGCATCGAGATGGTCGCTATCGCCAGTCCCAACCACCACCACCTCGGCGCCGCACGCGCCGCGCTGGAGGCGGGGGTCGCGGTTATGTGCGACAAACCGCTCACCGCGACGCTCGACGAAGCGCGTGATCTCGAACGCCTGGTGCGCGCTGCCGGGCTGCCGTTCGGCGTGACCTACACCTATTCGGGCTATCCGCTGGTACGCGAGGCACGCGCGCGTGTCGCGGCGGGAGCGCTTGGCGCCATTCGCAAGGTAGTGGTCGAATATCCGCAAGGCTGGCTCGCCGGTAAGGCCGAAGGCAAACAGGCCGCGTGGCGGATCGATCCGGCGATGGCCGGCAGCGGCGGCTGCATCGCCGACATCGGCGTTCATGCGTTCCATCTCGCCGAGTTCGTTGCCGGGCTGAAGGTCACGCGCCTGTTGGCGGATCTTGCCGCTGTCGTGCCGGGCCGGGTGCTCGACGACGATTGCCAATTGCTGCTGCGCTTCGAGAATGGCGCGCGCGGCGTGCTGCTCGCCAGCCAGATCTCGGTCGGTGAGCGCAATGGCTTGCGTCTGCGCGTCTATGGCGAACATGGCGGGCTGGACTGGCAGCAGGAGCAGCCGAACCGGCTGTGGCTGTATCGCGCCGACGGTGGCACCGAACTGATCCAGGCCGGCGACGCGAGCCTCGGCGCCGATGCCGTTGCCGCCAGCCGCACGCCGGGGGGCCATCCCGAAGGCTATCTCGAAGCGTTCGCCAACCTCTACCGAGATTTCGCCGGCCTGGTGCGGGGCGAGAAAGCGCTGCTCCTGCCCGGCATCGAGGCGGGCGTGCGCGGCATGATGCTGATCGATGCGGCGGTGCGGGCAAGCCGCGACGAGGCGGGCTGGATCGATTTCGGACAATCAGGAAGCGGATCATGAAGACGATCAAAGGCCCCGCCATTTTTCTTGCGCAGTTCGCGGGCGAAGCCGCGCCGTTCAACACGCTGGACAGCATCACGACCTGGGCGGCTGGCCTCGGCTACAAGGGCGTGCAGATCCCGAGCTGGGACGCGCGGCTGTTCGATCTCGCCGAGGCAGCCGACAGTCAGGACTATTGCGACGAAGTGCTCGGTCTGCTCGCCGGCAAGGGCCTGACGCTGACCGAGCTATCGACACATCTGCAAGGCCAGCTCGTCGCGGTGCATCCGGCCTATGACGCGCAGTTCGATGGTTTCGCCGCCGAGCATGTTCGCGGCAACCCGGCAGCGCGGCAACAATGGGCGGTCGAGCAGATGCATCTCGCCGCGCGCGCCAGCCGGCGGCTCGGCCTCACCACCCACGCGAGTTTCTCGGGCGCGCTGGCGTGGCCCTATGTCTATCCGTGGCCGCAGCGCCCCGCCGGTCTGGTCGAGGATGCGTTCGACGAACTCGCGCGGCGCTGGAAACCGATCCTCGACGTCTTCGACGAGAACGGCGTCGACATCGGCTATGAAATCCACCCCGGCGAGGATCTGCACGACGGCGTCACGTTCGAGATGTTCCTGGAGCGGGTCGGCAACCATCCCCGCGCCAACATTCTCTACGATCCGTCGCATTTCGTGCTGCAACAGCTCGACTATCTTGCTTTCCTCGACATCTATCACGAGCGCGTGAAGTGCTTCCACGTCAAGGACGCCGAGTTCCGCCCGAACGGGCGCTCGGGCGTGTACGGCGGCTATCAGCGCTGGGTCGATCGGCCCGGCCGCTTCCGCTCGCTTGGCGACGGACAGGTCGATTTCGCGCAGATCTTCTCGAAGATGGCGCAATATGACTTTGCCGGCTGGGCGGTGCTCGAATGGGAATGCGCGCTCAAGCATCCCGAACAGGGCGCGGCCGAGGGCGCGCCGTTCATCGCGAAACATATCATCCGCGTGACCGACCACGCCTTCGACGATTTCGCCGCCGGCGGCAGCGACCGCGCGCTCAACGTGCGCCTGATGGGGCTTTCATAGTGGCACGTGCGGATACGGCGGGGCGCGGTACGACTGCCAAGGGCATCACGCTCATCTATGCGCAAATCCTGCCGGTCATGGCGATCGTGTCGCTGTTCCCTGCGATACCCAAGCTGTTCGCGCAGTTCGGGCATCTTCCCGGCGCGGGATTCCTGATCCCGGCGATCGTGACGATCCCGTCGCTGTGCGCCGCGCTGTTCGCGCCGCTCGCGGGCATCCTCGCCGACCGTTATGGCCGGCGCCGCAGCTTCATCGCCGGGATGGCACTGTACGTCGCCGCCGGTATCGTGCCGCTGTTCGCGAGCGACCTCGTCGTCATCATGGCAAGTCGCGCGGTTCTGGGCATCGCAGACGCGTTCGCGATCACGCTGTCGAGCGCGCTGATCGGCGATTATTTCGGCGAGCGCCGCTACCGCTGGGTGGCATGGGTCGGGGTCGCCACGTCGATCGCGGGCACGGGGCTGATCGCGGTCGGCGGTGCGCTTGCCGACATCAGTTGGCGCGGGCCGTTCGTGATTTACACGGCGGCAATTCCTGGCCTCATCATGGCGTGGCTGTTCATCGACGAACCGCTGAAGAGCGGCGCGGCGCCGGTTCGAGACGCGCCACGCCTTGGTTTCCCGTGGCGCGCGGCGGCGATCATCGGCTCGGTGACGCTCGCGACCTCGGTGCTGTATTATGTCGAGCCGCTCAACATCGCGCGCGTGCTCGACCTGCGCGGGGCGGGTTCGACCACCCGGATCGGCCTGATCCAGGCGGGGACGAGCCTCGCCTATATCGCCGGCGCGTTCGTCTACCGCCGCCTTCACGCGCAACCGATCGGTCGGCTGCTCGGGCTTGCTGCGCTGCTGATCGGGGCAGGGCAGATCGTGATCGGACTCGGCTCGAACTGGTCCGCCGTCGCGGTCGGCGCCACGATCCAGCAACTCGGCGGCGGTATGGTGATCCCTGCGTTGCTCGCATGGGGGCAGGCGATGCTCCCGATCGAGCAGCGCGGGCGTGGCATGGGCATCTGGGCGACCGCATTCTTCAGCGGCACGTTCCTGTGCAGCCCGGCGGTCGATCTTGTCGCGGGCTCGGTCGGCGGACTGATCCCGGCGATGACATTGCTGGGTGCCGTCACTGTGATCTTTGGCCTGCTTGCGCCGTTCATTCTCCCCGGCGGCAGTGCCGCCAACAGGATTGCCACTCAGTCATGACCGATCGCCAGTTCGACTATATCATCGTGGGTGCCGGCTCGTCGGGCTGCGTCCTTGCCGACCGGCTGAGCGTCGATGGCAAGAGCAACGTGCTGCTGATCGAGGCGGGCGGGCGTAACGAAACCGAACTCGTCAACATGCCGCGCGCCTTCATGAAGATGTTCGGCAACCCGACGCATTTCTGGCATTTCCCGATCAAGGAGCAGGTCGGTCGGCCAATCGGCGAAGTGTGGCCTTATGGTCGCGGCCTCGGCGGATCGAGCTCGACCAACGGCACTTGGTATATGCGCGGCGAGCCCGCCGATTATGATGGCTGGGCGGCGGCCGGAAACCCCGAATGGCGCTGGGCCGAGATCGAGCGGTGCTTTGCGGCGATGGAATGCTACCGCGTGCCCGGTGCCGATCCAAGCCGGGGCCGCAAAGGCCCGTTGCAGGTCACGCAACTGCCGTACCGCTCACCCGCGATCGCCGCGAGCGTCGAGGCGGGCGTCGAGATGGGCTTGCCGCGCCTGTCGGACATCAACACGCCGGGCACGACCGGCATCGGCTATACGCAGGCGACGGTCACGCGTCGCGGACGGCGCGCATCGAGCTATCAGGCGTTCCTCAAGCCGGCGATGAAGCGGGCCAATCTGACGGTGATGACCGACACGTTGGTCGAGCGGATCGTGATCGTCGATGGCAGTGCGACGGGTGTGGTGATCCGCAGCGCCGCTGGTGTGCAGACGATCGCCGCCAAGCGCGAAGTGATCTTGTCTTCGGGCGCGCTGCAAAGCCCCAAGCTGCTCCAGATTTCGGGGATCGGCCCCGCCGACGTGCTGGCGGCGGCTGGCGTGCCGGTTCGCCATGTGCTGCCCGCCGTGGGCAGGAACCTTGCCGACCACGCCATGCTGTCGATCTCGTACCGGTTGCATTCGGACCGGGGCGTCAATCATCAATTTTCCGGTTGGCGCATGGCGGCGCATGTCGCGCAATATTATCTGACCCGCACCGGACTGATGGCTTACACCTCGCCTGAAGTGACTGCGTTGCTGTCTTTGCACAGCCACGCCGACTGGCCCGATGTCCAGTTCGGCGTCGGACCCTTTTCGCTGCGATCGAGTGCAGAAATGAAGGCCGACCCCGGTCGTGGCGCGCTGGAAGACAAGCCCGGCATCACCGTCAACGCGATTGCTCTTCGCCCCAAGAGCCGGGGTTCGGTCGCTATCCGGTCGGCCGATATCGCCGATGGTATCGAGGTCGATGCCAATTGGTGGGGCGACCCCGCCGACAAGGCGTTCATGGTTGAGATGGTCCGGCTCGTGCGCCGCTACATGCGCCAACCCGCGCTCGCGCGCTTCGTCGGCGAAGAGGTCGTGCCGGGGCCAAACGTCGAGAGCGATGCGGAAATCGGCGAAGTCCTCGAATGGCTGGTCAGCCCGGGCGTCCACGCGACCGGCACCTGCCGCATGGGCCAGCCGGTGGACAGCGTCGTCGATTCGCGGCTGCGCGTGCATGGCGTGCGCGGGCTTCGTGTCATCGATTGTTCGGTGATGCCGCTTCCCCCTGCCGGCAACACCAACGGACCAGCTATGGTGATCGGCTGGCGTGGCGCCGAACTGATCCTGGAAGATCGCGACCGAGGGCGATGCGCAGGATAGCGGTGCTGGCCCCGCGCCACATCACGCTGTAGCGTCGCGCGATGCGATTTCGTGGTCTCGACCTCAACCTTCTCGGCGCCTTCTACGTGCTCATGCAGGAACGCAGCGTGTCCGGCGCGGCGCGCAAGCTCAACCTGAGCCAGCCGGCGATGAGCGCTGCGCTGGCGCGGCTGCGCGACTTCTTTGGCGATGAGCTTTTGGTCATGCAGGGCAAGCGCATGTTTCCGACCGCATTTGCCGAACGGCTGGTTCCGCAGGTTCAAGCCCTGCTCGGCGGTGTCGAGTCGATGCTGACCAACCGCAGCCATTTCGATCCCGCCACGGCGCAACGCACCTTTCGCCTGATCGCGTCGGATTATGTTATCGCCGCGCTGATCGTGCCGGTGATCGAATATATCTCGCGGGTGGCGCCCGGCATCCGTCTGGAACTGGCGGTGCCATCCGAACGCGGCGAGGCGGAGATCGCGGAAGGGAAGGCGGATCTGCTGATCTCGCCCGATTACTATGTGACCGGGGAACATCCGACCGAATTGCTGTTCGAGGAATCGCATGTTGTGGTCGGCTGGGGCGAGAATCCTTTGTTGCAGGCAGAACTCTCGCTCGAACAGTTTCTCGCCGCCGGCCATGTCGGCGTTCGGATCGGCACGCAGCGGCAGGCGGCGTTCGCGGACCGGCAGATGAGCATCACCAGCCATCGCCGCAACATCGAGGTCGAGACCCATTCATTCCTGACGATCCCGCTGCTGCTGTTAGGCACGCAGCGGCTTGCGTTGATGCAGGAGCGTCTGGCGCGACGGATGTGCATGATTCATCCCCTGCGCTTTCAGCCACTGCCGTTCCCCTTTCCGGCGATGCGCGAGATGATGCAATATCATGCGACCCGCCAGACCGACGAGGGCCTGAACTGGCTCAAGGCGCTGCTGCTGCGCGAGGCCGAGCGCTCATAACAAAAGCGGATCGATACCGATCCAAACAGAACATTTTCCTTATTCCTGCCGATGCCTAAACTCCGTGCCAAGACATAGGTTTACAGGGCGGAGCGGATCTTGGACGGTTCTCACATACTCGTCGTCGGCGGCGGCATCGGCGGCCTAACCGCAGCGATTGCATTGCGCCGCAAGGGCTTCGCGGTCGATCTCATAGAGCGTGATCCGGACTGGAGCGTTTATGGGGTCGGCATCATCCAGCAGTCGAACGTCGTGCGGGCGATGGCGGAGCTTGATCTGCTCGACGAATATATCGCGGCGGGGCAGGGCTTCGACACTGTCGAAATCTACATCCCGACCGGCCAGCGCGTCGCGGTGGTGCCCAGCCCCAAACTGGTCGAGGGCAGGCCCGCCAATATGGGGATCGGGCGGCGTGCCTTGCAGAAGGTATTGGCGGATCGCGTCTGCGGATCGGGCACCGACATCCGCCTCGGCGTGACCGTGACCCAGCTCGACGACGACGGTGCCGGCGTGGATGTCGCCTTCTCGGACGGCAGTACCAAGCGGTATGATGCGGTGATCGCCGCCGACGGCATCTATTCGGAAACGCGCAAAGTGTTGTTCCCCGAGGCTCCGGCGCCCGAATTCACCGGCCAGAGCGTGTGGCGGTACAATCTGCCGCGCCCGGCCGATCAGGACGGATTGTGGGTGTTCAATGGTCCCAACGGGATCGGCCTGGTGCCGATGTCGCCGAAGCTAATGTACATGTTCGTGACGACGCCCGAGCCGGAGAATCCTTGGTATCCCGCAGACAAGCTCGCGAAAACGATGCGGGAGAAACTGGCGGCGGTGCCGGCACCGCAAATCCGCGCGCTCGCCGAACAGATCACCGATGACGCGGGCGTGGTGTATCGTCCGCTCGAAACCTTCTTCCTCGAGGGGCCGTGGCATCGTGGCCGGATCGCGCTGTTCGGCGATGCGGTGCATGCGACCACGCCGCATCTCGGGCAGGGGGCCGGCATGGCGATTGAGGATGCAATCGTGATCGCTGACGAACTGAGCAAAGCGTTGGATCCCACCGCAGCGTTTGCAGCGTACCGCGAGCGCCGGTTCGAGCGGTGCCGCTATATCGTCGATGCCTCGCGCGCGATCTGCGACGGCCAGATCGGCAAGGGACCCCCGGTCGATAACCACGCGGCGACCAAGAGCATGTTCGAGGTCGTCGCTCAGCCGATCTAACGACGATAAGCGCAACGAAACGACGTTCGGGATGGAGAGGCAAGTGGAAACACGACGCGAGACAATGCGACTTGCCGCGATGGGCGCATTGATCGCGCCGGGCCTGAGTGCCGCCGCGTCTGCTACACAATCGCGGGACGATGCCCTGGCGGCGTCGCAGGAACGCTCGGCCAATCAGCCCGTCCCGGTCTGGCCACGTGGCATTGAGGGCCAACGCAAGGCGGACCTTGGCGACGGCCGCTACCTCAACCCGATCCTGTCAGGCGACTATCCAGATCCTTCGGTTCTGAAGGACGACGACGATTACTATATGACGCACTCGTCGTTCGACGCGTCGCCTGGCCTGCTCATCTGGCATTCGCGCGATCTGGTTAACTGGAGGCCGATCGGCCCGGCACTCACCCAGTCGCTCGGCACCGGCTTTGCGGTTGATCGCGAAGCATGACGGGCGCTACTTCATTTACATCCCCTTCATGAAGGCCCGCTGGTCCGAGGGATTATCAACGATGGAAGGCCGAACAGGCAAGCACGCTCAGCGCCGAGGAACGGGCCCGCATTGCGACGTTCGGTATCGACCTGCCTCGGCTGTGGGAGACACTCGTCAACGCCGACCGTAATACCAAGTCTCGATGATCGTGACTCGCAAGGGCTTGCCAGCGGCGGTAAGCTTTGATTCAAGATGGCAAACGGACTGGAGTTTGCCATGCCTATCGCACTTCGCACCGACTTCGACTTTTCTGCGGTAAGGGCTGCGGCGCGCAGATCGAAGGATGGCGGGCAGGCTCGGCGTCTGTTGGCGCTGGCAGCGATCTATGAAGGCTCGAGCCGGACCGAGGCTGCGCGGATCGGCGGTGTCACGTTGCAGATCGTGCGGGACTGGGTGGTGAAGTTCAACGCGACCGGACCCGAGGGATTGATCGACCGGAAGGCGCCGGGCAAGCCGGCACTCCTGAACGCGACGCATCGCGCAGCTTTGGTGGAGGCGATCGAGCGGGGTCCAATCCCCGCCGCGCACGGCGTGGTGCG
>NZ_SGIS01000062.1 GCF_004208535.1 Sphingomonas populi
GCCATCAATCGCTACCTCAAGGAACACAACGCCGACCCAAAGCCCTTCGTCTGGACCAAGCCCGCCGCTCAAATCCTCGACAAGCTCGCCAGACTGCCTGCATCTTCCGTCTGACTCGCTGCACTAGAGGCTCGACGCCGCATGATCCTGAGCGCTAATTCACCATCCCACGAGGAAGAAGGGAGTATTGCCGATGACTGCCTATGTCGTTTTCACCCGCGAGCGCTTGAGAAGCGCATCAGACATGGAGGGCTATTCGCCAGGAGCGCGAGCCAGTTTCGCGGGCCACGACCTACAGCGGCTTGCCGCTTATGGGAAATGCGAAACACTTGAAGGTGCCCCTATCGAAGGCGCAGTCATCCTCTCCTTTCCGACAATGGAGGCAGCTAAGGCTTGGTATGATTCGCCGGAATATTGTGAAGCCCGCAAACATCGGTTCCTCGGGGCCGACTATCGCGCCTTCATCACCGAGGGTGTCTGACATCTGACGAGAAGCGGCGTCTCTGCAGGCTTCAACCCCGCAGAGACGCCGGATCCGAACTTAATCGACAAACCCATGCTCATCGAGCCAGCCGCAAATCAAGGCGATCGCATCGGCTAGTTCCTGCGGCTGGCCGACATAATAATGGTTCGCGCCCTTCATCAGCTTGTAGGTTTTGTCCGCTCCCCCGTAGGCATTGAAGAACCGCGTTGTGTGGTTCCCGGGAATAGCATCGTCGGCAGAATTCTCAATTGCCAGCATCGGCACTGAAATGTTCGGCGCGTGAATTTCGGCGTGCGCATTGGTGTCATCGATCGACCACTGCGACAACCAAGCGCGCGTATTCGAAAAACGCCCGATCCCCGCCGGGCTGCTGTTGGCCGTCTTGGGATCACCCATGAAGCACCAGTTTATGCGCCGATCGTTCGGATCGATTGTAGCGTCCAGAAACAGTGGATTCGCCAGCGTCCTATGGGTGAGCATACACCGCTCAATCTCATCGGTCGTACCCGACCGCACCAATTCGAGCGTCTCCTTTGCAAGCGCCGTGCGGCGGCGCATCCGAGCCAACTGGCTGTGGCGAAAATAGGCCAGGTAATCGGCGCTGTACGGCGGCTTGTTGAGATTGCGCGGACTATAGAGGTCCAGTTCGTGATCCCGGATGGCCGGGTTGTGCTCATCGACGACGGATGGATCGATGAAGTCCCGCAGAATCTCGGCACGGGAAAGGTGCGCTGCGTGGAACATCAGGGCGTCGGCCGGGATCATGCCGGTGAGATCGACCGGGTCGCCCGCCGGGGTCTGGGTGACCGTCGGATTCTCGGCCATGGCCTGATAGAAAGCTGTGAGTGAACCGCCGCCCGACCACCCGGCTACGACGATCTTCTCATAGCCCATCTGCTCCTTCATATGGCGCACATAGACGCCATAGTCACGGACCACATTTTCCATGACCAGAGCGGATTCGTTGCGATTGTAGCGACTTCCCGCGCACAGCACATGAAAGCCCAGGCTGACGAGTTCCGTCGGCAGAGGCAAGTGATGAACCGTAGATGCCGGATGCATGTATATCAGCAATGTCTTGGACGGCTTTCCTTCCGGTCTGAATAAAAATCCATCGATTTGCACATTGCCGGCAGAACTGCGGAAGCCATAGACATCCCGCGAAGCCATATTGTCGTTATAGGCTAGGCTGATAAGCATGCGCTCTATTTCGAATCGTTTTTTATCTGCCACTGATCCACTCCTTACCAATTAACGATTCTATCTGTTTCGGGCCGAGCTGCTGGCAGCGCGCCCGCAGCGCAAATGTTTAGCAATTGTCTTCATTTGCCGCGCGAAGGCCAACAAAATCGCCCCAAACTGCCCTTCGCCCCGCTGGGTGGCATGGTCTTGCGACCGCTGCTGCTCGACAAGGTCGCCATTGCCCTACCCTCCCCAAAACCGCGCTATGCGAGTCGCGTATACCAGAAGCAGCTCGAGTTCATGACGAACCCGACGCAGCGAAGCGTGAAATCACGCACGTAGAAAGTCTCCATCTGCAAATCGACGGACAGCATGGTTTCTCCAACTGTTTAACGATTTACAGCATACAAAAATATTTGCCAGCCCTATAAATTGGTGTTAGCATTTCCTAAAATGGCTTGTTTATCAAAATGCGGCACATGGTAGAGGACCGTTTCAATGAATGACGTTGCTGACGTTAAGCAATTCAAATCCGCAGAGAAGGCTCCTGGCACGGTCAAGTATCAGGTCGGTTTCGGCAATGAGTTCGAGACCGAAGCTGTGGCGGGCGCCCTGCCGAAAGGGCAGAACAGCCCCCAGAAAGTTCCCTTGGGCCTTTACAGCGAGCTCGTCTCTGGGGCGGCATTCTACGCGCCCAGACACTTGAACCGGCGTAGCTATTTGTTTCGTATCCGCCCCTCCGCCCACAATCTAGAATTTAAGCCGTGGGACAGCGGTGACTTCCGCACGCCCCCACTCGATGTACCGCCCTACCCGAATCGCCTGCGCTGGACTCAGCGGCCGCAGGAGGACGTGTCTGCGGATTTTCTGGAGGGTCTCCTAACTCTGTGCGGGTGCGGTTCGCCGAATACGCACTCCGGTCTCGCGGTCCATCTTTTTCGCGCCACGAAGTCGATGAAGAACCGGGCCTTCAGCAACGCCGACGGCGAATTTCTCATTATACCCCAGCAGGGCAACCTCCGCATCGTCACTGAATTCGGCGTGATCGAGGCGGAGCCGTCCGAGCTGGTGCTGATCCCCCGGGGGGTAAAATTCCGCGTGGACCTGCAGGGTACATTTGCCCGCGGCCTGGTGTTCGAAAATTATGGCGATCCGTGGACGCTACCAGAACTGGGCCTGATCGGCTCGAACGGACTCGCCAACGCCATCGATTTTGAGGCGCCAGTCGCGAGTTTCGAGGGCGAGGACATCCAGACCCAAGTGATCCATAAGCTCGCCGGCAAGTTCTGGTCGGTCGATCTGGACCATTCCCCTTTCGACGTGGTGGCCTGGCGCGGCAGCCTGACGCCCTACAAGTATGACATGCGCAAGTTCGTTGCGATTAGTACGGCCACTGTCGATCACCCCGATCCGTCGATCTTTTGCGCGCTGACATCGCCCGCTCACGCCGTAAGCGGCTGCAATGCCGATTTCATGATAATTCCACCCCGCTGGGTCGTTGGGGACAATACTCTCCATTTGCCTGGCTTCCACCGCAATACCGTTACTGAAATCAGCAGCATCGTATGCGGCTTGCCCATCAAAAATGGCGTAGACATGAACGGCAGCATCGGCGTCACGAACAGTTGGAGCGCGCATGGACCAGACGCCTCTGCCTTTGAGGTGGCGCGCGAAGCGGCCAGCCTCGATCCACACCGGGTCGATAATCTCATCTCCATTCTGGTCGAGACCCGTTATCCAATGGAATTTACGCAGGCGGCAATGGACATGAAGGGATATCTGCCAGACGTCACCGCAAGCTGGTCGGGATTCCGCAAGCGCTTCCCTGACGGCTGAAGGAAGGCGCGCAAGGCTTGGGTCAGCCGCGTAGCCGGGGCAAATCTTGGAGAGTCAGGCCTTTGCGAGCCTGAGTAGGTGCGGGAGGGCTGGGAGAGCGGGAGCGCAAGCAACGGCGAAGCGATCGCCGAGGAACTGGTAGAATGAGACGCCGAGCTTGCCGCACGTCTTGAGAAGCCCGAGCATGGTGTCGCGGGCAACCCTGCCATTTTCGCTGACGGTGCCGCCGGAGATCTTGCGCTTGGTGACGACGGTTCTGACGTCGTTTTCCGAGCCGGTGGTGTGGAGCGGGATCTCGGGCCGATCGAGGACGCACAGCAGCTGGCTCTTGTGTTTGTGCAACCGGCGAGTTGCCGATCGAGCATGATATACCCGTGTGTGGACTTTTGCGCCGCCGTTGACACGCCCAGCTTATAGAACGCGGCGGGCTCTGTTTGCAAAAACCTCGCGGAGCCGATCGCGGCCGTAACGCCGCTTGGTTTCAGGCGGTGTAGACGTTGAACTGCCTCTCGATCAGACGCACTTCTCCCATGAAGCCGCCGCTATATCGATCGGCATCACGCCAATTGTTGCAACAGAGCCGCCTCAGGCGTCCATGTGGTCTAGGTTCGTTCGACGATGTGATGGACATCGACCTCACCTTCAGCGCGACCACCGTGCCAGCATCTCGTCGAACGACAATTCAGCGCCAGCGCGGATCGATGATGGTGTTCCCATCGGTCGCGGTGCCGGCCACGGTTGCACGACGCCCCCTCGTTCTGCAAAAGTGCCGCGCGCGACATTATGAGGGTGCCGAGCCGCCTCCTCCCAATTCAGAACCGGGGTGACACAGGCGTCCGTGCCGTCGAACAGTTGGCACCACTCATCGCGCATGCGCGTCGCGATACGCTCGGCGAACCGCGCGGCCATTTCCGGCCAACGAGCGCGGTCATGTTGCGGGATGTCGTTCGGTAAATCGAGGCCGTGAAGAAACGCACGAAAAAATGCCGGTTCGATTGGCCCCACTGCAATATATTCGCCATCGGCGCATTGGTAGCACCGGTAATAAGGCGCGCCGCCGTCAATCAAATTATTTGCCCGCTCATCATTCCACATTCCGCTAGCGCGCCAGGCATGGAACACTGCCGTCATCATGACGACGCCGTCCACCATCGCCGAATCTACGACCTGGCCCTTGCCGGTGGTGCGGGCGCTGACCAGCGCCGCGAGCACACCAGTCAGCAGAAACATAGCTCCACCACCATAGTCTCCGATCAGGTTGAGAGGTACCGGTGGTGGCGACCCGGGGGAGCCGATCGCGCGCAGGGCGCCGGTGAGCGCCAGATAGTTGATGTCATGGCCGACGCTTCGCGCAAGTGGCCCATTCTGACCCCAACCGGTCATACGCCCATAAACGAGCGCCGGATTTACGTCCAGACAAGCGTCGGGGCCAAGTCCCAGTCGCTCCATGACACCTGGCCGCAACCCTTCGATCAGTATGTCAGCGCGCGATACGAGTGAGAGAGCCTGGTCCCGCTGGGTCTTGAGATCAAGCTCAATCGTCGGGCGACCGCGGTGGAGAACGGAACCGCCAACGTCGTCCCACGGATCATCCGCGCGCTTTGGACGGGCGATGCGGACGACCTCGGCCCCCATGTCTGCGAGCATCGTCGCCGCGAACGGCACCGGGCCTATCGCATCGAATTCGACGACGCGGATGCCGGCCAAGGACCCTGATTCCATCATGTCGCAACCTTATCCATCGACTCTATGTCAGTGCGCGTTTCGAAGCGGTCACATTCGATCTCCCCGATCGCAACCACGAGGTCGCGCGCTGGAACGCTGGCGCGAAACATGTAACAGCCATCGGCGGAAGCCCATGTTTCGGTCAGTATCGCGTCGCCTGGCCAAACTGGTGCCGTAAAGCGGAAACGCAAGGCAGAAACGCGCATCGGATTGTTGGCGCAACATACGCGTACGAGCGCACGGCCGACAACACCTGCGGTTGCAAGGCCATGCAGAATCGGCCTGGCAAAGCCCGCCTTTGCCGCAGCGCGCGGATCGACGTGCAGCGGGTTGTAATCCCCCGACAGCCGGTAAAGCAGCGCCTGATTGATGGCGGTGGGTAACAACAGAGAGCCATCCGCGGGGCGTTGCGGCGGCTCCGGCGATGACAGCCCCATCGGGCGGTTAGCGCCTCCAAAACCGCCTGCGCCTTGCAGCACCCATATCTCTTCAAGAGTAGCAATGGCTTCTCCCGACTGGACGTTGGTGAGCTCGCGATTGATTTGAATCAGGGCAGGTCGGCCAGCCCCCTTGTCACTAACTGCGCCGATCGTCGTCCGACCTACAAGTTCACCCTGTACATCCAGCGGTCGATGCAGCCGCACCGACTGTTCACCATGCAAAACAGAGGCTGGGTCTATTCCTGTCTCGGGATCCGTCGCCCAAAAACCAGGGGAACCGAGGACAATCGCCATCGTGGGAAGCGCGCGCAGCCCAGATTCGTAGACGAAAGGTAATTCATCAAAGTCCGCTAGGCCCGCCCCAACACCGAGGGCGTAGAGTATCACGTCTGACGGGCCATACGCCTGCCGAACCTCAGGCACATGATAGGCTAGCAGCTTGCCTACTTCCAATAGCGTATTCATTTATTGCGCAGCTTGCGTTCGTCTAAGCCAAGTCCGCGACCGATAATCTCCTTCATGATCTCGCTCGTGCCAGCGAAGATCCGGCTGATGCGGGCATCCGTGTACAGACGGCTGATCCGATATTCGTCCATATAGCCGGCACCGCCGTGAAGCTGAACGCACTCATCCATCACCCGTGCTTCGACCTCGCTCGCGTGCAGCTTGCACTTCGCGGCGTCATCACCGCTAAGTTCACCTGCATTGAGCAACAGCACGCATTGATCGATGAACGTCTGGGCGACGTCGAGTTGCGTCCGCATTTCGGCCATTTTAAAGCGACTGTTCTGGAACGTTCCGATCGGCTGGCCGAACGCGCGTCGTTCCGTGACATAGTCGAGCGTGAGATCAAACGCGACCTGCGCGGTCGCCATAAAGCCGATAGCGGCGACCAGCCGCTCCTGCGCAAGAAGACGGGTCAGATACTGGAAGCCCTTGCCGGCCTCTCCGATGAGGTTGCGCGCAGGGACAATGACATTGTCAAAAAAGAGTTCTGTCGTATCCTGCGATTTTAAACCCATTTTTGCGAGCTTGCGACCGCGTTCAAAGCCCTTCATTCCGCGTTCGACAATGAACAGGCTGACCCCATGAGGCTTGTCCGGATCGGTACGTGCTGCCACAATGACGATATCTGCCAGAATGCCGTTTGAAATATATGTCTTGGCACCGTTGAGTACCCAGTCATCCCCCCGCTGCGCCGCCGTTGTCCGCATCCCGGCGAGGTCGCTGCCAGCCGAAGGCTCGGTCATCGCGACGGCGAGAATGGTCTCGCCGCTGACGATGCGTGGCATCAGTCGGTCTTTCTGCTCGTCGTTACCGAGCTTCGCGATGTACGGAGCGACCAGATTGCTGTGCAAGTTGATGTAGAAGCCGATATCGCCGTGGCGCATATTCTCTTCGACGATGATCTGCTCGAAACGAAAATCGTCGACGCCTGCGCCGCCATATTTCTCGTCAGCCCAAGTGCACAGAAACCCGGCTTTACCCGCCTTCTCATAGACCTCGCGATCGACGATGCCTGCTTCTCGCCAGCGCGCGCCGTGGGGTGCGACCTCCGCCAGCATGAAAGCACGGACGCTATCGCGAAACTGCTCATGCTCGGTGCCAAAGATCAACCGACGCATAACACAATCCGCAGGTTCATGAAGCGCCCCCCCTTATTAACCGAAAACATCTTATACAACCTGTTCCACATAACGGGCACGTAGCGCCTTCTTGTCGAGCTTTCCGACGCTAGTCTTTTCGAGCGCATCAACCAGTTTGATATGCTCCGGCACCCCATAGCGGGGAATGACACCTGCAGTTGCAGCGGCGGTGAGGGCAGTGCGTATCGCCTCGACCTCGAGGTCGTAGCCTTCACGCGGGACGACCAGCGCCATAGGCCGTTCAGCCCAGCGAGCATCAGGCGTTGCGATCACCGCGCTTTCGGCAACGCCCTCAACCTGCGAGATCAGACTTTCAAGAAGGAGCGATGATATCCATTCCCCGCCGGACTTGATCACATCTTTGACCCGATCGGTGATGCATAGAGCACCGTCTTCGCCGAATTTCCCGATGTCGCCCGAATGCAGCCAGCCGCCGCGCCACAGTTCCTGTGATTCCTCCTCATTGCGCCAATAGCCAGGGGTCAACCATGGGGAGCGGAAGACGATTTCACCCTCTTCACCGACTGCTGTTTCGCCAAGATCAGGCGTGACGGTCCGCACATCGCACAGAAGGGCAGGGCGACCGGGGCGGGTTCGCAACCGCAGTTGCTCGTCAAGCTCGGCAACGGCTTCAGTGGCCGTGAGATGATTGACGGTCTGTATCGCAAAGGCCTCAGACATGCCGTAGCCGCTAAAGATGTCTATGCGATGTTCGAGAGCGGATCGAACCAGTCCTCCCGGCAAAGCCCCACCACCGATTAGCATCTTCATGCGCGAAAGATCCACCGGCCGCACTTTCAGCTCATCGAGCAGCATCCGCAAAACCGAGGCAACACAGTGCGAGAACGTAACACTCTCTTCCTCGATCAGCCTAAGCAGGATGTCGGCCTTGTAACGCCCCGGATACACCTGTTTGGCACCGAGCAGCGTCGCTGCGTATGGAAAGCCCCAGGCATGGGCGTGGAACAGCGGTGTGATCGGCATATACACATCGTCTGCGCCAAACCGGCCTTGCGCAGGCGCCGTGCCGAACGTCGCGAGCACGCCAAGCGTGTGCAGGAAGATTTGCCGGTGCGAATAATAGACGCCCTTCGGATTGCCCGTTGTCCCGGATGTGTAGAACATCGTAGCGCGGGACCGTTCGTCGACGTCGGGGTAGGCGAAATCAGGCGCTGCAGCTTCGGTGATGGCGTAATATTCGGCCATCTCCACGTCGGGCGGTGGCTCGAAGTCACCGGCATCGCCGACAACGATTATTTTTTGCAGCCGCAGTTCGGGAACCCCCGCTGTGAGCAGCGGCAAGAAATCCGGATGCGTGATCACCGTCGTGGCGCCGGAATTGTCGATCGTGTAACGAACCTGATCGCGAGACAGCCGAACATTGACGGTCATCAGGACACAACCCATCACTGGAATAGCATAGAAGCACTCCAGATATCGATGAGTATCCCAGTCCAGTACGGCAACCGTCTCGCCTTGCTTCACGCCGCAGGCCGTCAGCGCTCCTGCCAGCCGAGCAACCCGTTCAGCAAACTGCGGATAGGTAAATCGCAACCCGCTCGCGTCCACGATCTCGCCGGCCACTGTCGACCGATTGGCGGTAGGCATCAGGTGGCGGATAAGCAACGGAAAATCTCCGTTCGGCATCTCACCACTGGTCATTATTCTCCCCTCCGCTTCTAATTATTCTGGACATTATCGGCTTTAGCTTTGAGCAAGCTCGGCGTGGTCCTCTTCTACGTGATCTTGTTGTTCGGCAGCGACATAAAACTGGATCCCTTTTCTCGACATATCGCGCAATAATTTAGGCGGCGCGAACCGCGGGCCATAGAGCTGGGCAAGCCTGTCAGCCTCACGCTCAAAAGCGGGCACACCCACCGTATCAATGTAGCTGATCGTACCGCCGGTCCAGATTGGAAATCCCCAACCGTAAACCGATCCCAGATCGGCATCCTCGGCGGTCTGCAGTACACCTTCCTCCAGACAGCGGACGGTTTCGACGGATTGCGCATACAGGTAACGCGCCTTCAGATCGTCGATGTTCCAGTCATCCTTAGCTGGAAAATGCTCCGCAATACCCTGCCAGAGCCGCTTCTTGCCGTCTTCGTCATAATCATAGAAACCACCGCCCGCTTTGCGGCCACCGCGACCGAGTTCGTCGCGCATTCGACGCAGGGTGTTTACGCCGGCCGGAACCAGATATCTGGCGCCTTCCTGTTCGATGGCCTGATCTACGATAGCCAGCGGCAAATCGAAGCTCAGTTCGTCAAGCAGCGCGAGAGGGCCTACGGGCATCCCAACGGCCTTCGCGGCATTCTCGATCACGGCGGGCGGCACGCCTTCACCGAGCATCGCCGCGCCTTCATGAATCAACGTCTGGAAAACGCGGCTGGTATAAAAGCCGCGGCTGTCATTGACGACGATCGGCGTCTTTCCGATCTGAGCAACGAAATCGAGCGCCTTGGCAAGCGTTTCGGCAGAGGTCTGACGCCCCATGATGACTTCGACCAGGCTCATCCGGTCCACCGGCGAGAAGAAGTGAATGCCGATGAACTGGTCGGGCCGCTTGGAGGCCTTGGCCAGTTCGCTGATCGGCAAGGTCGAGGTGTTCGAACCGAACACCGTATTCTCGCTGATTACAGCTTCGGCCTTCTCGGTGGTCGCCGCCTTGATAGCCAGGTCTTCGAAAACGGCCTCGACGATCAAATCGCAGCTTGCGAGCATCGCGAATTCGTCGGTCGCCGTGATCCGCGCGAGAATGGCTTCGGCATCGCCTTCCGCCATTTTGCCCGCCGCAATCAGTTTCTGCATCACCTTGGCCGAGTATTGTCGGCCCTTTTCCGCCGTCGCCACATCACGGTCGAGCAAGATGACGTCAATGCCTGCTCGCGCCGACACAAAGGCGATACCCGCGCCCATCATTCCTGCGCCAAGCATGCCGATCTTGGCGAGTTTGGATTTCGGTACGCCTGCGGGACGGCGCGCGCCTTTCTCGGCCGCCTTACGGCTGATGAAGCTGGTACGGATTATGTTGCGCGCCACCGGACTGCTAAGCAGCTGTGCAAAATATTTGCTTTCGACCGACAACGCTTTGTCGAATGGCAGCTGAGCGCCTTCATACACGGTGGATAATATAGCCGCAGCCGCAGGCTGATTGTAGCCGGCCTTCTTCGCAACCATCGCCGCAGCCAACGAATAGTCTGCTGCATCTGCTGGAACCAGTAGGCCCAGCTTCTGCGGCGCCTGCGCGCCCTTCACGTCCCAGGGTTTTACCGGATCAGGGTTCGTCGCAAGCCAGGCCTTTGCGCTGCTGAACGCTTCGTTGGCCGGCACGATCTCGTCAACGATCCCCAAAGTCAGCGCTTCCTTAGCGCCCAGCTGCCTGCCAGACAACAGAAGGTCGAGCGCCGTTTTCACGCCTGCGATGCGCAGCAGTCGCTGGGTTCCGCCTGCTCCGGGCAGAAGTCCGACGTTGACCTCGGGTAGCCCCACGGCTGTGCCGGGACGATCAACCGCGATCCGGCGATGGCAAGCCAGAGCCAGTTCGAGCCCACCACCAAGCGCCAATCCGTCAATGATCGCAACCCACGGCTTGCCCGAGCGTTCGATCGCTCGAAGCAGGCCGGAAACCCTTTGCGAAAATTCGAAATGTTCGCGCTTGGTAAGCCCGTCATAGGCACCAACCAGGAACTTGAGATCGGCACCCGCCATAAACGCCGACTTGGCGGATGCGAGGATCACGCCCTGTACGTTCTCGTCGGTTGTGAGGCTCGCGATCGCTTCTTCCATCTCCCCGACAAAATTCAGGGAAATGACATTCATTGGTGCGTCGGCATTGTCGAGGACAAGCGTGGCTACGCCATCGGCGGCTTTTGAGATGTTCAGATGTCGCATTTTATTATCATTCGCTCCGATAGCCCGGTCAAACGCGCTCGATGATGGTGGCTGTTCCCAGACCATTTGCCGCGCACAGCGACACGAGGGCGGTGTTAAGATCACGCCGCTCGAGTTCGTCGAGGACTGTCCCCAGGATCATCGCCCCCGTCGCGCCCATCGGGTGCCCCATGGCGATCGCACCGCCGTTCACGTTTATCTTGTCATGCGGAATACGGAGCGTGCGCATATAGCGCAGCATCATGCTCGCAAATGCTTCATTAAGCTCGAAAAGGTCGATATCGTCCTTGGACATGCCGGCGATGGACAATGCCTTTTCGCTGACCGCCGCCGGCGCCGTGAGCATGATCGTCGGTTCTGAGCCGATACTGGCATAGCTGCGGATCCTGGCGCGCGGCTTGAGTCCGGCGCTCTTGCCGAAAGCCTCAGAGCCGACGAGCACCATGCCGGAACCGTCCACAATTCCTGAGCTGTTCCCGCCGTGGTGAACATAGCTGAGTTGTTCGACCTGGGGATAGCGATCCTTGATTACGGCTTCGAAGCCAGCCTTTCCAAACCCTTCGAACGCGGGCTTGAGCTTCGCGAGTTGTTCGAGCGTGGTGCCTGGCCGGATGAGCTCGTCGCGATCCAGAAGGACCTCGCCAATGGCATCGCGCACTGGAACGATGGCGCCGCCGAAACGGCCTTCAGACCAACTCTCCGCTGCACGGCGCTGACTTTCGATCGCATAGCTGTCGACGTCCTCGCGCGTGTAGCCGTCTAATGTTGCGATAAGGTCGGCGCCAATGCCCTGCGGCGCATAATGGTTGCTCAAGGTAATCGCCGGATCAGCCGACCATGGGCCGCTGTCATAGCCCAGTTTGGTCCGACTCATCGCTTCGACACCACCCCCGATGCCGCCCAGGACCATGCCGGCTATCACCTGGGCCGCCATCAGGTTCACTGCATCGAGCCCCGACGCACAGAAACGGTTGACCTGCTGTCCGCCCACAGTCTGCGCATAGCCCGCGTTTAGAACCGCAGCGCGCGCAAGCACGCCCCCCTGCTCGCCCACGGGCTGCGCGCTACCGAGAATAACATCGTCCAGCAGGGCGGTATCAAGTTCATTGCGATCGCGAAGCGCTTCCAGAAGCTGGGTTGCCAGCCCGACTGAGGTAATTTCATGAAGCGAGCCATCTTCGCGGCCACGACCGCGGGGCGTGCGAACATGATCGTAGATAAATGCCTCAGGCATACTGATTCCCCGCCTCGGCGCCACGCTGTCGTTGACCGCTCAAAAACCATCCAATCGGATGGATGAATATTGACATGCCTATCAGCTTCGATACTGTCAACCCCAGTCTCGAACATCTCCTGCTTGGCGCATTGGGGGCTCGCTTGCAGAGGGAGGCGTCTTCCCACCAGCAGAATATAAAGAGGACCGGGCGTGTTTGTTGAGGGCGAGGCGGAATAGGAAATGGCGAAACCGACAGTCAAAATTAGCAGGCCCGCGAAGCATGGTCGACGCAAAACTGTAATCCGGGAAGAGGCTGCGAAAGTCTTTGCGGAAAATGGATTCCGCGGCGCAACAATGCAGCAGATCGCTGAGGCTTGTGGCATGCATAAGGCGAGCGTATATCACTATTATCGCTCCAAAGATGCAATACTGTTCGACATATTGACTTTTGCCGATCAGGAAATCTCCGACCTGATGGACAAAGAGGAATTCAAAGATATTTCCGACTTGGAAAAGGTGGGCAGGTTCGTGTCGACCCATGTGGCGTGGTATCTTCGCCATCCGGCGATCGCTCGCGTCGCTTTCCAGGAATGGATGGGCCTTTCCAGAGAAGCGTTGGATATCCAGAGGGAGCGACGTCGGCGCTATGGCCATTTCGTGCGAAACAAGATCGAACAGTGTCAGGCCCAAGGACTAATACCAGCGGCTGCGAATCCTGTGGTGATGAGCAACTTCATCAACGGCGCCGTTGCGGCCGCCAATATCTGGTTCAATCCTGATGGGCCGGCCACGGCCGACGCGATCGCCGAAGAATTCGGCAAGATAGCCATATCTATAGTGTCCCGAAAGGACAGTTGACCCGGCATGTGACCTCATCCCCACAAATGGCCTTCGTTCGCCCGACACCCTGCCAAGACAAATATCTTAAAACATGCAAATGGAGAGTGCAGAATGGTTCCTACAACTGATCACATGACAAGCACCAATTTCGCCGACCTGTTTTCTCTCACTGGTAAGGTCGCGTTGGTCACGGGCGGCGCACGCGGTCTGGGCAGGATGATTGCCACGGGCTTGCTGCGTGCTGGCGCGAAGGTTTATATCACTTCCCGGGACGAGGGAGATGTTCGCGCCGCTGCGGATGAGTTGAACAGGCTAGGCATTTGCCAGGCATTGCCAGGGAACGCCGGAAGCCCGGAAGGAATCGCTGAATTGGCGGCGCAATTTCGTCAGGCGGGTGAGGAGGCGCTCAATATCCTTATCAATAATGCTGGCCGTACGTGGGGTGCGCCGTTCGAGACCTTTCCCGACAAGGCGTGGGCCGGCGTCCTCGCGGTCAATGTGCAAGGGCCATTCCGGATGATCCAGGAGTTGCTTCCCGAACTGGAAGCAGCGGCCAAGGCGGGCGATCCGTCGCGGGTGATTAACATCGGCTCGGTTGCGGGCAGTGCGGTCAACGACCTCCAAGCTTACAGCTACAGCGCCAGCAAGGCGGCCATCCATCATCTCGGCGGCCAACTCGCATCCGAGCTTTCTTCTCGGAATATTACTGTCAACACTGTGGCTCCCGGCTATTTTCCTACCGACATGACTGCGCATTTGCAGGACAAAAGGGCAGGTCTGACGAACAAGATCCCTATGAGCCGAATTGGTAACGCTGCGGATATTCAGGGGGCGGTTATTTATTTGTCGAGCGCAGCAGGCGCCTACCTGACCGGAATAGTCCTTCCGGTCGATGGAGGAATCGCCGGGACACGCTGAGTGCCCGGAGATAAAGGCCAGGCCTGCAAGGGCGTGACCGAGCCGTAGACGGGCCTATTGTACCGGCCTTTTCCGTCTGGCCAAGGCGGGCTTGGTCGGACTGGAAACGCCTTCTATGTCACGATCGCGCTGAATGCCGAGCAGGAAAAGGGCAATCCCCTCTCTAAACAAGTCCTCAGCGCCGAGTTGGAGCGGAACGACCTTGCCGAAGATGATGTGCTCCATCCGGACTGGGTCAAGACTGGCGAGTTTCTCTTCGAAGAACTGTTTATGATCGGCAGGCAAGAGATCTTGCGTGGCTTGATTGGCAGTGCTCATCACGAATTCATGGATAAGCTGGGTACGCAGGCCGGTCCGCTCGGCCGAAAGCCCAGCAGCACGTACGTGGCCGACGAACCGGTTAAGCATTTCCGCGCCATAGTCCCGATCGCCGAAAGCGGTGAGCTGGAAAACGCGAAAGCGGTGATTGGATACGAGGTAGGCTGCGATCCCCGGATAGTCCAGGAGATGGTCAAAAAATGCCTTCGCGGCATTCCGCACGTCTTGCTCCCAGTCGCCCGTAGCCGTCGGCCATTTCCTCAACAAACTCTTATAGAACAAGTTCATGATGCCCGAGGTTAACCAGTCGCGCCCACCGATATAATAATGGATGAGCGCAGGCGTAACGTTGATCGAGCGAGCAACAACAACTATCGACAGGTCCTGTAAGGCTACCGATTTGGAGAGCTTGAGTGCAGCTCTCAGGATGCCCTGCCGGCTAGCCCCACCCTTTTCATCCGCAGCTGGGCGCCCCCGTCGCCGACCTGCGCTTTTCTTCGGCGCGCGGTGCGGCTTGCTGTCGTCGTCTTCTGATATTGTCTTGTCAGCCACGCCTCAATCCTACTAATACTATTCCCAAACAAACGACACTGTCGCGTATTGCGACCGAATCTGCTTGGCCACTTTTGGTATATGTCTCCCCTTAAAAGTAAAGATATTCGAAGCGCGGGTCTGCTCCCAGCCTCGCGAAAGCCGTGATCGCTGGAGCGCTCGCCAATCCTATATCGATCGGGGTCAGAAAGACAACCTGTCCGGCAGGCCGTGTTGTTTTCGCGGTGAAATGACGGCCGTGCCCCATGAACGGGCGCTGTGTATCATCCCCTGTACGCCGACCGAGTGCCGACGTCGCAGACAGGCCTTCAATTGACAATATCTGAAGTATTCATATCGATGCTGCTTGGGTTCCTTAAAAAGGTCGAGCCAGATTGAAGGGCAGAAAGCGCTCGGCACCGCGGCCGTTAGCCGGTAGGGAAAGATTTTGATGCCGAAGCTAGTGCAGCGAGTCAGACGGAAGATGCAGGCAGTCTGGCGAGCTTGTCGAGGATTTGAGCGGCGGGCTTGGTCCAGACGAAGGGCTTTGGGTCGGCGTTGTGTTCCTTGAGGTAGCGATTGATGG
>NZ_SGIS01000063.1 GCF_004208535.1 Sphingomonas populi
GCAGAAGCGTCGAAGTCGGTGCGAAGTGCGATAGGCATGGCAAACTCCAGTCCGTTTGCCATCTTGAATCAAAGCTTACCGCCGCTGGCAAGCCCTTGCGAGTCACGATCATCGAGACTTGGTATAAGCGGCGTGGGCGGCTTGATGCGATATCGCACATTGTCCGATGTCGGGCTGCTCAAGCGGCTCAAAACGGCGGACGGTCGGCTGGATCACATCGCCGGCACGCTGCTAAGCGGAATGTCTGCCGATCGCCCGTAAAGGCAGGGAGTGTTCGGACACAACAACATCAGCACGGGGCAAGATAGCCGACCTGACCATTGTTATAAGAACACATTCTTTGCTCTTGTCTCTGGTTGGTTATCACAGGCGCGTCTGAATACACTCTTTCCGGTGGCGCCTTGAGCGTTTTGCTTTGATACAGATAGTTGCGAATCATTTGGCGCGCGCCAGAAAGTTTAAGAGCTCTCTGGGGGTCATCAGGCGCGATGTCGTAATATATTGCGAGTTCATCGTCAGGCATCGTCAATTGTTGTTGCGGAGTCGTCGGAGGTTTCTCTATGGGCGCTTTCGTGATCTTTTGTGATCCATTCATACAGCGTTCGAGCGTGCGATATGCCTCCTGCAATCGAACGACGTTCGAGCGGAACACTTCGCGGCCCTGCAACTGAACGCCGATCATATTACCGTCGCGCTTGTCTTTCAGCGTTAACCGGAGATCTGCGGCGACGATCAACGCCCCGCCCTGTCCGGGCAAGCTCATGTGCTGAGCAGGAACCGACGGGTACGGATTGTTGCCGGACACTGCGATCCGAACCGAACGTGCCTGCCCGCTGACCGGAACGGACTTGCCCGTGAACCAGATCATGCCGCGGCCATTGCGCGCCGTGTCCGCGTCGACTGGACCGACGATGGCAAAATTGTTGGTAGGGGTGATGAAATTTACCGAGCAACTGTAGCCGTCATTGAAAGGCTTGTGCATCAGCACCCAAGCCCCTTCCTTGCCCGCGTAAAACTGTTCGCTCGTGAGGGATCCCGATGCGCTGCCAGATCTGCGTTCAGGCGCGGCCTGCGTCGCGCTCGCAAAGGCGAACGCAGCCGCGACGATCCCACCTGTCAGCCACATTTTCATCGAGAACACCTGTACCTGAAACCAAAGGATGGCCGCTCGGCTGCCGTCAGTTCCGATGCCTGCCCAGCGTGAGCGTTGCCCCCTTACGCCAAACACGTAATTCCCGCCAAATCCAGCGGCGTATCGCCAAGCAGTCCGCGCGAACGCCAGGTGGGCGCCGATGGGGGTGGCCTCCCCCCGCCCACATCGGGCGGAGGGAGTATCCCATCAGCCGAACAGCTTGGCCGCCGTCTCGGCGATCCGCTTGCCCTGATAGCGCGCGCCGTCGAGATCGACGGTGCTCGGCTGGCGGCTGCCGTCGCCATCGGCGAGCGTGCTCGCGCCATAGGGCGTGCCGCCATGCACTTCCTTCACGCCGACCATGCCCTGGAAGCCATAGTCGAGCCCGACGATCGTCATGCCGAAGTGGAGCAGGTTGGTGATGATCGAGAACAGGGTGGTCTCCTGCCCGCCGTGCTGGCTCGCGGTCGAGGTGAACGCACCACCGACCTTGCCGTTGAGCGCACCCCGGAACCACAGCCCGCCGGCGGTATCGAGGAACGCCGCCATCTGGCTCGGCATGCGGCCGAAGCGAGTCGGCGCGCCGATCACGATCGCGTCATAGTCGGCGAGCTTGTCGACATTCTCGATGACGGGATGCGCGGTATCGGTCTTGAAATGCGCCGCTTCGATCACCGCCTGCGGCGCGGTCTCGGCAACGCGGCGGATATCGACCTCGGCCCCGGCCGAGCGCGCACCTTCGGCGACGGCATCGGCCATCTGCTCGATGTGGCCGTAGGACGAATAATAGAGCACGAGAACTTTAGCCATGAGTAGGTTCCTTCTTCTTGGCTCCCCTCCCGCATGCGGGAGGGGCTGGGGGAGGGCATGTCCTGAAACACTACCGGGGTGAGGTTGGACAGGCCCTCCCCCGCTCCTCCCGCACGCGGGAGGGGAGAAACTTTATTCCGAATCGACCAGCACCAGTTCAGTATCGGCGATCGCGGTGATCGCGACCGTCTCGCCGCCGCCGATCGCGATGCCGTCGCGCGCATCGTATCGCACGCCCGCAATCTCCACCGCGCCGGTCGCCGGCACCAAATACGCATGCCGCCCGGCGCCAACCGCGTGGGTGATCGTCTCGCCCGCCGTCAGCGTGGCGGCGAGCAGACGGGCATCGGCGCGGATCGGCAACGCGCCCGCATCCTCGGCGAAGCCGCTGGCGAGCGTGACGAACTGGCCGCTGCGATCGCCCTTGGGGAACGGCTTGGCGCCCCAGCTCGGCGATCCGCCCTTGCGGGTCGGTTCGATCCATATCTGGAACAGCGTCGTCTTCTCGGTCTCCAGATTATATTCGGCATGGCGCACGCCGGTGCCAGCACTCATCACCTGCACGTCGCCGGCGCCGGTGCGGCCCTGGTTGCCCATCGAATCCTGATGCGTGATCGCGCCGGTGCGAACGTAGGTGATGATCTCCATGTCGCGGTGCGGATGCGGCGGAAAACCGCTGCCGCCGGCGATCTCGTCATCGTTCCACACCCGGATCGCGCCCCAGCCCATCCGGGCGGGATCGTAATAATCAGCGAAGGAAAAATGGTGGCGCGCGTTGAGCCAGCCGTGATCGGCATGGCCAAGGCTCTCGAACGATCGTTTCTCGATCATGGCGGTTGCTCCCGAGGGATTGTGTGAACGCCAAGATAGGGATTCCGATCAGCACGTAAATGGAAACACTGGAAACCGATCGTTTCCAGCGGTAAGCATTCCTCCCCTCCCTGCAAGGGAGGGGTCGGGGGTGGGTTGGCCCGTTAGGGTACGGTCCGACAGCCCCAAGCCGACCACCCCCAGCCCCTCCCTGCCAAGGAGGGGAGAAGAGAGAGCCATGCGCCTGCCCGATCTCGAAGCCTGGGCGATCTTCGCGAGCGTGGTCGAGCATCGCTCGTTCAGCGCCGCCGCCGATGCGATCGGCACCTCCAAGGCGACCGTCTCCAAGGCGATCACCCGACTGGAAGCGCGGCTCGGCCAGTCGCTGTTCCACCGCACCTCGCGCCGGCTAACCCTCACCGAAAGCGGCACCGCGCTTGCCGAACACGCCCGCCGCATCCTCGCCGACGCGCAGGCCGCCGAGGAAGCCGCGCACGACGCCGCCACCGCCCCCGCCGGGCTGATCCGCATGACCGCGCCGACCACGCTCGGCATGGTCCAGCTCGCGCCGATGCTCGCCGATTTCCTTACCGACCATCCCGGCATCGAGATCGACCTCCAGCTCTCCGACACCAAGGTCGACATCGTCGCCGAGGGGATCGACGTCGCGCTGCGCATCGCCAACCTGCCCGACAGCTCGCTCAGGGCACGCCGGCTCGGCCCGATCCGCACCTTCGTCGTCGCCGCGCCCGCCTATCTGGACCGGCGCGGCCGCCCGACTCACCCGGCGCAACTCGGCGAACATGCCTGTTTCGCCTACACCAACGTCTCCGGCCCGTGGCGCTTCACCAACGCGCATGGCGAGGAAGCGGCGCTGCGGCCGAGCGGCCCGATGCGATCGAACAGCGGCGACGCGATGCTCCCCGTGTTGCGCGCCGGGCTCGGCATCGCGCTGCTCCCCGATTTCATCGTCGGCGACGATCTCGCGCGCGGCACGCTCGAGGCGATCCTCCCCGACTGGTCCGCCCCGCCGATCGCGCTTCACCTGATGACCCCGCCCAGCAACCTGCGCCCGGCGCGCGTCGAAACACTGATCGCCTTCCTCACGGAGCGCTTCCGCAATCTCTGCGTTACCGCGACACCATGAACCGCCTCCGCCCCGACGCAGACGACACGCGGTTCATCCGCCGGGTCATGCTCCTCATCCTGATCGTCGCGGTCGTCGCCGCTCTGTGGAAAGCCGGCGACCTGCTGATCCTCGCGTTCGGCTCGATCCTCGGCGCGATCGTGATCCACGCCTTCGCCGATCTCTACACCGAGCGGCTGCACCTCCCGCGCCGCCCCGCGCTCGGCCTCGCCATCGTGACGATCCTCGCCGCGATCGGCTTCCTCGTCTGGCTGTTCGGCATCCAGTTCGGCGCGCAGGTCAACGCTTTGGTGGTGCGGCTGCCGTCGCTGCTCGATCAGCTCGGCGCATGGGCGTCGCAAAGCCCGGTCGGCGCCAAGATCGTCGACGCGGTGCAGGCCGCCTTCGCCGGATCGCGCGTCGCGCGCGACATCGGCGGGCTGGTGACGGGTGGTGGCGAGCTCATCCTCAACTGCCTGTTGCTGCTGATCGGCGCGTTGTTTTTCGCCGCCGACCCCGGCGTCTACAAACGCGGCGCGCTGCTGCTGATCCCGCGCGGCATCCGCCCCGCCATCGCCGACGCGATCGACGATGTCGGGATCAACCTGCGGCTGTGGCTTCGCGCCGAACTGATCCTGATGACGACGATGGGGCTGCTCGTCGCGTTCGGGCTGTGGCTGTCGGGCGTGCCGTCTTGGGCGGCGCTCGGGCTGCTCGCTGGCTTGAGCGAATTCGTCCCCTATATCGGGCCGACCGCGGCGATGCTGCCCGCGCTCGGGCTCGGCGCGACGGTCGGCACCGGCCCGCTGGTCGGCACGCTCGTCACCTATGCTGCCGTCCGCCTCGTCCAGACCAATTTCCTCACCCCCTGGGTGCAGAGCCGAGTCATCGCCATCCCGCCGGCGATCACGGTGTTCGCGATCATCGGCATCGGCATGGTGTTCGGCCTGTTCGGGCTGTTCTTCTCCGCCGCCTTGCTGGTGGTGATCTTCACGCTCGTCCGCAGCCTGTATCTGCGCGAGATGCTTGGCGAGGATGTCGATTCCCCCGGGGAGTAACCGCCGCGACTCGTGGAGTCAGGCCGGTTAGCGCAAAATTAACCTTTTGCGTTCACATATATTGAGGTTACTGTAACCGTCTGAGTGCACCGCGCCGAAGGGGGCGATCGGGCCGCGAACGACAGGGGAACTGCCAGATGCGCGTGCTACTGATTGAAGACGAGCCGACCACCGCCAAGGCGATCGACTTGATGCTCTCGGCCGAAGGCTTCAACGTCTACACCACCGATCTTGGTGAAGAAGGCGTCGATCTCGCCAAGCTGTATGATTACGATATCATCCTGCTCGATCTCAACCTGCCCGACATGAACGGGTATGATGTGCTCAAGAAGGTCCGCGCGGCCCGTATCCAGACCCCTGTGCTGATCCTCAGCGGCATCAACGAGATGGATTCGAAAGTGCGCGGCTTCGGCTTCGGCGCCGATGATTACGTCACCAAGCCGTTCCACCGCGAGGAACTCACCGCCCGCATCCACGCCGTCGTGCGCCGCTCGAAGGGCCACAGCCAGTCGGTGATCCGCACCGGCAAGCTCGCCGTCAACCTCGACGCCAAGACCGTCGAAGTCGATGGCAGCCGCGTCCACCTGACCGGCAAGGAATATGCGATGCTTGAGCTGCTCTCGCTGCGCAAGGGCACCACGCTCACCAAGGAAATGTTCCTCAACCACCTCTACGGCGGCATGGACGAGCCCGAGCTGAAGATCATCGACGTCTTCATCTGCAAGCTCCGCAAGAAGCTCAGCCTCGCCTGCGACGGCGACAATTACATCGAAACCGTCTGGGGCCGCGGCTATGTGCTGCGCGAGACCGACGAGGTGGAAGCGACCGCCGTCGCCTGACGCGGTGCGTCGGCGAGATTGGCGACCGTAAAGGGGGCCGCGATGCCGGGGGGCGTCGCGGCCGCTTTCGTGTTTGGAGGGTGGATGGTGTTGGCGTCGCGGCGATGGTATATACGACGTCATCACCAGCCGCGAGGATGTATGTAGAAAGCCGCCGTGTTCACCATGAAGCTCGAACCCGATCTTCGCGCCGAGTTCATGGCCGCTGCCGAGGCGAGCCACCGCCCGGCATCGCAAGTGGTACGCGAACTGATGCGCGAGTTCGTCCAACGCCAGCAGGCGCAAAGCGCACACAGCATCTTCCTGCACCGCAAGGTCGAAGCCGCGCGTCTCTCCGTCGATGACGGACATGGCCGTTCAAACGAAGCGGTCGAGGCCGATTTCGCCCCGCGCCGCGCCGGGATATCTGACCGCGCGTGAAGGTCCGATGGACACCGGAAGCCGAGCAGGACCGCACGGCGATCTGGGACTATCTGGCGGTGCGCGCCCCCGATGCGGCGTTGCGGATCGATCAGCGCTCAGCGCTGCGGTCGCCGGATTGGCTGACTCCCCCAAGCCCCCGACACCCGCGAACTGACCCCGCATAACAGCTATTGGGTCGCCTATGAGATTATGGGCGATACGGTCTGGATTCTCGTCTTGCTCCACACAGCACGCCGATGGCCACCAGGCTAACCCACCCACTGCCAAGCAGCACTGGAACGGGCACGCCCATCAAAAGCGAATACGGGCGCCCGTCGCGGTCACTGCCGACGTGTCGCTTATTTCATCCAAATAAGGTTCCACCGATGAGTTTCGTAGCAAGTGTAAAACTACCAATGACTTAGCAATGCCCTCATTTGCTTTCGCATGTCGTCGGACAGCGACACGTAACGTCGCCGTGCGTCAAAGGGGTCACTTCCAGCCGTAATAATGCCTCTCTTTTCCATGACAGAAATGGCACGGAGGGCTGTTGTTGGAGGAACTCCAGAAGCAATACACGCACTTGAAACAGATATATGTGCATTAGTCTCTGAAGCTATGAAAAGATCTAGCAGTATATCCCACGCTGGTTCGTGAAAAAGATCAGAAACGTCAAAAAGAATTTTATTTCGTCTTCGCCTTAAAGAATATTTCCTCCTAGCCAAAGAAATTAATTCTTCGTCTATCTCTTCACCAATCACAACAGACGAATTGTTAATAGAATCGCCCGAGAGTTCATTTTCCGTTTGCATTTATTATACCTTTTGCAAAAAACGACTGAACCCTTAACAAGCGACCCATTTTTCTATATTTTAGCCATTGTATGTTTGCACTCAGACGATGTGAGGTGAATATCATGAATAATCCGTCACAAATCGGGAAATGCAGTGAAAAACATCGCCTTTGTGTCTTAATCCGGGACGCGCTAATGCTTGCGGATGAGTTGAATTGCGACGTCGTAGCTATTCACCTCAATACAGCTCTTGTTAAACTAACCGGAGAAGGAGTCGTCCCGAGCGAAACAGGTGGACTCGGCAGTCACAGCAGTTCGAGGCATAAGCGCTGAATCGCGCGCGACCGGAGCCATCGTTACTCACCTTTCCGCCGTCGCAGGCAGCAACTAGAACTCGCGGGAAAGCGCGAACTCGATGCGGGTACGCACAAAATCGTAGAGTCCGATGTTCGATCGGCTTTCCGATCGAGTGACCCGGATCACGGGAGACAGATCCTGGAAGCGCCAGCGACCCAGCAGCACGCCCGCAGTCGCGTCCAACCGCCAGTCGCGGCGCGCCTCACGAAACAGTTGCAGGCGCGCATCGGCCACGGTGCGCGATCCGTTGAGCTGCGCGAACACGGTGCTTCGCCCGATCCGCCGAGCTGCGAGCAAGTCGAGGCCGCCGGTGGTCAGTGCATAGCCAGGATCGCTGGCGTTCTGCCGGTTGATGCGTGCGCCGATACGGCCGCTGATGCGTGAATTGAATGCTTTGTCCAAAGCGAAGCTGGCATCGTAGAAAGTGCCGTCCTGCTGATGGACGCGAAAGGCATTGGCGGCAATCGTCGTCTCTAATTCCAGTTGCGCGGTTCGGTTGATTGGCCGCAACAGGTTGAGCGTCCCGCCATAACCTTTGGAATAAAGCTCGCCGCCGTACCAACGGCGCGTCACCAAGGCTGCCGGTCGTACGCGTATACGCCCGAGCTGGTATTCCGGCCCCGAGGCGAGAGAAGCCGAGACGTCGTGAAAGCGGCGCTTGCCATAGATATCCGCGCGTCCGCTGAGTCGCGTGAGCCAAGTCTGCTTGCCAAACGCTGCGCGCCAAAACCCCTGCCCCGACAGCGCCAATCCGATACCCGAGCGCGCCTGCGCGGAGGGGCTAAGCGGCAGATCGTCAATCACGGTCTCGATCGTGTTACGGCTGGTCGAGGCATTGATGTTGCTGTCGGGCGCGATCGCGACTTCGAAGGTGACGCCGACCCGCCGGCGCGACCGCAGCGCGGTCGCAAATTGGTCAACGACGCGGGCCACGTCGTCGGGCAGGCCGACGGCGCCGGCCGTGCGTAGTTCGCGCCGCGCCCCTGCCTCATCGCCTGTCAGTGCCAGAAGCCGGGCAAGATCGAGTCGTACGCGGTTTGCATTGGGCTTCTCCGCGAGGATCGCGCGATAGAAGCCAATTGCCGCCGCACGATCGCCAAGGCGCTCGTAGAGTTGCGCTAGGCGAAACCGCGCTTCGGCACGGTAATCGCTGTTCGGATCGCCGGCGAGAGCGCGAAGAATTGTGATCGCCTCGGCGGTCCGGCGTGCGGCGAGGTGATCTGCGGCAATCGCGAACAAAGCTTGCGCCGAAAGGCCGGTGACGCAGGGCTGCTCACTGCACTGCGTCACCGCTTGGCTCGCCGAGGCGAACCCGGCGGGAACAAGCACGCCTAGTTCTTGCGCCCGACGACTGCGCCGGTGCCGAATCCGTCATGACCGACAATTGAAAACGCGCCACCCACTTCGACTGCCTGCGGGCCATAGAAGGCACCGGAAAGCGCGCCGCGATAACCCTCAGCGTTCGTAGAGCTGTCGCCATTAAAACGGTTTGTACCTGACCGGATAGCAGCGTTGATATTTTGAGTGCCAAAGGTCTTGGCGCCACCGTTCACCACGTTCGTACCGATCGGCGTCATGGAAAACGCGACAGTCGCGGCGGCAAAATCTGCCGTCAAGCTGCTGGCGCCCCCGAGCGCGTAGACGCCCGACGCATCCGCAAACTGACCATCCAAATTGGTCCGGTAGCTTGCCGTGCCGGTACGCGGCATGTCCGACAACGCAGTCGCGATTCCAAAAGTGAAGAAGGCGGTGTCCACGTCGAGCGAGCTGCCTCGGTCAGTGATACTTTGCTGAGCACCGTAGCTGACATAGGTCAGCGCCAATACCGGATTGCCGCTGCCGGCATTGAACAATGCGAGGTTGTCCTGGCGAGTGCCGGTGGTCTTCTGGTAGGCGGTGACCGTCGCGTTCGTCGAGGCTGCGACCTTATCGACCGAGCCGAAGGCGACTTGGGGCACGACCAAGCCGCTCAAAGTGTAGGAACCTGCACTGGCGTCGTAGCGCACCTGGGCTGCGTCGGTCGTCGAAGGTCCTTGCGCACGCGCAGTCGCGGCACCGGTCGAACGCGCGGCGGTATATTGAATCACACCCGCAGGCGAGAAGGAAAACGTGTCGCTGAACTGGAGCGATGCCACCGAACTGTTGACCTGCGCCGGGGGTGGGGCCGGTGTCGAGCTGACGCCACTGCCGGACCCGCCACACGCAGATAGCATTACTGTTGAAGGCAACGCCCATAGAGCGACAGTTCGACGCATATATTCCCCCGATTCCAGATTTCCACGATATCGATCGCTACAAGTATGTAAACCACGCGTTTATGGAGACTGCGGCGATCCGCATTGCGGCCTGAGGCGATGTCAGCGACGCCGACGATTCTACAGCGAATATGGAATTCAAATCTGGATAACTCGAAGGCCTGCTTGCTGCTGACATAAGCAAAAGCGGAAAACTTTGCGTAACAACGTTACCTGCATCCAGACTGGTTTGCCCGCTCGCAGCGTCTTTCAACACAATCGGGCGCTGGCACCGATCTCAAAAGCCCCTTGACGACTTTCGACTGAGAGCATCCACTTATCCTCCACCTACCGATCCGTTATGCCCGCACACCCCCATCACCCGCCATTCGCCTCCATCCACCCGCTGATCTTCCCCACCACCACGTCCTCGATCCCATAATAGCCATGCGGCGTCAGCGAGCCGCAGTCCTTGGCCGATCGCGTCACCCCGCCCGCCACCATCAGCACGCGCACGTCGCGGCTCGCCGTCATCGCGGCGGCGATCTTCGGCGCAGCCCCCGGCGGCGCGACGTCGCAGCGGTCGTCGCGGTTGGCGACGATCAGCGCGGGGACGCGCACCCGCTCGGGGCTGGCGTCGAACACCGTTTCGCCGCTCCCGCCCATCACCGATACGGACTCGGTCAGCACCACCCCGGCTATGCTGCCGGCGGGCGCGTGCGCCGCGCCGTTCATCGCCGCGATCGATCCCTGGCTGGTGCCGGGCAGGAACACCGGCCCGGCGAGCTTCGCACGCCGCGACGGTCTGCCCCGCCGGACATGGCGGCCGCCTGACGCGCGCCTGCGGTCCCGTGTCACGATCGCTGTCCTACACGCGCCCGCGCTGGCATGGTCGCGGCCGCTCTTTCCCATCGTCGGCGCCTTGGCAAACCGCGCATTCCGCAGTCTCAATCGTGGCAATCGTGAAACCAACCCTCACGTTTCCCGACCGTGCGCAGCATAGGCAACCTTAGCCGCTTTTGCGCCGCTACTTGCGCACCCACACCTTCTCGCCGCCCACCCAGGTCTGCTGCACCTTGGTCGCGCGCAGGTCGGCGGGCGAGGCGAGCAGCGGGTCGCGGTCGACGATGATGAAGTCGGCGCGCTGCCCCGGTGCGAGCCGCCCGAATTTCGCCTCGGCGAAGCCCGCATAGGCCGCGTCCATCGTATAGGCCCGCCATGCCGCCTCGCGGGAGATCACCTCCTGCGGCTGCCACCCGCCGGGGGGCTGGCCATCCGCCCCCTGCCGCGTGAACGCCGCCGCCCAGCCCGCGAACGGATCGGGGCTTTCGACCGGATAATCGGTGCCGAACGCGAGCGTCGCGCCGTTCGCCAGCATCGATTTCCACGCATACGCCCCGGCCAGCCGCGCCGGCCCGAGCCGCGCCTCGGCCATCGCGCGGTCGCTGGTCTGGTGGACCGGCTGCATCGAGGCGATCGTGCCGTATTTGCCGAAGCGCGGCAGATCGACCGGATCGACGATCTGCGCATGCTCAACCCGCCAGCGGCGATCGCCCTTGTAGGTCTGCGCCATCTCCTCGATCGCGTCGAGCACCTGCGCATTGGCCTTGTCGCCGATCGCATGGACCGCGACCTGATAGCCGTCCATCGCGGCGCGGCTCATCAGGTTGCGGATCACGTCGTCGCTCATGAAGCCCGCGCCAGACTGGCCCGGCGCATCGCTATACGGCGCCTTGAGCCACGCGCCCCGCGAGCCGAGCGCGCCGTCCGCGAACAGCTTGACGCCGCCCATGTGGAGCTTGTCGGCGTACAGCCACGGCGTCGGCCCGGTCCCGCCGATGCGGATCGCGGTCTCGACCCCGCTCGCATAGCTCATGATCCGCACGCGAAGCGCGCCGAGATCACCCAATCGCCGGTACGACAGCCACGCGTCGAGGCTCGTCCCCATGTCCGCCGTGGCGGTGATACCGTAGCTCAGCAACGTCTCCTGCGCGCGCAGGAACGCGGCATCGAGTTCCTTGGGCAGCGGCTGCGGCACGACCTTCTCGACCAGGGCTTGCGCGGCATCGACGAACACGCCGCTCGGCCCCAGCTTCGCGCCTGCGCCGGTCTTCTCGATCCGCCCGCCAGCCGGGGAGACGCTCTTGGCGGTAACGCCCGCCGCCTTCATCGCCGCGCTGTTCGCCCAGCCCGCATGCCCATCGACCCGCGACAGCCACACCGGCCGGTCGGAAACGACGCCGTCGAGATCGGCAGCCGTCGGGAAGCGCCCCAGCCCCCACGCTTCCTGATTCCAACCGCCGCCGACGATCCACTTCCGCTCGGGATTGGCGGCGGCATACGCGGCGATCTTCGCCTTCGCCTCGTCAAGCGAATGCGTGTCGGACAGATCGAGTTCGAGCGCCCGAAAGCCGAGGCTCATGACATGGCCGTGCGCGTCGACGAAGCCGGGCAGCAGCACCTTGCCCTTCTCGTCGGCGCGCCAGTCGAGCCGCTCGGGCCGTTTGTCGTTCGCCTGCAGCAGCTTCACGACTTTGCCCTCAGGACTGATGAGCACGGCGTTGAAGCGGACGACCCGCCCGTCCTTGTCGAGCGTCATGCCGTTGACGTTGTCGACCAGCGCATCGGCGAAGGCGGGCGTGGCGAGCGCGACAAGCGCGACGAAGGGGATGAGCGAACGCATGGTCGCCCGCGATAAGGCGTGTTCCTTCGTTGCGCCAGATGGTCTAGGGCGCGCGCTCGGTCGCACCCTGGCCGCGCACGGAAACAATCATGGCGACGCACGCGAAGTTGGACACGGAAACCCTCCCCGTCACGATCGAGGATGTGCGCGCCGCGCATGCCCGCATCGCCGACGCCATCGTCCGCACGCCGACCTTCATCAGCCGCACGCTCTCGACCCTGACCGGCGCGACCGTCTATCTCAAGTTCGAGAATCTCCAGTTCACCGCCGCCTATAAGGAACGCGGTGCGCTCAACACTTTGCTCCAGCTCGGCCCGAACGCGATGGGCGTGATCGCCGCGTCGGCGGGCAACCATGCGCAGGGCGTCGCCTATCACGCCAGCCGGCTCGGCATCCCCGCGACGATCGTGATGCCGACCACAACGCCGACCGTGAAGGTGATGCAGACCGAAAGCCACGGCGCCAACGTCGTGCTGTTCGGCCAGACCTTCGACGCGGCGTATGCCCATGCCCGTGAGCTGGAAGCCGAGCGCGGCTACACCTTCGTGCATCCGTTCGACGACGCGCGCGTGATCGCCGGCCAGGGCACCGTCGCGATCGAGATGCTCGCCGACGTGCCCGCGCTCGATACGCTGATCGTGCCGATCGGCGGCGGCGGGCTGATCTCGGGCGTATCGACCGTCGCGCGCGCGACCAGCGCCGAACGCGGCGGCGCGCCGATCGAAGTGGTCGGCGTTCAGGCCGAGCTGTTCCCCTCGATGTACAACCGCATTCACGGCACTGATATGCCGTGCGCGGGCGATACTTTGGCTGAGGGCATCGCGGTCAAGGAGCCGGGCACGATTACCTCGGGCATCGTGCGAGCCCTGGTCGATGACATCGTGCTGGTGAGCGAGCGCAGCCTCGAAAGCGCGGTCAGCCTGCTCCTCCAGATCGAGAAGACCGTGGTCGAGGGTGCCGGCGCTGCCGGCCTCGCCGCGCTGCTCCAGCATCCCGAGCGGTTCCGTGGGCGCACCGTCGGCATCATCCTGTGCGGTGGCAACATCGACACGCGGCTGCTCGCCAACGTGCTGCTGCGCGATCTCGCCCGCTCGGGGCGGCTGGCGCGGCTCCGCATCGTGCTGCGCGACCAGCCCGGCGCGCTCTATGGCGTCGCGCGGATCTTCGAGCAGGAACGCGTCAACATCCTCGAACTCGCGCACCAGCGCATCTTCACCAACCTCCCCGCCAAGGGCCTGAGCCTCGACGTCGAGTGCGAAACGCGCGACCTCGCGCATCTCGAACGGCTTAAGGCGGCGCTCCGCACCGAGGGGTATGAGGTGAGCGCGGTCGAGCTCGGCTGACGAACGGATCAGGCGCGTGGTAAGCTGAGCCGCGTTAACGCTCTTTGATGGTAAAGCCGCTTTTCATCACGCGCGGAGCGATTCATAAGAGCGTCAGGCGCTGCATCTGCAGCGGCCGTGAAAGGACCATCCGGCGGTGAGTGCGCCTTTTCGTTTTCCCCGATTCTTCGTCACCAGCCCCTCGCCGTGCCCGTATCTGCCCGGCCGCCACGAACGGAAGGTCTTCACCGAATTGCGCGGGCCGCATGCCGGCGATCTCAACGACGCGCTTGGGCGGATCGGCTTCCGGCGCAGCCAGTCGGTCGCGTATCGACCGAGTTGCGCGGGCTGTTCGGCGTGCGTTTCGGTGCGGGTGATCGCCTCCGAATTCGTGCCCAACGCCACGCAACGCAAGCAGATCCGCCGCAACGCCGATCTCGACGTGGCGGTCTGCCGCCCCTGGGCGACCGAGGAGCAGTTCGACCTGCTGCGCCGCTATCTCGGCGCACGCCACCCGGGCGGCGGCATGGCCGAGATGGACGAGCAGGATTATGCCGACATGGTCGAGCATTCGCCAGTCAACAGCTTCGTCATCGAATATCGCGAAGCGGCAACGAACGGCACGCCGGGCAAGCTGATCGGCGCCTGCCTCACCGACCAGCAGGCCGATGGCCTGTCGATGATCTACAGCTTCTTCGATGCCGATGCCGGCGCGCGGCCGGGCTTCGGCAGCATGATCATCATGGACCATATCCTGCGCGCGCGGGCGGCGGGACTGGCCTATGTCTATCTCGGCTATTGGGTGAAAGGCTCGGCGCGGATGGCGTACAAGACGCGCTATCGCCCGATCGAAGCGCTCGGCCCGAAAGGCTGGGCGCTGCTCGTCGACGAAGACGCGACCTACCATCCCCCGGCGCAGCATTACACGATGCTCGCCGACGAGATCGCGTAACGGCTGCCGATCGGCGTCGGGTGACCGACTGGAAGTAACAAAGGTTGTCCACCGGAGGCACCGTGCGGGCGTGTCACTTTTGGATGTGCCTGACAGGCGGATACGCCCCTCACAAGCCGCGAAGGGGGCCATACGGTTGGTGCTGACACTGTCAAAGAGCGTGCCGCGGAATATGGCATCGGCGCCGCGTGTAGGACAGGTCCAACCGCAGCGGCCTTTGGGCGGGAAATGGTGGGGAGCGGACGTTCGTCAGTCCCTCTCTTCAAGGCGTATGCAAGCGCGGAAAGCGCCACCCTTTGTGTCCTGCCGGTGCCAGATTTCAACAACATGGTAGTATTTGAAATAACCGGGTGGAGTGTCGATTGAAAGATATTCGCCAATGCGGGGCAGGAACTCAAACTCAGTCGTGAATAGCGGTTCCAAGGCGTCTTCGTGGTCAAAGGCTTCTACTATCGGCATGGTGGCACGTTACCCAAGTGCGGGAATGTCTGCAACTGGGCGATGGCCGTCAGGCCGCTTACACGAGGGAATTCGAAGAATGTACGGTCAGCCTACTCCGTGACATCTCGCGATTGTGATCGACCGCTTCCTTACGTCGTACCCGATGTCGAGGTAGT
>NZ_SGIS01000064.1 GCF_004208535.1 Sphingomonas populi
AATCGGTGCCGTCGCCTGGCCAAGGACTGGGAAGCCTCCATCGCTTCGTCCGAAGCCTGGATGGTCGTCTCGTCCATCAGGAGAATGACGCGCCGTATCGCCAAACTCCAATTATGAGTCGGGCTCTTAAGCCTCATGCCGCTTCTTCTCCCCGCGGACCTGTAGGTCTTCCCTCGACCTCGCAAGCGATTGACCGCGAGCCTACAACCCTCACAGACGGTATACTGATAACATAGCGTGGGTCAGAGTTCGATAACCGGAGGGGCGCATTGCCGTACTTGCGGGGATGCTAACCTAAGTCCTACTAAGCTGCCGCTGTGCTTCTTCAGCAATGGGATGCAAAGCCTCGGGCGAGCGGGCGCCCACCACGCTATAGCCCATCCCGTTCAACGCCCAACTCACTCGGCCGACATCGCCATCGCGGGTACCCGCCATCGGGGCGCTCTTGTCGATCTTCATTGGCCGGGTGAGCAACGCCACGCTGGTGGAACCGGCGCCGTTATAAAGAAACAGCGCGGCCGGCCCGTGCGGCGTGGCGACGAGCTGCCCGCCCGCGTAGCGATATCCCGAACGGCGCAGGTCCGGAATCGCCACCCGCCTGCCGAATCGGATCGAAGCCGCGCGGATCAGACCGGCGCCGTTGTCGGGCCTCATTTCACCAGGCAAAGGCGTATCGATGGCGAAAACCCTATAATTGTCGGTCGCCTCCTGCTCCAGCGACTTGATGCCCGCCGACGCCGGCATGAACTGGCGCGCGCTCATCCACCCTCCGCCATAGCCCACGGCCAGCAGCAAGGATGCGGCCAGCGCGGCGTGCCAGCCCGGCCGGCGCCGCCGCTCGCGGATCGCGTCGATGCGCATGGCGGCCGGTATCGGCTGCGCAGCGACCGGTGCGAAAGCAGCGGCGAGCGCTCGCGCCTGCTCCGCCTGATTGATCAGCCGCATCCGCACGTCCGGATGCGCTGACAGAAACGCCGCGACGACGGGTTGGCGCTCGGGCGAGAGGCGACCGTCGATCCACGCCATCAGATCGTCATCGCCCACCGGGCTTGTCACTTCGCGCTCCTTACTTGCGGCTGGTCGCCAGCGGCCAACATTGCAGAAAGGCGGCCGCGACCGCGCGATATCCGCGACATGACCGTGCCGATCGGAACACCCAAAACTGCTGCAGCTTCAGCATATGACAGATCCTCGACCGACACGAGCAACAGTACCGCGCGTTGCTCGACCGGCAAGGCATCAAGCGCGCGGAGCACGTCGCCATGATGCAATCCGGCCTCCTGTGCCGGCGCAACGCCGATCATCGCTTCATCCACGTCCTCGATTGGCACCATGCCGCCACGGCGTTTCTGGCGGCGACCGTAGTCGACCAGCAGATTATGCAGTATTGCGTAGAGCCACGGCCGAACATTATCGCCGCGCCGTCGCCACCAGCCTGCCACCGCGCGCTCCAGACAATCCTGCACGAGATCGTCCGCTGCCGCCGCGTCACGCGTCCACGCCAGCGCGTAACGGCGCAGGCCGGGGATAAGCGGCTCAATTGCGGCGGCGAGCGCGTCCATGCTTACGGACGTTGAACCTGGATGATCTTGCCCGGGACGCCATTCACCGCCTCGGCAATGACGAGGACGCGCGGGGCCTGGCTGACATCGCCTTGCACCACCTGACGGATCGGGCCTGATGCATTGACGATCGCCGAACCAGCGGGATTGGTCATGAACGTGGCAAGCGGCTCAAGTGCGCCGGAACCATCGGGCTTCGCACCGAAAGCGAGCACATAGGGGTGTTTTGGCTGGAGGCCGGTTACGGAGGCTTCAAGGATCTGAATCAGCCCTTGGTCGAAAAGACTGACGCTGGTGGGCGTACCGCCAGTGCCTACCGTCGCCAGTACGAGGTGCGTCGTCTGACCGGCGGTTCCAAGCGGCTGGAGATTGGCCATTCCGCCGCCTTCGGAGACGGCGTTGGGTACATAGGCGATGGCCTGGGGTGCCTGGCCGATCGGCACCTCTCCGATGACGGTGTTCGTCGCAGTGTCGATCGCGGCAAGCTTGTCGTCGTTTTCCAGGCCAACGTAGATACGGCTACCGTCACCCGACGGCCAGACGCCGTGCGGCAGCTTCCCGACCGGCACCGTTGCCACCTGAGCGAAAGTTTCGGTGCGGAACACCTTCACCTCGTTGAGGCCGCCCACCGAAACATAGGCGAAGCTGCCCTTGCGCGTCCGCGCAAAGTTGACGTGGTTTGTGATTGGCCCGGTGTCGATCACCTTGAGCACGGCAAACGGCGGGCGCGCGTCGAACGCGACCGTCTTGCCAACATCCTTCAGCGTAAACCAGACCTGCTTGCCATCGGGGCTGGCGGCGATATTCGGACAGAACGGACTCGGCTGGGCAACATGGCCGACGATCTGATGGCTCGCGACATCGAACACGACCAGATCGGGGTTGAACGAGGAACAGACATAGCCGTAGCGCCCATCGGGCGAGAAAATCGTCATGCCTGGGCCGCCCGGCGTCTTCAGCCGCGTCTTCTCCTCGAAGCTGACAGGATCGAGCACCGAGATATAATCCTCGCCGCGCACCGTGACCCAGACCTCCTTGCCGTCCGGCGTGAAGAAGGCTTCGTGGGGGCTGCGACCGATATAGGTGGTGTGCTTGACCGTGTTGGTCGCGGTGTCGATCCAAGTTACCGAGTTGGATCCGATGGATACCACCGCCAGCGTCTTGCCGTCCGGCGAATAGCCAAGACCATGCACCAGCACCTGCCCCTTGTAGAGCGGAGAGAAGTTCGCGGGCTGCGGATCACCCAGCTTGATCACCCCGAGCAGGCGGTTGTCGGCGGGATCGGTGACGGAGAGGGTGTTGGAGAATTGTTCGGCCGCATACACGCGGTCATGATGGCTGACCGGCACATCCCGGCTTGCCCAGGGGGCCTGCTGCGCCGAGGCGGGAACAATGGCAGTCGTCGCGAGCAACGCTGCGGAGACGATAGCGCTACGGATCATTTCAATGCTCCATTCTCATCGGCGACATCGCGCCTTGCGTGGGGGCGGGCATAGACGGCGGGAGCGGTTTGCCGAGCGCCAGTTGCATCGCCGCGATTTCCTGTTGCTGATCGACGATGATCTCCTGCGCGATCCGCTTGAGTTGGTCGTTGCGGCCATATTTGAGCTCGGCAACGGCCATGTCGATCGCGCCTTGATGATGCGGCGTCATCATCGCCTCAAAATCGCGGTCGACGTCGCCGCTGGGCTTGATCGTCATGGCCGCCATCATACGATCCATCGCCGCGGCGGTCGCGGCAAGGAAGGGATGCTCGTTATTAGCTATCTCCGCTGCCGTTGCCGCCCCGCCAGCGAGCAGCAGAGGCAGAACGAGAAGACCAAACTTGTTCCTGGACAACGTGCCCTCCTGTGCCGTGCGATTGATGGTGGAGACGAAACCAACGACGATTTATTCCCCCGGGCGCGCAATTGTTTTGGCAGCGCGGAACAACAACGAGATCGACCCACCGTCGCTGACGCCACCGATCGGGGCATTCGGAGCCGCATTCAAACCGTCTGTATGAGCTGCATTGGCACGCCTCCGCGTCAGCACGTTAACGCCAGTTCAGATCGAACACCGGTCGAAGCGCCAAGGCAATCTTATTGGCTCGTCCTATTCATAACAAACGCCGATTAAAACCATACGTTATGATAATTTATCCGCACGCCGCTGTGTGCCTATCTCCCGAGCATCACTCGCAATGAGCCGGTCGGTCGAGTTGGATCGACTGACCGGTTCGATGTCACGGCTCGCCTCACCATCGCTGCGATGCCGAAGCGCAACTCATCTGGATAAGTATCATGACAGCCATTGCATCGACGAAGCAACGCGGCGCATTTCCCACGACTCTGACCGGACCGGGAGATGCGACCTTATGGTGGAGCGCGGGCCTGGCGCTGCTTTCCGTGCGGTTTATCCAGGGGTTCATCTACTGGGGCGGCGGTTCGCGGCGGTTCATCTACGCCCCATCCAAGCTCGATCCCAGCGCGCATACCTGGATGGCCAACAAGTTTCAGACCGCGATGCCGGGCGCGCTGCTCGGCATGGATCATGTCATCAGTTTCATGCTGCAACATTTCTACGTGCTTTACGCAGGCGTAATCCTGTTCAGCGCCGCTGAACTCATCGTCGGCGTGATGCTGATGGCGGGATTCATGACACGAGCCGCAGCGGTAACGTCGATGGGCCTGTCCGTGGTGCTGATGCTCATGTTCGGTTGGCAGGGCGCCACCTGTATCGATGAGTGGACGATGGCGGCTTGCAACCTCGCGATGGGCGCCACCCTCACGATGGGCGGTGCGGGCGCCTATTCGATCGACCGGCGGCTGCTGGCACGGCACCCCGGCTTGGCCGAAACAGGCTGGTTCCGCTGGGCATCCGGGGCGCTGCCGCTCAACCTCGGAAAGGACACGCTGCGCAAGGTCGGCCTTGCCGTGTTCGCCTGCGTGGCCGTGTTTAACGTGGCCACCTACAGCTATTATCGCGGATCCGTCGTAACGCCGTTTCACGGCGGTCCGGTCAGCCCGACGAAGCACCATCTGACACTGGACAATGCTTCGATCGACAAGGCCGGCATTGTACGTTTCCACGTCTATCTCGATGCCGGCACCCCGGAAGCTCCTGTCCATGTCGTGACGGCCGCTCTGCTCGATGCCGGGCACAGGCCGGTCGGGGGCTGGAGCACGCCAGTCCTTTCGGCGATGCCCAAAACGGCTTTCGCCAATGACTATGCGTACAACAAGTTCGGCACCGGCCCATTCGGCATCAAGGCACCGATGGGCGCCAAAGCAACGATCACGCTGCCGCAGCTGAGCAACGGCACGACGTCACGCGCAGCGTATGTCCAGTTGGTCGACGTCGATGGCAGCCAGTTCACCGCGCCGCTTGCACGCTGACCCTGCTTTTCGACGACATCCCAATTTTCGCCACTGCCGACACTGCAATACCAAGGAGAATATTCATGCGCATTTTCGCACCTCTACTTGTCCTGGGGGCGCTAATTGCCGCCGCCCCCGCTGCACAGGCAGCCGAACAGCCGGCCGGGTTCTGGACCACGCCTACGATCCACGGATTTGGACGCATCCACTATCTGCCAGATGCGGCGTACCGTCCCCGCGCAGATCAGACCTATCGCATTGTTTTTTCGGTGACGCAGGATGCCAAGTCGCCCGGCACCGTTAACGCTTCGCTCGATCACGTCGCGCGTACCGTCAACCTTTATGCGGCCGCGGGCGTGCCGCTCAGCCACCTGAAATTTGTCGCGATCGTTTCAGGCGGCGCCACCCCGCTGGTCATGAACAACGTGCAGTTCCGCGCGGCTTACGGCGTTGACAACCCCAACCTACCGCTCGTCGCGGAACTTCGCCAGGCAGGCGTGGATGTGGCGGTCTGCGGCCAAGCAGTGGCCGAGCATGACATTCAATATGACTGGATAAATCCGGGCATCACCCTTGCGCTCTCGGGGCTGACGACGGTCACGACGCTGGAACACCAAGGCTACGATCTGCTGCAATTGTGAACCGTAGAGCGACAAAGGATTCCGTTATGTCTTATCTCCCCCGGATCGTTCTGGGCGCGCTGGCATCAGCATCGCTTTTCATCACCGTGCCGGCCTCCGCTCAAGCACCCGCCACGCCTGCTATACCGCGCGCCAATCTCGGGGTGTATCCCCCGTGGCAGGACGGGCGGAACAACGATGCGGAACAACGCGGACTGGAATTCACCGTTCCGGAGGTGGACAATCTCGCTGACTTCCACGGCAATCCTGTCCAACCGATGCTCGTCCTCTTCGTCGGCGGCAATTACTTCTTCGCGATGGCGCCTCTGGTGGCCGCGTTCGAGGCGCGCTATCCCGAATATCAGGGTAGGCTCTACTGGGAAACGCTTCCGCCCGGCCTCCTCGTCAAGCAAATCAAGGCCGAGGGTACGATCACGGTCGGCAACATGACCTGGACTGTAAAGCCGGACGTTTACCTGGCCGGTTTGGCAGCGGTGAAAACGCAGGTCGGGGCGGGCATTTTGACCGGCCCGGCGGTACCGTACGTCACCAACACTTTGACGATCATGGTGCCGAAGGGCAATCCGGCGCATATCTCCAGCCTGACCGATTTGGGTAAGCCGGGCGTCATGCTGGCAATGCCAAATCCCGCGTTCGAAGGGGTTGCCCGGCAGATCAAGGCATCGCTCGCCAAGGCTGGCGGCGATGCGCTGGACACGCTGGTTTACCAGACCAAAGTGGCGGACGGCACGACGCTACTGACCCAGATTCACCATCGTCAAACGCCGCTTTGGCTGATGGAGGGGAAAGTACAGGCTGCGGTCACGTGGCAATCTGAGGCGATGTTCCAGGAACAGGCCGGGCATCCTATCGCGTCGGTGGCAATACCCGAGGCACAGAACACCACGGCAATCTATGCGGGGGCAATGGTCACGGATGCTCCCCACCCCGTTGCCGCGCGGCGCTGGCTGGATTTCATCCGATCACCGGAAGCGTTGAAGGTTTTCCAGCGATATGGGTTCACACCTTATACGCCTTCGGTGACAAAGGCGGTGGAATAAAGCGTACCCCTTGGTCGTCATGCGTTTCTCAGATAACGCCCCTCTTGGATGGACACGCTTATGCCCCCCTTCAGCCGAGCCAAGGCCAGTGCCTTTGCCGTTATCGGTGCCATCGTCCTGTTGCTCGTCGGCGCGTTTGCCTGGGCAGCGGGCTGGATCGGCCCGCGTCGGATCAACGGCGGCGACGTGACCGCTGCGCTTGAGTACAACACCGGCAAGCCGGAACACGGCTACAGGCGCGCGCACTCCAAAGGCATCTGCTTCAGCGGCAGCTTTGCAGGCAATGGCGCGGGCAGTGCACTTTCCACGGCCAGTGCTTTCAAGAGCGGCCGCTATCCGGTGATCGGACGCTTCTCGCTGGCCGGCGGGAACCCGCTGGCGGGCGACGGGCGTAATGTGTTTCACTCGATGGCGCTGATCCTGAAGACCCCGGACGGGCAGGAATGGCGGCTGGCGATGGACCATACCCCGATCTTCCCGGTAGCGGACGTCGCCTCGTTCATCGCCCTTCAACGCGCTACAAAGCCAGACCCCAAGACCGGCAAGCCCGATCCTGCCGTGATGAAACCCTTCCTTGCAGCGCATCCCGAAGTAAAGGCGTTCCAGGCGTTCATGATGAAGGCGGTTCTGCCCAACAGCTTCGCCAACGCGACCTACTACAGCATCAACGCTTTTCGCTTCACCGATGCAGGCGGCACGACGCGCATCGTGCGCTGGCAGTTCGAGCCGGAGGCGCCGCTCGTCGGCCTCGACAAAAAGCATCTCGAAGCGATGCCGCGCGACGCCCTGTTCAACGAGATCATCGCCCGCACGGCGAAGGGCCCGTCGCGGTGGCACCTGAAACTGCTGGTCGCCAATCCAGGTGACGTTACCGACAAAGCCACGGTCGCATGGACGGGGCCGCACCGGACGATCGACGCTGGCACGCTGACGATCGATGCGGTCCAGCCCGAGGAGACCGGCGCCTGCCGCGATATGAACTTCGATCCCACCATCCTGCCGCCTGGTATCGCGGTCTCTGATGATCCGCTGCTGGCAGCGCGATCCAAGGCGTATTCATCGTCCTTCACCCGACGCGCGATCGAAGGATCACATTCCAGCGCGGTTGGCGAAGACCTCGCGAAGGAGCATGCCCGATGAACCGCCGGTCGCCTGATTTTCATCCCGCCTTGCGGCTGATCCATTGGCTGATGGTCGCTCTGGTCTTCACCATGCTGTTCGTCGGTGTCGGCATGGTATCGACTGCGGGACCGGCCTATGTTTCCCTGCTGGCATTGCACCGGCCGATCGGCATCGCCATTCTGGCGCTGGTACTGGTCCGCCTGCCACTGCGCCTTGCCACGGGCGCGCCCCCGCTGCCCGACGATCTGCCGACCATGCAAAAACGCATCGCCTGGGGTTCGCATGTGCTGTTGTATCTGACGCTGTTCGCCATGCCGCTGATCGGCTGGGGGATGCTGTCCGCCGGGGGCTATCCCGTGCAGGTGACGAAGGGGTTTACGCTGCCGCCGATCCTGCCGCATGATCTCCGGCTCTACGCCGTCCTGCGGGAAGCGCACACGGTCATCGCCCTGCTGTTCTTCGCGCTGATCCTCGCCCATCTTGCCGCTGCATTGATGCACGGGCTGATCCGCCGCGACGGCGTGTTCAGAAGCATGACGACAGGCCACCGCCGCGTGCCAGCAACCACGTCGGAACATGATCATTCCGAGGATACGGTGCGCCCCTTGGCATGACGCTGGAACAACTCCGCATTTTTGTCGCCGTCGCGGAGCGTGAACACGTGACGCGCGCGGCGGAATCGGTGGGTGTGACGCAATCGGCGGCGAGCGGTGCGGTCGCGACGCTGGAGGCGCGCCACGACGTCAAGCTGTTCCACCGTGTCGGTCGTGGTATCGAGTTGACGGACGCGGGTCGCTTTTTCCTGGGCGAAGCCCGCGCCGTGCTGGGGCGCGCGGCAGAAGCCGAAAGCGCGCTTACCGAATATGGCGGGCTGAAGCGCGGCCATCTCAAACTCGTCGCCAGTCAGACGATCGCGGCCTATTGGCTTCCCGAACGGCTCGCCGCCTTTCACCGCCGCTATCCGATGATCGAATTGTCGGTCGCGATCGGCAATACCGAGGGTGCCGCCCGCATGGTCAGCGAGGGCGAGGCGGAACTCGGCTTCATCGAAGGGAGGATCGACGATCCCGCTCTGGCGCATTGGCCGGTCGACAAGGATCGTATGCTGTTGGTGAGCAGCACCCCCGCCGAGGCGATCACGAGCGACTGGCTAAGGTCCGCGCCGTGGATCATGCGCGAAACGGGCTCCGGCACCCGCTCGACCTTCGAGGAAGCGATAAGCGACCGGGGTATCGAGCCGAACGACCTGAATGTCGTGCTGACGCTCCCCTCCAACGAATCGGTTCTGGCCGCGGTGCGAGCCGGCGTCGGGTGCGCGGTGCTGTCACAGCTTGTGGTTACGCCGATGCTCGAAAATCGCTCGCTGTTCGCTCTGCCCTTTGAACTGCCCGCGCGCCCCTTTTTCGGGCTGCGACAGAAGGAACGGTATCGCAGCAAGGCGGCTGACGCGCTGCTGGAGGCGATCAAGAACCACGATGCCCAGCCCGACTGGGTCATCTGATCGTCAGGCACGATCGGAATAACGGTGTGCAGCGAGGGGCTAACCGCAGCCAACGCGCCGTCGCGCGGCGGCAACAGCGACAATGCGCCGCGACCGCCACGATATGACGCGCAACTGATCTTCCGGACCGATCGGAACCATACGATCTGATCGTTGGAAGGATGAAATAGCCGGGTCCACTTGTCTCCTGACCCGAGGAGACGACCGTGACCGCTTATACCCTGCCCCATTCAGACCGCCTGCCCGGCGCGCGGTTGTTGCCCGGGCTGGCGCTTTGTCTCGGCGTAACCGGCGTGGCGTTCGCGGTGCAGCGCATCGAGGAGGCCCTGTTCGGCCGCGCCTGGCTCGAAGCCCTGGTGCTTGCCATCCTGATCGGCACGGTGATCCGCAGTGCCTGGACGCCGGACAGGCGCTGGCTTCCTGGCATCACGTTCAGCGCCAAGTTCCTGCTCGAACTCGCGGTGGTGTTGCTCGGCGCGTCGGTCAGCGCCGCGACGATCCTCGCGGCTGGCCCGGGGCTGCTGCTCGGCATCGCCGGCGTGGTGGTGGTGGCGATCGGGACGAGCTTCCTGATCGGGCGGCTCCTGCACCTGCCGCCGCGCATGGCGCTGCTCGTCGCGTGCGGCAACTCGATTTGCGGTAATTCCGCGATCGCCGCCGTCGCGCCGGTGATCGGCGCCGATGGCGACGATGTCGCCGCCTCGATCGGGTTCACCGCCGTACTCGGCGTGGCTGTCGTACTCGGTTTGCCCCTGCTTGGGCTCGCGCTGCACCTGGATGGGCTGCAATATGGCGCGCTTGCCGGGCTGACCGTTTATGCCGTGCCGCAGGTGATTGCCGCCGCCGCGCCCGCCGGTTCCGCCGCCGTCCAGATGGGCACACTGGTAAAGCTCGTGCGTGTCCTGATGCTCGGGCCGGTGTGTCTGCTGCTGTCGCTGGTCGCGCCGCGGCTGCGCGAGGAGACGGACGAAACCGCCCCGCACGTCACCACGGGCGAGCGCCCGGCGCGCGGCCGCCTGCCCCTCCACCATCTGGTGCCGTGGTTCATCATCGGCTTCCTGGTGCTGGTCGCGGTCCGCTCTTTCGGGCTGATCCCGCACGCCGCGCTCGCGCCGGCGAACGAGATCGCGACGCTGCTCACGGTGGTGTCGATGGCTGCGCTCGGGCTTGGCGTGGACGTTCGCACCGTGGCGAACGCCGGTGGCCGCGTCACCGCCGCGGTGGTGCTGTCGCTGCTGGTGCTCGGCGTCGTCAGCCTTGGCCTGATCCACCTGCTCGGGCTCGCGTGACCGAACTCCCCCCGATTTTCCCCAAGCCATCAGACAGGAACCTCGAAATGAAGATCTCCCTATCCCTGCTCCCACTCACTGCGGGACTCGCGCTGGCCGGTTGCTTTGGCCAAACCGCCCCGTCGGACGCCAACAAGGGGCAATCACAACAGGCTTCAGCGCAGGCTAATCAGCCTGCCGACTGCCATTCGGGCATCTCGCTGCAACTGCTCGGCTCGGGCGGACCGATCTCGGACGACGCGCGTGCGTCGTCGGGCGCGGTGATTTGGATCGGCGGCAAGGCACGGCTCCTGATCGATGCAGGTGGGGGCACCTACCTGCGCTACGGCGAGTCCGGCGCGCGGCTGGAAGACCTCGATTTCATCGGCATCTCGCACTTTCACACCGACCACGTTGCCGATCTGCCCGCGATCCTGAAGGGCGCGTATTTTCTGGGCAGTACGCATGATGTGAAGCTGGTTGGCCCGACCGGCAATGCGAACTTCCCGAGCATGACCACCTTCTTCGACCGCGAGTTCGGCCATGGGGGCGGAGCGTTCCAATATCTCTCGGGGCTGGCCAAAGCCTCGGATGGTCTGAAACTCGCTGTTCACCCAGCAGACGCCGATGTGAAGGCGTCGGTCCGCACCCTGATCTGGCAAGGCGATGGTGTCACCGTCTACGCCTATGGCATTCCGCACGGCGACGTGCCCGCGCTCGCCTTCCGGATCGAAACGCCGAAAGGCGTCATCGTCCTGTCGGCCGACCAGAATGGCAGCCGCAAAGGGTTCGTCGATTTCGCGCGCGGTGCCGACATCCTGATGATGCCGGCCGCGATTGATGACGATGCAGACGCGCAATCCCGTTTCCTCCACGCCACCCCCACCGTGGTCGGGCAATTAGCCGCCGCCGTGCAGCCGAAGATGCTCGTCCTCGATCACTTCATGGGCCGTGCGCTGAAGGACAAGGACGAGAACGTCGGGATCATCCGCCGTTTCTACCACGGGCCGGTCTTTGCCGGCCGCGATCTCTCTTGCTTCCCCCTGCCCCGCTGACTTCCTCTCTCACCAAGGAGTTATCCATGAAACACGAACTTATCCTCGGTATCGCCGCCACCTCATTGCTCAGTGCGCAGGCCTTCGCCGCGCCGCAGGCCTCGCCACCTGCCCCGACCAGCCAGGCCGCAAAGGGCGGCGGCAAGTGCGCCAGCGGCAAATGCGGCACCGAGAAGATCTACAGCCAGACCAAGCTCCAGCATGATCCCAACGGCCAGCTCGTCCGCGCACGTGACGGCACGTGTGGGATAACCGGAAAAGGCCACCAAGTCGGCGAGAACAGCCGGACGCGGCTGGCGGAGGGCGTATGCGGTCGCTGACATCCGAAGCGCGCGGACTCGGGCTTCGGCCCGAGTTCATCACGGACCTGATCGACGTGCCCCTCGTCAGCGGTCTCGATTTTCTCGAAATCGCGCCCGAGAACTGGATGAACATCGGTGGCCGCAAGCGCGACCAACTCGACCAACTCGCCGATCGTTATCCACTGATCGCACATGGCCTCAGCCTTTCGATTGGCGATGCCGAGCCGCTCAACCTTAGCTTCGTACGTGAGATACGCAGCTTTCTCGATGCGTATGGAATCGAGCTCTACAGCGACCACCTGAGCGCCGCGCGCGACAGCACGGGCTATCTCTACGATCTCGTCCCCATTCCCCGCCGACCGGAGAATGTCGCGTACCTCGCCGACCGGATTGCCCAGGTACAGGACGTTACCGGCCGGCGATTGGTGCTGGAGAACATCTCCGCTTACCACGAGTATCCTGGTCAAATGCCCGAAGGCGACTTTCTGGCAGAGCTGGCACTGCGGTCCGGCTGCGGCATCCTGCTCGACATCAACAACGCCTATGTGAACGAGCGTAACCACGGTGCGGACGCACGCGCTTTCGTCGCGACATTGTCAGCCGAGACGATCGCCTATTATCACGTTGCCGGCCATCTCGAACTGGCGGACGGCACGATCCTCGACACGCACGGAACGCCTGTGGTCGACGCGGTGATCCAGCTCGCGCAGGATGTGTGGCGTCTGCATGGCCCACGCCCGCTGCTGCTTGAGCGCGACAATTTCGTGCCTGCGCTTGGCGATCTCGTCCATGATCTGACTGCGATCGGGCAGGCAGTGCGGGAGAGCCGCCATGCCTTTGCCTGAAGCAACGCCGCCAGCGATGGCTGTGGAACTTGGCGCGTTTTGCGCCCAGGTACGCGGCGACGGTACCGGCTTCTACGGTAAGCTATTACGCGAGAATGTCGGCGACGCGCTACGATCGTCGTTCCCGCTGTTCGCCGATCGTTTGGGGCTGGCCGCGCTGGGCGAGGCGGCCGACGCATTTGTTGTCGAGCACCCGGCGGTACGGCCGCAGTTCCACGGTATCGCTACCGAGTTTGTCGCCTTCGCACACACGCGGCTGTCGCTGTCACCGGTGCTCATGGCGCTGCTCGAATATGAATGGATGCTGCTCGCCGCCGAAATCGACCCGGCGCGCGTGCAAGCCGGTGGCATGGCTGACGCAAGGGTCGCGCTTAACCCGACGGTGCGGCTGGTGCTGCTTCCGTTCGACCTTACGCAAGATGGGTGGGCGTTGGCGCAAGGTGATGACGCGCAACGCCCATATGCCATCTTCCGCACGCCCGATCATGCGGTGCGCACGCTGCCGCTGACCCATCAGGCCTGTCTGCTGGTCGAGCAGGTCCGTGATGCCGGAGCAATCCTGCCCACCACACTCGCCCGCCTCACGGCAGCGCACGTTTCCGAACGCGAAACGCTTGCGTGGGTCACGCAGGAAATAGCGTCCAGCCTGCTCTGCCCCTTGCCCGAAACCCCTGGAGAAAACTCGTGAAAATGATCCCGCTTGTGCAAACCGCCCTCGACAAGGCTCACGCGTTGGACTTCATCGCGCCGCTGGCGATCCGTCTCTATCTGCTGCCAATTTTCTACGAAGGCGCGCATGCCAAGATTACTGGCTTCGCCGGACTGGTCCAATGGTTTGGTGCACCCGTGGCACAAGGCGGCCTCAATATGCCAGCGCCCCTGTTGATGGCGTTGCTCGCAACAGCGACAGAGACCGCGGGTTGCATCTGCCTCACACTCGGGCTGTTTACCCGACTGATCTCCATTCCGCTGATGGTCACGATGACGGTTGCCGGGCTATCCGTCCACTGGTCGCACGGGTGGGCGGCCATCGCGGGCAAGACAGCGGAATCCACGTTGCGGCTGCAAGGTTTCATGGAGTGGCTGGCGCAGAACTTTCCCGGCCGGTTCAACTATATCACGCAACTCGGCGATCCCGTGATACTCAACAATGGCATCGAGTTTACCGTTACCTACGTCATCATGCTTGCTGTGCTCTTCTTCCACGGCGGCGGGCGGTACATCAGCGTCGATTACTGGTTGAAATATAGGAAGCCACAACTTCAGTGCGACCCCCTGCCCGCAAGCATCATGTGACGACATCGAACAAGATATAATCTTGCCAGCGATGCATAACGTTGTTAAATTTTCTATTTTAGGTAGAACTATAGGTTCCCTTTAGGTTAAGCCGCAAACGGTTGGAGGGGAGCCTGACTTGATTCATCTGCCCCCCCGCCTAATCACCGAGGGCTATCGACACTTCCCGCTGAGTCTCGGCGTGCGCGAGGGAGAGGCCAGTATGGTGGTCGGCCACATCTATTTTCCGCCGAAGGGCAACGCGTGGCGTAAATGATCCCGGTTGCCCACTACTCTCGGGACGGAGACGAATCGTCACAGCAGCCCATCGCTTGACCTGGCCCGGCCATCCTACACAAAGCGCATGTTTGCTGTGTGGCGCCGAGCAGGCTGCGGAGCGAGGGTGTCAGGACGCAATTATCGCACGGCGCGACCGCGCCGACGCTGATCGACTGCACCGGCATGGCTTGGCATCGCCGCCAACGAACTGCCTACCGCACCGTCCAATCTTTTTCGGGCGAAACTGGAAAACCCGAGTCAACGATCTCTGCCTTGGTGCTCGGCTGATAGTCGGCCCGGCTATAGATGCGGCCGCGCTTAACGGTCGCTTCGACGCTTCTGATATTACGGATGTCAGCAGACGGGTCGGACCGGAGGATGACGAAGTTGGCAAGTTTGCCCGCCTCGAGCGATCCCATGTCGCGCTCTTGGCCGGCCGCCTCCGCGCCAACTAGTGCACTGACCCAATCGGGTGATTCACAATCGGTTGGTTTCGTGCGAGTCTGGCGGGATGTCCCAGATCGTATGTGTGATCGTAAACTCTGAAGATGCGGCGCGGTTGGCGTCGGTGGTCGCCGATCGAAAC
>NZ_SGIS01000065.1:0-13517 GCF_004208535.1 Sphingomonas populi
CTGCACCGACCTTCGAGAAGGTCACGCGCGATTGCTACGACGCTATGAAGGGTGGGTGGAAGGATCAGCGTCACGTTTCCTGGATATCGAGCTTCGAGCGCCACGTCTTTCCGCTCATCGGCGCGAGGGCCGTGACCGCGATCGACAGCGCGGCGGTTTTAACTGTGTTGGAGCCGATCTGGCTCACGGTCCCGGACACCGCAAAGCGTGTGCTGCAACGGATCGGCACCGTGCTGGACTTTGCGCACATCAAGGGATTTGTCCCCGAAGAGGTATCGCTTCGATCCGTAACGCGAGGCCTTCCGCGGCAGACCCATCAGGTAACCCACCGGGCAGCGATGCGACATGAGGATACGCCCGCGTTCATGAAGTCCCTGTCGGCGCTGCCCTCGACCTTGGGTCGCGATGCGCTGCGGCTCACGATCCTGACTGCGGTGCGATCAAATGAGGCCCGGAAGGCTGTTTGGGGCGAGTTCGACCTCGACAAGGCGATATGGTCGATCCCCGCATCGCGCATGAAGATGAAGGAAGCGCACGTCGTGCCGCTAGCACCTGAGGCTGTTAAGCTTCTGAGAGCCTTGCGCCAGCGCCACCTTGAACTGCACGGAGCGGTGAAGCCGCAAAGCCTGTTGTTCAGTTCGCGTCGCGACAGGCCGATCAGCGACATGACGATGCTCAAGGTTCTGCGCGACATGAAGATCGAAGACGCGACGGTGCACGGCTTCCGCAGTACCTTCACCGACTGGGTAGCCGAATGCACCGACGTTCCGAAGGAGGTAGCCGACAAGGCGCTTGCGCATCAGATCGCGAATGCGGTTGAAGCGGCGTATCGGCGCACTGATTTCTTCGAACGGCGACGGGTCCTTATGAACGAGTGGGCACACTTTCTGGGCACTTGACGCAGTGGCGGCTTATGGGCCGACAGCGGAATGGCCGGTTTGGCGGAGGTAGACGACTGAATCGCCGACATCTCGGTGTAGGCAAGAAGCCCTTCGGCGGGAGTATTAGGACGCGGCGATCACTTTTCCTTTGGTCTGGCTGGGCTAGCCGCATCATTCGACGTCCGCTGGCGCGACGTTGTCAGCCTAATCGCTCCATCGACGGTAGCTCCTGAAATCGTGATTCCGGACTGGCGGCTCGCGCCCGCAATCCGTCCTCGCGCCTTGGGAATTCCGATCCGATAATCGGGCGTAGGCCGCTCGGAGTTGGCAGTGATGGTCGATGATGTATTGAGTTTGGCGGCAGTCCTCGGCGGCGTCATCGTCATCGTGTTTATGGTGATGCTATCAAAACGCCTTCCGCCCTTGGCCAGATTCGCAATTGTTGGCTCGGCTTTCGGACTGTTCACGGCAAGCCGGTATATCGAAGTCGATCACAGCGCAGGAGCCATCATTTGGGCGGCGGGCTTTGGCGTTTTGATGATGACGATAGCTGTCCAACATCTCCGAGCTTTCCCGCCAGCCGCTTGATGATTGTCCCAGCCCCTGCATCGGCAGCGCTCGCCCCACTTGCAGACATTTCGGATGACCGCCAGTATCGCGGGGACGCACTTGCGAGAGCATATCCGATGAGAAACTTAGTTCGACATCATATCGAGACGGGCATTTGGTTTCTCGCTGCGGCAATCATCTGGCTTGCGAGCTGGTTTTTTGGTCGGCAGCAGCCAATCACCTTGGGCGCAACGGCAGTCTTCGCGATCGTGGGTGCGCGGCATTTTCTGCGTGCGCGCCAGAAGCGTAATGCCGACGACGCCAAATTTTAAGGCCCATCATTTCAATCCAGCAAACGGCAGCTCTCGCTCAATAGCCGCCGTAACAGTCATATCGGATTGAACGCGATTGCTGCGGCTTGCGAGGCATGCAATGATAGCCAATGCGCTTGACATTGATGGCAGCAACAGGGGCAAGTTTATTAATCGCGCTAGCGATGGGCGGCATTTGGTTTCTGCGAAGCTCTCCTGTCGACGTCATTCCTGCCGAATTTCGCGGTGTATGGCACGACCTCGGGGCTGAGTGCGACGATACTGACGCTCAAGCATCAATAACCGGTAGCAGCATTAATTATGATGTTCTGGTATTTAAGGCTGCTGGCATCTCTCCAATGCGAGATCATGCGGTAACGGTTTCGGGAACTTCGTTCCCTAATGGTCGAGCCGATTACGAGAAAGTCACGCTTCGGCTGACCGGGCCGCTCACCGAACTGTATATTAATGCCCCTGATTTGCCGAGCAAAAGGCCACTCGTGCGGTGTTACGGCCCAAGCTAATCGGACTGGCAGCTCTCCACCCATATTTTCCCCGCTCCCTCGCCATTGATCGACACGACGCGCCTGAAAGCCGACCGGCAGGAGCCGCCCCAAAGCCGGACGTTTGTTTGCTGGTGTGCCGCCTGCCGAGGCAGAGGCCAATTACTATGCAGCCACTGAGAACCTTGATATGGTTGGATCACTCAAACCAAATCGCATCCGGACAATCCGGGACGCTTCAGAACTGCCGGATGCCGGTTTTAGTACGCGGCCTGCCGACGTAGCCATATACGTAAATTAGATTTCAGGAGCATATTTTGCGCAATTTTCTACCGCTCACTCTCGTTGCTATGTCGCTTTCAGCCTGCAGTATGCTCAGCGGTCCGAGCAGTTCGACGCTGGAAGACCTGGCGCGCAAGGCCCTGATCGAGAGCGTTGGTAACGATCCAGCGGGCGTTGCCGCTGCCAAGGCCGCCAAGATCGAGACCAAGGGCCTGTGCAATTCCCAGGCCGAGAAAGATACCTATGTCTGCGGTATAGAGGTAACGGGCAAGATGCCGGGTGACGCGCAAGAAGGAACACGCACGCTGATCGTCAAAGCGAAGAAGGATGCGAGTGGGAAGTGGGTCTCGGTCGACTGATCCGTGCCGTAAGCCACGATTGTCGCGGCAATGAGCATTGGATGAGATTACCGGGGGGCAGATAAATTTCGCTGGCCGATCGGATCATCGAGGGTGGAGCACACCGCTCGCTATCTCATCAGCGGGTGTTAAAGCGTTGGATCGACCGCTGAGCTAACGGCCGCTACCCCACCAGATATTGTCGTTCCGCGTGCGCGGTCAGCGAACCTACCGTTTTGCGTATCCTAGCCGCGCACCGGCAGAACATGGAGGCTGCATCGACATAGCGCCTCGCGGACGAAATTGAGCATGGATTGGCCACTGACGGCTATTGCAGCATAACCGCTGAAGGGAGAGGTGGCTCGGTTTGTCTGCACAGGCTCGCGGGTCCGTTAAGTGGATCGCCGGCCGGTTGATCATGCCGCTGCGAGAAGCGGCTGGTTGAAGTATATCTGGTCGGGTGTCCTGCAACCAAGGCTCGAGTGAGGCCTCACGGTATTGTAGAAACCGAAATATCGACGGATACCGCTGCGAGCTTCGGGCACCGACGCGTAGGCGTGGAGATACACCTCCTCGTATTTCACCGAGCGCCAAAGGCGCTCGACGAAGACGTTGTCGCGCCAGCAGCCCTTGCCGTCCATGCTGATCGCGATCTTCTCCCGCTGGAGAACGCCTGTGAACTCGGTGCTGGTGAATTGGCTTCCCTGATCGGTATTGAAGATCTCGGGTTTCCCGAAGCGCGTCAGCGCTTCCTCCAATGCCTCGACGCAGAAATCGGTCGCGAGAGTGATCGATACGCGCCATGCCAGCACCCGTCTGCTGAACCAATCGACGATGGCGACAAGGTAGACGAAGCCGCGCGCCATTGGGACGTAGGTGATGTCGGTCTGGGCTCCGGGTAAGCGCAGTTGATTTTGGGAACCTATTAATGTAGGCGCCTACCAATATTGCTGCTCGATAGGAATTATGATGGCCAGCCTGCTTGGACTCGCGTTAATGCTGGCCGTCGCGCAAACGACACCGCAGGAAACATCGTGCGCTGATTTGCGACCGGCGACAGAGGCGATAGCCGCTGCATTGGAAAGCCGGTATGTGCTGCCGACACGAGGGGCCGAAGGTGCCGCCCGATTGCGGTCGGTCGTCCGCCGCGGTGACGTTTCCCGTGTATGCGGCGATGGCCCGGCGAAGGCGGCGGTGCTCACGCGAGCCATGCGTGACGCGCTGAACGACCTTCACTTGCGCGTAGCGTTCGGAGCCCCCGAACCCAGCGAAGCCCCTGCACAACCCGATGCCGACGCGCTCGTCGACAATCTCGGCGTCGAGGAGGTCAGCCGATTGCCGGGTGGGATCGGCTATCTGCACCTGTCAGGCTGGGCTCCCATGTCCTGGGTCGAGCCGCGATTGGCGAGCGCCTTTGCCCTGCTGCGGAACTCGACCGCGCTCATCATCGACGTGCGCGGCAATCCTGGCGGCGATGGCGGCACGGTTGAACTCGTGGAACGAACGTTCCTGCCGGTCGGCGCGCCTCCGACCTTGCAGAATTTTGATCGAGCCGGAAAGCCGGCCAAAGCAGACGCGAGCAAGGAACCGGCATGGCCCCGCTTTCCTCAAGCCATGCCCATGGTCGTCCTAGTCGATCGCGGAAGTGCTTCGGGATCGGAGTCGCTCGCCTTCTCGCTGCGGGAGGAAAACCGGGCAACGATCATCGGCAGCCGCTCTGCCGGAGCGGCGCATGTGGTGCGCGATGCGGTTTCACTGCCGGGTGGCTTCGCGCTCTACATCCCGCAATACCGCCAAGAGGGGCGCATCAGCCATATCGACTGGGAAGGCGTCGGTGTTCGGCCCGATATCGAGGCGGGCCCGAACGAAGCTAAAATGCTGGCGTGGGAGTTCCTGCGACAAAAACTGGATCATGCGGAAAAATGATCGTGCATCCATTACCTCGGATGGCGGCCGTCTCATGAGCAATGACGACTTCAACCGGAATGCTGGGAGCAGCACGTTGGGCGCCCGGTTACGACGGCTGTCCGAACAGATCGACCGCGATGCCACGCGCGTTTATGCGGCCCGCGGCATTGTATTCGAACAGCGCTGGTTCGGGCCTCTAAACCAGATCGTACAGAACGGGCCGATGGCGATCGGCGAGATCGCCGAGAAGCTACGCATCACGCATGTATCAGTCAGTCAGGCGGCACGATCGCTGGAGGCGGCAGGTCTGATTGCGTCCTACGCCGATGCCGCTGACGGACGGCGACGCCTGCTGGCGCTCACGTCCGAGGGCCAGGCGCGGGTCCGCGAACTGGCGCCGATATGGGCGGCGTTCGATACTGCTGCGACGGCGCTGGACGAGGAAGCTGGTAGTGTCGTTCCCGCTCTTAATCGCCTCGACGATGCCTTGGCCGATTTGTCGTTGTTCGATCGAGTCTCCGAGCTGCTTGATCGACCGGGCATATCTAACCGTTGACCGTCAACGCCCCATTAGCGGGCATCGGGTTTGGGCATCCGATCAGATTAGGTTGGCGCAGACTGCCTGCTCATCCTACCGTCGCAGCATGACCACCTATTCCATCATCGTCTTTCGGGAGGGGGCGAGCCCGCCGGATGTCAGTCGGCCGGACATCATCAATATAGCTGCACCGTGGGACCTGGTTGAAGATCTCGCGAAGTTGGCGCTGGCACGATACCCAGACACGGATCGTGTGGTCGCGGTTGATGAGGACGGCCTAACTTGCGGGGGATGGCGCGCGTAGGACGGCGCTTTGACCGATCAATGGAAATGTCTGCGATCCACCAATTTTCCCCGTCACCGCTGGCGATCGGCGTCCGGTCAAAGCGACCCGTCGGCAGTCGCCCAACAAGCGACATTCGCCCTTCACCGTGCCCAGTTGAAACGAATAACCGCCATCGAAAACGCGAACACGAAGGCGTAGCCAAATCTGCCTATCCCACCCCGCGCTTGTCCCTTGCGTTCCCGTAGTCGGCCGATAAGCGTCATGGCTCCGGCAACGACGAGCGGTGTTACGAGGACGTTCGCCTCGCGAAGACCAAGGTTGAAAATAAAGGAGTGCGGCATAACCAGCAGGCTGATGCCGCCAGCCATCGCGCCCCACAACGCGAAACCAAGCGTGGATAATATCGGATTTCTGGGCTTTTCGAAGGTGGCTGCAAGAGCGTGAAAGCCAAGATCCGATAAACCTTCAAGAAAAAATTGCAGAAAAATCTCGCCTAAAAATTGCAAGATTATTTCTACTATGAACTCCATAGATCGTTCCCGAATCAACAGCCCGTCGGGACTGACTATTTCGAATGGCAGCTATTGCCAACACACACAAAATCTGCGGGTTCGTCCATAAACAATTCACATCATTGTCAGCGGTAAGGGGGGTACACCGCCTTCGCCAATCAGCGGAGGTTCAGAGCGGGTGTCGGCAGTCGCCCCAAAAAACGCAATTCCGCACCGGCGGCTCTCGCCCATCAATTGATATTCGCGCGATTGATTGCCTCGCGCTCCGAACGGGCATTATGGCGCAATGAGCGACCACCATTGGACCTACGACGAGTGGGCGGCGAACACCGTCGAGAAGATCGCGACGTTGGGGTTTGCGCTGCCGGACGAGCACCGCGCTGATTGGCTTCGCTTACAGATCGGGCTGGCGATCAGTCACAGCCTGCGTCACGGTCGCTCCGGACGAGGTGATGACGATCCCGTCGTCGCGTAGGCGGAAGGGCAGATCACGCCCCAAACTTGGTCGTTCAGCGAGCGCCGTTGTCTCCTCAATTGCGGGAATGACAAAAATCGGCAATTCTGGCGACATGGAGTCCGGCAGCACCTTCAACTGGGTAGTGGCAGTCGCGATGCTCGGTTTTGCTATCTGCGTTGGGCTGGCTGGCCGAATTAGCTTGCGGGGCGGCGAAGTCCTCGACCGAGATGAAGGGGCTGTTCGCTTTTGGGCGTTCGTGATCGGGTGCGTGATCGTTGGCGTTGCGTCGCTCGCACAGGCCGTCTTCCATTTCCGCTGACGCCCAGTTCCGGTCGTTCCCAAGGAATTGGCAGCTTTCCGATTGCGGGCATTCCGCGAGCTTGCCATGTTCGCAAGATGAACCGGCCAAATCAACTCGATCCCACTTCCGAGGGCCGTTTGGCTAGGGCACGTTTTTCCGTCGCGTTCATGTCGGACACCAAATGGCGCAAAGCATTTCGAGCCATCTCGGAGTCGGGGCTTGGCATCCGCGAGATGCTGGTCAAGTTCATTGATGTCGAAGAACCGAAGCGGATGCGATTTCCACCGAGCTTGGCCTGTCCGCTGGCTTACATGGACACGATCGAATTCGGGCCTACGGAACTGCGATCAATCGAGTGGCTTGAAGTCGAGGCCAACGTCGAAATACTGCTTACCCGCCTCGGCAAGTTTCCGATCGAGAAATCCGATGGCGGTTCGCGCCTCGTCGGTTATGGCAACTGACGCCCAGTTGCGGCCGTTCGTGGTCTGCGGTAAATTGACATCATGATCGGATTAGCACTGTTGGCTTTGGTCGCCTTACCAACACCACTGCCTCTAGACACCAAAAGTATTGAAGTGGACGCAGGGTGCGTGATTGCGATGGCTGCTTACGCGAACCACAAGCCGCAGCCCTACGAGGATGACTTAGATAAAGCGGCCGTGACCGGGGTTGTCCAGTTCTATGTCGGTCGGCTCTCAGCTCTTGATCCCCACACAAACTGGGCAGAGTTTATTTCAATCCACGTTAAGGAGATGGGGGAGGATAGGGCGTTGAAGCTTGCCCCGACGTGCATTGCACGAGCGTCCATACTGGCTCTTGGAGAGCATCCTCCGGTGCCCCCAAAAGTCCGCTGACCAGCCAAGTTACGGCGTTCAAGAACGGCGAAGCGGATGGACGGCAATCGCCCCAACTGCGGCCTCTCCCTCGCTCGCGATGCACGGGTAGCCCCGGCCCGATCCGGGGCTACGTCGTGCCGGTCGCTCAATTCCCCAGCGAGCGCATGAAGAGCGCCAGCTTCTCGCCCTCCTTCTCGGTCAGGTCCGCTGGCAGCATAAAGGTCACCTTCAACCCAGGCCGAAGATTGAAAACGTGTTCGAGCATGGTATCTGCACCGACATCCTCGACGCCCTCGGATGCAGCTGTCGTATCTCCGCCCTTCAGCCGTTCAACGCCGGCAGCGATCTTCGGCATCACCGTGCTCGTGGTGATATTGCCGTTCTTATTGAGAATGTTGTGAGCGAAGCCGCCGCTGATGCCGAGGCGTTCGCCGAGCACCTTGTACGTCCACCTGTATTTTAGCCTCACCTCGTGGAGGAAATTGATCGCCTCTTCGGACAACGGGCCGTTATGATGCTGCTGAAGCGCAGAATAGTCGGTCATTTAGGCTCTCCTGAGCGGCGAAATCGCTGTCTCAGTGAGATAGAGCGGTTTCTCGTATCTTGCAACAGTCTTACAAAGATTTTTCCGAGAAGCTGTAGCTCGAGTATCTGCGTTCCGCCGCCAAATGTCCGCTTCCCACCAATTTCCCCCGTTCCCGCGCCATTGATCGACGCGACGCGCCTGAAAGCCAACCGGCAGGAGCCGCCCCAGTTGCAGACATCTCGTATGGGTACCTATAACGACAGCATGGGACGATTGGACTCAGATCCGGAGCGTTGGCTACCAGAGCTTCGCGATGTTCTCACCGCCATCGGGAGAGCGCTTCGGAGCCGGAGTCCGAGTGCCGCTCTGATCATGGCCTTAAAGCCAGAATACGAACATTGTATTGTCGACCATCAAGTCTCGATCGAATATTTTCCAGATGGCTACTCTTACGACCCCGAGTGTCATCCAGAATACGCCGTTAGCTTGAGCGGTAAGCGCTTTTCCGCAAGCTGGCTCCTTTTTGAGCGAGACTTTTACGCCTTCATGAAGCGGAGCAATCCCAACGGCTGAGCGTCAGCTAACCACCAGACATTGCCATTCCGTCGCCACGAATGAGGCGCGACGCGCGCTTAACGTACACGGCTGAAGAAATTCCCACGGAGCCCCTTTCTGACGCGCGAGCTTGGCCTCAATTGCTCTGAGAATCGATCGGTCGACACGCTTTGGGCGAGATCGTCAGATGTGGCAGGCCTTCGGTCACGGTTTGACACCGTATCCCTCGAAGGTCTCGCGGATGGCGGGGTCGATCTTTAGAGCTGCGGCGACATCGGCGTCGGACTTGGCTTTGTCGCCCTTACGCGCCCAGACCACGCCGCGCCCGAACAGCGAACTCGTCTGTTTGGGGCGCGTTGTAAGGGCGCGGTCGTAATCAACCTGCGCCTCATCGAGCCGGCCCAGGCGGAGGAATACCAACGCGCGGCTGTCGAGGAACATGCTCTCGTCGGGCTGCTTGGCGAGCGCGGCGTTGCAGTCGGTAAGCGCCGATTCGAGCGCGACCCCGGCGGTCGCTTTGATCCAGCATAGATTATTGAAGTCGACCGGAGCGGCCGTTGCCGCGCGGGCTTGGGCAAAGTCCTTCTCGGCGCGCACCTTGTCGCCGCTGCGCGCGTAGGCGATGCCGCGACCGACCAGAAGATTGCTATTCTTCGGCTCGCGACCGAGCGCGGTGGTGTAGGTCGCGACGGCGCCGGAAAAGTCGCCGGTATCGACCTGCAACTGCGCTTTGGCGTAAACGGCTTCGGCATCGGTCGGATCGAGCTTTAATGCAGCATCGATATCCGCCTGACGCGCACCGACGTCGCTCTTGGAATGTGCGTAGCTACGGTTGATGTAGATGAAAGGTGATGGCTTCACTGCCAGCGCGCGCTCGTAAGCGCGCCATGCGTCGGCATCGTGGTGTAGGGCGTGGTAGAGGTTGGCGGCGACGACTTGCGCATAGGTATCATCCGGAGCCGCCGCTTCGAGCGCAGCCGCCTCCTTCAAACTTTCCTCTGGCCTGCCGAGCGCACGAAAGATGTTTGCGCGCAGAAGACGCATTTCGCCCGATCCAGGCGTCTGCTTCAATGCGGCCTGCGCGTCGAGCAGCGCAGCATCGTTATTGCCGTCACGGTGATAGGCATCCGCCCGGTGATATAGCGCGAAGCTGTTGTCAGGGTCGATCTCGAGCGCGGTGGCGAAAGCGGCAATCGCCGTCTTGATTTCACCCTTGCGCTCGGCCATCAGGCCACGCGCGCAAAACACAACAGCGTTACGCGCGTCGATTGCAGCAGCGGCCTCGAGATCGGTGGTCGCGGTGCCATAGTCGTTTATATAGACGCGGGCGGTACCCCGCTCGGCTAGCGCATTTGCGTTCTTCGGATCGAGTGCGAGCGCCCTGTCAAAATCTTTTATCGCATCATCGTAGCGATCGCGTTCGAGCAGCGCATAGCCGCGCGCGACAAAGGAATCAGCGGTGGTCGGCGTCGTGGCGAGCGATGCCGCGAGTTCTGCGTCGGTCTCGTGGTAGCTGGCTGGCTTTTTGATATAGATCGTCTTCCCGGCCAGCGCACGCAGCGCGGTCTGTGCGGCCGGCGCATCCTTAGCCGGGAACTCGGGAGTAATGCTCTTTTCGGTTCGCTCGATTGTGAAGACGTGATCTTTGAAATCGGCATGGCGGCGATATTCGACCCCGGCGATTGTCCGGTTCACGTCGGCATCGTTGATCTGGCCTTCATAAGCGAAGCCGACTGGCAGTATGATCGTCTCGGTCATCTGGTTGTAATAAGGAAAAACGACGGCGAAGGGCGCGTCCCGGTTGGGGCCGGGGTCGCGGCTGAAGTCGGCCTTGTAGCCGATGCTCGTGCCGTCGGTTTCGTACCAGTCGCTGCTCCAATCCATTTTCGCGGAACCTTCCATCACCAAATGCTCCTCGCGCATCTTGGGATCGAAAGTGGCTGAGGCGGAGGTCACGTCGATGAAATCGTACTCGCCTTTCCAATATTGGCGCAGCGCCTCGTCGCGTGCATTCCCGGAAGTCGCGTTAAGACTTGCGTTGGTGACGACCGCATCGTCACCGCGGATGGTCGTCTCGACCGTGGTTGGAGCGGGAATAGTGAGGCCAGCACGCGCGTCGATGCGGAGCTTGGTCTCCCGGGTTGGCTGATCGAGCGGAGACGCGACCATGCGGACAAGCGCGGCTTGGCTGGCGACCAGCGGGAGACCCCAACCGAAATTGGGCACGCTCAGTCGGTCCAGGCTCGTATCGCCGGTACGCGTGCCGTCCAGCCAATATGTTTGCCCGCCGACCGTCGCACGCACCAGCACGTGATTGAACAATCCCACCATTGGCAGACGCGCATCGATTCCGTCACCGGCTAGCGCGTTGACCACCACCGGTTCGGCCTGGATATCCATCGCATGCAGCAACGATAGCAATAGCGCGGTCTTGCCTTTGCAGTCGCCATAGCGGCGCGACCAGGTCAGTTCGGCGTCGGCTGGGACGTATCCGCCTGCACCCATCATGAGCGCGACGTAGCGGACCCGATCCTGTACCAGCGCGAGCGCCGCTTCCGCGCGAATTTTGGGATCGGCCGACAGCTTTTCGATCCGGTCGAGTTCGACACGAAGCGGGCTGTGTTCCGGTAGTACCGTCGCCTTCTCATATAGCGGTGCCATCAACGCCCCGAGCTCCGCCCAAGAGCCGAAATCGGTGACGTCGATCATCCGGCCGAGTTGGTAGCGAAGCGGCGCGCCTTTGGGTGGCTGGATCGGCTGCACATTATCGAGCGAGAACTCGACGCTCGTCAGGCCGCCTGTCTTGATCGGTTTGAGCGGAGGTAGTCCGCCGGTCTCACGGAAACGGACTGGAAGTGCTGTCGGCCATTGCATGCGCAGGTGCGCCCGACTGACCGCAAAGCCGTTCCAAGCCGCTGCGATCTCCTCGACATGCCCTTTCATCGTCGGGTCGCTCGAAGTGATCGAAGCGGCGAAATCGACTATGTCGCCGACCTGTAGTCCCTCGGGTTGGATATTGGCGGTTAGTACGCCATCGATCGTAGCATTCTCTAGGTTCTGTTCGCGGCGCAGCACGGTAAACGTCTGGCCAGAGCCGAGTACGTCGATGATCTGGTCGCCGCGTCGGATTTGCAGTTTGTGAACGGTCAATATGTCGATGCCAGGACGCCAGGGGAAGGAGATGTTGCCCGCCGCAAGTCCCTGCGAAGTTTGTATTTTGAAAGCGACTTCGGTGTAAACGGTCTCGCTTCCGCGCTCGAACGAAACTTGTTGGTCGGACAGCAGGACACGCACTGGAGTTTGGTCGGGTGCAGTCTGGTCTGTTGATATAGGGATTTGCTTCACCCAAGCTGGCGCCGGTGCGACTTCCGGCTTATCCTCAGCCTGTGCCGCACTTGCAACTACGCTGTAAGCGAATAGCGAAACCACCAGCTTGTTCATAGACCCCCACCCCCGTACCCTGCCTTGAGGATAACGAGCGGCGAGTCAAATGCCAGTGACCCGCCGCCAGGAAAGCCAAGCGGGATAGGCCGCCAAATAGTCGGAAGCGCCAAGCCGCCGAAAAGTCGCCCAGCAGCTATCGCGGAGGAAGCGGGCCGACAAAAATCGCCCCAGTTGCCGCCGTTTGATCGCCCCTTCATTCTCAGCACATGAGCTATCGTCAGCAGAATGGCAGGTCGGTGTAGCGTTGCACCGCTATACGCGGACTTTCGAACGGTGCCTTTATCGACTATGACGACGCCGGGGGAGAGTGCCGTTGGAAGGGAATGTATTCTCGGTCGCAATAGCAGCGGCTCTGTGGGTGACCTTGTTCATCGTCTATTGCCTGCTACCTTTAAAAGCGCGCGGTAAAAAGATGCCTCAACGTGAGGGCAGGGCCGCTTTGGCCGCAAGCCTCGTGACGGCGGCTTTTCTAATTCATGAATATCTACACCCGTGAGTTATCGCGTCGCGGGCGGAAGTTTATATTGGGCAGCGATTAATTGCGGTCATTCTTAGCGGAATGAGGTTCATGAATAGAGGACAGATCGGAGAGAGAAAGGCCCCAGTGCCCCGGAATGACGGACATAGGGGCGCACGTCCGACCAGGTGCTTTTCCGACCTGATCAATCTTTAGCCTCGTAGAACATCGGATTGCGCAGCCAGTCGTTGACTGCGGACTCCCGCCAACCCGCACAGCGAACGGCGATGCGGATTTGTTTGGGAAAGGTGCCGGCCTGCACCTTTCGATACAAGGTTGCCCGGCTGAGGCCGGTACGATCGAGTACGGTGTTCAGGCGGAGAATGCGGTCGGGAGCGTCGGTCGTCATGGCATGATCCTGGTTCGCGTATGATCCAATGGTTCGGTGCTGTCAGGATTGAGATGCGTCGGCGCGGAGACAAGAGGTTCGGGACCGAGATGCACCGCAGTGCCTCAGAGAGTGCCCAACGGGCCCCATAAAATCAGAGAAGATTATAGGCTTCAGCCGTCCCGCGCTGGAGCGCGGCCGAGCTCTATGGCGCGGTGCACCACCGAGTCGCCGTCGGCGTCTCGGCCGCAGCGCGGTTACGGTCTCTGACGGGGGATCGCTCGCGCGCGATCGATCTGGGCCGGGCGTGCCGCCCGGCCTGCGGTCATCGCGCCCTGGCGCGATGGCGTTTGCGCCTCCGGCGTCGATCTGGCGGGGGAGCGTCGCTGCCCTGTAGGCCTGTCGCGGCAGGCCGCAACCGGGGCTTCGCCCAGGTCTTCCACTG
>NZ_SGIS01000065.1:13527-14370 GCF_004208535.1 Sphingomonas populi
CGTAGAACATCGGATTGCGCAGCCAGTCATTGACTGCGGACTCCCGCCAACCCGCACAGCGAACGGCGATGCGGATTTGTTTGGGAAAGGTGCCGGCCTGCACCTTTCGATACAAGGTTGCCCGGCTGAGGCCGGTACGATCGAGTACGGTGTTAAGGCGCAGAATGCGATCGGGAGCGTCGGTTGTCATGGCATGATCCTGGTTCGCGTGTGATCCAATGGTTCGGTGCTGTCAGGATTGAGATGCGTCGGCGCGGAGACAAGAGGTGCGGGACCGAGATGCACCGCAGTGCCTCAGAGAGTGCCCAACAGGCCCCATAAAATCAGAGAAGATTATAGGCTTCAGCCGTCCCGCGCTGGAGCGCGGCCGAGCTCTATGGCGCTGCGCGCCACCGAGTCGCCTTCGGCGTCTCGGCCGCAGGGCGGTTACGATCTCTTACGGGGATCGCTCGCGTGCGATCGATCCGGGCCGGGCGTGCCGCCCGGCCGGCGGTCATCGCGCCTCGGGCGCGATGGCGTTTGCGCCTCCGGCGTCGATCTGGCGGGGGAGCGTCGCTGCCCTGTAGGCCTGTCGCGGCAGGCCGCAACCGGGGCTTCGCCCAGGTCTTCCACTGCGTTGCAGCCCTTGGGACCCATCCCCATCGCTAGCGCGCTAGGGGCCCCTGCGGGTGCAGCCTGCCTCTGCCGACGGGCCTGTCGGTCCGCTCCTGCCGCTCCCCGCCATTCCGGCGCCGGGTGCGGTGTTTGAAGGAGTGAAGGCAATGGAACTCAAGCATATCGACATCGCCAATCTGTCTGTCTCGCCTGCCAACATGCGGGTGAAGGGCAAGCCCGTGGACCTGA
>NZ_SGIS01000066.1 GCF_004208535.1 Sphingomonas populi
CCTTCGTGATCCAATATCATCCGAACCGCACGGGCGCGAACCTCGGGTGAAAACTTGTTCGTTGTCTTGCTCATATCGGCTCCGCCTTCTCAGGAGTTGGAGCCTCCGACAATCCCGGGGCGGTTCACATCGCTTCGTCAACGACGACGGAGTCGGCGGTATCGAGGGCATGATCAACCAGCGCCCCGATCAGTTCGAGCGCGTCCGCGTCTGACAGGCCGTCGATCGTCGGTTTCGTGGCATCGGGATCGGTCATGTATTCCCCGTTTCGTCAGCTGGGCGCGGATCGGCCATCATGGTCCCGATCGACCACAGGCGCCATCTCCGGTGAGCAGCGCCGTCGGCGCGCTCGAAACATGGACCTTTCACCAACACGCAGCTGTCTCCATTGAGCACATGCACGCCATTGGCTCTCCGCACCTCCGATGCGTCAATCGCGTGGTATGGACTGCCCGGCAAGCACGTCGGCTTTTGTCATCCGGCTTACCCGCCCCGAACGACCGCAATTAGGGCGCACTGCTGCCCGGCCGCTCTATGAGAAATGAGTGTCCGGGTCCTGCGTGAGCGGCCGTTCATCGGTGGCCGGGGAACGTCGTGAACTGGTCGGGGGTGGCCGTCGGAAGCCTCCTGGTGCAGATGGCAGCTATAGCATGTCTGCCGCCTGAAAGTTGCTGTTCCGCAATCGGCCCAAAGGTTGTCGCCAAGCGCCCAGCCTGCGCGAAGGATGGCAATCAAAGGCCCGAAGCATGTCAAAGCATGCCACTAAAGCCACAAAAAAGTGTGGGACGAAAAGTGGGAGCGCTTTCGACCATCTTGTCGAGAATGGCGCTTTTGCGCTATTTTCCGCTTGACGATGGTGACCCCTACGGGAGCAGACAAACGGCGCTAACCAACTGAAGTTAAATGAATAATTACGAACTAATCAAGCTCGTACCAGCACAAATACCATCAATTTCAGAGCCGCAGCATCGGCAGCACCGTGAGCCGCAGTCGCGTTTGATCGACGATATAGCGGCTAATCAGAACCTGGCTCGCTAACGAGCCGCTGGCAACAGCAACTAGCGCCAGCGTTTCTGCGACAGTCCTCAAGCCTATACGTTCCGCCTGGGCACCGATTTCGGCAAGGCGCTGGCTGCCGGAACGGCTGATCGCGCGACAGCCTGTTTCAGCGATTCCCGTCAATTCGGCTGCCGCCTTCTCCACGACCGAGATGCCTGCCGGCTTGGCGTAAGGAACGGGTGCGCTGCGGTTGCGCCTCGAATATATTTGGAGGAAATCCGAGAAGCTGCGCTTCGGGGTGCTGGGTTCCTGGAAATCGAGCGAGCGCACACCATCCTCGCCGAAGAGCGCCATCGGGCGAAGTTCGAACGCCGCGCCGGCGACGGACGCCATGGCAATAACGGCACCGCTGAAGCCCGGGCGGAACACTGCAGATGCCAGGTGATCGAGATGCGCGGGGCGATCCGGGTCGTTGCCTAGCGACACGGCAAGCCATTGTCCGCCGCGATCCTCTAGAGGCCAGTGCAGTTGCTGGGTAAGATCGTCGAACCAAGGCCTCCCAGTTCGCTTTGGCCAAAGGACTACCGGCTCCTGCGCGGCAGCAGGTGCTGCCAGGCTCCCGACCAGCCGGGTTCGCAGGCGTTCGGCGAGCATATCCCAGCAATCGAATGCGCAAGCCCAGTCGGTGGACAGCGTGGTGGCGCCCGATATTTCCGGCGAACTTGCCGCGCTCGTCGAGAGACGGCCCCCAGGCGATCCCGCGACGCTATCGAACCAGAATTCGGCTCGCGACAGGCCGACGAGCGTCTGCCCGCCCCAGATCGCTTCCGAGGCGAAGGCATGTCGGGGATCGAAAAACGGATCCTGACCCGCACCGCGCGCTAGTGATGCGGTGAACCAGCGGTCGCATGCAGGATCGTAGAAATAGGCGACCGCGCCCCGCGCGCCGCCCTCCGCACGCCAGCTTTCGCCACCGGCGCCGTAGAGGTGGAGGGGCCCGACCTCGTCATAGGCCTGACGAACTGTTCCGATGAGCCCGGCGCGGCGCTCGGGATCACTGACGGCCGGCAGCGCGCGAACGAGGGCGTCCGCGGCGGCAATGGCGCCGAGGCACGCATCGGGATCGAAGCGAAAATCTCTCGTCCGGCGCTCGCGCAGCATACGCGCAATGCCCCGCAACATCGCGCTCAAGCGCGGCAACGAATCCGCCCGTGAGGATACAGACAGGGTGAACAGCCGCTCTTCCAGCGTCAGCGGTGCCAGAGCGAGGCCATTGCGGCACGCATCGGCCAGCGCATCCCGCACTTCGCCCAGGAAGGCCTCGTCGATGCTTGCCGGTGCTTTTTCGGCTTCGGCGGAAAGTTCGCTTACCGCCACGCCTGCCGCCTGGCGCACCAGGATCAGCGCGGCGGCGTGAAGTGCCTTGCGCCGCGCAGATGACGCTTTGGACACCATCCCTTCGATGCCGAGTCCGCGAAGATACCGGATCTCTACGTCTTCCCCGTGAAGCGTGATGACCAATGTGGCTCCCGCATCGGAGACTTCGCCGCCATTCGCTGCGATCTCCTGCGCGGCCCGCCATGCCGCGCGACCGGCGAAGCGGATCATCACGTCTTCCGGCAGCGCCGCAATTTCGGCGGTCAGGTTCGGCACGGCATCCTCTGCCGGCACCTCTTCCTTCTGCTGCTGGAGCAGGAGGACCGCGGCGATCCGGTGACGGCAAGTGCCGGGAGCCGGGCAGGTGCAACTCGCTTTCGCGGGACCACGCGCACCGATGCGAACCGTTTCTCCGTCCGCGGAGACGATGGCGGTCTCGCCTTCCCAGCCGCTGATCGATGCCTTTCCTTCTTCGACATCGCGCGCAGCCCGGCGAACAATGCCTTTGTTGGCCAGTGCGGCGAGCGCGGCTTCGTCGAACGCCATCAGGATCGCCGCGAGGGTCATTCGATGATGCCCGCGATCCATTCGGCGAAACGGTCCGGTGTCAGCGCGGCGATCTTCATGCCGGCATTGGCCAGAAGCTGCGCCGTCGCGCGGTCGTAATCGGGCGCGGCCTGATCATCGAGCGCGGCGAGCCCGATCAGGGTCACCCGCGCCGACGCCATCCGCCGCACCGCCGCGACCATCGGCGCAACGGGGCCGCCCTCGCAGAAATCGCTCAGCAGCACGAAGATGGTCCGGCTCGGTTGCTTGATCTGCTGTTCGCAATATTGGACGGCGCGGCCGATATCGGTGCCGCCGCCGAGCTGGACCGACATCAGCACCGAAACCGGATCGGCGACTTCGCTGGTCAGGTCCACCACTGACGTGTCGAACACGACGAGCCGCACCTCGACCGACGGCAAAGCGGAAAGGATCGCGGCCATCACGGCGGCATAGATCACCGATCCCAGCATCGACCCCGATTGATCGACGCACAGGATGATCGTCCAGGGAAGCTGGCGGCGCGAGCGCCCGGTGAAGCGGAGCCGATCGGCAATGATCCGTTTGCGATCGGGGTCATAGTTTTTGAGATTGTCGCGGATCGTCGCGCGCCAGTCGAAATCCTGAAGCCGCTTGGTTTGGCTGCGGCGGAAGCGATTGCGGCGGCCGGAAAAGGCGCGGTCGATCGATGGCTTGAGCCGACGGATCGTGTCCTCGACCACCTTGCGCGCGACTTCGCGGATCTTGTCCTGCACCGCCGGGCTTGCCCGTCCCTTGAAGGCGACGAGCGCCTTCAGCAGATCGCGATTGGGTTCGAGCGAATCCAGCGTCTTGGGATCGCTCAGGAGTTCGGTCAGGCCGAGCCGATCGACCGCGTGGCTCTGGAGCATTTCGAGCACCGAGCGCGGAAACAGCTCGCGCACCTCGCCGATCCAGTCGAGGGCGGAGAGGCGACTGGGGTCAAGGCTGCCGAACGCAGGTTTGTCTTGTCTCAGACCGCGCTGGGCAAGTTCGCGGGCGTAGAGATAGTCGAGCGCACGATCCATGCGCCGTTCGGACCCATCCAGCGCCGGACCGTCGAGAGCGGGATCGGCATAGCGCCCCAGCACCATCCGCCAGCGCTTGAGCTGCGGCGCATCGCCGCTCACAGCAAGCCATCCGCTTCGAGCATTTCGCGGACGCGCGCATCGGCGCGAAGGTTCGCAGCCACTTCGGCTTCAGGCAGATCGTGGCGGACGATCAGCGCCGCCGCATCCCCGCCATGCCGCCCCGCAACGGCGTGCGCCAGCCGGTCGATCTCGCGCGGATCGAGCGCGGCGAACGCCATGCGCAGGTGCGGCAGCAATTCGACAAAGCCGCCATCGTCGAGTGCCGACAGGACCTGATCCGCTGTCTCGATGAGTTCGGGCACACGCCACAGCAATTCGCGCGAGATTGCGATCACGCCGCGTAACCAGGCAATCCGGCGCGCCATCTCGGGATAAGCACCCCGCAACTCGCCCGAGAGCCGCGTAGCGAATTCCGTGTCGTCTATCCTGCCCGCAAGCAACGCCAGTGCCGCGACCGCGCCCGCCAGCGCCGGATCGAGTTCGGTGTCGAGCAACGTGGCTATCGCCTCGTCGAACAGGACCGGATCGAGCGCGCGCAAGGACTCGTCGGCAAGCCCGGTCGCTTCGCGAAGCACCACCAGCGCATCGAGGGTCGCCGCGATACGATCCTCTCCCGCGTTGGCAAGATCGGGCAGAAGGTAGAGCGCACGCCGCCACGTCGTGCCGACCAGGCTCTCGATCTCCGCGCTATTGTCGAACCCCAACGCAGCGCGGCCGCGCCATAATCCAATCAGGTCGCGCAGTGCTGCGGCGACCGAAGCGAGGTCGGCGTCTCGCACGATATCGGCTTCGATCACGGGCAACACCCGCTCCGCATATGCGGCTATGCCGGCCTGGCAGGCGGCAGCGAACAGATCGATGGCGGCGCTGGCGTTGCCGCCCATTCCCTGCGCTTCGAGTGCGGCGAGGCGGCGGTTGAGTTCGGCGGCAAGCGCTTCTTCGATCGTGTCACCGTCCGCCGCACGTTCGATCAGCCGGGCCTCGAACAGTGGCGACCACATGACCGACCAATGCTCGATCAACCGGTCGAGATCGACGCCCGAGCGAAAATCGGGGCCGCCGGTGCGCTGCGCGAACCCTGTCTCAAGGAACACCGTAGCATGTAGAAAGCGGCTCGCATCACGGTGGCGCGGTTTGCGGTAGATATCGAGTTCGCGATTGCGCCGTTCGCCATCATCGACGCGAAAGCCAAGCGCGCGTGCGCGCTGCCGGACCGCTTCGACCAGCGGCGGCGAACCCGCAGAAGCCGGGACGTCGCCGATTGCCGAGCCGGTGAGGAAGGCCACCAGTTCGGCCATCACCGGACTGGCGTCGCCGCCTTCCTCGCCCTTCAGGAAGGTCGAGCGGCAGGCGTCGATCAGGTCATCGCGCAACGGCCCCGGGCGTCCGCGAAGCTCCGCCAGCCGATGCGCGTTCTCCAGCGTCGCGACCAATATCGGCACCGCCGTCGAGACGCCGAGCAGCGCGGTGCGCAGATGGGCGGCGAAATCGGTGATCAACCGGTGCGCGAGCTTCTCGAAAGGGGCAGCTTCTCCTGCCGCCACGGTCTGCCACAGGCCTTCGTAATAGGCCGGGAGCGGAAGGCCCGCCCCATAGCCGGTCAGCGCGTTGAGCTGCCGGTAGCCATAGCGGATCAGATAAGGCGGGCGCTCCGCCTTCACGCGTGGGGGCGCAGCGACGTTGCCCAGTTTCGGTAGTGCGTCGACCAGTCCCGGCGCGTGAAAGCCGCCGACCACGGCGAGTATCGGCCCTTTGATCTCGCGCCGCGCCTGGGCGAGATGCGCGACCATCCGCGCCTCGCGGACGAGTGTGCCGTCCGCTTCCATCGTCTTCGTGGCAGTGCTTTCGCGCATATGGCTGCAATAGCGCCCGACATCGCCGAAGAACCGGCGCCAGTCCGCCTCTCCGATCCTCGCCTCAAACAACTGGTCCCAGACCTCGTTGCCATCACGGCAACCCAGGCGATCGGCCAGCGCCCGCACATAATCGCTGCTGTCGAACGCCCACTCGTCGAGCGCGAGCGGCTGTGCGGGATCAAGTGGATTCGAATCGTCCTCACGCATTGCCTTGTCGGTCGCCGACAGGTCGATGAAGCGGACCGGCACGCCGCGTGCCGCGCCTTCCTGGAGCGCGACATATTCAGGGCTATGCGCACAGAATGGGAAATAGCTCGCGCCGCGAACAGGCCCTTCGAGGATCGACACGATCGCGACCGGGGGCCGCGTCTCCGCATGCGTCAGCAATGGAATCAGCGGGTCATAATCGTCGGGCCCCTCAATCAAGATGGCGGCCGGACCGATCTCCGCGATCATGGCCTTCAGATGCCAGGCACAGGCCGGGCTATGGTGCCGGATCGGCGCGATGTGGACGTCGCACTCCAGGTCTGACAGCAGGATTGCCGCATCCTCGGGCATATAGGAGTTCGGGGCGAAGCTCAGGTCAGGCGCAGCGCGCGCGCCGCCTGATAGAAGTCCCGCCACGGCCCGCTCCGCGCCGAACGTTCCTTTACGACATGATCGAGATAAGCCTTGAAGCGCTTGCCATCCTCGGGCTCGTCCTTGATGATCACTCCCTGGATTTGCCGCGCCAGATGCGCGCCGGTGAGCTTGCCATTGTCCAGGAACGCCGCCTCCAGCGCCGCCGCATGAAGCACATTCACTGCCTCCGCGGTCGACATCACCGCTTCGGGCCGGGTCAGGCTCGCGCCCTCCTTCGTGCGGCCGGTGCGCAGATCCTGGAAAGTCTGCACGAGGATGTCCGCGACATCGGCACCCACATCGACCTTCACGTCGGCGGGGCCGAGCCGCTCGCCCAATTGCTTGAGCACCAGTTCGAGCTCGTGCGCCGGGTCGGCAATCGGATGGACCGTCTCGAAATTGAGCCGCCGCTTAAGCGCGCTCGACATCTCGTGCACGCCGCGATCACGCAAATTGGCGGTGCCGATGACGTTGAATCCGGGAATGGCGCGCACCGCCTGCTCGGCGCCAAGCTCAGGAACCGCGAGCGCCTTTTCCGACAGGATCGAGATCAGCGCATCCTGAACCTCAGGCGGGCATCGCGTAATTTCTTCGAACCGCACGATCTTGCCCGTGCGCATCGCCGTCAGCACGGGCGACGGGACGAGCGCCTTCTCGCTCGGCCCCTCGGCCAGCAGCAGCGCGTAGTTCCAGCCATAGCGCAGATGATCCTCGGTCGTGCCGGCCGACCCCTGCACGACAAGCGCGGAATCGTTGCTGATCGCCGCCGCCAGCAATTCCGAAAGCATCGATTTTGCTGTGCCGGGTTCCCCGACCAGCATCAGCCCCTGATTGCTCATCAGGCTGACGATCGCGCGATCGACCAGTGGATCGTCGCCATAGAATTTGCGGACGACCCCCAGCTTCGTATCGCCGAGAATGAACCGCCGCACCGCGCGGGCCGACAAGGTCCAACCCCGGGGGCGCGGCGAATCGTCGGCTTCCGCCAGCTTCGCCAGTTCGTCGGCGTAGCGTTCCTCCGCTGGCGCGCGCAGTGCGGTTTCGGTCACCATCCCGCCTTCTTCTCCCAAGCCGGATCAAAGCCGGTTCCGGCGGCGGCGATACGATGCAATGCTTTCCAGCTTTCGGCGAGAAGCACGGGCGGAACTTCCTTCAGTGGCACGCCGTTCCCGTGCCATCCTCCCCGCCGCAGCTTCACGAAAAGCAATTGCTGGAGCGCGGCGGGGATATTCTCCTCGGGCAACGGGCTGCCGGTGAACTCGATCTGCGCGACGATCTTTGCGGATTCGTAGCGGCGCTCATAGGTCATGAAGATCCCGCCATCCTCAGCCGCACCGCGCACGAAGCCGGCCTTGTTGGCGGTTCCGCGAAGCTTGAAGGTTTCGATCATCCAGCCGAGGCGATCGTCGATCGAGGTCTTGTCGCCGTCCCCCTCGGCAAGCTTGGGCAGGTCCTCTTCGAACTGTGCGAACGGAGAGGGAACTTCATAGTCGGAAAGATGCGTGCGCCATGCCGCCGCTTCGCTCACCGCGACCAGACTCGAATGCGCGAGTTGCACGTGCGCCATGGAGTCGATCGCGATTTCGCTATCGTTCACGTCGCTCAGCGTGCCGTCGTCGAGGGGGCGAAACTGCGTGCATTGCTTTCCGTCGTCATCGATCCCGATCCAGACCAGCCGGCGCACCAATCGCCCGACGATCGGGTGACGCAGCAAATACCGCTCCCAATCGTCGACCGACCAGCGCCGCTCAAGGCACATCGCTTCATAGAGCCGCTCGGTCTGTGCGACGACGGCCTGTTTGAGTTCCTTCCGCGCGGTGGCGACCTGTTTCTTCGCCTCGGCGATCAGCGGCTTTTCGTCTTCGTTGCGCGGGGCGGGCAGCGCCTTGGTGGGTTGCCCGGACGGGTTGAGCAGCACCAGAGCATCCTGCGCATCGAGCATCAGCTGAAACGTTCGGCCCTCTCCGCAATCCAACTCGCATGCGCCTCGCTCGTCGAGCCCGGCCGTCGGGATCGTGCGATCAGCTAGTTCCTCCGGTGTCCAGCCCCGGCGTTCGGCAATGCGTTCGATCAGCGCCGCGGCATGCTCCTGCACCGTCCGCGCCTTGAAGCGGTTCGCGGTGGAAAGCACGACCTGGATCGCCGCCGGCGCAGAACTTGCGGCCAGAACTTCGAGCAGCGCCTTGTCCTGCGAGATGCGAGCGCCATGATCCTTCAGGAAACTCCGCACCGCCGCGGCCGCATCCGCACCCTCGGCCAGGGTGGCCAGCGCGAGCACGCCCTTGCTGTCGTTCGCGCTGCCGAAATACTCACCCATTTTGGTGCGCTTCAACATCGCGAACAGCTTATCGCGGTCAGTCACATAATATTCCGCATAGCGCGGATTTTGCCGCACCGCCTGTTGGTTCTGGCTCAGGACCGATGCCACGTTGGCAGCGGCATAGGCATTGCCCTCATCCTCAGTGGGTCGTCGCGTGTCGTGCTCGATCCAACTCCGCAACACGAATAGACTCAATCGACGCGCATCCTCCTTCACGAGCCGGTCCAGCCATAGATCGAGCAACGCATTGCTCCCGGGCTGTTTCAGCTTGTGCGCCAGCACCACCCACCACCGCACGATCTTTGGATCAACAGCCTTTCCATCCTGCCAATGCAAGCGCGGCAACAGATCGAACGGAAACCACTCGAGGCCCTTTGTTGAAGCCTTGGCGAGCCCGGCTTCGGCGTCCTTCAACAACCCCTTCGGATCGAAGCAGTCCGAAACGTCGTCACCCAGCTTTTGGAGCGCAGTGATGATCGCGGCGCGCGCGATCTCGCTCTTCTCTTTTTTCAGCGCCTTGCGTAGCGCTGGGATGCCGGAAGTCGTGCCCCGTGCAGCAAGCCAATCGGCGGCGCCCGCACGAGCCTCCTGCTTGCCGTCGCCGAGCAGGTCGATGATCGCGACATCAATGTTCGGCGCGCCGCTAAGCAGGTTGCGCGCCTGCAACCGCAACGTCTTCTGCGATCCCGTGGCGATCGTCATCAGCGGGATCATGTAACGGTGCGGCACCTTGGGCAGTGTCTCGAGCAGGTCGAGCGCGTTCGACGCGTGCAATCCCGGCTGATGCTTCTGGGGAGCAAGGCCAAGAGCTTCGTCGATCCCGTCAAAGGCCTCTGCCACCTGAGGCCACAGCAAATCCCGGTCGACATTCGCGAGCGAGGCCTGCCACGCAACCTGCAGATATTCGACCGCGGGAGCCTTGCCGCCCATCTCCACCCACAAATCTGCGGCAATCTGGAAATCGACGCTGGTCTTGATCCGCCGTTGCAGCTCCTGCGCGCCGACATGTCCGAACCCGCCCCCGAGGATCGCGAGAAAATTCCAGTGCGCATCATGGCGGATGATCGCAACTAGGTGCCGCACGCTGACTTCGGGGCTCGCGTAGAACGCGGTGACGCCGCTCGCATCCCATTTCACATACTGGTTCGCCCATTGGAGGGCGCGCATTCCCTGGTTCCAGTTCTGCCGGCTCGTGGACTTTGCGCGGCCTTCCACAACATCGCGAAACGTCGCGAGATCTGCTTCGGAAATCAGTTGGTGCGTCCGGCTCCAGTGATGTTTTTCGTTTTTATTCGCTTCCCGCAATGCACGCAGGTTTGCGTTATAGCTTTCGACCGAAGGACGAAGCAGATCATATACCGCGCTGGGCAGGCGCTTCGGTTCCGGCACCGGTTGCCGCGCTGGCAAGGCAACGGTCGACCCATCAAGCGCGACATATCCGCGCTCCCATGGCCCGACCGCCGGTTTTGGACCTTCGCCAAGTGCCACGTTGCCCAATGCGCGGCTGAGTGCGTCCTTCGGGCGCTTCTCCGCTTCCCCCTCATTCCAGCGCTTGAGCAGGGCGGCGGAGTCAGTGCCTAACGCACCGAGGGCCAAAGTTATGAGTTCGACGCGGATGCCGGGATTCGACTTCGAATATCTGTCGTCAAGCGCGGCAATCAGCGCATCGCGCGGTGCAGCCGTCAGCGCCTTCATCGCTGCGGCTCTCACCGTTTTGGCGACTGAAGTTCCGTATTCGACCAGGAGATCGAGATAGCGTTCAGCCAGATCGAAACGGCCGATCGCATGCGCCAGTTCGACACGGCCGGGCGCATCGAGGTTCGATTGAAGCTCGGTTACCAAAGCGACGTGCGAGCCAAGCCAATCGGCGACGCCACCGAACATCTCGGTGCTGTGCGTGGTCCCATAGGATACGCCCGGCCCCGGATGGAAAAGCACATCCAGCACGGCGGAGGCATCAGCACCTCCCGCCACCGCCAGAGAAGCAAGTCGGTCCACGGAGCAGAGCGCCTTGGTGCGATTGTTGCCGGCATCTCTCGATATTGCGTGACGGAACCAGTCAGGCGCGTTTTTGGTTCCGAACGTTCCCCAATGCCCTCCCTGAGGCAGCGGGTCGAGCGCAGCCATCGCCTGACCGAAGCGAACGAGGACATTGAGTTCCACACCGCCGTCGGCCAGCATGTGCACTACGGGGGAGGAGCCGCCGCCATATCGGCCCGGCCTGTTCTTCCAAGTCGAGACCGCTGCAGGGGTTCCGAGCGTAGACAGGACCGACCCACCATCGCCAATTCCGACGAACGTGACGGTTTTGCGCATCAGGCCCGGACTTGCCCGGTCCAGCACCGCAAAGTGCTTCTCCAGCCGCGCATCGCTGAATCCGGCCAATGGCCCAGCGCCAAAAATCACACTGAACAAGCGCCGCATCGACGATCCCCCTTGGTCTCGACTGTAATCGACAGCCGGAACCAAGGGCTAGCACTATTCCGCACTCAGACGCCCGGCCACACGACAGGTTCGATTTGGCCTTCCCGTTAAGGGCTAGCGGGGCGCATAGTCCCAGCCGAGCGGGGGAGATGAGCAATTGGCCTACGAAGAGCTGAATGTCGGCGATCTGCGCGTAAATCAAGCAAACGACCGACACGGTGAGGTCGGCAGCGAAGACCTCGCTATTGCTGAGTTGTTCCGGTTACATGACGCGCAGATGCGGAATCTTGCTGCTGACATCGCGACCGTTGGCGCGGTGTACGACCCGCCTCTCGTTATGCCGACCGACGACGGCTTTGTGGTGTTCGACGGGAATCGACGAATTACGTGCCTAAAGCTCCTGCTCGATCCAGCGCGCGCTCCCACAGCGGATTTGCGGGTGCACTTCAGCACCCTGCGCGACGGGGCGAATGGGAATATCCCAGCTCGGCTGACTTGCCAGATCGAGGACGATCGCAATCTGATCGATAGCATTCTGTTTCGACGGCACACCGGTTCGCAACGAGGCGTCGGACAACTCGACTGGAATGACCGCGCAAAGCTTAACTTCGTGGAGCGCACCGGACAGGGCGGTGGGATCAACGTCGCGGCGGAGGTCGAACGCCTGCTGGCCGAGGCTGATCGCCTTCCTGAGGGGAATATCCCGTGGTCCACGCTAACTCGGTTGCTCTCATCCGAAGAGTTTCGCAATCGAGCCGGTGTCAGTACGGCCGGTCGGCGCTTTCGCCTCACGCACGATCATGGAGCCGTTGCCGACGCCCTGCACCGAATAGCCAGCGATTTGGCCAATCAAGTCATCACGCTCGGTGATCTCTGGAATAACGAGGGCAAGCGCGCCTACCTCAATAGGTTGCAGGATGAAGGTGTTCTGCCGGCCGAGAACGAGCGACTGCCAGAACCGGTCGCTGCTGGCGGTGCAGTCCGCAATCCGCGAAGGAATCCGCCGCCGCCGCGACCACCTCAGGCGACATTTATCCCGCCAGATGCGCCGCGGATCCAGTGGATCGCCGCGCAGCAAAGGGTAAGGGCGATCTGGGAAGAACTGCAGTCGCTTACATTACGCGAGCATCCAAACGCGACCTCGGCGTTGATGCGTATCCTGATGGAGCTTTCGGTTGAGAGCTACATTGCAGAACACGGCTTGAACGTGCCGGACAATCTGTCGCGGAAGGTCGGCGCGGTATCGGCTGATCTGCTACAGCGACAGATTATCGACCGCGCTTATTTCGATGAGTTGGAGCGCATCAGGCTCAACGATCAACTGATCTCGGTCGCGAGTATGCAGCGCTATATCCATTCGCCGGATTTCGGACCGATGGAGAACGAGCTGAGGACGTATTGGGTCAGACTCGGGCGATTTCTCGTGGCAACGCTAAATCGCTAATCGTTGGATTGCAGCGCGGGTATGGAGTTCCAATGACCATCATCAGACGCATGTTTGGGTTCCCCGGCGGGGGTTCCACTCCGGCGACTTTCTCGATCGATCCGGCAACGAAGACTGCTGCTGAGCGCGTAGAGCGGGATGGGCATTGCGCCTGTCTGGCGTCGCGAACCAAGAAGGGCGCTCCGAGCGTGCCGAACCTTCATTCGGAAGCGCAGGACACCAGCGCGCCAGGATGGGTCGCACTTTTGGAGCTTGTGGAGAGCGATAGCGCTAGGAACACCAGCCTATTTGAGCCCTCTGCGGTCATCCTGAGCTGCTGCCGGTCCCATGGACACCAAGTTAGGCTACATGCGCTTGCCGCTCGAAGTCCATGGGGCTGAGATAGCCCAGCGTCGAGTGCCGGCGCGTCGGGTTGTAGAAGCGCTCGATATAAT
>NZ_SGIS01000067.1 GCF_004208535.1 Sphingomonas populi
CGATTATATCGAGCGCTTCTACAACCCGACGCGCCGGCACTCGACGCTGGGCTATCTCAGCCCCATGGACTTCGAGCGGCAAGCGCATGTAGCCTAACTTGGTGTCCATGGGACCGGCAGCAGCTCACAAGGCGGTGATCGCAAGGAAGGTCGCGAGCGCAAAGCGCGTGGGTTGGCCGATCGGCGATGTCGTATCGATGAGCCGGTTGATCGTCAGCCCGATCAAGGCTCCGATGACGGCCAGCAGCCAAGTTCGCTGGGGCCAGTCCACCGCAGTGTCATCGTTCGGGTCGATCACGCTCGCCTGCATCGCTGACTCCTGCATATGCGGTGACGATCGTCGCGACAGACGGCCACCAGGGCGACGCATCTCGTACTTATTAATTGAACATCGGTCAATTGGCCGATGGCAATGTTGGCAATGGCATCATCGGGATGGCGTCATTCGAAGGGTTTGCCCGATGCGTGTTCAACAGGCATCTTTGAAAATCGCGGCAATGGCGTGTTTGGCACTGCCGCTGACGGCGATAGTGTTGCCACCCCGTTGCCACGGTTCAGCGATCCAGAAGTTGCGGCGTATAGTGCCGGAACCTGTTGTCATACGTATAGGTTTTGGTATCGGCCGCGCCCAGCGCCCTGGTCGTGCCCGGTCCCGAGATGACGGTGCCCTGCATCGTGATCCGCATGGTCGGGATCGTACCGGACTGGGGGGCGACGAATGTCAGCGTCCCCTTGCTCGCGGCGCATTTGACGGTTCCTTCGTCATCGCAGGACGCGCTGTTGTCCTCGCCGACCGGCACCGTGCCGAAATATTGCCAGCCCCTATAGTCGCTCTTAGCGGGATCGAAGAAGAGGATCGCGTACCCCAGGGTTTTGACGCCTCCGTCAACGCGGCTGGTAGGGATCGCCAACAGCAGATGGCCGGCTTTCGTCACATATCGCTGCGTCGCGCGCTCCCGGTCGACAGTATCCGCTTTCGCATAGGCTCCGAAACTGCCGATGTCAGACGGCTGGGCATGAAAGAGCTTCCATACCGGCTTTCCGTCGACCACATCCGCGACATAGGTCGCCGTTGTCAGCCGGACGCCCATTTCGGGCTCGGGCGCGCCGTCGGCCAGCCCGGCCTTGGAAACGTGATCGGCAAAAGCGGCATAATACTGCTTGCCGTCCAAGGTGAAATCTTCCGCGTGCCAGAACTCCACGACGGCCCCGTCGTCGAGCGCATAGGAGGCGGACCCGTCGCCCTTCTGGCCATAGATGTCCGCGAGAATCTGGCCCGGGGTAGGGGGTGAGGCCGGTACGGCAGGTGCGGTAGCTGCGGTTTCGCCGTCCTTCGAAAGAGACGTTGCGTTTTGCGAAACCGCCGCGCCGTCGGCTTGGGTCACATTGCCGGGCGCCCCACTGGAGCAGGCGGCGAGCGAAGATAGGAGCGCGATCAGTGTCGGCGGCAACAGGATTGCGTAACGCATGGCTTCCTCCAAGCAGGAGGCCAACGTTTATCGGATTAAAGACGATGTTCAATAAAATTATTGGCTTCGACGGATCATGCGGAAGGCGTGATTGGGTGTGGCGTTCCGCGACAAGCGCCAGCGTCACGCAGTCCAGATTCGTCGCCCGCCTATATAGTCCGCCCCATCGCTGCCGAGGATCGCGCGGCGCGGAACATTGTAAATGGTGTATCCGCGCGCGGTCCTGAACGGATCGTACTGACGATATTCGTCTCTACGCCGTCACTGGAATTTCACCAGTTCGACGCGGCGGTTTTTCGCCTTGCCGTCCTCGCTGTCGTTGGCGGCAATCGGGTTAGTTGCGCCAAAGCCCTTGGCCTTGAGCCGATCCGGTAAAATTCCTGCGGATACCAAAGTGGTCACCACCGCCTTCGCCCTGCCCTCGGAAAGCGACTGGTTATGGGCCACTGCGCCGGTCTCGTCGGTATAGCCGTTGACGGCGAGCTTGAGATCCGGGCTCTGCTTGAGCAACGTCGTGATCGCGTCGATCTGTGGCTGCGAATCCGGCAGGATCTGGGTCCGGTCGGTGGCAAAGTTGACGTGGACGACGGCCTTGCCGGTCTTGTCGATTTCCTGCTTCAGCGCGTCGGCGGGGAGCAGGCTGGCGCTCTGGACGAAGGGCTTGGTTTCCAGGATGGTCCAGCTCGCGCTGTTGCGACCATTCACGAAATGGACCCAGATTTGCCGGTCGGGGCGTCGGATCACCCAGGTTTCGGTCGGATTGTTATACACATCGCCGAGTCCGGTGTTCATGCCCACCTTGACGTCCTCGGGCAGTTTGTCCGTCACCTCGCCCGGAATCTTGCTGTCGGTGAGTTGCTGCGCCCCGGCCTGTTTCAAGACCGCTTCGATGTTCTTCTTCAGTTCGTAGTCGGAATAGGTCTTTCCGTCCTTCGCATCGATGAACGACATGAAGAGCTTGCCCTCGACGTCGTGCAATTCCGTACCCGTCCAGAACGGAAAATGCCCGAAATCGCGCGTCTCGGGCGGATTCATCGGCTTGTAGCCGTCGGGGAGGGAGAAATAGGGGAAACTGCCGAGCGGCACAGTGGAAATCGGGACGCTGTCGATCGAGAAAGAGGCGGGTTTGGCGGGCGCGGGAGAAGTGCCGTTATCGGGAAGAGGCTGGCCAGTAGCCGCTTCCGCTACGTTGGCTGAGGCATTGTCCTTATCCGGCTTGTGTCCGCATGCGGCAAGAAGGAGCAAGGCGACAACCCATGTGTGTCTCGACAGCTTCACAGATCACCTCTCAAAATGACATGACGCCCGAACATACCGCGCGCGAGCAATGTCGCAACGTGAGCGGATCCCGTGATGGATCAGCCGTTCCGTAAAGGAGGCAACGCGACCGTGGCCCCGCTTCAATCCGATCCACGGTCGGCGAGCGCCACGGCGTTGTTCAGCCGCGTCACTTCGGGCGCGCCGTCGGCCAACTCGACCCGCACAAGCAGCGTGGCGGGATCGACCCCGGCTGGGATGGTCAGCCTGACGGTCGCGGTCTTGGGTTCCAGATCGGTCGGGGCCGGCAACGCGGGCACTGGCGCGCTCACCAGCATTGTGTCGCGCCACAGCGAAACGCGACCCTGCGGCGCCGGCACCGAGCCCAGGCTGTGCACGGTGATCTTCACCGTCCGCCCCTGCACGACGACATCGTCGCGGCCGATGCCGAGATCGGGACGCGTTTCGACCGGGGCAGTCGGGGTGACGAGCACGAAATCATACACCGTCATCACGCCCGGCGCGAAGGTGACCGGCACACTGGCGCTTCGCTCCAGATCGATCGGCGTTGCCGGCGATGCACCAGTCAGTGTCTTGCCCGCATCATTGCTGGTGCCGCTGGTCATCGACCAATGCCCGGCGGTGACATTCCACGCGGTCATCGTCGCGGCCTGCGGCGTCGCGCTGGTGTTGTAGCCGAGCACACGGAAGCGCGTCGGCGTCGCGCCGGGCAGCAGGATCGCGACTTGCTCGGCGCCGCCGGGCTGGGCGAAGCGCCAGCTCACGGTATTGCCCGGCCAGGTCTGGTTGCGCTTGAGCGCGATGCCGCCGAGCCGTTCGCGCTGCAGGATCTCGTTGGGCTGCTCGACGCGGTCTGACCACCAATGGCCCTCGGTATAGAGCATCATGTGCTGTGCCTTGTCGGCCATCGCCTCGCCGTGCAGCTTGGCGAGCGTGTCGAGATTACCGTTCGCCGACCAAGATGCATAGCGCGCAAACGCCTCGTCGCCCTTGGCCGCGCGGGCGAGCAGTGCCGTGCCGTCGGGTAGGGCAGCGAAGGCATTCTCATTGAACTCGGCGAGCGCGTTTGCGCCACCCTTGGCGGCGCGTGTCTCGATCGGGCGCAGGTATTTCGCATCACCGGTGAAACGCCACGCCGCCCAGCTTGCCTGGAGCGAGGTCGTCACCCCGCCGCCATCGCCGACGCGCTCGGCATCGGTGCGCCAGTTGATCTCATTGGGGTAGGTCCACAACCCTTCGGCGTCCTGCTTGCCATGCGCCATCCAGCCGTCGATCACGCCGGTGACGAGTCCGCGTGCGGTCGCATTGCCATTGTAGAGGCCGATCAGGATTGGTGCGTGCAGTACGGTGAAGCTGTAGGGCTTCTGCCATTCCCATGCGCCTTCGCGGTACATCATGCGTCCGCCGTACCAGTTGCTGGCGAAGTGCATGTGGCCGGCGGGGTTGGTCAGGATCACACTTTGCAGCGCCTTGACCGTGAGCATCAGCCGCTCGATCGAGATCGGCTCGCCCCAGTTGAGGTAGAGCCGCTCGGCGTCGGAGTTGAGCCCTTCCTCATAGGCGTGGAGCTCGTCGGTGGTGATATACCCGAGGCCGTTCACGCGCATGCCGTTCTTGTACGCTGCGTCCGCCAGCGCGCGCAGCGACGCGTTGATCTTGTCGGGCTCGACGCCCATCAGCGCGAGGCCGGGCCATTGCTGGGTGAGGTCGGTGTCGTCGGAGATGCCGCCGCCGAAATCGCCATAGGGAACCTGGCGATGATCGATCCACCAGTCGACAAAGTGCCGAGTGAGCTTGAGGTCCTCGAGCTGGCGGAACGCCCACAGCGGTACGCCGGTCGGCGCGGTCGGCTGGGTGTAGGGCGGCAGATTCTCGGGACGATAGTCGATGTCGGCCCAATAGCGGCGGGCGTCGGCATTGTCGGGATCGACGCGCAGCAGATCGGTGATGTCGCCGAACACACGAGCATACAAGGCTTCGCGCTTCGAAGCGGTGTGCTCCTCGACCAGATAGCCCCAATTGTCCTTTACCTGGTTGAAGCGGTCGGCGATGTGCTCGGGCAACGCGGCTGCGCGGTCCTTGAACACCAGGCGGATCTTGGCGCCGTTGAGCGCTGTTGCGTCGAAGTTCGGCTCGCCCGAAGCAATGCTGAGATACAGGCTGTCGTTCGACAGGATACGGTCGCGCAGGTCGAGCCAGAGCGTGCGCGCCTCACCCGGACGGACGGTGACCGACAGGTCGATCATGTCGCGCGCCGGCCAGATCGGATCCTTCACGCGTATGTTGAGCGGGATCAGGCCGTTGCCCTTCAGCGCGGGCAGATCGATCGCGATGCCGTCGAGGCCGTCATGCACATTCTGCCAGCCGTAATCGAACGCGCGGGCGAGCGGCTTATCGGGGTACGCATCGCCGAGGCTGGCCGGGATAAGGATATGGACGATCGGCAGGCCGGGCGCACGCGCCTGTGCCGGGGCGCCGGCACCGGCGGCGGCGGCGCCGACCGCCGCCTTGATCCCCGAGCTCGGCAGCGCGACGACCATGCTGCGCTCGTCGGGAGCGTAGCGCCCAGTGATGAACGATTCGAGCGAGGCGAGCGAGGCGATCTTGGTCGAGGCACTGGCATCGACGGTGTAGGACAGCTTGAACGTGCCCGCCGGTTCGGTGCCGGCATGAACGTCATACGCCCACAATTCCCGGATCGGCTGCTCCTGCATGGTGTTGACGAAGCTGAGCACGCCGCCCGTGCGTTCGGGCGCGTCGGTGACGCTGCGCACGATGCCCTTGGCGCGTGTGGCCAGTGTGGTCGACTTGCTGCCGTTGGACCACAGCAGCGAACCATAAGCCGCGCCGCAGATCTCGACGCGGTTGAAGCGCTCGCCTGCCGGCACGGTCAGGTCGTAGCGCTTGCCGCCTTCTACATAAACGTTCCAGTCGGGCAGTTCGAAATAGTCATCGCGGCCGGGCAGGCGCGAACGGTTGTAGACACCGGGCCAGGTCGTCTCGGCGATGCCGTCGACGCCCTTCCACATCCACTCCTTGAGATCTTTGGCGTCAGAGAATTCGACCTTGCGCACACTGGTGACCGGCGCGTCGAGCAAAGGCGGCAGCGTCTTGTCCCAGCCATAGCGGTGCAGCCACGCGGTCCGGCGCGGTGCCGCTTCGGCAAGCGCCGCAACGGGCGCGGGTTCATGTTTGTCGGCGAGCACGGCCACGTCCTCGGCGCGCAACATGTGGTCATAAACGCGGATATCATCGACATCGCTGCCGCGCATATAATTGTAACGGCTCTGCACCTGGTGCGGCGACATCACGCGCCCGGCGAGACCGAACTGGTCGAGCCCCGAGTCGAGATCGGCAACCTGATCCTTGCGGACCGCCAGCTTGCCATCAATGTAGAGTTGGACGCCCTTGGTCTCGTCCCAGGCGAAGGCGATGTGCTTCCATCCATCGGGCGACGGCGTCTGCGGGGTCGTCCATGACACTCGGATACGCGATAGGTTGGCGTCGGTGACAAATGCGTCAAAGCCGTGGCCGTTCCAGTCGATTCGCAGGAAGGCCATGTCCCAACTGCTATGGTCGGCGAAACCGGCCCGGAAGATCACGAACGGCGCGACGCCGAGCGGCTCACGCGCGCGCCAAAAGAAGCTCAGCGTGCCGCGCTGCGCACGCATGTTGCCCGGTGCCAGCCATGCGACATAGCCGTCATCGGCCCAGCGCGCCGCGCCGCCGATCGCGCCGTCGCGCACGATCGTCACGTTGCTGCGAAAATTGGGTACAGGGTCTCCGACCGCAGTGTCGGCGGTCAGGCTTTTGTCGGCGGATACGTGGAACAGCAATCCGGCGGCGTCCTGGGCGGTGGCGGGGGTAGCAGCGACAATCGCGAGCAGGCTCGCGCAACGAAGATCAAAGCGCATCGAGACGGGCCAATCTGGGCGAGAGGAAATGGATGACGCCGACCGCGATGCCGGCGACGGGGATGATGACGGTGTAGCTTCCGGCCGCCTTCGCCGTGGCCACGGTATCGGGATGTTTGGAGGTAGCCATTATCTCTCTCCCGTCGGCGACCCTATGCTCGGCCTTCCCCGACTTTGTGAAACCGTATGTGCCGCTATTCCCTTGGTAACCGTCCGGGGGCAGATATCCCTTCTGGTATGGGAAACCGGTGTCACGAGCAAGAGGCGGTGCGCTCGTTTCGTCGGCAATGGATATCTGTCGATTGGCGAGAGATGTTCGCTGCCGGCGAGGAGATGAGGTCCGAAAGGGGCCACATCACTCTCGCCCGTCGCCAGTGCCATACCCGTAATGATCTCCGCCGAACCGCCAGCCCCGCGCGTAACCTGGGCCTATCCAATCGCGCACATGAAAAATCCTGTTGACACCGGTTACCGAAAGCGACATTTCGGAACCACGACGAGACCGCCACAGAGCATCCGTCGAGGAGGAGAGGAGTGCTCGCTGACAGCGCATTTCTTCTTTTCCGCGAACCATGTTGGCCACCGGACTCGGGTCCAGCATGCAATCGGTGTCAATGCAGTCGCGCCGAGACGCGACGGACAGGGGGGATGAGAAATGACCACGTTTTCCAAGAGCTTGAAGCTACAGAGCGGCGCGTCGATCGTTACGGTGGCGATCATGTCGCTGTTGCCGACTGCGGCATTTGCGGAGACCGCGCCGGTGACGCCCGCGCCGGCTTCAGAGTCGGTACTCGCGTCGCCGCAGGACACCGCCGTTCCGGTCGCGCCGACAACGACCGCGAGCGCCGATAGTCTGCCGTCAGACACGGCTCGCGACATCATCGTCACCGGCTTCCGGTCCAGCCTGCGCAAAGCGCTCGACTTGAAGCAAGCGGCGCCGAACCTGACCGAGTCGATCCTCGCCGAGGATATGGCGAAGATGCCCGACCTCAACCTTTCTGAATCGATCCAGCGCATCCCCGGCGTCGCCATCAGCCGCGAAGGCGGAGAGGGTCGCAACATCACACTCCGCGGATTCGCGCCCGATTTCACCCGCACGACGCTCAACGGCATGGAGGTGCCGGCAAGCACCGACGGTCTCGACTCCGGCGGTTTCACCGTCAACTCGAGCCGCGGCTTCGACTTCAACGTTTTCGCCTCCGAGCTGTTCAACCGTATCGATGTGCAAAAGACGCAACGCGCCTCGATCGAGGAAGGCGGTATCGCCGGCACGATCGACCTCTATTCCGGCCGGCCGTTCGACCGCCCGGGCACCCACGTCGTCGTGTCGGGGCAGGGAAGCTATAATACGGTTACGCGTAAGGTTGATCCGCGCATCGCAACTGTTTTCAGCAAGACCTTCCTTGATGACAAGGTCGGGCTGCTGCTGTCCGCCGCCTACTCAAAGCGCACGGTATACCAGGAGGGCCGCTCCAGCGTCCTCTGGACCAGCCCGCAGGTCAACGGGGATTCCTGGGCAGACACCAATCCTAAGGTCACCGGCACGCCCAAGCCGTGCGGCGCGGCCGATCCACTCGACTGCCTCTATGCGCCACGCCTGCCGCGCGCGGACTTCTTCGGCAACGATCAAACCCGTCTCGGCCTGTCGGGTGCGCTGCAGATCAAGCCGATCGACCGCATCACGATCACGGCGAGCGCGCTATACTCGCGGCTGAAGAACGATCGCTTCAACTACAATTCGATGGAATGGCTGCTCACACACGGCCCGGCTGGCAATCAGGTCGGGCAAACCCCCGTGGCGTTCACCGTGTCGCCAAACGGCAAGGAATTGATCGCCGGCACGTTCAACGACGTCACCTCCTGGTACGAAAACCGTCATCAGAGTTCGACCTCCACATTCCAGCAATATGTCGGCGATCTCGACTACAAGATCACCGATAGCCTATCGTTCAAGATGCTTGTCGGGACAGCGCGGGATTCAGCAAATCGTGACGAACTGCGCTTCTACCTGCATTCGATTCCGCATGCCTATTCGTATGATTACACCGGCAGCGTCGACGTCCCGCAGGTTTCGTTCGGCACTTACGACCCCAACGCCGCGAGCAATTACACCGATGCGCTGACCGCAGCGAACCGACTGAATTCCATCGTGAAAGACAATTTCACGACGAAAGGGGATCTAACTTTCAACCGCGGTGACCTTTCGCTGAAGGCAGGCTTCGCGTTCAATCGCCGCCTCGTGCGATATGGCGAGGCAAACGGAGCCAGCCCCACGATAAAGCCCGTCTCCCAATATATGACGGCATTTCCGATTCCGCATTTCGGTTCTGGAGTCATCGACGGCGGGCTGCCAACATTCGCCGTGATCGACTTCGACAAGATTGCGCAGTCCGGGCTGATCTCGAACCAATATATCGACAATGTCGGCGCTGGCTGGCAGGTTATCGAGAAGACGACAGGCGGATATATCGAGTTCAACGATCGCTTCGATCTCGGCTCGATGGCGCTGCGATTGAACGCCGGCACGCGCTATGTGCGAACCGGGGTCGATTCCCGTGCGATACTCGCTGGCTCGGGGGTGCGGGTCGATCACGATTACGGGAACTGGCTGCCGTCCGTGAACGTCGTGCTCGACTTCACACCGCGCTTGTTGGCGCGTGCCGCCTACGCGCGGTCGATGACCCGTCCCTCGCTCAGCGCCCTCAACATCGCTGGGCCAACGTTCGGCTACGATACCAGGACGGTCAGCGGACTCGGCAACCCCTATCTGAAACCCTATCAGTCCAACGATTATGATCTCGGGGTAGAGTGGTATTTCGCGAAGGGCGGCCTGCTCAGTGCTGCGGTATTCTACAAGGACATCATCAGCTCACTGACAACCGCCATCGTCACTCAAGCCGTGCCGCAGCAATATTGGGCGGCGATCTATGCAGATCCGCGCTACAGCCCCGCCTATCAGGCCGATCCGGCAAAGGTTCCGTACACGTTCGCTACGGTGGTCAACACGCCAAATGGCAATAGCGTTAAAGGCATAGAGCTGACTGCCAATGTGCCGTTCTCGATATTCAGCGAAAGCCTGGCAGCGTTCGGCGTCGCGTCAAACTATACCTATGTCGATGCTCGGGATTCGACAGGACTATCGCCGAATTCCTGGAACGTAACGGCCTATTACGATACCGGCACGCTGGGCATCCGCGCCTCGCTGAACCATCGCGACGACTATCTGATCAGCACTCCGGCGGGTAATGGAAACCTGCAGGCGCGCAAGGCCGGGTCTACCCAGCTCGACCTGTCTGCTTACTGGAACGTCACCAAGCGGTGGGCGCTCAATCTTCAGGGTGTGAATATCAACAACCAGCGCGAACGCTATTTCGACACCGGCGATGGGACCCAGAACCTCACGCGTGAATACACGGGAACCGGCCGCACCATTCTCGCCGGCGCGCGCTACCAGTTCTGAGGTGAAGCGGGCCATTGGCGAGCCAACGCCATTGGCCCTTTCACATCAAAATCCGAACGAGGACGGCGCGAGGGTGATCACGAAGAATCTCAAAATGATCGCAGCACTGTTGCTGAGCGTTGCCGGCCCGGCGGTTGCGAATCGCGCCATTGACGACAGCTATACGGTGGCGCGCCGCTTCGAGGGCTACCGATCACAATATCCCGGAATCGCGCTGCCCGTGATCGCGCCACAGACCGGCCAGACCCTGGCATTCGACCTCGTCTATAAGACGGTCGGCGATCGGGATTTGCATATCGACGTCTTTGGTCCGGCTCGGCGCAGGAATATCGGACAAGGACTTGTTTTGGTTCATGGGGGTGCGTGGCGGTCGGGGAGCAAGGCGCATTTCTACGCGCTCGCCAATCTGTTGGCACAGCGCGGCTTCACCATATTCCTGCCCGAATATCGTCTGACGCCCGAAAAGCCTTATCCGGCGGGTATGGACGACATCGCCGATGCAATGGCCTGGGCTCAGCAACACGCGCCGCGCTATGGCCTTCGGGCCGATCGTATCGCGATCGGCGGCGCCTCCTCGGGCGGGCAAATGGCATCACTGCTCGCATATGGTGGTGCTTCGCCCGCGAGCAGCACTGCGCGGCTGTCGCCAAACGCGCTGATCGACCTGGACGGGGTGCTCGACGCGACGAACCCGCTGGCCCTGCAATACGAGAATGCAGCCGGGCCGGCGTCACCGCTGGCGCAATGGCTCGGCGGCTCGTTCGAACAAGCGCCCGGCCTGTGGCGGGCCGCCAGCGCGGCAAGTCATGTCGGCGCTTCGTCGCCACCGACGCTCATCATCAGCAGTGGGGCGCCGCGCTTTACCGCCGGGCGCGAGCGCGTCTTGTCGGTCTTGCACCGTAACGGTATCCGAACCTCCATCTACACCTATACCAAAGCGCCCCATGATTTCTGGCTGTTCGACCCATATCTAAATCAGGCGGTCAGCCTGATCACAACCTTTCTACGGGCGGTCGATGCCGATCAGGCGCACAAGGCGAAGCTATGAAGATGCGATTGATCTCTGCCTGTGCCGGACTGCTCGCCGGGACGTTCGCAAGCGCGGGTTGGGCCGCGACGCCTGAGCTGAGGGTCAGCCAGGCCTGCGCCGGCGCGAGCCACTGCTTTGAATCGCTCGGTGCCGCGTCCGCCGAGGCGAACCGCGACACGGGCACGGGATGGATCACGATTCGCGTGGGGCAGGGTTCCTTTCGCGAGAAAGTAACAATCTCGCGCAACAAGGTCAGGCTGATCGGAAGCGGTGCGGCGCGCACGAAGCTGCACTTCGATGCCGTCGCCCAGACATCGGGCGCCTATCATCGCGGTGGCTGGGGTACGCCGGGCTCAGCCACACTGACGATCGACGCTAGCGATGTGATTGTCTCGGCGATGACGATCGAGAACGACTATGACTATCTCGCGAACGACGTGCTGCCTGACGACGACACGCGCAAGATCGGCAACCCCCAGGCAGTCGCGCTTCTGGCCGATATTCATAGTGACCGCGTCAGCATCCGAAAAAGCGCGCTGATGGGATATCAGGATACCCTGTTCGCCAACGGCAAGCGGGTTCATATCACCGACAGCCTGGTTGCGGGCAATATCGATTTCATCTTCGGCAACGGCATGGTCCTGATCGAACGGTCCGAAATCCGGTCGCGCCGTCGCGCGGCGGCAATGGATGGTGAGCCGTTCCAATCGTTCATCGCCGCCCCCTCGACGCTCCTGGATCAGCCGGTCGGCATCGTCTTTTATCGGTCCCGACTGACACGCGAGGCAGGCGTTCCAGACAAATCCGTCGCTCTCGCAAGGCCGTGGCACCCGACCACGCGGTTCGCCGACGGACGCTATGCCAATCCGCGCGCGATCGGGCAGGTCTCGTTCATCGACTGCTTTCTGGACGCGCACATCGCGCCCGATCATTGGGCGACCATGAAGGGCACGGCGCGTTCCGGCACCATGTCCGATGTTTTCCGGCCACAAGATTCACGGTTCTTTGAGCGGGGTTCCACTGGACCGGGGGCGAAGGCTCGCAACATCGGTATGCCCTCAAACGGTCTTGGCGAAATTGCACCGATCAAGCGCATCATTTTCGAAAATTGGCCTGACGCGCAGTGAAGCGTCCCGAACGACACTATGCGGCGAGTTCCGCGCTGGTGCAGATGCCGGCGGAACCGCCGCTGCTCGGCAGCGGGCAATGCCAGCCATACCGGGTTGAGTACCGGCCGCATGCTGTCCACTGCCGAGCGCCAATCGGTTCCACCGCGCGGCGCGATGTGGGCGTCTCGAATGTGCCAACACCGCTACACATGTCTCGACGCGGTTTTGCGGCCTAAGGTGATGGTCGTGCGTTCAGCGGAAATGACGGATACGATCGAAAGCCTTCAGCAGAAGATGGAAGCTGCCGCGCTGGCGTTGGATTTTGAGGAAGCCAAGCGGTGCCGCGACAGGATTAGCCTGATGCGCGGCGGCGCCACTGCGAGCGAAGCCGAACACGCCGATTCCGCGGGATTGCTGCGCCAGCAACCAGGGGCGATGGGGCTTGGCACCAGCCAGCAGCGCGTGGCGCCCCCGCCAGGCTGGCAGCCGCCGCCCAAGCCCGACCCCATGACATCGGGCCGGACATCGCGCGGGCGCCGTCGCGGCGCGTGAGGGATGCACGATAATACCAAGTCTCGATGATCGTGACTCGCAAGGGCTTGCCAGCGGCGGTAAGCTTTGATTCAAGATGGCAAACGGACTGGAGTTTGCCATGCCTATCGCACTTCGCACCGACTTCGACGCTTCTG
>NZ_SGIS01000068.1 GCF_004208535.1 Sphingomonas populi
GCTGTGGCCTGCCATCTTTCGCCTCGCGCCTCCGCAAGTGAGATCACGCCGAGGAGAGCGACAGGACCCTCTGCGGCAAACTGGTCGTCGGCTCGCTCGGCAATCAGGAGGTCTCCGCTGCTGCGCACGGAGAAGCCTTTCGCCAGTATCGTCAAATAGGCTGGCGTCATTAGATTGGCAGCGTCGTTCAGGTGCATGGCGTCTGTTTATCGCAAACAGTGTCCCTCGTGAACGACCGAAATTGGGGCGGGAGGCGTCATCCGATCGCGAAGGGGTCGAGAACGGCGAAAACTGGTGGGAAAGCGACGGGCAGCTTTGAGCACCGAGGAGATCCATTGCTGCCGTTCCTCCCTCCTTGTCAGCAGAAGTAGCCTCGTTCAATCTGATGAGATGGAAGCTGGCTCTCAGATCGAAGCTGCCTTGGACGGGCACCACGCGGCTGCCAATGCGGCGTTCGCGCGAAGGGACATAACGGCATACCAAGCCCTCTTCAGCAGCGATCTTCAATATATCCAGCGCAATGGTATTACGATCGATCGACGCCGACTAATGCAAGACGTCGAAACGCAGCTCAGCAGGCGTTATCATACCGAATCCAGCTTTGTGCGCGAGGCGTTAGACATTGATGGTGGGCAGGTTACTGAGACGTTGCTCCAAACCGCGACGGTAAAAGCGTCAGTCCTAGGCTTTCTGCGGCGGACCTGGCGCGTCCAACGCCACGGCCTCTACACATGGGCGATGGAAGACGGGCAGTGGCGGATCGTTCGAGTTCGTGTGTTGAGCGAGACGGTTGAAAGCCGATGGATACTCGGTCGATAGTGTTCGCGCCCGCTTTTCAGGAACCTGTGCAGCCGCGCCAACGACGATAATTGGTGCGCTTTCGACCGTTCGACAAACGGACGCTCACGAACACCGAGTCCCGACAGCCCGTCGTGGTTGACGACCCAGCTTCGCCCTTCCATATGCTGTGCGACGGTGATGGATTTCCGCCGGGCATGTCGCCGAACCGCTCTCACAAGAGCTGATGATTCCTACTGGGCGCCGCGAGGCGGCAAGGAGGAATCGTGCGTGCTACCTTTCGTAATTTCATCGGCGAGTTGAACGTCGCGGCGTGTGTCCGCGACCGCCATGATCATGCCATGTCGGTCGTGCGCTGGGCGTTGATCCTGGTGCCGTTGGCGGCACTCGTCGGGACGTTGTGCGCGGCGTTCCTGTGGAGTCTCGACGTCGTTACGCGGTTGCGCTTCGTTTGGCCGTGGCTGCTCTACCTGCTGCCGCTGGGCGGCTTCGCGGTGGGGTTGCTCTACCATCTGACCGGCCGCTCGGTGGAAGGCGGCAACAACCTCATCGTCGAGCAAATTCATGAACCGGGCGCCGGCGTGCCGTTGCGGATGGCACCGCTGATCTTCTTCGGCACGGTGGTGACGCATCTGTTCGGCGGTTCGGCCGGGCGTGAGGGCACCGCCGTCCAGTTGGGCGGAAGTCTGGCCAGCAGCTTCGGCCGCGCTTTGCGGCTCGATGCCGATGGCACGCGCATTCTCTTGATGGCGGGCATCGCGGCCGGGTTCGGCGCGGTGTTCGGTACGCCGATCGCCGGTGCGGTGTTTGCGCTGGAGGTGCTGGCGATCGGGCGCGTCGAATATCGCGCGCTGGGGCCGTGCCTGATCGCGGCGCTGGTCGGCGACTGGGCGTGCCTCGCATGGGGAATCCACCACAACGTCTACCGGGTCGAGTCGCTGGTTCCGGTCGATGCGCTGCTCACCGCCAAGGCCGGGATCGCCGGCGTGGCGTTCGGGCTGGTCGGGCTGGTCTTCGCCGAAGCCAATCACGCACTCGGCGGGTGGCTCAAGCGGATCGTCCAATATGGCCCGCTCCGCCCGGTCATCGGGGGCGGTGCCGTCATCGCATTGGTCTACCTGTTGGGAACGCGCGACTATCTCGGCCTCGGTACGCTGGCGGCAACGCCCGACAGCCTCACCATCGCCAGCTTCTTCGGGCCGGACACGCATCCGTGGAGCTGGGCGCTGAAGCTGCTGTTCACCGTCGTCACGCTCAGCGCGGGATTCAAGGGTGGCGAGGTCACGCCGCTGTTCTTCATCGGCGCGGCGCTCGGCAATGCGCTCGCGCCCATGTTCGGCGTACCGACCGACGTGTTCGCCGCGATCGGGTTCGTCGCGCTGTTCGCCGGCGCGGCCAATACGCCGCTCGCCTGCACCTTCTTGGGCATCGAGCTGTTCGGCGCGATATATGCGGTGCCGATCGCGGTCGCCTGCTTCGTCGCCTATCGCTGCTCCGGGCATAACGGCATCTATTTGTCGCAGCGCATCGCCATCCCCAAGGTGCCGGCGACCGGCCTTACCCCGACCGCGACCCTGCGCGAGATGCGGGCGAATCGCGCGGTGCGGCAGCCACGTTCCTGACCCCGGCGCACGAACCGGAGGTCCGGCCATGCCCGATCGTTTTACCGTCGAGCGTCGCGAAATCGGAATGCCGCGTATCGCCATGAGGCCGTCCGGGTTTGGGTGGTGAGCGGTCCGGCAGCTTTGCGACAATCGCAATTGCTGCCGTTATTGTCCGTCGATATTGCAGTTTGACCGTGCATTGCAGGAGAGCTCGATGATTGCCGACGTAAAAACTCGCCTTGCCGGCTTTGGCTGCGTTGTGGCCGGCGCTGCGATATCGTGGCCTACGATCTTTGATCGTCTCCGGCTGGCCCAGCAAGGCGTGCCCCAAATCAATACTTGGTCACTCACGTCCGCCTTGGTGGGGCCGCTGATCATCATCGGTCTTACCCTGATGATCTTCGGGGCGAGAACCGAAGCGTTGACGCGTGACGCGGAGAAGAAGCGCCTGACTCTTTTCGGCAATGCGATTGCTCTAGCGTGCGCCGTGGCTGGCTTCGGCGGGATGCTCGGCATGACCTATCTCTTGCGATCCTACGGATATCAATAAGTCGAGCCTCGAGCTGCAGACGAGCGGCTGTTGTTGGTGGAAAGCCGCCATTGGCGGCGAGCATCTTGCCCGTTATGCTCTAAAAGCCCTATCAGAGCGCTGTCGGGAATAGCTCGTTGCCTCAGCCAAGAAGACCGATTACCAAGCCTGATAGTGCACTGGCGCCTGCCGAAAAAAGCACGAGGACTCTGAACTCACATTTGTGAAGCTCGCCAATTATCCGGTCCATGATCCACTCTCCGGCTGGTTCGCTCTAAGGGCGATCACTCAGTTTCTTGAGAATGATCCTGAATCATTTATCGGTCAACGGCTTTCATCTGTCTCTGCAGAGATGTTGCGGGGGGCGTATCAAGACCCCTGCTCCAAGCGCAGCCATGAGCTGACATCGCTTAGGTCTGATAATGGGCGAGCGCTGCCGATGCAGGGGCTGGGACAATCATCAAGCGGCTGGCGGGAAAGCTCGGAGATGTTGGACAGCTATCGTCATCATCAACACGCCAAAGCCCGCCGCCCAAATGATGGCTCCTGCGCTGTGATCGACTTCGATATACCGGCTTGCCGTGAACAGTCCGAAAGCCGAGCCAACAATTGCGAATCTGGCCAAGGGCGGAAGGCGTTTTGATCGCATCACCATAAACACGATGACGATGACGCCGCCGAGGACTGCCGCCAAACTCAATACATCATCGACCATCACTGCCAACTCCGAGCGGCCTACGCTCGATTATCGGATCGGAATTCCCAAGGCGCAAGGACGGATTGTGGGCGCAAGCCGCCTTTGGCAGAATATCAAACTACACCGCGCACGCCCTCACCCGAACTTGAACTGGCCCGCGATCGCGAAGTGCAGTTCGTCGTTCTCGGCAAGGAAGCGCTCTAAATATTGATGCAGGCCGCCGGCGATCACCTCTTTGGAGTGGGTCTTGAGCATGCGGGCCTGGCGGTTGCGCGCCATCTGGTCGGCCTCACCGTGCATGCCGGTGCGCTTGGCGAGCAGGTCGAGGATTTCGACGGTTTCCTCAGCCGAGGCGGCGAGGCTGCGCGGGAGTTCGGCGCGGGCGATCAGCAGGTCGATGACGTTCGACGGCTGCAAGCCTTCGGAATAGAGCCAGCGATAGGCGGTGACGGCGGAGACGGTTTGCAGGATCGTCGTCCATTGGTCGCGATCGACGACGCCGCCGACGGGTTCGCCCGCCGGAAGCAGGATGTGGTATTTGACGTCGAGCAGCCGCGCGGTGTTGTCGGCGCGCTCTACCGCTTGCCCCAGCCGGATGAACCATGTCGTCTGGTTGCGCAGCATGCGGTGGATCGCGCCTTCGAAGCCGCGCGTCGCGGTCTTGACCGCTTCGGCGAGCGCGAGCGTCGCGGCGGCGCCACCGGGCATCGCGCGGTTCTGGAACAGCAGCCACGCCTGGTTGATTCCGGTCCACGCCTCGCGGGTCAGCGAGGTGCGGACCGCGCGGGCGTTGTTGCGCGCGAGATCGAGCGAGCGGACCAGCGAGCCGGAATGCGTCGAATCGAGCGTGAGGAAGCGCGCGACCGCATCCTGCCCGACCTCTTCGCCGGTCTTGGCGAAGGCGGCGACGGTATCGGTGACGGCGAGCGCGCTTTCCCACGCGACCCGCCCGGCCGGGCGCGGCGAAAGCGCGTCGAGGCGGATCGTCGCCTCGACGAGCCGGGCGATGAAATCGGCGCGCTCGACATAGCGACCGAGCCAGTAGAGCGACGAAGCGGTGCGTGCGAGCATCACTTGCCGCCCATGCTCTGGGTCATGCCGCCCATCGATTGCGTCATGCCGCCGGTCCCCTGCGATTGGGATTGCGTGTTGATCGGGGCGCCATCGTCCATGAGTACGAAACTGTCCTTGGTGCCGCCGCCCTGCGACGAATTGACAACGAGCGATCCCTCCTTGAGCGCGACGCGGGTCAGCCCGCCGGGCACGACCTGAACGCCGCGCGAGCCGGTCAGCACGAATGGGCGGAAATCGACGTGGCGCGGCGCGAGGCCGGATTCGCTCAGCGTCGGCACGGTCGAGAGCGCAAGCGTCGGCTGAGCGATGTAGCGATGCGGTTCGGCGATGAGCGCGGCACGGAAGGTTTCGATCTCGGCGCGGGTCGCGGTCGGGCCGACGAGCATGCCGTAGCCGCCCGATCCGTCGACCAGTTTGACCACGACATCCTTGAGGTTGTCGAGCACGTAGCTGAGCGCCTGCGGCTCGCGGCAGCGCCAGGTTTCGACGTTGGGGAGCTTGGCCTCGCCGCCGGAATAATATTTCACGATTTCCGGCATGTAGCTGTAGATCGCTTTGTCGTCGGCGATGCCGTTGCCCGGCGCGTTGATGAGCGCGACGTTGCCGGCGGCATAGGCGCCGATCAGGCCGGGCACGCCGAGCATCGAATCGGGGCGGAACACCAGGGGATCGAGGAAATCGTCGTCGATGCGGCGGTAGATGACATCGACCTTCACCAGACCGCCGATCATCCGCATCCACACGATATTGTCTTCGACGACGAGATCGGCGGCCTCGACCAATTCGATCCCCATCGAATCGGCGAGGAAGCTGTGTTCGTAATAGGCCGAGTTATAATGGCCCGGCGTCAGCACCACGCAGACCGGCGCGGCGACGTTGCCGGGCGCGACCGAGCGCATCGTCTCAAGCAGCCGGTCGGGGTAGGAATCGACCGCCGCGACGCGGAAATGGTGGAACAGTTCGGGGCAGAGCCGCAGCATCGCCTCGCGGTTTTCGAGCATGTAGCTGACGCCCGACGGCGTGCGGGCATTGTCTTCCAGCACGTAGAAGTCGTCGGGGCCGGTGCGGACGAGGTCGATCCCGCAGATATGCGCCCAGATGCCGTGCGGGGGGCGGATGCCGGCGACTTCGGGGCGGTATTGCGGGTTGCCGAGAATCAGGTCGGTCGGCAGCACGCCGTCCTTGAGGATGTGCTGGTCGCCGTAAATGTCTTCGAGGAAGGCGTTGATTGCCTCGACGCGCTGGACCAGCCCTTCGGACAGCCGCGCCCATTCGCTGGCGAGGAAAATGCGCGGCACGATGTCGAACGGGATGATGCGCTCGCTGGCGTCACTGTCGCCGTAAACCGCGAAGGTGATGCCGAGCTGGCGGAAGGTCGCTTCGGCGGATTGCTGGCGGCGGCGAAGGTCGGCGTCGGACGTCCCCTCTATCCACGTTCCAAGCGCCGCGAGTTCGGATCTGGGTGTCGTAGACCCGGCCTGCCCCATGATCTCGTCGAACGCCTGTCGTATTCCCATCGAACTGGTAACGCTCCTATGTGCCGTTGGCGCCATGCTGCGACGGATTATTGCGCCGCACAAGACGGTTTCTTGCGGAGAAACCATCGGCACGGAGCTTATTGTCGAAATCGGCGCGTGCCTCGGTGGCGATCCGGCCCAGCAAAGCCGGATCGACGAACGCGCCGACGCCCGCGCCGGCCTTGGCGCGCGCCTCGCGTTCGAGCACGTCGGCGAACTCGGGGTGCATCGGCAGGACGATGTCGGCGGGCATCGCCGCCATGCGCGCGAAGCTGCGGCGATAGTCGGCGACGATGCCGGGATAGGCGCGGTTGCCGTGGAGCACGTTGCCGGCGACGGTGATGCTACACGGAAACACCACGCGCAGCGTCCGCCCGCGCTCGGTAACGGGCATCGACCAGGTGGTGCAGCCGGGGGTGTGGCCGGGCGTCAGCGTGGCGGTGATGCCGACGGCGCCAAGCCGGATCGTCTCGCCGTCGCGGACGATGCGATCGACCGGCACGGCCGGAAAGCGGGTGTGGCCGTTGGTGTTGTCGGCCTCGTGCCGCCCGCGCCGTAGCGCGGGTGCGTCGCCGGCGGAGGCGACCAGCCGCGCGCCGGTGTCGCGGCGAAGCGCGGCGAAGGCGGCGGCGTGATCGAAATGGGCGTGCGAGTTGAGCATCAGCTTGAGCTGCGCGGGCGCGATGCCGATGCTCTTGAGGTTGCGTTCGATCAGCGGTGCGCTCTCCGCCAGCGGCCCGCTGACGAGGATCGCGCCGGCGTCGGTCTTGATCGCATAAACGGCGAGGCCGCGCGTGCCGACGTACCAGACCGGGCCGACGATGTGGAACGGCGCGATCGGCTGCGACCAACTGGCGGGGGACCCCGCCAACGCCGGGGTGGCGGCCAGCGCGAGTAGTGCGGCTAGGGAGCGTCGGATCATAGCGCCGCCAGCATCCCGGATGTCAGTACCTGCGGCAAGACCTGTGGTTCGGCCGCGCCGGGCGCGTAATAGAGATAAAGCGGCACGCCGGCACGGTTGTGCGCCTCGATGAAGCGACCGAGCGCGGCATCGCCGTTGGTCCAGTCGCCGACCAGCACGGCGACATTCTTCTTGGCGAAGGCGGCGCGGGTCGCGCCGGTCTCGATCGCGGCTTTCTCGTTGACCTTGCAGGTGAGGCACCAGTCGGCGGTAAAATAGGCGAACACCGGGCGGTTGGCGGCGCGGAGTTGCGCGAGCTTGGTCTCGCTGAACGCTTCCGCGTTGGCGGCGGCAATCGCTGCGGGCGCAGCATGGAAGCGCGCGACCGACGCACCGGAGAAGCCCGCGACCGCGAGGATCGCGATCACCGCCGCCACACCGAACGGCTTGCCCTTGCGCTGGCGCAGACCGCCCCACCACAAGAGCAGCGCCACCGCCAGCGCGGCGACCATGCCCGCCGACAGACCATCGACGCCGACCTGCCGCCCGAGCACCCACGCGAGTGCGATTGCCGTGAGCCACATCGGGATCGCGAGGATTCGGCGGAACGTCTCCATCCAGGCGCCCGGCTTGGGCAGCAGCTTGCGAAGCGACGGCACGAAGCCGAGCGCGAGGAACGGCAGCGCGAGGCCGATCCCCAGCCCGGCGAACACCGCCAGCGCGGCATACCACGGCAGCACCAAGGCCGCGCCGAGCGCCGCGCCCATGAACGGGCCGGTGCAGGGGGTCGCGATGAACGCGGCCAGCGCGCCGGTCATGAACGCGCCGCCCGCTCCGCCCGCGCTGTTGACGAAGCGCGGCGTGGGGATTTCGAACAGCCCGCCGAGATTGAGCGACAGCGCGACGACGAGCAGCAACAGCACGACGATCGCACGCGGGTCCTGCAACTGGAACGCCCAGCCGACCACGCTGCCGCCGGCACGCAAGCCGAGGATGATCGCGCCCAGCGCCACACACACCGCGACCACGCCGGCGGTATAGGCAAGCGCCTCATGCCGCGCCGAACGCTCATCGAGGCGTCCGCGCGCGAGGCTCAGCGCCTTGAGGCTGAGGATCGGGAAGACGCAGGGCATGATGTTGAGGATCAGCCCGCCCAGCATCGCGCCGCCGAATGCAATCAGCGCGGCGAGCAACGCGCCGTTGGCTGGCGCTTCGGCGGGTGCGGCGCTCGCGACGGCCACGGTGCCGGGCTTTGCGGAGACAACCAGCCCCTGCCCGCCGCCGATCGCCAGCACACCGGTCAGCGCGCCACTCCCGCCTGCGCCGGGCTTGGTGGTGATGACGACGCGGTCGCCGTCGCGCGTGATCGTCTGCGGTGCGGCGTAATCGACCAGCCCGGTCGAGACCGGGTAGAAATAGGCGTCGGCGAGCGGCGCGCTCGCCGGATAGGGCACGGCGATCCGCAAGGCGCCGTTCGCCGACTGGACCGTCGCCGCCGAGTCGAGCGGCTTGGGGATCGCGCGCCGCCATGCGTCGAAGCGCGCGCGGTTCTCCGGCGTCACCGCGCCATTGCCGACGGTCAGGTCGATCGCGAGATCGGCCGATTCGGGCACGCACACCGTCTGCGTGCAGACGAGATACGACATATGCAGCTTGACCGGCAGCGCGGTTCCTGCCGCCAGCCCGGCCGGGACGTGCAACGTCACCAGCGGCGCATAGGGCTTTTCGAACACATAGTTCATCAGCCCGGCAACCAGCAGCCGTTCGGGCACCGGATAGACCGGGGCGTCGGCGGTCGTGCTTTTGGGCAAGGTCCAGTCGAGTTTGGCCGGGAAGCCGGCATCGCCCGGATTCTGCCAATAGCCGTGCCAACCGGGTTCGGGCCGCGTGTCGAGCGCGAGCGTGACCGTGCTGCCCGCCGTCGGCGTCGCGCTCTCCGTGACCAGCCGGATCGCGAGATGCGGCCCCGCGCCGAGCCCGCCCGGGCCATCGGGGCCATCGGCGTGCGCCGCGCTTGCCGCGAACAACGCGAGGACCGTCACGAACAGGTAATGAAGCGCACGCATCGGGCAATCCTTGTCGGCAAACCACGTCTCGGCCATAGCCGCGCGCGGGAGTGCTTCGTTACGCCGCGAAAGGAAAGCCATGAATCGCCTCACCTCCCTACCCCTGTTCGCTTTGGCCCTTTCGCTCGCGCTCGTCGCCGCACCGATCGCCGCGCAAACCGCCGCCCCGGTGCCTTCGCCCGAGACGCCGCCCAAGCTGATCGTCGCCATCTCGGTCGATCAATTCTCGGCCGATCTGTTCGCCGAATATCGCAACCATTTCACCGGCGGGTTCGCGCGGCTGCTGACCGGCGACGTGTTCCCCTCGGGCTACCAGAGCCACGCCGCGACCGAAACGTGCCCCGGCCATTCGACGATCCTCACCGGCTTCCGCCCGGCGCATACCGGCATCATCGCCAACACCTGGTACAACCTCAAGTCGCCGCTCGCCGACAAAGTGATCTATTGCGCCGAGGACGAGAGCATCCCCGGCAGCACCCACGAGGCGTATACCGTGTCCGACCAGCATCTGCTCGTGCCGACGCTCGGCGAGCGGATGAAGATTGCGAACCCGGCGGTGCGTAACGTGTCGGTCTCGGGCAAGGATCGCTCGGCGGTGATGATGGGCGGGCACAAGGACACGCTCGACGAGATCTGGTGGTGGGACGGCAAGAACTTCGTCAGCTACGCCGGGCGCAAGACGCCGGCGATCGTCACGCGCACCAACACGATCGTCAACGCGCGCATCGCCGAGGCGCAGGGCGCGTTCGAAGTGCCCGATTTCTGCACGAGCCGCGACCGTGCGATCCCGATCGGCGGCGGCAAGACCGTCGGTTCGGGCCATTTCGAGCGCGACGCGGGCAATCGCGCCAAGTTCCGCGCCTCGCCTGAGTTCGACAACGCCATCCTCGCGCTCGCCGCCGGCATGGTGCGCGACATGAAGCTCGGCACCGGGCCTGCCACCGACATCATCGATATCGGCGCCGCCGCGACCGACTATGTCGGCCACACTTATGGCACCGAGGGCGCCGAGATGTGCATCCAGCTCGCCAATCTCGACCATTCGCTCGGCGAATTGTTCGACCAGCTCGACCAGACCGGCGTCGATTATCTCGTCGTGCTGACCGCCGATCACGGCGGCCACGACCTGCCCGAGCGCAACCGCGAGCACGCCGCGCCGACTGCGGTGCGGATCGATCCCGCGTTCACCACCAAGGCGGTGAGCGATGCGGTCGCGGCCAAGCTCAAGCTGCCGGGGCAAGTGCTGTTCGGCGATTCGGGATCGGGCGACCTATGGATCGACCCCAAGCTGACCAAACCGCAGCATGACGCCGTGCTGGCCGAGGCGCTGAAAATCTATCGCGCCAACCCGCAGGTCGCCGCCGCTTTCTCGGGTGCCGAGATCGCCGCCTCGCCCGCGCCGAGCGGCCCGCCCGAGACGTGGCCGCTCATCATGCGCGCCAAGGCATCGTACAATGCGCTGCATTCGGGCGATATCGTCGTCGCGCTCAAGCCTCGCGTGATGCCGATCGCCGACCCGACGCACGGCTATGTCGCGACTCACGGCAGCTTCTGGGACTATGACCGCCGCGTGCCGATCCTGTTCTGGCGCAAGGGCATGACAGGGTTCGAACAGCCGCTGTCGGTGGAGACGGTCGACATCATGCCGACGCTCGCCGCCGCGATCCATTTGCCGATAACGGCGCCGCTGCCCGATGGGCGTTGCCTCGATCTGGATGCCGGTGCGGGATCGACCTGCCCGTAAGATTAGCCTCGGCTACTCTCTTTCTTCTCCCCTCCCTGGAAGCAGGGCTATCGCATTTGAGCGAGGAGAGAAGAGAGATAGTCGTCGTGCCATCCGGCGTGTTTAAATTTTCTGCGGATGGAGAGTTTTCGGGTGTCGTGCTGGAGCAAATT
>NZ_SGIS01000069.1 GCF_004208535.1 Sphingomonas populi
GCCATCAATCGCTACCTCAAGGAACACAACGCCGACCCAAAGCCCTTCGTCTGGACCAAGCCCGCCGCTCAAATCCTCGACAAGCTCGCCAGACTGCCTGCATCTTCCGTCTGACTCGCTGCACTAGTCGGTTTTCCTGATCGAGCGCATCAGAACGTCTACCGCGAATTCCTGCCAGTCGGCCACCCCGGCGCTACTGCCCAGATCGATTCCGCATACCAGGTCCAGCGCATTACGGCTGTTTCGCGCACCAGCCGTGATCATGCTGGCTGCTACAAAGAGCCGCGCAGCATCGATCGAGGGCCGGAATACGCCCCCGACCGCGCCCCGATCGAGCAGGACTTGCAGCCGCTTGACGAATTTCTGCATCAGACCCTTGAAGGCCGCCGAAGGCTTGCGGATGGATTTCGCACAGCGACTGTGATCGATCATGAAGGCCGACAACGTCGGAAACTTGTTCGCTTGGTTCAGCAGCCCAAAAAAAAGGTCCCTGATTGCCGCTTCCGGATTGGTGGACTCAGTATCGAGCTCGTTGACGTACGACATCAGCATCATCACTTCGCGGATGACGATGTCGTAGAATATATCGTCCTTGCTCTTGTAATAATAATAGATCGACTGCCGAGTCATCTTTGCCCGGGCCGCAATCGAATCTATCTTGGCGGCGGCAGGACCGAGCTCGTTGAATTCCTGGCGCGAAGCCTCGATGATCCGATCCAGTGCCTTGCTGCACTTGGGCGCTTCAGTTGCGCCCGACGTATCGACTGCTCCCATGGCAACCTCTGCCATTTTGCTTATGCCGCCTCGAAATTCTGTGGAAACTTCTTCGGAGAACGCGGGCCCCAATAGGAGAATACTTCCCCCGGCTCGTGGTCGGCTGAAGGCCAATCATGACCCGCGGGCACATAGTCCATGTCGGCAATATATTCGCTATAGCTGTTCCAGGGATCCTGGACATAGTAGAAGTAGTTGGAACCGAGCAGGTGTCGGCCAAGTCCCCAGCCCTCAGTGTACCCCTTGTCGATCATGCACTGCGACGACACCCCGACATCGTGGACACTGGGCAAGTCCCAGCTCATATGGTGCAGACCGGTGTGAGTCGATCCAACCAGAGCCAGCAGGTGATGGTCGGAACCATGAATGCCGTGGACAAATGAGATATGGTTCCCGCACCGGTCGGAAAGGCGCAAGCCGAGAATATCTGCATAGAAATCGAGGGCCTCGTCCATATCGGCGACGAAGATGGCCACATGGGACAGCCGCCTTGGCTTTGCTGCCGGAGCAACAGCCTTAGGCGCCGCTCCAGCCCGGCCCGGCTCAGCGGAAGGGGAGATGAAATGCGACTTGGTGTCCGGCGAACTCTTTTCCGCAACCTTGATCTGCAATGGGAGTCCGTCGGGCGATTTGAACCACAGGCCGCCGTCGTCGTTCAGCGGCGCGCAGCGTTCGATCTTGCGTTCATTCAACCGCCGTTCGAATTCCGGCATGTCCTGCTGATAGGCACCGAACGAGAGATAGCGAAGCTTCTTCGAAGACCCTTCGGCACCTTGCGATATCTTTACCCAGCAATGGGGGTTGTCAAACGTGTAAAGCTCAAGGCCACAATCGGCAGCCTGCCGCACATCGAGGCCGAAGTCGGTATAGAACCGGGTCGCCACGTCCAGCTCCGGCACTGCAAAAGCAAAGTGATCCGCCGAGTGGACACCGATAGCTGCGGTCGAACCCACATCTTCCATAACCACAGAACTGCCTTGTGACATATTTCTCTCCATCCTCGAAACCGCGTCAGGCGGCCGTAAAATCTTGTAGTTTAGCCCGATGTTACTATCGGCTTGGACCGTGAAAGCGACTAATCGAAGCACCGGGGCGGATAGTATCATGGCTTTATCTGGTCAGTTGCCATCTCTGCACTGGACATGGGAAGCAAAGAAGGGGCAGCTCGAGTTATTATACCCAAACTGGCCCCAGATAGATCAGAATTTGTAGCCGAGTTCGAGACCGTACATCCGCGGTTCTGCATAGTTGCGGGTGATCACGCCAATGGCGCTTGCCGCTGCCACACCGGCGATCGAGTAGGTCTTGTTAAAGACGTTGCGCATATAGAATGCTGCCGAAAGGCCACTAGTCGAGATATTCGACCATTCCAGCCGGGTGTTAGCAACGGTGAACCTGGGGATTGTGTCACCGGTGACGTAGAAGCTGCTCTGGTGGTAGATGTCGGCATTGAACGTGACGTTCCCATCCAGCGGATGGATCGGCATAACCCAACGCACTGCAGAAGTGACGGCCCATTTCGGCGAAGCTGAAAGGGGCAGGGCGGTCGAGAGCTGCGGAATGTTCGGAAGCGTGGCTTTTACCAACTTCGAATCGGTATACGCCGCCGTATTGGTCCACGACAGGCCTCGTACCGGCTGAAGTGTCAGCTCGGCTTCGAGGCCCTTGATCTCATAGTCGCCCACATTGATGTTGATCGCGCTAAACTGCGGCGCTGCAGAATCGCCCGTGGGAACGACGCCACTGGTGTTGAAGCCAAGCACCCCATTTGTGTACCAGGTTTGGAACAGCGCAAGGTTGAACCGTGCCTTGCCCTCACCCAGCGGGAACTCGGACTTGAACCCAATTTCGACGTCCTTGACGATTTCAGGCTGGATCGTCTGGTAGGGACGCAGGTCTGCGCCAGGCGCGCCGACACACGCGCCACCGGTCGTGCAAGGGCTGTTGAAAAGCGGGTAGTTCAGCCCCCCTTCACGGAAGCCTTTGCGGTGCGTTGCATAGACCAGCATGTCATCGCTGACCTGCCAATCGACAGCAATGTTATAAGTCCAAGCGTGTTGCTTCGCTGTAATCGTGGATGAGTTGACGGCGCTGGGGCAGTTGCTTTGCAGGATCGACGGTTCACCGGCCTTGGGGTCTGTGAGTACCGCGAAGGGGTAGGATTCCGGTGTAACCGCTGAGCATCCTGTGACCTTAGTGTCATTATAACGGATGCCGCCGGTTAGCTTGAATGCATCAGTCACCTTGTAGCTGACTTGGGCGAATGCAGCCTTGTTGATCACGGTCTGGTAGGCCACCGTATATCTGCCTGCCGGAGCGAAGGCTACGAAGTTGGTGCCGCTGCCTTTGCCGTTGGGGGATTCCTTGATGTAGAACAGCCCCACAAGGTATTCTAATCGATTATTCAGAAGATTGCCGAAGGCATGAAATTCGTCGCTGACCTGCTTCTGGGAATCGCGCGTGAAACCGTTGATCAGTGGTAGCGGCGAATCGACGGCATCGACATTGAAAGAGGTGCGAATGCCGGTTTCACGATAGCCGAAGATGTTGCGCAGGGTCAGGCCATCCGTGACGTCGATCTCGGTCTTGTTGGAAACGCCCAACTGCCTACGATAGAGGTTCTGAACGACATCCGAGTAAGCAGTGCGCTTACCCGCTGCCTTCTGGCGCGCCAGTTGGTCATCGATGTCGAAGCCCGGAGGCAGGACGCCGGGGATCGCGGCGCAACCCGGATTGAAGGCGTTGACCGTGTTGCAGTCGAAGAAGTGGGCCAACTGCGGCAGCCGGATCGCGCCGCCACCGGTGAGGCCTACGAGCACCGAGCTCGGACCGACTTCATCCGCCAGATAATAGTCGAACACCGTGTTGTTGCGGAAACCCTCGGCCGGCTCGACCAGCAGGCTGGCGCGAAACGCGTTGGTATGCACGTCGTCGGGATTGCCACCCTTGCCGATGACTTTCGTATAGCCATCACGCCGCGCAATATGGCCAGCGACGCGCAGTGCGACCTTGTCCCGGATGATCGGCAGATTGATCGCGCCCTCACCTATCTTTGTATCATAGTTGCCATAGGTGCCGCGGACGTAGCCGCCAAAGTCATAATTCGGCGCCTCCGGCGTAAGGATAATGGCGCCGCCGATGGCATTGCGGCCGAACAGCGTGCCCTGCGGACCCTTCAGGACCTGAACGCTGCGCATGTCAAAAGGCGTGATGTTCGAGCCGCTGAAGTAGAGAGGGACATCGGCGAAGTAGGTGATAACCGCGTTCGGCGCGTTGCCCGAAGCCGTACGCTGCAGACCGCGCAGGACCACGTTCAGGGCGGCGCCACCACCTTGCGGGGCGAAACGGAGGCCCGGCGTGATCCGGGTAAGATCGCCCAAGCGCGTGATACTGCGTTCTTCAAGCGCCGCGCCACTGAACGCAACGACCGAGACCGGCACATCCTGCGCGTTTTCCTCACGGCGGTTGGCGGTAACGATGATATCCGCAAGTCCAGTGTCGTCCTTGACTGCGCTACCGGCTGTGGCATCAATCTTCGCCGGGGGAGGAACTTGCGCATGCGCGCTGGTTGCAAAAGAGATGGCGGCAACGGCCAGACCACTTAGAAATTTGTACGTGTTCATAATCCACTCCCCTTAAAAACGACAACGCTTGTATTGCGTTGATATTTTGTATTGCGTCGAAATTTGGGCTCGCAAACGCCTCCTGCACGGATATCGTTCGAACCATTTTTCAGCGTAACATGTCATCCACAACCTCCGGACTATGGAGAATTGCGGATTCAGAGTTTCATATAATATGCAAATGTAGCGCTAGTTTCTTGTAGTGTTGTGATGAGCAGGCCCGCCCGCTCATCACACATTTCCTATGGTTTGATCTTGAACAGCCGCTGCGCATTGGTGGAGAGGATCATCTCCTTCTGCTCAGCGGCAATCGGGGCGGCGCGGATCCAGTCTGAACCGGCCTTCGACGATTCGAAGGGATAGTCGATCGCAAACATGATACGTTCTGCGCCAACAGCGTCGATCGCAAATTTAAGCACGTCGTCCGAGAACATTCCGCTCGTCGTGATATGAATGTTCGATTTTACGTACTCGCTTGGCTTTCGCTCCAACTTGATCATGCCCGCCGGAACCTGGCCTTGAGACATCATCATGTCGTAGATATTGTCAAAACGAAACAGCCAATAGGGCAATGACTCGCCCATGTGACCCAAAACGATCTGAAGGTCGGGGAACCGATCGAACACGCCCCCAAACACCATGCGAACGGCATGGAGGCCAGTCTCGGCAGCAAATCCCCATATTGCACCAGAGACACCATAGACGCTGTATGGTTTGAACATGTCATCCGAAGGAAAGGTTGGATGAATGTAGACAGGAGCCTTATTGCGCTGGGCTGCCTCGAGAATAGGATCGAACTTCCGTTCATCCAAATACTCGCCATTCGTGTGCGAATTGATGATAATGCCATGCATTCCCAATTCGGTCATCGCACGTGTGATTTCGTCGGCGGCCCTAGTGGGATCCTGTGGAGCGATGGCGGCCAAACCGGCCAAGCGTGTCGGATACTGACGAATCAATTCCGCCAAGCGATCATTCGTCTGTTGAGCCAAATGCGTCCCAAGATCGGCGTCGAACAACTGAACGCCTGGGCTCGTCAACGACATGAGGTGCATATCAACACCGTTCGCGTCCATACTAGCAAGGCGGGTCTCGACGTCGCAAAGACCTGTCGCCGCCGGATCCTTTGTCAGGAAATAGGCGGCATATCGGACGACATCAGAGGTGCTCGTCGAACCTAGATTGCGTAGAGCTTCGAGATATTCCGGAGTGGCGAAAGCCTCCTCCGTCGCGATCATGTGCATTTTTGGCTCCTCATCCATTTTTTCAAGCTCTCTTCGAAAAGGCTATCGCGAGCTCGCAGCCGGCGAGAGTTCGAAATTCCGGTCAACTTACAAGTCCGGTAGGCCATGCTCGCGAGAGTGAGCGTACGTACGCCCCGTTTCCCGATCTTTGTGAGCAGACGCTCGCATATCACCCGCCAAGTGGGTCGGTGAATCCACCACGACACTCAGCAGAGGGAAATTGGGCGTACGAACACAAACATTCAATTATTGCCAGGGAACGCGAGCGAAAGCGCTGCTTCCTCTTGGTCGGGTTTTGGCCAGCGCTGGGATACTGTCTTCATCTTTGTGTAAAAGCGCGCAGCATCCGGACCAAACATATGCGCGTCGCCGAATTTGGACCGCCGCAACCCGCCGAAATTGTGATGGCCGACGGGGACGGGAACGGCGACGTTGACGCCCTGCATACCGGCCTCGACCTCTTCGATGAAGCGGTGGGCAGCATGGCCGCTGCGCGTGAAGATCACGGCACCATTGCCGTATTCATGCGCATTGGTGATGGTGATCGCTTCATCCAGATCTTTCACGCGCATGATCCCGCGGGCTGGTCCGAATATCTCGCTCTTCCAGAAGTTCATGTCCATCGTGACGTGATCAAGCAGCGTCGCGCCGGTGTAGAAGCCGCTTTCAAGACCGGGAACGACGAAGCCACGTCCATCGACCACCAGTTCGGCACCGTCCGTCACCGCCTCTGCAATCGCCTGTTCAACGAATTGCTTGGCATTTGCCGTCACGACAGCCCCGAAATCCGCTTTGGGATCATCATAAGAGCCGACGTGCAGCGCCTCGATCATGGGAACCATCAGCCCGCGAAGCCGCTCGGCCGTACCTTCGCCCACCGCAAGCACAAGGGACACTGCCATGCAACGTTGGCTGGATGAACCATAACCAGCACTTACAAAGGCCGACGCGGCCGATTCCATATCAGCGTCAGGCATGACCACCATATGGTTCTTGCCGCCTGTATAGGCTGCAACTCGCTTGCCGTGCGCGCAGCCCTTTTGGTAAATATATTCGCCAACGTGCGTTGAGCCAACAAAGCTGATCGCCCCGATCTGCGGATTTTCCAGGATCGCATCGACAACGTCCTTGTCGCCATTGACGGCGTTCCAGACGCCGTCCGGCAGTCCAGCCTGGCGCCAAAGCTCGCCAATAAGGATCGCGGCCCCGGGAACGCGCTCGGAAGGCTTGAGGATGACAGCATTGCCGCTGGCGATTGCCATGGACGTCATCATCAACGGAACCATCGCGGGAAAGTTGAACGGAGCGATGCAACCAACAATGCCTACGGGCTGGCGAATGGAGAAGACATCGATGCCACCCCCCACATTGTAGGAATATTCGCCCTTGGTTACCTGCGCCACGCTTGTTGCGAAATCCACGGCCTCCAGACCGCGGCTAATTTCGCCTTTTGCGTCTGCGATCGTCTTGCCATTCTCCAGCCCGATCAGCTCGGCGAGCTTATCGGTGTTCTCGACAACCAGCTGACGCATCCGGAAGATGACCTCAAGGCGGCGGGCCTGAGACGCCTTCGCCCATGCCCGCCCAGCCGCAGCTGCCACGCTCACCGCATGGTCGAGCGTGGCTTTGCTGGCGTAACGACACTGGTAAAGCGTGGAACCGTCCGAGGGATTGAACACTGCGCCGGAACGGTCGTCGTCCCCCTGATAGGCATTGCCTGCGATGAAATGTGAGATAGCTTCCATGCGATCCTTACTCCCGAGACTTCAGTTTATGCATTTAATGCATTGGCTATCGCAGCTGCCATGTTCTCAGCTCGGGTGCACCGCGAGTGGATGCAGATGCCCTGTGCATAAATGCACGGAACTGCTATGACGAGTTCATGAAGTGGGACGATCTCAGGTTTTTCCTGGAAGTGGCTCGTACGGGGAAGATGACCGGCGCGGCGCGGCGATTGACCGTCGAGCACTCGACGGTGTCGCGGCGTATGCAGTCGATGGAAGCCGATGCCGGGACGCCACTGTTCACACGGGGGCCATCGGGCTTCAAGCTGACCGAAGCCGGGGAAAAACTCCTGCCAAGGGCAGTGGCGATGGAACAAGCCTTTGCCGGAATCGAACGGTCGCTGTCGAACAACCAGCGCGAGGTATCAGGACTAATCCGCATCGGCAGCAGCGAAGCCTATGGCGCTGTGATCTTGCCGCAACATTTAACGCAGCTCACATACGAACATCCTCAATTGAATGTTCAGCTACTCGCCCTGCCAAAAATATTTCAGCTTCCGCGCAATGAGGTTGACATCGTCATATCAATAGATCGACCTGAGCGTGGGCCATATCTTACCGTCAAGCTCGCCGACTATGTACTCCGGCTTTATGCATCGGAAGACTATCTGGCGCGCACGTCCACGATTTCTTCTCTCGATGATCTCCAGTCTCATCGCTTTGTCAGCTATGTTGACGACTTTGCAATCGCCAAAAGCCTTCCTGCAGCACAGCCTCTCCTTGGGCCTGGATATATTCCAATCAAGAGCACGAGCATCCTTTCCCAGCGTTCCGCTGCGGTAGCGGGCGCAGGTCTTGCCATATTACCCTCTTACCTCGTTACGCAGGACGTGCCGCTCCAAGCGGTATTGAGCGAAACAGTTCGCTTTCACCGGACCTACTGGATGGCCATGCCACTCGAGCTGAAAGGGTCCAAGCGCGTTCGTCTGGTTTGGCAATTTCTGCGCCAAGCAGCGCTTGCAGAGCGCGGACGTCTGGCAGAGTAATTATGCCAGAGTAGCTGCCGACGGTTTGGCCAAATCTGAGTGTCAGGCCCGAAATTTACCTTGCAGCGAATTTCGGGCCAGAAACTGATGGTTTATGCGTTCCAGACCAGTGGAAGCGATTCAGGCTGTATCATGCCGCCGATATGGAAACGTATCTTGGCGTCGGGTGCTATTTGAAACTCGGGAATGAGCGCGAGGAACTCTTCCATTGCGATTCGCATCTCCCGACGAGCCAGGTGCATCCCCACACACATGTGCGGACCATAGCCCCAGGATATAAGCCGCGGCTTGCGGTCCAAGATAATCTCGTTGGGCCGATCATATTCCTCGGGATCGCGGCCGGCGAGCGAGGTTGACATCGCGACCTTATCGCCTGGCATGATCCTCACGCCTTGAATCTCGGTTTCCTTCGAGCAGGTCCGGAATGTCGTCACTGCGGCAAAGGCGCGCATACATTCGTCGATGGCGTTGGCGATCATCTCCGGATTGGCGCGGAGCTGCGCCTGATGGTCGAGATTGGAAGCCAGGTGCCGGAACTGTGAAGCCATGTTGGTGGAGACCGTGTCGAGACCACCAATGAACAGATTGAACGCGAAGCCTACCAACTCATCGTCGGTCAATCCGCGCCCATCGATTTGTGTGGTGACGCCGTAGCTCAGAAGATCGTCCGTCGGATTAGCCTGGCGCGCGGCAATCTCGCCCCGGAGATAGGCAACGACATTTCGGGTCGCGGCCGCGATCACCATGGGGTCCGAGGCGTGGAGAAGGTCCGTTTCCCACGCAAGGAACTGGCTGGTAAGTTCCAGCGGCAATCCCATCAGTTCAAGGAAAATCTTGATCGGAAACTCGTACGCGAAGTCCTTGATGAATTCGCACGAGCCCTTTGGCTTGAAATCCTCAATATATTCGCGTGCATATTGGCGAATACGGCCCTCAAGCTTGGTCATGGCCTTTGGCGTGAAGAGCGGATTGACGAACGCACGGTAGAGTCCGTGCTGCGGAACATCTGACTCAAAGGGGAGCAGACGCCAAGTTTCACCAATCATCGCCGCGAACGGACCGGGATCTGCATTGGTAAAGTGTTCGCTGTCGAAGTAGATCTTGCGCAGATCTTCGGTGCGCCGCACGATCCACGCGGGCTGGTCGCCAGGATAGGCATTCAGGGAATAGAAAACCGCTGGCCCCTCATGGATTTTCGGGATCATCGTCTCATGCGGATTTTCGTCGGTGGTGCGGCCGTAAAGCAGCGGATAATCGCGCACTAAATCGGCGGGGACGTGGGCAGGAAGGTCGGCGGTCTCTAAGTTTGTCATAACGTCTCCACTAGTTTAAAGTTTTGTTCGTGCGCGAACCCAACCTTCGACGGTCAACCCGGCCAATCGAAAGGGGCGATGTTTGGTCGGCCGATCGCCACAGTCGGCGACCGCTTTCACCAATGTCGGACCCACTGACTTTGCTTGGGGACTGGTGAATAGCTCGGCATGAAACATGACAGCCCGAATTCGCGAAACACGGGGCAACCGTAGATTAAGCAAGCAGGGCTTGCCGCCAGAGGGAGACCACTGCGGGCGCTCACATACTGCGGCGCGTCGACCCTCTACCCTTGGACCGTATCCAACACTTCGTGCGCTAGCGAGGCGCCAGCATCACTGCGGCACTGTGCCTGTTCTTCATCTCCAGACTGCGCAGTGTTCGTTAGAGCTTTGGCATGCTAAGTATATTCGCTGTCGGGACAATTTTTGTCAGTAAAGGTTACGCTTGCAACACCCCCGATCCCCCTCGACATCCAGGCATGATCCTTCAATAAATGAGCTCAGACCTGATAGACTTACCACGGTAACCGACCTGGGTGACACCCAAAGAACCTTACTCATTGTAAGGACCGAACCGATGGGTCAGGTAGCGGAATTTTTGGGAGCCGGAACGACTGCAGATTCCGGTCGCGTCTACGGCAGGCTCCGGGTTGCTGACCCTCGCCAATCGCGCGCTCGATCGGCTTGCCATGCCGCTCCAGATAGGTGCGCGTGGCCTGCATGTAGGAGAGGGCGGTCTCCGCCTCGGCCATCTCCAGGTGCATCAACTCGCTGGTGGCATCGTCGATATAGACCAGCAGGCTGCAGCGCGGGCCGCGGCCCTCGAACCAGTCATGGTCCGAGCCGTCGACCTGGATTAGCTCGCCGTGGCGCTCCCGCCGGTTGCGGGTCTGGTGGAGCCTGGCGCGCTTGGCTGCCTTGGCTTTCCACAGGCCGGCGCCGATCATCAACTGCCGCAGCGTCTCGTGCGAAAGCGTGATGCCGTGGCGCTCGGCCAGATACTCGGCCGCCAGCGTCGGCCCGAAATCGGCATAGCGCTCGCGGACGATGCCGAGGACCGGCGCCGTAAGCGACGCCCAAGGCCGCCCGGTACTTGATGCCCGGCGCCGCCTCGAGCAGCTTGGCCACCTCATCGACGCTTGTGTGTTGGAAATGTGCATACTGGCGATTGCCGGGACGGGGTGGCCACCCCGTCCCGGCGGCGGATGTGAGGCCGTTCGACTTCGCGATCTTGCAAGATCGTTGCTGAGCAGGGCCGCATCC
>NZ_SGIS01000007.1:0-17690 GCF_004208535.1 Sphingomonas populi
GCACCTGCATCTCCCGGTCTTTCCAGAAGACGCTTCAGAATCCTTTTTCCTGCCCGGCGCTACTCCCTCCAGCTCAAATGCGATTCCCCTGCCCTGAAAGGGAGGGGAGTTCGGTTCCGCTTCTATCCGCACGGCAAGGGCATCACCGCACCGACATCGAAAACGGCCGCGACGCCTTGCCACTGCCCCACGCCGTGTTCGGCGCGGCCGCCATCGTGAAGCGCAATTCCCCGCCGCCACGAATCTCCGCATCGGTCACGAAGCTCCGCGTCAGCGGCGTCCCGTTCAGCGTCACCGCGCCGACATACGGGTGCGCGTCCGACAGGCCATCCGCGACCACCGTGAACCGCTTGCCGTTGGGCAGGTTCATCACCGCGCGCGACACGAAGGGCCGACCGATGACATATTGGTTCGATCCCGGCGCGACCGGATAGAAACCGAGCGCGGTGAACACCAGCCACGCCGACATCTGGCCGAGATCGTCATTGCCGCCGAGTCCGTCAGGCGTCGGCTTATACTGGCTATCGACGATCTGCTTCAGCCGCGCCTGAGTCCGCCACGGCGCGCCGGCGTAGTCGTAGAGATAGGCGACGTGGTGGCTCGGCTCGTTGCCGTGGATGTACTGGCCGATCAGCCCGGCGATATCCTCGGCATGGCTGTAATCGACCTTGGTCATATCGAAATCGAACATCGCGTCGAGCTTGGCGACCGTCTTCGCGTCGCCGCCCAGAACCGCGATCAGCCCGGCCTCGTCCTGCGGCACGAACCAGCTATATTGCCAGGCATTGCCCTCGGTATAATCCGAACCATAGTTGATCGCGGTCGGATCGAACGGGCTGCGGAACGCGCCGGTCGAGAGCCGCGCACGCAGCCAGCCGCTCTTCGCGTCGAAGCTGTTCCGCCAATTGCCCGCGCGTTTCTCGAACCGGTCGGCGATCGCGGTCTTGCCCATCGCCCGCGCCATCCGCGCGATGCTCCAGTCGTCGAACGCATATTCGACCGTCTTGGACGCCGCCTCCGGCTCCTTGTCGATCGGCACATAGCCGCGATCGATATAGTCGCCCAAGCCCCCGTAGGAACGGTGATCGGCACTCGCGACCATCGCCGCCAAAGCCGCATCGGCATCGAACCCGCGCAGCCCCTTCAAATACGCATCGGCGATCACCGGCACGGCATGATAGCCGATCATGCACCACGTCTCGCGGCCCGCGAACTGCCACACCGGCAGGATGCCATCGGGGCTCACCTGCTGGCTCGCCACCAAGGATTGCACGACATCGGCGGTGGTCTGCTCGGGCTGAACCAAAGTCAGCAGCGGATGTTCGGCGCGGAACGTATCCCACAAAGAGAAGGTCGAGCGGAAGGTGAAGCCCTTGGCCTGATGGACCTGATCGTCCGGCCCGCGATAGCGCCCGTCGGCATCGCTCCACACGCTCGGCGCGAGCAAGGCGTGGTACAGCGCGGTGTAAACGCTTGTGCGGATCGGCGCCGGCGCATCAATCGCCACCGCGCCGAGCGCCTTCTCCCAAGCGGCGGTGGTGCGCGCCCGCACCGCATCGAAATCCCCCGCCTCGCTGGCGAGATTGGCGAGGGCAGCGTTTTCATCGACGCCAGACAGCGCGACCTTCACCTCAAGCGGTGCATTGAGCACACCGAAATCAAGCCGCGCTTCCAGCGCCCGCCCGAGCTTCTCGGCCAAAACGTCGCTGCCGCGCCCCGGCCCCGGAAAGCCCTTGTAGAGCACCTTCTCTTCCCGATCGACAAAGGCATGGTCGGCGAGCGGCGCCGAGAAGCGCATCGCGAAATACAGCTTGCGCCCCGGCGCCCAGCCGCGCGTTTCGCGAAACCCCGTCAGCACGCCATCGGGTCGCAAATGCAGCCCCGACCACAACACCTTGCCGGGATAGCTATAAAGCGACGAGCGCAGGTCGATCAGCAGATGCGCAGCCTGTCCCGCCGGGAAGGTATAGCGATGCACGCCGATCCGCGTCCCCGCCGTCAACTCAGCGCGCACCTTGCTGTCGGCGAGCGTCACCGCGTAATAGCCGGGATGCGCGGTCTCGGTCTTGTGATCGAAGCGCGAGCGATAGCCGGTGCCCGGCTGTTTGGGGTCGCCCGGATCGAGGTCTACCCGCGTGCCTGCCGCCGGCATCACCAGCACATCGCCGAGATCACTATGCCCCGCGCCCGAGAAATGCGTGTGGCTGAACCCCTGAATGGTCGGGTCTTCGTAACGATAGCCCGCCGCATGGCTGTAGCACGCGCGAATCTCGCAGCGTGTGTCGGTATCGGGCGAGAGCTGCACCATCCCGAACGGCGCGGTCGCACCGGGGAAGGTGTGCCCCTCTCCGCCAGTGCCGATCATCGGATCGACCGCGTCGATCGGCGCGGGCGTTTGCGCGGCGAGGGTGGCGGGGAGCAGGGCGGCGAGCAGGATGGGGTAGCGCATCGCGGTAGTAGAGCAGGCACAGTATCGCGCCGCAATTCCCCAACCGTTCGTGTCGAGCGAAGTCGAGACACCTGCGCTCCCGCAGGCCCCCTCGACTTCGCTCGGGGCGAACGGCATGCAGTTTTAAATCGCCGCCAAAGCCTGCTCGAAATCGGCGATCAGATCGCCCGCATCCTCCACGCCGATCGAAATCCGCACCAGATTGTCGGTGATCCCAAGCGCCGCCTTGCGCGCATCGGGCACCGACAGGTGCGTCATGCCCGCCGGGTGGCTCGCCAGCGTCTCGGTGCCGCCGAGACTGACCGCGAGCTTGGCGATCTTGAGCGCGTCGAGGAACGCGAAGCTTTCCACCTCGCCACCCTGCAGGAACAGCGAGAAGGTACTGCCCGCGCCGATGCAATGCCGCCGGTAGATATCGGCCTGTCGCGCATCGCCCTGCTTCTCCAGAAAGCCGAGATAGCCAACCCGCTCGACCTTGGGATGGCCGTCGAGGAACGCGCAGACCTTGGCGGCATTCTCGCCCGCGCGGCTCATCCGCAGTTCCAGCGTTTCGAGGCTGCGCAGCAGCATCCACGCGGTATGCGGGTCGCAGATCGTACCGATCGTGTTGCGCATTGACCGGATCGTGTTGATGTGCGCCTTCGTCCCCAGCACGCCGCCCGCGACCAGATCGCTATGCCCGCCGGCATATTTGGTGAGGCTGTAGACGACCAGATCGGCGCCATGCCGCAGCGGCTGCTGCCACAGCGGCCCGAGGAAGGTGTTGTCGATCGCGATCGGCGGCTTTTCCTCTGCGTCGCCGAAGATCGCGTCGCGGCTCGCCGCCACCGCCTCGATATCGACCAGAGCGTTGGTCGGGTTGGCGGGGCTTTCCAAATAGATCAAAGCGACGCGGCCTTGCCCCTTCGCCTGTTCCATCACCGAGTCGATCTCGGCCCGCGTCGCCCCGGCGGGGAAATCGAGCCACTTCACCCCGAACTTGCCGAGGATGCGCGCGATCAGCGTCTCGGTCGCGGCATAGAGCGGCCCCGAATGGACGATCGTATCGCCCGGCTGCACCATCGCGAGGAACAAGGTCGCGATCGCCGACATGCCGCTGGAGAAAGCGAGCGCATCCTCCGCCTCTTCCCACACGCCGAGCCGGTCTTCGAGGATTTCCTGATTCGGCCCGTTGAAGCGCGAATACACGAGGCCGTCGGCGCCGCCCGGGCGCTTGCCGGTAACGCCCTCGAAATGGCGCTTGCCGGCGGCGGCGTTGGGGAAGACGAAGGTCGAGGTCAGGAAGATCGGCGGTTTGAGTGAGCCTTCCGACAACATCGGATCATAGCCATGCCCCATCATTCGTGTCGCGGGCGAAAGCTTGCGCTCGCCGATCGCTTCGAGCGCTGGCTTGGCGCGGCGCTGCGGCACGCCGCCGGTGAGATCGGCTTCGGTTTCGTCGGTCATATTCGTCTCCTGCGCACCCGGCTGAAGCGGGCCTTGTTGCAGATGTAACGATCTTGCAGGCAAAAGGCAGCAGCATCCGCGTCGCCCCGGCGGAGGCCGGGGCCGCTACGTCGTGTTCGAACGGCTCGCGTCCAACGAGCCGGCCCCGGCCTCCGCCGGGGCGACGTCCTCAGGCCGATCCTCGAAATTGGTTCGCGCAGAGGCGCAGAAGCCGCAGAGATGCCGGACTTGAGGCGAAGCCTCTCAAAACTCTCTGTTATCCAGCCAAAACGCGAGAGCGCGACGCAACCCCTCTCTGCGCCTCCGCGCCTCCGCGTGAATCCATCTCACGCGGAGGCGCGGAGATTTTGCAGCGCTGCGCGCGGTATTCCCTCTGCGTCCCCTGCGCCTCTGCGCGAACCTATTCCAGACCGATAATCGAAATCTGCCGCCCGTACCCAGGCTCGCCGCGATGCGTCGCGCGGCGGAAGCTGAAGAAGCGGTCTTCGTCGCCGTACGTGTCGAGCCCGAGCATCTCGATTCGCGCCACCCCCGCCTCGGCGAGGCGGTGCGCGACATAGGCTTCGAGGTCGAACTGGTGGTGCCCAGCGCGTCCGCCCGAGAAGAACCGCTCGTTGGCCGGATCGGCGGCGTCGAACGTCCGCGCAAACGCATCGTCGACCTCGTAGCTGGCGCGCGCGATGCACGGCCCGATCGCCGCGACGATCCGCTCACGCTTCGCCCCCAGCGCTTCCATCGCGAGGATCGCCGAGCTGGTGACGCCGCCGAGCGCGCCCTTCCACCCGGCGTGCGCCGCCCCGACCACGCCAGCCTCGCGGTCCGCGAGCAGCACCGGCGCGCAATCGGCGGTGAGGATGCCGAGCGCGAGGCCGGGCCGATCGGTGACGAGCGCATCGGCGCGCGGGCGCCCATCCTGCTCGAATGGCGTGAGCACCGTCACCGTATCGGCGGAATGGACCTGAAACAGCGTGACCAAAGTCGCGCCCGGCAGCACCGCCTCGGTCGCAAGCCGTCTGTTCTCGGCGATCGCGGCGGGATCGTCGTCAGATCCGATGCCGACGTTCAGCCCGGCATGCATCCCTTGCGACACCCCGCCGCGCCGCCCGAGAAAGCCATGCGCGACACCATCCAGCGCACGCGCGCGATTCACATCTATGGTCATATCACCAACCGCATCAGTCGATCATCGTCGATCGTCTCACCCACCTGAAAGGCATAGGCGCCGATCTCCTCGAAACCATAACGTTCGTAGAACCGCCGCGCGCGGTGATTGTCGACATAGACGCTGAGGATGATCTCGCGCGCGCCATGCTCGCGCCCGTGGCGGATCGCCCAGTCCATCATCTCCTGCGCGACGCCGTGGCCCTGCCAGGGGCCGAGCACGTAGAATTGATAGAGTTCGACCGCGTCGGGCCGCCATTCGCCGGGGAACGTCACCGGCCCCATCTTGGCGAAGCCGATGATCTCGCCTTGGTCGATCGCCAGCCGCACGGTGAAATCGGGGTCGGAAAGCTGCGCGGCGAGGCCATTCGCGCCGAACGCATCGTTCAGGAAGGGGGTGAGATCGGACGCGCTGTAGAGCGTGCCGAACGTCTCGACGAACGACCGCCGCGCCATCGCCGACAACGGCAGCGCATCGGCGGCGCGGGCATCGCGATAGGTAATCATGCCGCAAACCCCGCCGGCGCGGGCCAGCTTGGCGCGGTAACGGCAAGCACCTTGAACAAGATTCCCATATCGTCGGTCAGCCGGTCGCGATCGGCGGCGATGCCGTCCGCACGCGCGGGCGCGGCTTTGGCGAGCGCGGCGGCGCGCGCGTCGATGCCGAGCGCGCGCAGGAATGCGCCCTGCCCGACCACCGGCGAGGGCCGCGCGCCCTCCTTCACCGCGGCGGCGGCGAGCGTGGCGAAATCGACGTGGGCGGTCAGGTCATTCTCTCCGGGCGTTTCGAACGGATTGGCGTAGGCGTGGCCGCGCACCGCCTGCAAGGTGTCGCCGATCGCCGGGCCTTCATAGCCATAATCGATCGTCAGCATCGCTCCGCCCTGGCTGCCGATCCGCCGCGCGAGCGCGCGGAAAATCGCGACGCTGGCGGGCGAAGTCTCGATGATCGACCCCGGCGCGGCATCGCGCAACGCCTCGGGAATGATCTCGGCCGGCACCGGCTTGCCCGCGACCGGCACGAACAGCACGTCCTGACAGGCGACGAACCGTTCCGCCCAGCCGCCTCGCGCGCGCACGAGCTGGCGGATCGGCAGCGCATCGAAGAATTCGTTGGCGACGACGATCAGCGGCATGCCCTCGGGCAAGCTCGTCACATCGTCATGCCATGTCGCGGCGGGCACGCGCTTGGCCTGTTCGGCGCGCAGCACCGGGCTGGTCTCGACGAAATGCACCGGCGGGGCAAACCCGGCCTTGGCGGCGGCGCGCAGCGCATCGGCGCTGAGCGTACCGCGTCCGGGGCCGCACTCGACCCACGCCACCGGTGGACGCCCGGCGCGGTCCCACAGATCGGCCGCCCACAGCCCGATCAGCTCGCCGAACATCTGGCTGATCTCGGGCGCGGTGGTGAAGTCGCCCCCCGCCCCCAGCGGGTCGCGCGTCGCATAATAGTGTGCGTTGGCGGCGGCCATGAACTGCGCGATCGGGATCGGCCCGGCGAGCGTGATCGCGCGCGCGAGCCGATCGGCGAGTGACGTTTCTGTTCCCCCCCCGCTGGCGGGAGGGGTTAGGGGAGGGCCTGTCAAAACGGGAGCGGCGTGTGTGCGGACACGCCCTCCCCTAGCCCCTCCCACGCGTGGGAGGGGAATATCAAGCCACGCTCTCCCCGCCCGCGATCGGCTCGACGCGGGTGCGGCGGCCCTTGGCGGTGGCGACCAGATACGCGCCGACAAGGATCATCGGCAGCGTCAGCACCTGCCCCATGTGGATGGTGGTCGCGAAAAAGGTGCCGGCGAACTGCGAATCGGGTTCGCGGAAAAACTCGACCGTGAAGCGCGCCAGACCATAGCCGATCAGGAAAATGCCAACGAGCTTGCCCGGCTCGTAGCGCGCCTTGGTCCGCCAGAAAAAGAACCACAGCACCGCGAACAAGGCGATTCCCTCCAGCCCCGCCTCGTACAACTGGCTCGGGTGGCGCGGAATCTCGCCGCCGCCGCGCGAGAAGATGATCGCCCACGGCACATCACTCGGCTTGCCCCAGAGTTCGCCGTTCACGAAATTGGCGATCCGCCCGAAGAACAGCCCGAACGGCACGCAGCACGAGAGATAATCATGCACGCGCAGCCAATCGAGCTTGTGGTTGCGCGCGAACAGGATGATGCCGAGCGAGGTGCCGATCATCCCGCCGTGGAACGACATGCCACCGTCCCACAGCCGCAGGATGTTGAGCGGATGCAGGAACATCTCGGGCGCATAGAACACCGCATAGCCGAGCCGCCCGCCGAGGATGATGCCGAGCGTCGCGTAGAACACCAGATCATCGGCATGCCGCCGCGCCATCGGCGACCCGGGCTGCGCGATCAGCTTGAGCAGATACCACCAGCCGATCAGAATGCCGGTGATATAGGCGATCGAATACCATTTGATGTCGAAGAAGCCGAGGCTGAGCGCGACCGGGTTCAGGTGCAGTTGCTCGAAGCGCAAATGCGTCTGGGTGGGCGTCGCAAGCGCGGCGGCGGCGGCAATCAGGGTCAAGCGCATGTCCTCGAACGTTCGTGCGCTTCCATAGTCGGCGGTGCGGCCACGGCCAAGTGCGGAAGCGCCGCCCCGCCTCCCGCCCTACCCGACCCACCCCGCGCCCCACCCACTCCGTTCGCTTCGAGCGGAGGGTCGAGCGAAGTCGAGATCGTAGTCGAGAAGGCGCCCCAAGCCACCGGTTCTCGACGGGCGCTTCTCGGCTTCGCTCGAAGCTGCTCGAACCGAACGGATATTTTGGGGAATGGGCGTAGTTTCAAGGCACAAGTGAAAGGTATGGCCGGCCCCTCAAAGCCACAGTAGAGCGGAACGATGGCAACGCGCGGAGAGGGAAGCACGACAAGCCGCCGCGGGCTGTTGATCGGCGGCGGCGCGGGCATCGGGCTGGTCGTCGCGTGGGCGGTGTGGCCGCGCAGCTACGCGCCCAACCTGCCGCGCGCCAAGGGCGAGACTGTGTTCAACGCGTGGCTCAAGATCGGCGAGGACGGCACCGTCACCGTCGCGGTGCCGCAGGCCGAACACGGCCAGGGCGTCTATACCGCGCTCCCGCAGATCCTCGCCGACGAACTCGGCGCCGACTGGCGCACGGTCGCGGTGCAGCCAGCCCCGCTCAACCCGCTCTATGCCAACTCGCTCGCCGCCGACACGTTGTTCGAAGGCGACTTCGATGCGCTGCCGGCCCCCTTGCGCGAAGGCCATGCCCAGCGCAGCGCGTTGCTGCTCACCGCCGGATCGACCTCGGTGCGCGCGTTCGAAGCGCCGCTGCGCGAGGCCGGCGCCGCCGCGCGCGTGCTGTTGTGCAAGGCGGCGGCGAAACGCTGGGGTGTCGATTGGCAGGGCTGCGCCACCGAGACCGGCTTCGTCACCCACGGCAAGCAGCGGCTGCGCTTCGGCGATCTCGCCGCGAGCGCCGCAAGCAACACGCTGCCCGATCCGCTGCCACTGCGCGGTGGAAACGGCGCGCTTGCCGGCCAGTCGCTGCCCCGGCTCGACGCGCCCGCCAAGGTCGATGGCTCGGCCATTTTCGCGGGTGACATCCGCCTGCCCGACATGGTGTTCGCCGCGATCCGCCAGGCCCCGGTCGGCGATGCGAAACTGCTCTCGGTCGATCGTGCCGCCGCCGCCAAAGTGCGCGGCATGCTCTCGGTCGTCACCAACGACGGCTGGGTCGCGGCGGTGGCGAGCAACTGGTGGGCGGCGAACCGCGCGCTCGATGCGCTCGCGCCCAGCTTCACGATCCGGGGCGCGCCGATCAACACCGACAGCATCGACGCCGCACTCGACGCCGCGCTGAACGGTGACGGCACGCGCATCTGGTCACAGGGCGATCTCGCGCCGGTGTTCAAGGGCGCGCGCCTCGTCACGGCGGAATACCGCGCCGGACTCGCCGTTCACGCCGCGATCGAGACGATGACCGCAACCGCGCGGCTCGACGATGGCAAGCTCGAACTGTGGCTGCCAACGCAAGCGCCCGGCCTCGCCCGCGCCGCCGCCGCCGCTGCGCTCGGCATCTCCGAAGGCGCGGTGACGGTCTATCCGATGCTGATCGGCGGATCGTTCGGCGCCAATCTCGATCACCGCGCGGCACAGCAGGCGGCGGTGCTCGCGCGCGCGCTCAAGCGCCCGGTGCAACTCACCTGGTCTCGCCGCGAGGATCTCCAGCACGATCTTTACCGCCCGCCCGCCCGCGCGCGCATGGCGGCACGGCTCGGCGCCAACGGCCAGATCCTCGGCTGGCAGGCGAAGATCGCCGCGCCCGCGACCGGCCACGAACTCGCCAGCCGACTGCTCGCCACCGATCAAGCCGCACGCGCATTCCTCGCGCTACCCGGCGCGGGCGATCGCTATTCGGTGGCCGGCGCGCGCCCGTTCTACCGCATCCCGGCCTATGCGATCGACCATCACCCCGCCGACATCGGCGTGCCGACCGGCCATTGGCGCTCGGGCGCGCACAGCTACACCGCGTTCTTCACCGAATGCTTCATCGATGAACTCGCGCATGTCGCCGGCACCGAGGCGCTGTCGTTCCGCATCGCCATGTTAGGGGGCGACGCGCGGCTCGCGCGCTGCCTGTCGACCGCCGCGTCGCTCGGCGGCTGGGAGGGCGGCGTCCCTGGCAGCGGGCAGGGCATCGCCTGCCACAGCTTTCGCGGCAGCCATATCGCGGTGCTGGCCGAGGCGCATATCGACGACGATCAATCGGTCACGGTCGATCGCATCGTCGCGGCGGTCGATTGCGGGCGGCAGATCAACCCCGATCTCGTCCGCCAGCAGATCGAGGGCGGGCTGATCTTCGGCATGGCGGCGACGACCGGCGCATCGACCGGGTTCAGCGAAAATCGCGCCGACGCGCGCACCTTGCGCGATCTCGGCCTGCCGCGCCTCGCCGATACCCCCGACATCACCGTCGAACTGATCCCGAGCGAGGCCGATCCCGGCGGGGTGAGCGAACTCGCCGTGCCCGCGGTCGCCCCCGCCATCGCCAATGCCTTGCAGGCGTCGACCGGCTCCCGGCTGCGCGCGCTGCCGCTGACTGTAGGAACCCCCTGATGCTGCCCGCCAACCATCCCCCCGTCGCGCCGCCACGCATCGGCGTCTTGCTCGTCAACCTCGGCACGCCCGACGCCGCCTCGCCGCGCGCGGTGAAGCGCTACCTCGGCGAATTCCTGTCCGATCGCCGCGTCGTCGAAATCTCGCCCTTGCTCTGGCAGCCGATTTTGCGCGGCATCATCCTCAACACCCGCCCCAAGAAGTCGGCGCATGCCTATAGTCAGGTCTGGCGCGAAGACGGCTCGCCGCTGGCCGCGATCACGGCGGCACAGTCCCGCGCGCTGCAGGGCGCGTTCGGCGACGGCGTCACGGTCGATTGGGCGATGCGCTACGGCAACCCGTCGATCCCCGAACGGCTCGCGGCGATGAAGGCGGCGGGGTGCGAACGCATCCTGATCGCGCCGCTCTATCCGCAATATTGCGCCGCGACGACCGCCACCGCCAACGACAGCGCCTTCGCCACGCTGGCGGCGATGCGCTGGCAACCGGCGCTGCGCACGCTGCCGCCCTATCACGACGATCCACGCTATATCGGCGCGCTGAAAGAGTCGGTCGAGGCATCGCTGGCGACGCTCGATTTCACCCCGCAGACGATCCTCGCCAGCTTCCACGGCATGCCCAAGCGCACGCTCGAACTCGGCGACCCGTACCACTGCCATTGCCAGAAAACCGCGCGGCTGCTCGCCGAGGCGCTCGGCCGGCCGCTCACCATCACCTTCCAGTCGCGCTTCGGCCCGGCCAAATGGCTCGAACCCGCGACCGACACGACGCTGGCGGCGTTGCCGGGGCAAGGCATCAAACAGGTCGCGATCGTCGCGCCCGGATTTTCGGCGGATTGTCTCGAAACGCTGGAAGAGCTTTCGATTCGCGGACGCGATACCTTTTTGGCGGCGGGGGGGACGGATTTCGCCTATCTTCCCTGCCTCAACGATAGCACCATCGGGGTGCAGCTTTTGCGGCAAATACTTGGGCAGGAACTTGAAGGCTGGCTCACCGCCGCCTAGCGTCATCACCAGCCAATCGTAGGGAGAGAAGCATGGCACGCGTAGGAATCGTCACGGGTGGAACGCGCGGGATCGGCGAGGCGATCAGCCTCGCGCTCAAGGAAGCCGGCGTAACCGTCGCCGCGACCTATGCGGGCAACGACGAGCGCGCGCGCGAATTCACCGAACGCACCGGCATCGCCGCGTACAAATGGGACGTCGCCGATCACGAGGCCTGCCTCGCCGGTTGCGCCAAAGTGGCGGAGGATCTCGGTCCGGTCGATATCCTCGTCAACAACGCCGGCATCACCCGCGACGGCACCATCCTCAAGATGACCTATGAGATGTGGAAAGAGGTGATGGACACCAATCTCGGCGGGTGTTTCAACATGGCCAAGGCGGTGTTCGCCGGCATGCGTGATCGCAAATGGGGGCGGATCGTCAACATCGGCTCGATCAACGGGCAGGCCGGCCAATATGGCCAGGTCAATTACGCCGCCGCCAAATCGGGCATCCACGGCTTCACCAAGGCCTTGTCACAGGAGGGCGCCCGCGCCGGCGTGACCGTCAACGCGATCGCGCCGGGCTATATCGATACCGACATGGTCGCTGCGGTGCCCGCCGACGTGTTGGAGAAGATCGTCGCCAAAATCCCGGTCGGTCGCTTGGGACAGGCGCACGAAATCGCACGCGGCGTCGCGTTCCTGTGTTCGGAGGATGGCGGCTTCGTCACCGGCTCGACGCTGAGTATTAATGGTGGTCAGCACATGTACTGACGGGCGCAGGGCCGGGCTGGCCCGGCCCGCCCGCGACCGGCACGGCCGGCGGGTCGGCGCCAAGCCGAACCCGGCCGACGGCTTCGCCGTCGGCACGCCAAAACTATATCACCCAACCGTTCGTGCCGAGCCCTTCGGCTGGCTGGCAAGCCAGCCGCTCAGGATAAACTTCGGCCCAAAGGGCCGAAGTCGAGGCACCTGCGCTCCGGCCATGTCCCTCGACTTCGCTCGGGACGAACGGGCAGAGGCAGCGCGCACATTCGAAATACAGGAAGGGGCGGCCACCAAACACGCGACCGGCCCCTTCGGCCCCAAACGCAACACGGGGGTAAACTGGTAAGCGGCTAGGGAGCCAATGCGTCGCCGCACTGGCTCCCCGCTCCATCCCGGTACGCCACACGGGAGAAGCCTGTTAAAAGCATGAAACCGAATTTCGTTCCGGGAGCGTAGCGACAACAACGTCGTCGCCGTCGGTCGGATCGGGCTGATGCCCGTCCGCCGTCCGTGCCGGGTAGTGCGCTTCGCGCACCGGCGCGGGTTGCCCCGCGCCTCTACCCGTCAGCGGCAATACCGGGGGTTATCCGACTGATCGATCGCACGCCCTGCCAGCGCACCCGCGCCCGCACCGAGCACGGTGCCGAGACCGCGATCACCACGACCGGCGATGCCGTTGCCGAGCAGACCGCCCGCGATCGCACCGAGGATCGTGCCGGTCGCGCTGCTGCACTGGTTCGAGCGATAGCGGCGGCGGTCGTAACCACGATCATAGCCGCGACCGTCATTGTAGCCACGGCCCTCGTAATAGCCGCCGCTATCCTCGTACTGGTACGAAGGTCCGCGATTGTACCCGTCACGATAGGCATCGTTATAGGCGTTGTCGTAATGGCGACCGCCGTAATATTGCGCCGAGGCCGGCGTGGCGGCGATGCCGCCGGCGGTCAGGGCGAACGCGGCAGCGGCGAGCGAAAGTGTTTTCATCATCGTCCTTCTCCCGAAAATCCGGTTCGAAACGTCAGCGGCGGGGTGCCGCGTCCTTCGATGATGCCGTTATGATCGAGTCGCTTTGAGCGAAGACTGAACGCGTCCGTTATCCTTTGTTCATCATGCGAAAGCGTTGCGCCGCGCCGCGGCATCGCCCACGGCACCCCGCGATGCGTGTCTTCCTGTCCTGTCTGCTGGCGCTGGTCTTCACCCCCGATTGGGTCGGCGAACCGCGCCTGCCGCTGATGGGCAAGCGCGCGATCCTCCACACCGCGCCCGTCGCGCTCGATTCGGCGCACCCGGAGCGCACCCGCGTCGGCGCGCTGGTGTGGCTCGGCGGCGTGCGGCTCACCAGCCCCGATCCGGCGTTCGGCGGCTTCTCCTCACTCCACGTCGCGCCGGACCACCGCATCACGTTGCTCAGCGACGGCGGCAATATCGTCCAGTTTACGCTTGGCGGCGACTGGCGGCCGCGCCGAATCGCGTTCGGCGATCTCCCCGCCGGCCCCGGCACCGGCTGGTCCAAGATCGACCGTGACAGCGAATCGATGAGCGTCGATCCGAACGACGGCAGCATCGTCACCGGCTTCGAGAACAGCAACATGCTGTGGCGCTACACGCCCGACCTGCGCCGCGCGCTCGGCGCGGCATCCCCGCGCGCGATGGCGAAATGGCCGGGCAACGAGGGCGCCGAATCGTTCACCTTCCTGCCCAAAGCCGGCTGGGGCGGCGGCGCGATCACGATCGGCGAGCAAGACCCGTGGCCGAAGGGCAAGGGCCGCGCGGCGATTCGCTTCACCGGCGATCCGGTGCGCGCGCCGAATCGCGGCTATCGGTTCAGCTATATCCCGCCGGCGCATTTCGACCCGAGCGACATGACCGTGCTGCCCGATGGCCGGCTGATCGTGCTCAACCGCCGCTTCGAGCTGCCGTTTACCTTCACCAACAAACTGGTGGTGATAGATCGCGCCGCGATTCGCCCCGGCGCTATGGTGCGCGGACGCGAGATCGCCACGCTGGCGCCGCCGCTGATTCACGAGAATTTCGAGGGGGTCGCGGCGACGCAGGAAGGCGGGCACACGATTCTATGGCTGGTGTCCGACGACAACCAGTCCGTGCTTCAGCGCAGTCTGCTGCTGAAGTTCAGGCTAGACGCGCCGGGCGATACGAAGACCGCCCGGCCGTAAAGCGAATCAGGCGGCTGCCTGAACCGTGAGCTTCTTGGCGACATCGCGCTTGAGGCGACGTGCGCGCAGCGAGAGCTTGTCCTCGCTGGTCTTGACCAGCCAGTTGTCGAGCCCGCCGACATGCTCGACCGAGCGCAGGCCATGCGTCGAAACGCGCAGCTTGACGCTGGTGCCGAGCGCTTCGGACATCAGGGTGACGTTCTGCAGGTTGGGCAGGAACGTGCGCTTGGTCTTGTTGTTGGCGTGGGAGACATTGTTCCCCACCATCCGGCCCTTGCCGGTCAGTTCGCAAATCCGCGACATGATGTAATCCTGAAAGCTGGGGTGATCCCGTGAAGGCGCAGGCGCATAACGGGGATGTCCGAACAGGTCAACCGATTCAGACTCTGTTCGGCATCGGCCCGCTCCCCCAACCGGCCTCCGATCCGGGATTTTCTGGGGCCTTATACTAAGATGCAACGATCGGCTTAGCCTTGCGTTGGTTACGGTAACGATTCGAATTGTCCCTGGGGAGATACTCTCATGCGCTTCTTGTTAGCTCTGGTCGGCATCGCCGCCGTCATCGTCATCGCAATGGTATCGCTCGGCCTGCTCTCGTTCCAGACTCGCCCCGGCAGCCTGCCGAGCGTCCATGTCGACGGCGGCACCGCGCCGGCGGTCAGCGCCAATGTCGCGACGCTGTCGGTCGGCACCGAGAACAAGGTGGTCGACGTGCCCACCGTCGGCACCACCCAGAAAACGATCTCGGTGCCGACCGTCCATATGAACAAGCCCGGTGACGGCACCAGCAACGCCGCCGCCGAATAATCTTTCGCGCGCGTGACGGGCGGGGCATTGGGGACGCGATGTTCCCGGTCCCGCCCCCGATGCGCGCCGCGCTCGATGCCGCCGCCGCCGCCGCCGCGCGCGGCGAAGTTCCGGTCGGCGCCGCGATCGTCCGCGCCGGCACGATCATCGCCACCTCGGCGAACGCGCCGCGCACCGGCCACGACCCCACCGCCCATGCCGAAATGCTCGCGATTCGCGCCGCCGCCGCCGCGATCGGCGACGACCGGCTGAGCGACTGCGATCTATGGGTGACGCTCGAACCCTGCGCGATGTGCGCCGGCGCGATCGCCCACGCGCGAATCGGCCGGCTCTATTATGGCGCGAGCGACCCCAAGGGCGGCGCGATCGAACACGGCCCACGCCTGTTCACGCAACCGACGATTCACCACCGCCCCGAAATCTACCCCGGCATCGCCGAGGCCGAAGCGGCGGCGCTGTTACGCGACTTCTTCGCGGCGCGGCGATAAGGGACGAGCCACGCCCCTCAACCGTTCGTGTCGAGCGAAGTCGAGACACCTGCGCCTAGGTCTGGTCCCTCGACTTCGCTCGGGACGAACGGAGGGGCGGGTTACCGCAGATCGCTCTCCGGGATCGGCACGATCTTGATCTCCACGCGCCGGTTGGCGGCGCGGCCCTCTTCGGTCGCGTTGTTGGCCACCGGTTGCGTCTTGCCGAACCCGCGCGTCGCGATGCGTGCGCCCTTCACCCCATGCGTGACGAGATAGTCCGCCACCGCCACCGCCCGCCGCTCGGACAGCCCCTGGTTATACGCGTCCGACCCGACCGCATCGGTATGCCCGTAAATGTCGATATAGGTGCGGTCATATTGCCCGAGCACCCGCGCGACATCATCAAGCGTGTGCTGGAACGCCGGCGCCACCGTGTCGCTGTTATACGCAAAGTTGATTCCCGACGGGATCGACAGGATCAGATCGTCACCCTGGCGAATCACCCGCACCTCGGTGCCGGCGGTGCGCTCGCGCAGGTCGCGCTCCTGCTTGTCCATATACGATCCGATCGCGGCCCCGGCGAGGCCGCCGATGCCCGCGCCGGCGATCTTGGCGGTGCGGTCATGCCGCCCGCCGACGAGATCGCCGAACAGATAGCCGCCCAGCGCGCCGCCGATCCCGCCGATCGCGGCGTTCGACAGCCGCTGCCGGCCGGTGTCGGGATCGGTCATGCAGGCGGTGGTGGCGAGCAACGACGCGAGCGCCGCAGCGGTGGTGAAGCGCGCGAGATGGCGCATGATTTCGATCCCTTTCGTTCCCGGTGACACGTCCCGCCGACCCGCACCACCAAACCCGCGCCCGCGCAACCCCGTTCCGCAGGCGCATCGACCGCGCACGGCGGTTGTGAAGCGGCGCGTTGTGCGCCAAAGGAGATACGGCGCCATGCACCCTCTCTCCCCCTTCCCGTGGATCGACGTCGCGATCATCGTCGCGTTGATTTTCCTGAACGGCCTGTTCGCGATGTCCGAACTGGCGATCGTCTCGGCGCGCCGCGCGCGGCTGGAGGCGATGGCGCGCGCCAAGCTGCGCGGCGCCGAGACCGCGCTGACGCTCGCCGCCGACCCCGGCAAGATCCTGTCGACCACGCAGATCGGCATCACGCTGATCGGCATTCTCGCCGGCGCCTATTCGGGCGCGAGCCTTGGGCAGCCGGTCGCGGCGCGGCTGCAATGGCTCGGCCTCTCCGCGCCGACCACCGAATCGCTCGGCTTCGCGCTGGTGATCGGCCTCACCACCTATGCCTCGCTGGTGATCGGCGAGCTCGTCCCCAAGCAGATCGCGCTGCGCGCGCCGGAACGAATCGCGGCGGCGGCGGCGGGTCCGGTGCTGGCGCTCGCCTGGGCGACCGCGCCGGTGGTGTGGCTGCTCGATTCGTCGAGCGCGCTGCTGTTCCGGCTGATGCGGCTCGATCGCCAGACCGAGGAGCATGTCACCGCCGAGGAACTCCACCTGATCGTCGCCGAGGCGAGCAAGTCGGGCGTGATCGAGGAGCATGAACGCTCGATCATCTCGGGCGTGGTGCGATTGGCGGACCGGCCCGTGCGCGAAGTGATGACGCCGCGCACCGATGTCGAATGGATCGACGCTACGCTGAGCGACCGGGGCGACGAAGCCGGCGTGCGCGCCGCGCTGATGGTCGCCTCGCACAGCCGGTTGCCGGTGGCGGAAGGCTCGGTCGACAAGGTCGTCGGCGTGGTGCAGGCGCGCGACGTCGCGGTCGCGCTGTTTCGCGGCGAACCGCTCGATCTGCGCGCGCTGATGCGCTCGGCGCCAGTGGTGCTCGACCAGATCGACGCGATGGACGCGCTCGATGCGCTGCGTCAGGCCGAAGTGCCGATGGCGCTGATCCACGACGAATATGGCCATTTCGAAGGGATCGTCACCCCCGCCGATCTGCTCGCCGCGATCGCCGGCGAATTCGCCTCCGATGCCGATCCCGATGACGCGCCCTCAGTGGTCGAACGCGACGACGGCTCGCTGCTCGTCGCCGGCAACATGGCCGCCGACGCGCTCGCCGAACGGCTCTGCATCGACCTCCCCGAAGACCGCGACTACGCCACCGTCGCCGGCCTCGCGCTCGCCAAGTTCCGCCATTTGCCCGGCGAAGGCGAGCATTTCATGGAACAGGGCTGGAAATTCGAAGTGGTCGACCTCGACGGCCGCCGCATCGACAAATTGCTGGTGAGCCGCCCTTAGCCCCCCAACCGTCGCCCCGGCGAAGGCCGGGGCCGCTGCGTAATGTGGCGAGCGGGGCGCCCAACACACAACGGCCCCGGCCTTCGCCG
>NZ_SGIS01000007.1:17700-164466 GCF_004208535.1 Sphingomonas populi
GCACAGGTGCCTCGACTTCGCTCGGCACGAACGGATGAGGTTTACCCCAGCAAAGCCTCACCCGGATACGGCTTGCGATGGACTCGCGCCGCCAACGCCCCGCCGATGATCGGCAGTACCACCGCGCACACTTTCATCCACACGGGATGCGGTAATGTCAGCACATTGGCGAGGGCGGCTGCGACCACTGCACCGACGACGATCCACAATATCAAGCGCCGGTCACACACGCGCAGTCCCAGCCACGCACCGCCGAACGCGCCGAGCAGCCAGCCGCTCACGATGAGCAGCTTCGCGGGCAAAGGCATATCGGCGACAACCCTCGCCAGCGTGGCGGGATCGGCGACATCGAGCGTCGGCAGCGGGTACAGCGCGGTCTCTATCCACTCCGCACCGGCGACGATCAGCAACGCCGCCGCCACGCCGAACAGGATTCCCGGCACTGTCCGCATGTGATCTCCGCCGCGCGTTTACGGCCCGGAGCTATAGCGTCGCCTCACGCGGTAACAATCAGCCGTGCGCGCGTGTGTTGCTATTCTGCGCGAGCCGCTCGCCCTTCGCCTGGCACGCCGCCGAGACGACCGGAAAATCGATGTCGCTGTTGCGCGCCAACGCCGCCGGCATCGCCGCCTGGCATTGCTCGATCGAGCGATATTGCACGGTCTCGGTGCGTGCCTGCGCGCATTGCGCGCTGCCGTCACCACAGCCGAGGATCGCCATGACGTAGAAGAGCGGTTCCATGAACGCCTCCGGTTCGCTTAGGGCCGGCAGCGTCGGCCCATATCACGCTGTAAAAGCGATCGGACGACGTAGTTGTTCCATGAAGCGCTTCCGATACGGCTTGACCGCGCCTACATCCGCTCTCGATGCCTCCCGAAACCTTCACCTCCGACGCGCGCGAGCGCCCGCTGCTGCCGACGCTGCGGCGCTTCCTGCCTTATCTGTGGCCCGCCGACGCGCCCGCGCTCAAGCTGCGCATCGTCGCGGCGATGCTGCTCGTCCTCGCCTCCAAGCTGGTGCAGGTCTATGGCGCGCCGTTCGCGTTGCAGGGCGCGATCGATGGCATGGCCGGGCACCGCCCCGTGCCAGACCTCACCACCTTGGTCGGCCTGATGGTCGCGGGCTATGCCGCCGCACGCTTTGGCTCGGTGGTGTTCGACAATCTCCGCAACGCAGTCTTCGAACGCGTCGGGCAGGACGCGACGCGGCGGCTGGCGGCGACGGTGTTCCGCCACCTCCATCAATTGTCACTACGCTTCCACCTCGAACGCCGCACCGGCGCGGTCACCAAGGTGGTCGAACGCGGCACCAAGAGCATCGACACGATGCTCTATTTCCTGCTGTTCAACATCGCGCCGACCATCCTCGAACTGGCGATGGTGATCGGCATCTTCTGGACCAAGTTCGGGCTGTGGCTGGTCGCGGGGACGCTGGTGATGGTCGGCGTCTACATCTGGTTCACCCGCGCCGTGACCGACTGGCGCGCCGCTTTACGCACGCGGATGAACGATCTCGACACCGGCGCCGTCGCGCATGCGGTCGATTCGCTGCTCAACTTCGAGACGGTCAAATATTTCGGCGCCGAGGAGCGCGAGGCCAAGCGCTACGACCGGGCGATGACGCTCTATGCCAATGCGGCGGTCAAATCGGAGAATTCGCTGGCGTGGCTCAACGTCGGGCAGGCGGCGATCACCAATTTGATGATGGCGGGCGGCATGCTGCTGGTCGTGATCGGCTGGAGCCAGGGCCGCTTCACCGCCGGCAACGTCGTTTTGGTCTCGACCCTGCTCAGCCAGTTGTTCCGTCCGCTCGATCTGCTCGGCATGGTCTATCGCACCATCCGGCAGGGCGTGCTCGACATGGGCGCGATGTTCGATCTGGTCGACACGCCGAGCGAGGTGATCGATCCCAAGGGCGCGCCGCCGCTCGCGGTGGGGCGCGGGCATGTCCGCTTCGAGAACGTGCGCTTCGGTTATGATGCCGGCCAGCCGATCCTCAAGGGCATCGATCTCGACATCCCCGCCGGCGCCACGCTCGCCGTGGTCGGCCCGTCGGGCGCGGGCAAGTCGACGCTCGCGCGGCTGATGTACCGGTTCTACGATCTCACCGGCGGCCGCATCACCATCGACGGGCAGGATATCGCGCAGGTGACTCAGGCGAGCTTGCGCGCCGCGATCGGCATCGTGCCGCAGGATACCGTGCTGTTCAACGACACGATCGGCTACAACATCGCATACGGTCGCGAAGGCGCCGGGCGGGCCGAGATCGAGACCGCCGCGCGCGGCGCCGCCATCGCCGGCTTCATCGAGCGCCAGCCCTTGGGCTACGAAACCCGCGTCGGCGAACGCGGGCTCAAGCTTTCGGGCGGCGAGAAGCAGCGCGTCGCGATCGCGCGCACGTTGCTCAAGAACCCGCCGATCCTGATCCTCGACGAAGCCACCTCCGCGCTCGACAGCCGCACCGAGGGCGAGATTCTCGACACGCTTCAGGCGATCGAACAGGGCCGCACCACCATCGTCATCGCGCACCGCCTGTCGACCGTGGTCCACGCCGACGAGATCGTCGTGCTGGAGGCGGGCGAGGTCAAGGAACGCGGCACCCACGCGGAATTGCTGCGCCAGGACGGCCTGTATGCCGAGATGTGGAACCGTCAGGCGCAGGAACGCGCCGAGGAAGCGCTCGCGGCGGAATAACCGCACCGCTGAAACGCCTCGCTACGACGTTCGGCCCGTTGCGCTGGCGCGTGCGCTGGTGCAACAGGCGGATCGTTACGCGCGGGTTCACCAGGGTTGCAACCGCCTGCGCCGGAGACTGTGAATGACCGACGCCGAACCGGTGGAACCGGCCAAGCCGATCCCCCACACGCCCGGAGAGCGTTTGCGCGAAGCGCGCGAGGCGCAGGGCCTTTCGCTCGACGAAGTCGCCGCGCGCACCCGCGTGCCGTTGCGCCAGCTTCAGGCGATCGAGGAGGGCAATTACGCCGCCCTCCCGTCGATCACCTATTCGGTCGGTTTCGCCAAGGCCTATGCCCGCGCGGTCGGCGTCGATGAGGTCGCGATCGGGCGGGACGTGCGCGCGCAGAACACGCACCAGCCGGCGGTGCGCCGCACCGAATATGTCGCCTACGAACCCGACGAGCCCAAGCGCGAGCCGAGCGGCCTCGTCGCGGTGATCGGCGTCGCGCTCGCGCTGTTGCTGCTGATCGCGGCCGGGCTGTGGTTCGGCACCACCTGGTTCCGCGGCGACAGCAGCGCGCCCGCCGCCACCGCGACCGACACCGCCGTGCAGACCAGTGTGCCCGAGGCCCCGGCGACGCCGTCGCTGCAAGGCGGCCAGGTCGCGCTCACCGCCAAGGACGACGTGTGGCTGCGCATCTACGACCGCGACGGCACGGTCTATGAGAACACGCTGAAGCCGGGCGACAGCTATTCGGTGCCTCAGGACAAGCCCGGCCTGATGATCAACGTCGGCCGTCCCGACAAGCTGACCGTGACGATCAACGGCAGCGCGGTGCCCGCGCTCGGCGACGGCAAGCTTCCGATCAAGGACGTGCCGATCAGCGCGTCGGCGCTGCTCGCACGCGGCACCGCCGCCGCCGCGCCGGCCCCGGTGGCGACTCCGCTCGCCACCGCCACCCACGCCGCGCGGCCCACCGCGCGCGCGACCCCGCGCCACCGCGAGAGCGCGGCCGAAGCCAACGCGGCGGCGCTCAATATCGCCCTGCCCGCGTCGTCGGCGCCAGCGCCGGCCGCGACGCCAAATCCGTAAAGGCTGGCGACAGGCGGCGCGGCGTAGCTATACCGGCAGCGGATTTGCGAGGGATGGGAATGCGTAGACGGATTTTGGCCTTGGTTCTGCTGGCAAGCAGCGCGTGCGCTGCGGCACCGGCATTCGGCCAGGCCTCGGCGGTCGAGGGCCGCGTCGGCAAGCTCGAAAGTGAGATGCGCGCGGTGCAGCGCAAGGTGTTCCCCGGCGGCGGCGGCCAGTATCTCGAACCCGAGATCAAACCGGCCACGCCCGACGATACCCCCGGCAGCCCGTCGGGAAGCCCGCTGTCCGATCTCACCGCGCGCGTCAACGCGCTCGAGAGCCAGTTGAGCGGCGTCACCGGCCAGATCGAAACGACCCAGCACCGCACGCAAGTGCTCGAGGATGCCTTCAACGCCTACAAGCGCAGCACCGACGCGCGCATCAAGGCGCTGGAGGATACCGCCGCATCGACCGGCGGCGGCACCGGCTCGCCCGCGCCGATCATGGGCGATGCCGATGCGCCGCCGCCCCGCGCCGGCGGCAAGGGCGCGGGCGTCAAGCCGCCCGCCGCGCGCCCGGGCAAGGCCGATGATGTCGCGCCGCCCACCACCGATCCCGCGCGCCAGAAGCAGCTCGCCGCGATCGAGCGCTCGCAGAGCGGCGACCCTGCCGAGGACGCCTATCTCTATGGCTACCGGCTGTGGCAGGCGAAAATGTACCCGGAGGCCGAGGCGCAGTTCAAGCTCGTCACCGCCACCTACCCCAAGCACAAACGCGCGAGCTACGCGCAGAACCTGCTCGGCCGCTCGTATCTCGAAGACGGCAAGCCCAGCCTCGCCAGCCTCGCCTTCTACGACAATTACAAGAAATGGCCCGATGGCGAGCGCGCGCCCGACAGCCTCTATTATCTCGGCCAGTCGCTGGTGCGGCTCGGCAAGCCGGCGGCGGACGTCTGCAAGGTCTATCGCGAGCTTGAAGACGTGTACGGCGCCAAGTTGAGCGACGCGATGAAGGCCGATGTCACCCGCGCCAAGGCGCAGTCGAAATGCGGGTGATGTGACACCGCTCGAACCGGCGCTGGTCGCGCGGTTCCGGGCGGATGTCACGCGCCTGTCCGTGGGCCGGCGGCTGGCGCTGGCGGTGTCGGGCGGTCCCGACAGCATGGCGATGCTCGCGCTCGCGGCGGCGGCATTCCCCGGACTGGTGTCAGCCGCAACGGTCGATCACGGCCTGCGCGCCGCAAGCGCCGACGAAGCCGCGATGGTCGCCGGCTATTGCGCGACGCTCGGCGTGCCACACGCGACGCTCGCCATCGCCGAGCCGCGCCCCGCCACCGGCAACCTCCATGCGTGGGCGCGCAGGCATCGCTATGCCCTCCTGTCGCGCTGGGCGGTCGATGCCGGCTGCGACGCGCTGCTCACCGCGCACCATGCCGACGATCAGGCCGAAACCTTCCTGATGCGCGCCGCGCGCGGCTCGGGCGTGGCCGGGCTGGCCGGCATCCGCGCGCGCCAGCCACGCGCCGCGCCGGCGATCGTGCGGCCGCTGCTCGGATGGCGAAGCGCCGCCCTGCGCGCCATCGCGACCGCCGCGGGCGCGCCGTTCGTCGATGATCCCAGCAACCGCGACCCCGCATTCGAACGCGCCCGCGTCCGCACCACGCTCGCCGCGATCGACTGGCTCGACCCGCTCCGGCTCGCCGCCGCCGCCGCCCACGCCGCCGAAGCCGAGGACGCACTCGCCGCCATGACACGAATGTTATGGTCCGAGCGCGCGCGCGAAACCCCCGGCGATGTGACGGTCACAGTCGCCGATCTGCCCCGCGAAATCCGCCGCCGCCTCGCCGCCCACGCGCTCCGCACGATCGACCCGGCCACCGCCACCAACACCATCGAATCGCTGCTCGAGTCGCTCGAAGCGGGCAAACGCGCCACCCAGGGCAGCGTCCTCGCCTCTGCGGCGGGGGAAATCTGGCGATTCCGGCCCGCTCCGCCACGCCGATCACACTGATCGGCGTAAGTAATGGCGCTGTTCCATTGCCATTAACATCAGGCTGCTTATCTTGCAGGCTCGAAAGGTAGCGTCTCCATGAACGATAACGACAAGCGGCCCGGCCCCGACAATGGGGGCGGTAATCCCTGGATGAAGAGCCTGCTGATCTGGGTGGGCATCCTGGTCGCGCTTGCGATGTTCGTCATGCTGCTCGACACGCGCGATGTCGCGACCAGCAGCAATACGATCGCCTATTCGACGTTCCTCGACAAGGTCGAGGCGCACACCATCAAGGACGTCAACGTCGCGGGTGAGGTCATCACCGGCACGCAGACCGATGGCAGCAAGTTCCGCACCTATGCGATCCAGTCCGATCTGCAATTGACCGACCGGCTGCGCAAGGCCGGCGTCGAGATCAACGCCAAGCCCGATGAAGGCTCGCCGTTCTGGCAGATCATGCTGATGCAGTCGCTGCCGTTCCTGCTGTTCCTCGGCATCGCCTATTTCGTGCTGCGCCAGATGCAGAAGGGCTCCGGCTCGGGCGCGATGGGCTTCGGCAAGAGCCGCGCCAAGATGCTGACCCAGCGCGACGGCAAGGTGACGTTCGACGACGTCGCCGGCATCGACGAAGCGCGCGAGGAACTTCAGGAGATCGTCGAGTTCCTCAAGGACCCGACCAAGTTCGCCCGCCTCGGCGGCAAGATCCCCAAGGGCGCTCTGCTGGTCGGTTCGCCCGGCACCGGCAAGACCCTGCTCGCCCGCGCCATCGCGGGTGAGGCGGGCGTGCCGTTCTTCACCATTTCCGGCTCGGACTTCGTCGAGATGTTCGTCGGCGTCGGCGCGAGCCGTGTCCGCGACATGTTCGAACAGGCCAAGAAATCGGCACCGTGCATCGTCTTCATCGACGAAATCGACGCGGTCGGCCGCCATCGTGGCGCTGGTCTCGGCAACGGCAATGACGAGCGCGAACAGACGCTCAACCAGTTGCTGGTCGAGATGGACGGGTTCGAGGCCAACGAAGGCATCATCATCATCGCGGCGACCAACCGCCCCGACGTGCTCGATCCCGCCTTGCTGCGTCCGGGCCGGTTCGATCGTCAGGTGCAGGTGCCGCGCCCGGACATCGAGGGTCGCATCAAGATCCTCCAGGTCCATATGAAGAAGGTGCCGCTCGCGCTCGACGTCGATCCGCGCACCATCGCGCGCGGTACGCCGGGCTTCTCGGGCGCCGATCTCGCCAACCTCGTCAACGAGGCGGCGCTGCTCGCCGCGCGGCGCGGCAAGCGTCTCGTCGCCGCCGCCGAGTTCGACGATGCGCGCGACAAGGTAATGATGGGCGCAGAACGCCGCTCGATGGTGATGACCGACGACGAGAAGCGGATGACCGCCTATCACGAGGCCGGCCACGCCCTCGTCTTCGCACACGAGCCGACCGCCGATCCGATCCACAAGGCGACGATCATCCCGCGCGGCTTCGCTCTCGGCATGGTCCAGCCGCTGCCCGAGCGTGACACCTACAGCTACCACCGCGACAAGATGCACGCCGATATCGCTGTGGCGTTCGGTGGCCGCATCGCCGAGGAACTGGTGTTCGGCTTCGACAAGGTCAGCTCAGGCGCCTCGAACGACATCATGCAGGCGACTCGCCTCGCCCGCGCGATGGTCACCAAATGGGGCCTGTCGGACCGGCTCGGCCCGCTCGATTTCAGCGACAGCGACGACAGCTTCACCGGCTATGCGATGCCACGCGGCGGCAAGGCGATGTCGGACGAAACCGCGCGGCTGATCGACAGCGAGGTCAAGCGCTTCGTCGAGGGCGGTTTGGAGCGGGCGCGGCAGATCCTGACCGATCATCTCGACCAGTTGCACCTCATCGCCAACGCGCTGCTCGAACTCGAGACGCTCACCGGCGAGGACATCAAGCGCCTGATCGCCGGCGAAGACCTCGACCGCCCCGACAGCAACGCCCCCACCGTGGTGCTGCCGAGCAACGGCACCTCGATCCCCAAGACCCGCCGCGGCAAAGGCCCCGGCCCGTTCGGCAACCCGCTGCCGGCATAAGACTTCCCGCCTAACTGTTCCCCCGCGAAAGCGGGGGTCCAGAGCAACGGGCGCTGGTCTACGTGACCCCGGACTCCCGCTTTCGCGGGAGAACGGTTGGACGACAGACCCTACAACCCCCGCAACACCCGCACCGCCCGCCCGATCCACGGCGGGTTCGTCACGAGTTGCTGCGACGCGCGCGGTTCGAACGGCAGCACCTGCAACCGCGCGCCACCTTCGCCATGTTCCTGCGCGATCAGCCGCCCGAACACGAACCGCCCCGCCGGTCGCGGCACCAGCACATCGCGGTTGAGTGCCGATGCAAACGCCTCGGGCGCGAGCCGCTCGCACCAGATCTCATCCCCCGCCCGGTAATCGCCGGTCCCCACCGCGACCGTCACCGCGATCATTCCCGGCGCTGCGACCGGCGCGACGACGCTCGCCGGCTTGCGCGGCGCCTGCGCGCCGCCCGCCTCCAGCACCGCCGCCACTGCGATATCGGCACGGTCGGGCAAGCGCACGAGATCGGCGGCCGTCACGCCGAGCGCCGCCGCGATCCGGTTGAGCCACGCCACCGAAACGGTGCGCGTGCCCGTTTCGAGCCGCCCGATCGTCTGCGCGGTGGTGGTGGGCGAACAGGCGCGCGCGACATCGTCGAGCGTCATGCCCTTGGCGCGCCGGACTTCGCGAATGGCGGTAATCATGTGAGGTTATGAACCATTCTGGTTTCCCCTGTCCTACAGCCGGCCTGCCGTGTCACCCGCTTCCTATTGTATTCAGGAGGAATTTCAATGCGTGAGCTGACAGAACGGGCGATCGACGCGCAGGGCGTGCAAAGTGAAGCGGTTAGCGGGCGCACCGTCACCGTCAACCTCGCCGAGTCGCCGCTCGGCTGGCTGCGCGCGCGCGGGCTGGTCGACGCGCGCCAGTTCGAGGCGGGCGAGCGGCTCCGCGACGATTACGAAATGGCCGCGCTCGCCCCGAGTGTGACGATGCGCTGGTCGCCGCGCGTCGATGGCGGCGGAGCGAGCGGTCTCGATCCAACAACCGCCCACATCGCCGCCAAGCGCCGCTTCGACGCTGCGGTCGCAGCCGCCGGGCCGGGCCTGTCCGACATCCTCTGGCGCGTGATCTGCGCGGGCGAAGCGCTCCCCGCCGCCGAGAAAGCGCTCGGCTGGCCAACCCGCGCCGGCCGCCTCGTCCTCACCCTCGCGCTGGACCGGCTGGCGGCTCACTACCGGCTGTCGTCATAGGCAACCTTAGCTATGTTTGCGCCGGCTCCGTGACGACGAGCCGGCGATACGCCCAGCCGATTCCGATCAGCGCGAACCCCAGCCCCATGAACGACAGGATGCGCAAAATCCCTTCCAGCGCGGCGGCGTCGATCAGAAACACCTTCAGCGTCACCGCCGTCAGCAGCGCCAGCCCGGTGACACGCAGTTCGGCGGTGCGGGTGCGGATGCCAATCCCCAGCCACACGATCGCCAGCCCAAGCAACGCCGCCGAATAGAGCCAGGTCTCGGTGCGATCGACCGCGCCGGTCAGGATCGTACCATGCGTCACCTGCCGCACCGTCGCCGCGACCGCGACCAGCACCGCCGCCAGCAACGCGATCCGCCCGCGACGATCGTGCCGCCACGGCCACAGCCACAGCGCTATCAGCCCGGCATCGAGCGTCGCCAGATTGAACACAGGCACCGGCCCAACCGCCTGCGCCACGAACACCGGATCGAGGATCAACAGATCGAACCACACGAACCGCGCCAGCCCCAGCACCAGCAGCGCCCGCGACAGCACGCGCTGCCGCGCCCCGATCGCCCAGGCCGCGACGAGCAACGCCTGCGTGATCGTCACGCGCTCCGCCATGCCAAGCGCGGTGAACCGCGCCGCATCACCAATCGCCAGCGGCTGCTTGGCGAGCGCGTACAGCGTGACGACGCCGACCGCCGCCACCGCGACGATCGCCCGCTGCCGCCACACCGCCGCAACCGGACGCCGCCACGCCAACGCGCCCGCGATCAGCGCGGCGGGTAGCGTCAGCTCGCGCAGGATCGTCGCGATCGGCGGGAGCAGCAGGAACGGCAAACGGTCGCCGAGGATCGACCGCCCGGCCAGCCAGACCAGTTCGGCGACCGGATGCCACGCGAACGCCAGCGTCGCGATCCCCGCCGCCGCAGCCGCGCCGGGCAGCGGCAACCGCGCCGCGATGATGAGCGCGGTGGCAAGCCCCAGCCCCGCTGCATGCCACGGCGCGGGCAACGCCGCCGGCACCAGCGCCAGTCCGATCGCCAGCGCGATCCAACCCAGCACGACGCGGCTCACCCGATCTGTCAGCAGCCAGCCGGTCGCCGCGATCAGCGCGGCGGGCAACAGCCCGAGTGCGATCAGGTCGGCGAGCGGCGGCGCCGGCGCGGCGGTGACGACGCTCGCCACATAGGCGTGCGTCCCGTCGATGTTCAACGCGACGGCAAGAATCGTCGCAAACAAGGGTGCGACGGCGAGCTGCCCAAGCGCGGCATCCCCCGCCCGCCGCGACCAGCCCGCCAGCGCAACGCCGATCGCAAGCCATATCGGCCAGCGCCACGGATCAGGCAGCACCTCCGCCGCCGCGATGCCGACGAGCAAAGCAGCCGCCGCCGCGCCCCCGACCAGGCCCGGCGAAACCCGGAAGCGCGGGTCCGCCTCCGCCCGCGCGCGCCAACTGATCGCGCCACAGGCGAGCGCGAGTGCCAGCAGCAGCGCGCACCACGCCGCTGGCGCCAGCAGCGCCGGATCGACGGCGATGCTTACCAGCGCCGGCCCGGCGGTGCCGCCCACCGCGATCGCCGCCCAGAGCGCACTGCGCCGGAGCAACGCGTGGCCGGGCACCGCGAACAGCAAAGTGATCGCCACCGCCGCCCACGCCGCCGGCACATGCACCGGCTGGAGCAAGGCAGTGGCGAGCAGCATCAGCACCAGCGGGAGCGCGGCACCCGCGCCGGGGACGAGCTTCGCGTCCCGCCAACCCAGCCACAGCGCCGCCGCGCTCAGCAACAGGTACAGACCCCATGACAGTGCGGAGAAATCGAGCGCGGGCGCCAGCACCAGCAATTGCACGAACCCGGCGATCAGCGGCAAAAGCCGCAGCCACGGTCGCCGCGCGGCCGCGCCGGTACTTGGCAGCGCCAGCGTCGCGCCGATCGCGAGCAAAAGCACGAACCCGCCGACCCCGGCGAGTCCGCCGCCCGGCAGCATCACGATCAGCAGGTTCGCCCAGGCGAAGCCGCCACCGCATGCCGCCAGCGCCAGCCACGCCCAGCCGCGCCGGATCGCCAGGCCGAACAAAGCCGCGATCAGCAACGCGAGATACACCAGCAACGGCCCGACTCCGCTCGCGCCGAAGCCCGCCAGCAACGGTGCGACGAAGCCACCGATCAACGCCATGATCGCGGTTGGCGAGCCATGCCGCAACGCGAGGCCGAGCGCGGCGAGCGTCACCGCCACCATCAGCGCGAACGCCGCACCCGCGCCGATCAGATGGTACACGGCGGCACCGACGTACAGAGTCGCATAGAGGCTCGCGGTGCCCGCGCCCGCCAGCACCTGGGCGATGCGCGGATCGTCACGGGTAGCGGCCAGACGCCGCACCACCTCGCTGCCGGCGATCAGCACCAGCCCGAACAGCCCGGCGAGCAGTGTGCGCGCCGCCGGCCCGAGCAGCCCGCTCTCGATCGAATAGCGCACGAGGAAGAACGCCGACAGCACCAGCGCCGCACCACCGATCCAGATCGGCAGCTTGCCGCCGACAAGACTCTCGAAACTGATCCGCACCGGTTCGCGCGCCGGATGGGGCGGCGGTGCAGGTTCCGCCGAAGGAGGCGCAGGCGCGGGTTCGGGGACCGCCTCCGGTGTCGGGGCCTCGAACGTGACGTCGGGCAAGCGCACGCGCGCAGGCGTTCGTTCGGCCGGATGCTCGGCCTCCACGATCGGTTCGTGCGTCGGCGGCTCACGCAACACTCCGTCGAGCCGCAGGTCCCGCACCTGTGCCTCAAGCGCACGCGTGCGACCGAGCAGGTTGCGGACCATCAATCCCAGCGCGACGACCGCGATCAGCAACACTCCGGTCATCGTCACTCCAGACCACCCCGCCAGGGCAATAGCATGACTGATGCGCGACACGAACTTTCGCGGACGGTATCGGGGCGGATCGGCTTGCGCTATGCGGCCCCCATGCAGATCGACTTCGTCAAATGCCACGGTTCGGGCAACGACTTCCCGCTGATCGACGCGCGCGACGGCGCGGTCGCCGAGCGTGATTGGCCTGCGATAGCACGCGCGCTTGCCGATCGCGCCGGACCGGTCGGCGGCGACGGGCTCTTGTTGCTGACGGCGGGCGACAGCGAGCACGCTTTCGGCATGCGGATGTTCAACAGCGATGGCAGCGAGGCCGAGACGTGTCTCAACGGCCTGCGCTGCGTCGCGCGCGCGGGGTTCGAGCGGCTCGGCCTGGATGCTGCGACCGTGCGGCTCAAGACGTCGGAAGCAACGGTCGCACGCGATCCCGATCTCGCGCCCGGCGTGGTGACGATCCGCGAAACCGCCGGCCCGGCAACGCGCGATGTGACCGCCTGGCCGCTTCATGGCGCCGGCGCGGAGATCATCGACACGCCGATCGCGATGCTCGGCAGCGACCGCGCCTTCACCGCGATCGCCATTCCCAATCCGCATCTGATCACCTTCGTCGAAACGATCGACGAGGCCGAACTGGTCGCGATCGGCGCGCTTTGCGAGGCCGCGCCCGACTGGTTGCCCAACCGCGCCAATGTCAGCTTCGTCGAGGTGCGCAAAACCGGCCTGTTCGTCCGCACGTTCGAGCGCGGCGTCGGCCTCACCAACAGTTGCGGCAGCGCGATGGCCGCCTCGACCTATGCCGCCTGCCTCACGAGCCGCGCCGAGTTCGGCCGCGAAATCGCCGTGTTCAACCGCGGCGGGCTGGTCCGCGCACAGGCGGAGGCGACCGGCCTGGTCCGGCTGTCGGGCAATGCGACGGTCGAATGGGCCGGCACGATCACGGTCGATCCTGCAACCGAGCGCGCGCGCGATCTCGTCGTGGCCACGCGTTGCGACAGCGAGCGCGTCGCGTGGAGCCAAGCTGTCGAAACGCTGTGCGCGGCCGGCTAACCCCCTGTTCAGCCAGACCGTGCAACCGAGCTCTTCCCGTGTCGTTTCGACGGCACACTGAAAGGACGGATGCCATGAACCCGATTTTCCGCTTCGCCGCCATCGCGGCGACCGCGTCGCTCGCGCTGGCCGCGCCGGCCATCGCGCAGACACGCGACGACGATGCCCGCTTCGAGGCCGCGCAACAGCGCTTCGACAACGAACTCAATATCTTCCGGCAGGAGTTCGACCGGTATCAGGCCGCGCGCGCACGCGGCTATGGCAATCAGGGCTATTATAACGGCCCGCGCAACGCCCCGCCGCAGCCCTACGTCCAGCCCTATGGCGACGACCGCGATGAGGGCGGCTACGACCCCTCGCGCTATTACCGCGACGGACCAACCTATCAGGAGCGCGTGCTTAGCACCAACGACCGCGTCTATCGCGGCAATGACGGCCGCTATTATTGCAAGCGCAACGACGGCACGACCGGCCTCATCATCGGTGCGGCTGGCGGCGGCATTCTCGGCAACGTGATCGACGGCGGCCATTCGCGCATCGTCGGCACGCTGCTCGGCGGTGCTGTCGGCGCGCTGGCGGGCAAGGCGATCGACCAGAACAGCAGCCAGGTCCGCTGCCGCTGATCAACGATTCGGCGCGCGTCGCCGCGATCGGGCTTGGCGGGGCCAAGTGCATCGCGGTGATCGCGCGCGGGCGCCACGTCCTCAGCCGCGATCGGTGTCGCCGGATTTGGGTCGATTTTTAGGCGACGCGTTCAGTGCTGCCGGAATACCGGCGCACGCAGTTCGACGTCGCTCACCACCGGGCCGGGCTGGCTATGGTCGACCTTGTACAGCACGCTGGTGCCGTCACGCCAGATTTCGACCAGCCCGGTCGCGAGGCGCGGATCATAAGCGGGTGGCTGGATCAGCCACACATAATCGAACGCATCGCGCGGGAAGCGCGCCAGCGAGGTCGAGATCGGCCGCCACCATTCGCGCGGGCATTGCACCGCCGTCACGATCTCGGACGGGTCGTGGGCGTAGCGCTTGGCCTTGGCATATTGCGTGGTGAGCAATTGCGCGCCCGCCATCGACCATTGGTCGTTCGAATAGGCCATGCGCCGTTCGAGCGCGATCGCGGGAAGATGTTCGAGCCGTGAGGCGGTCCAGTCGCCATAGCATTTCTCGCCGACGAACGAGACCAGCCGCGCGCCGACCGGCACATGATCGAGCGCCTTCAGCTCGCGCTCATAGGTCTGTGCGTAGATCCAGAAGCTCGCCGTCGTCGCCGCGATGCGGACGAGGAAGAAGCTGAGGCCGAGCGTCGCCAGCACCCACGTACCCAGCACCGACAGCTCGGTCTTGGGCCGGATCGCGATCACCGCGACCGCGAGCATGAACGGCACCAGCCGCATGTCGGCATAGGCAGAGCCGAACACGATGCGCGGCAGCAGGATATAGACGAGCAGCAGGAACGCCGCCGACAGGCCGAGATTGCGCGAATATTGGATGCTCGGGTCGCGCACCGCGCGGACCAGGATCATTAGCACCACCGCGACGCTGGCGATGTCGAGCAGCTCCCAGCGATCGCGGAACACCATCACCATCCAGCCGATCTTGGCGCGCCAGTTGAACCAGTCGGTGGTCTGCCCGCCGACATGATCGCCGCTGCGCCAGAAGATCATCAGCGCCATCGGCAGCGCCAAGGGCACGCAGGCCAGCCCGGCGCGGATCAGCGCCTTGTACCAGCGATGCCCGGCATCATGCTGGCGGATCAGCTCGGCCGAGAAGGCGAGTACGCCGAGCGTTCCCCAGCCGAAGGTGTGGCACACCCACAGCAGGCATGAAATCGGCACGAAGATCGCCGCGCGCAGCCGCACCCGCCCGAGCCGCGCCAGCCTGAGCCACAGCGCGAACAGGTTGAGCGCGATCACCATCGACAGCTCGAAATTCACGAAGCCGAAGTGGAACGGATAGCTGTAGGCCAGCGGCAGCGCGAACAACGCGGTGGCGGGGATGCGACCATGCACCTCGCGCGCGATCCACAGCAGCCCGGATACCATCAGCGCCGGGATCGCCATCACGATCAGCTTGACGCCCAGTTCCAGCCCGAACAGCTTGGCCATCGGGATGATGAGCAGATCGATGCCGAGATTGCCGATCAGCGACCAGTTGAAATCATACCATTCCTTCAGGAACGGGTGATCGGCGATGGCGAGCTGCACGCGGAAGCGGCCCATATGGCCGGGCAGATCGACCAGCGGCGGAATCTCGGGGCGCAGCAACGGGATGATCGCGATCAGCGTCGCGGCGATCACGAACAGACGTGTCTGCCACCAACGCGGCGCTTGCTGGGGTTCGACCATCCGCGCGCTTCTAACGGGCGGCAGGCGGGTGCGACAAGCCGCGATGGGAGTCGGCGGGCAGGAAATCGCGCGCATCGCTCTCGACGCGGAGCGAGTCCGCGCTTTCAATCGCGAAGCTGGCGGCACCCGCAACGGCGCGCACTGCCAGAAAGGCGAGCGCCGCCCACGCCACCTCACCACGGCGGTGCAGCTTCACGCGCGCAGTGCAGCGGATCGACAGCAAGGCGAGGATGATCGCATAGGGCGCGACCGTCATATCCGCCCCGGCGGGCATCGCGACGAACAGCACCAGCAGACCAATCGTGGCGGCGACGAGCATCGGCGCATGGACGAAGCGCCGGTCGCGGTAGCTTTTGTAGATGACCAGCGCGATGACGACCATGCAGCCTGCGTCGAACAGCGGCCAACGGTCACGCAGCGCCATCGTCAGCCAGCCCGGCTTGAGCGGGAGGCTACCCAGCCAATCCACCCCGCCCGGATGCCACGTCAGCAGCATCAGTGCTGCCGGAGCGAGCGGCAGGCAGGCAAGCGCGGCGCGCCCTCCGCATTCGCCCCAGCCGCGCCGTACAGTGTCCTGTTCGACGGCGCGTTCGCGCGCGAGTTCGGCGGCGAAGATCATTACGCCGAGGGACAGCCAGCCCAACACATGCGTCGCGCAGATCAACGCCGAGAGAATAACGAACACCGCCGCCCGCATTCGTGGTCGCCCTCCCAGCCGCAGCCACACGGCAAAGGCACCCAGCGCGAGCGCCATCGCCAGCGTCGCGTTTAGGAAGCCGTGGAGGAAGGCGAGATTATAGGCGAAGGGCAGCGCGAAATAGGCGCTCGGCTGCACACGGCCATGCGCTTGGTCCGACAACCACAGCATAGCGGCAGCCGTCAGCACGGGGATCGCGACGACGATTGCCTTGATCGCCAGTCCGAGTCCCAGCATCGGTGTCAGCGCGGCGGCGAGCAGGTCGATGGCTGGCCGCCACGGGAAGAGCGGTGCCGCGTCGCTCCCGAACATCGCCTGGAGGCGTGGCGGAACCAGCGGCCACAGCAGTGGCGCCGCGACCAGCAGCAGCGCGAGCGCGATGCACCATCGCGTCTCCCACCAGGGGCGCTGCGGAATACGCGTGGCGGCGCTAGTCTTCGGGGTTCGCGCGTTCAATGCAGAGCCACTCTGGCGAACCGCGAACCCCGCAGCCGCCTCAGCGGTCGCGGCGGCCGAGCAAGCGCAGCCGCAATGCGTTGAGCTTGATGAAGCCCGCTGCGTCACGCTGGTCGTAAGCACCCTGATCGTCCTCGAAGGTGACGACCTTCTCCGAATAGAGCGAGTAAGGCGATTTGCGGCCCGTCACCGACACATTGCCCTTGTAGAGCTTGAGCCGCACCGTGCCCGTCACCTTGGTCTGGCTGTGGTCGATCGCCGCCTGCAGCATCTCGCGTTCGGGCGAGAACCAGAAGCCGTTATAGACCAGCTCGGCATAGCGCGGCGCCAGTTCGTCCTTGAGGTGCGCCGCGCCGCGATCGAGCGTGAGCTGCTCGATACCGCGATGCGCGAGGTGATAGATCGTGCCGCCCGGCGTCTCGTACATGCCGCGCGACTTCATGCCGACGAAGCGGTTCTCGACCAGATCGAGCCGGCCGATGCCGTGCTTGCGGCCATATTCGTTGAGCGTTTCAAGCAAGGTCGCCGGCGACATGCCGACGCCGTTGATCGCGACGCCGTCGCCACCCTCGAAATCGATCGTGATGACCTCGGGCGTGTCGGGCGCGTCCTCGGGGTTGACGGTGCGCGAATAGACGTAGTCGGGCACTTCCTGCCACGGATCTTCGAGCACTTTGCCCTCGGACGAGGTGTGCAGCATGTTGGCGTCGGTGGAGAACGGCGATTCGCCGCGCTTGTCCTTCGAGACGGCGATCTGGTGCTGCTCGGCGAACTCGATCAGGCGGGTGCGGCTGGTGAGATCCCACTCACGCCACGGCGCGATCACCTTGATGTCGGGGGCGAGCGCGTAATAGCCGAGTTCGAAGCGGACCTGATCGTTGCCCTTGCCGGTCGCACCGTGGCTGACCGCGTCGGCGCCGACCATTCTGGCGATCTCGATCTGGCGCTTGGCGATCAGCGGCCGCGCGATCGAGGTGCCGAGCAGGTACAGCCCCTCATACAGCGCATTCGCGCGCATCATCGGGAAGACGTAATCCTTGACGAACTCCTCGCGCAGATCGTCGATGAAGATATGCTCGGGCTTCACGCCCGCAAGCTCGGCCTTCTTGCGCGCCGGCTCCAGCTCCTCGCCCTGGCCGAGATCGGCGGTGAAGGTGACGACTTCGCAGTTATAGGTCTGCTGGAGCCACTTCAAAATCACCGAGGTGTCGAGGCCACCCGAATAGGCAAGGACGACTCGGTTGATCTGATCGGACATGCGTGGCTCCGGCGATTGAAGAAACGCCTGCGCCTCTAGGCGGCGCTTGCCCGGTTCGCAACCGTGATGCGTGCGGCGAGGCCGGGAAGGAACGCGCCGAGTGCCGCCGCGCGATACGCATAGCCGGTGATCAACGCCAGCCACAGCCCGGTCGCACCGAATGGCCGAAGCAGCAGATCGGTCGCGATATAGGTTGCGGTCGATACGATCGCGGCGTTGCGGAGCGCGCGGCCTTCGGTCGCGCCGATGAACACGCCATCGAGCAGCCACGCCGGTACGCCGATCAGCGGCACCAACGCGACCAGCGGCACCAGCGCATAGGCGGCGTGGCGGACGTCCACGCTCGCCACCAGCGCGTCGACCATCGCCCCGCCGCCAACTGCCACGACGATCGCGAACACTGCGGCTGCGGCGAGACAGAATTCGCCGGTCAGCCGCATCGCCCGCCAGAACCGTTCGCGTGACCCGGCGCCAATGGCTTGGCCGATCCGCGATTCGGCGGTGAAGCAGAAGCCGTCGAGCACGAACGCCGAGATCGAGACGAACTGCATCAACACCTGATTGGCCGCCAGTTGAGTCGCGCCAAGCCGCGCGCCGGCATTGGCGAACCAGGTGAACATCACCAGCAGCGCGATCGTGCGGATCATGATATCGGCGTTGACCGCGAGCAGCCGCCGCATCGCCGACGCGCCGAACAGCCCGGCACGCTGCAGCCCCGCGCGGCCCGCAGGCCCGAGCCGTCGTGCCACGATCGCTATGCCGCTGACGAACGCGATCCAGTCCGCCGCCGCCGTACCCAGCCCGACGCCACGCACGCCCCAATGAAAATGCCAGACGAACAGCACGTCGAGCACGATATTGGTGAGGTTGGCGACGATCTGGATCACCAGCGCGTCACGCGTCCGCCCCAGGCCGAGCAGCCAGCCGTTGATCGCATACGCGCCGAGCAGGGCCGGCGCGCTGAGGAAGCGCGCCGAAACGAACGCGCGCGCCGCGCGATCGATGTCGGCGCCGCCCGCCAGAATCGCGAAGGCGGCCGGGATCAGCAGTACCTGCAACGCCAGCAGCGCCACACCGAAGCCAAGCCCCATCGCGACCCCGCGCGCAAGCAACGCGGCGACCTCCACGTCATCGCCCGCACCGTGCGCCTGCGCGGTCAGCCCGGTCACCCCCATGCGCAAGAAGCCGAAGCTCCAGAAGACGAAGTTGATAACGGTCGCGCCCAGCGCCACGCCCGCCAGCGCCACCGTGTCGCCGGTGCGGCCGATCACGGCGGTATCGACGAGGCCGACCAGCGGGATCATCGCCTGCCCAAGCATGATCGGCCAGGCCTGCGCAAAGATCGCGCGGCGGGTGAGCGGGGCATCCATGTCGGCGCTACACGTCCTGACCGTCCTATTTCTTCCCTATTTCTTCGACGTATCCCCGCCACGCCACGCGCGTTCGAACGGCAACCGCCATGCGTGCGGCGCGATCAACTGGTGGATCGACTTCGGCCCCCACGAACCCGGCTCGTACAGCCGGACCGGCGGCGGATTTTCGAGCAACGGCGTCGAGACCTGCCACAGCCGCTCGATCCCCTCGGCGGTGGTGAACAAGGTACGGTCGCCGCGCATCGCATCGAGGATCAGGCGCTCATAGGCTTCGAGCACCTCGTCGATCCGCCCGGTCTCCTGCAACGCGAACTGCATGCTGAGTTTATCGAGCCGCATGCCCGGCCCGGGCCGCTTGCCATAGAAGGACAAAGACACGCGCGAGGCGTCGGCGAGGTCGAAGGTGAGGTGATCCGGCCCCTGCGAGCCGACGCCCGATCCGGCCGGGAACATGCTCTTGGGCGGTTCACGGAACGCGATCGAGATGATGCGCTGCCCCTCGGCCAGCTTCTTGCCGGTGCGCAGGAAGAACGGCACGCCCGCCCAGCGCCAGTTATCGATCTGGCACTTCAGCGCGATGAAGGTCTCGGTATCCGATTCGGGATCGACACCCTCTTCCTGCCGGTAGCCGGTATATTGCCCGCGCACGACGTTCTGCGGATCGAGCGGGAGCATCGAGCGGAAGACCTTGTTCTTCTCCTCGCTGATCGGGCCGGGTTCGAGCGCGGTCGGCGGCTCCATCGCCATGAAGGCGAGGATCTGGAACAGGTGCGTCACCACCATGTCGCGAAACGCGCCGGTGCTTTCGTAAAAGCCGATGCGCTTGCCCAGGCCCAGCGTCTCGGGAACGTCGATCTGGACGTGATCGATGAAGTTGCGGTTCCAGATCGGTTCGAACAGGCCGTTGGCGAAACGGAAGGCGAGGATGTTTTGCGCCGGTTCCTTGCCGAGGAAATGGTCGATGCGGAAAATCTGCTCCTCGGCGAAAATCTCATGGAGTTTGGCGTTGAGATCGACCGCGCTGGCGAGATCGGTGCCGAACGGCTTCTCCATGACGACGCGCGAATTCTCGACCAGCCCGGCGGCGCCGAGCATTCGCGCGCTCGACAAGGCGGCGTTGGGCGGGACGCTGAGATAGTGGAGCCGGCGGCTCTCGGTGCCGAGGCTCTGTTCGGCGGCGAGCACCACTTCGCGCAGCTTTTCCGGGCCGGCGGCGATCGGCAGGTAGTCCAGCAACGCGGCGAAGCTTGTCCATTCGGCATCGTCGATCGGCCGGGTGCGGAACTCATCGAGCGCGGCGCGGGTGAAGGTGCGGAACGCTTCGGCATCCATCTCGTCGAGCGACATGCCGATGATTCTGCAATCGGGGATGAAGCCTTCACTGACGAGGTGGAACAGCCCCGGCAGCAGCTTGCGCCGCGAAAGATCGCCGGTCGCGCCGATCAGCACCACCACCTGCGGGTATTTCGGACCGACCGAGAGGGAAGCTTTCGACATGGGTATCCTCTTCAAAGAAACCGCCCAACGCACCCTCGCCCGATCGGATGCATGTCGCATCTCCGGCAGCCCTTGGAGCGTATCACTTACGGCAGATCAATCGGGATTCGGCCCGTGTGGGAACTGTGCGACCAGGAATTCGAGCACCGCGCGCACCCGCACCGGCATACGCAGGCGGGCGTAGCGGTGTGTTACCGAAAGCGTCAGCGGGGCGATGTCACACCCGGACAACACCGGATGCAGCACGCCGCGCGCGAGATCGCCGCTGACCTGAATGTGCGGTAGCAGCCCGATACCGAGTCCGCTCGCCACCGCGCGGTACACGGCTTCGCTGCTGTTGGCGCGAAACGGGCCGCCCACGCGCAACGGCTGGCCGGCGATGTCCCATGTCGCGCGCGCCGGCCCATAGCCATACGCGATACAGGCGTGCGCGAGCAGATCGGCGGGGGTGGCCGGCGCGCCGTGCGCGGCGAGATAGGCAGGCGCCGCGACCAGCACACGCGCGATCTGCCCGAGTGGGCTGGCATATGCCGCCTCCGGTGCAGGATCGCCGACCCGCACCGCAAGATCGAGCCCGGCTTCGTCGAGCGTGTCCTGCCAGTCGGCGATCGCGAATTCGATCCGCAGATCGGGGTGCTGCGCGTGCAGCCCGACGATCCGCTCCGCATAATGCAGCCCCAGCGCAGTGGTAACGCCGACGCGCACCACGCCCCGCGCCCGCGCCTCCCCGCCGAGATCGGCCTCGGCATGGTCGATCTCCTCGATCACGGCACGGGCATGGTCGAGCAGCCGCTCGCCCTCGCGCGTCAACGCCAGCCGCCGGGTCGTGCGCAGCAGCAGCCGCGTGCCGAAATGCGCTTCGAGTTGATCGATACGGCGCGCAATCGTGGTATGGCTGGCATGGCTCTGCGCGGCGACGGTCGAAAAGTTCAGCCGTTCGGCGACATGCACAAACGTGCGGAGGTTCTGAACGAGATCAGACATTCGCACGCATTTCGCACAAGTGATGGCCTCTTAATAGCCATTGTCTTCGCCTTCGCACAGCCGACATGGGATTCACCCGGCCGATAGACCGGTATCAAGGAGATGCTCGAATGTCCGACCGGATCGCCCATGCAGGATTGCGCGCGCGGATCACCAGCGCCGAACAGGCCGCCGCGCGGATCGACCACGGCATGACCGTAGGCATGAGCGGCTTCACCGGCTCGGGCTATCCCAAGGCGGTGCCGATGGCGCTCGCCGCGCGAATCGAGGCCGAGCATGCCGCTGGCCGGCCGATGCGCGTGAAGGTGTGGACCGGCGCTTCGACCGGGCCGGAACTTGACGGCGCGCTGGCGCGCGCCAACGGCATCGAGCTGCGGCTACCGTACAATTCCGATCCGATCGCGCGCGACCGTATCAACCGTGGCGAGATGGATTATCTCGACATGCATCTCAGCCAGGTCGCGCCGATGGCGTGGCAGGGCTTCCTCGGGCCGCTTGACGTCGCGGTGGTGGAGGTGAGCGCGATCCGGGCGGACGGTGCGCTGGTGCCGTCCTCATCGGTCGGCAACAACAAGACCTGGCTCGACCGCGCGGAGAAGGTGATCCTCGAGGTCAATCGCTGGCAGAACCCTGCGCTGGAAGGGATGCACGACATCTATTACGGCACCGCGCTGCCGCCGCATCGCGTGCCGATCCCGCTCGTCCGGCCCGACGACCGGATCGGCGAAGCGTATCTGCGCTGCGACCCGGACAAGATCGTCGCGATCGTCGAGACCGATTCGCCCGATCGCAATGCGCCCTTCTCGCCGCCCGACGAATCGGCGAAGGCGATTGCCGAGCATCTGTTGGAGTTCCTCGGCCATGAAGTGACGAAGGGTCGGTTGCCCGCGTCGCTGCTGCCGTTGCAATCGGGCGTCGGCAACATCGCCAATGCCGTGCTTGCCGGGCTGGTCGATGGGCCGTTCCACGATCTCACCGCCTATACCGAGGTGATTCAGGACGGCATGCTCGACCTGCTCGACAGCGGCCGTCTGCGGATGGCCTCGGCGACCGCGTTTTCGCTCAGCCCGGAAGCCGCGGCGCGGCTCAATGCCGAGATGGGGCGCTATCGTGACCGCATGATCCTGCGCCCGCAGGAGATCAGCAACCATCCCGAACTGATCCGCCGCTTGGGCTGCATCGCGATGAACGGGCTGATCGAGGCCGATATCTACGGCAACGTCAATTCGACCTGCGTGATGGGATCGCGCATCCAGAACGGTATCGGCGGCTCGGGCGATTTCGCGCGCAACGCCTATGTCTCGATCTTCATGACGCCCTCAACCGCCAAGAGCGGCAAGATCTCGGCGATCGTGCCGCAGGCGGCGCATGTCGATCACATCATGCAGGATGTCGCGGTGCTGGTGACCGAGAAAGGGCTGGCCGATCTGCGCGGCCTCAGCCCCAAGCACCGCGCGCGGCTGGTGATCGAACGTTGCGCGCATCCGTCCTACCGCGACGCGCTGACCGACTATTACGAGCGCGCGCTGGTCGGGTCTTACGGCCTGCACGCGCCGTCGCTGCCGGGCGAAGCGCTGTCGTGGCACCAGCGCTTCATCGACACGGGGACGATGCAGCCGGCCTGATCGAACTCAGTCGAGGTTAGGCCGCAACCAGCGCTTCGCGGTGTCCAGATCGACGCCGCGCCGCGTGGCATAATCGGTCACCTGATCCGCGCCGATCCGCGCGACGCCGAAATACTCCGCCTGCGGGTGGCCGAAATAGAAGCCCGACACCGCCGCCGTCGGCAGCATCGCGAAGCTCTCGGTCAGCGTCGCCCCGGTCGCGTGGTGCGCGTCGAGCATCTTGAACAGCATCGTCTTGAGGCTGTGCTCGGGGCAGGCGGGATAGCCCGGCGCGGGGCGGATGCCGCGATATTGCTCGCGGATCAGCGCTTCGTTGGTGAGCTGCTCGTCGGGCGCATAGCCCCACAAGTCCTGCCGGACATGCTGGTGCAGCCGCTCGGCGAACGCCTCGGCGAGACGATCGGCGAGCGCTTTGAGCAGGATGTCCGAATAATCGTCGATCGCCGCCTTGAACTTGGCCAGATGCGGCTCGATGCCGTGGATCGAGACCGCGAAGCCGCCGATCCAGTCGCCCTTGGTGTCGATGAAATCGGCCAGGCACATATTGGCGCGGCCCTCCCGCTTGGCGATCTGCTGGCGCAGGAACGGCAGGCGGAACACGTCGGTGCCATCGACGAGGTTGAGCATGTCGAGCCCGATCAGCTCGTCGGCGTTGAAATCGCCCTTGGTGTCGACGATCACGTCGTCTTCATGGCGCGCGCAGACCCACAGCCCGGCGACGCCGCGCGCGGTGAGCCACTTTTCCTCGATGATCCGGTCGAGCATCTTCTGCGCATCGGCGAACAGCGAGCGCGCGCTTTCGCCGACGATCTTGTCGTCGAGGATCGCCGGGTAATTGCCGGCCAGTTCCCATGCGCGGAAGAACGGCGTCCAGTCGATCAGCTCGCGCAGATCGGCCAAGTCCCAGTCGCGGAACACATGCACGCCGGGTTTGAGCGGCGCGGCGGGCTTCAGCGCCATATCGGCGGCGAACGGATTGGCGCGCGCCTTGGCGAGCGGCAGCAGGTCGTTCTGGCCCTTGTTGGCGCGCGCGATGCGAACCGCTTCGTACTCCGCCGCAGTCTTGGCGACGAACGCGTCTTTCTGCGTGTCGCTGACCAACGTCGAGGCGACACCGACCGCGCGGCTCGCGTCGAGGACGTGAACGACCGGGCCGTCATAGGCCGGCGCGATGCGCAACGCGGTGTGGACCTTCGAGGTGGTCGCGCCGCCGATCAGCAGCGGCATGGTGAAGCCGGCGCGCTTCATTTCCTCGGCGACGGTGACCATCTCGTCGAGGCTCGGCGTGATGAGGCCCGACAGGCCGATCATGTCGGCGTCATTCTCGTTCGCCGCCTTGAGGATGTCGCTCCACGGCACCATCACGCCCATGTCGACCACGTCGAAGCCATTGCACTGGAGCACGACGCCGACGATGTTCTTGCCGATATCATGCACGTCGCCCTTGACGGTCGCCATGATGATCTTGCCCTTGCCGCGCGCGCCCGGCTCCTTCGCCGCCTCGATGAAGGGCAGCAGATGCGCGACCGCCTTCTTCATCACGCGCGCCGACTTGACGACTTGCGGCAGGAACATCTTGCCCGATCCGAACAGGTCACCGACGACGTTCATGCCGTCCATCAGCGGGCCTTCGATCACCTCGATCGGGCGCGGGAAAAGCTGACGGCATTCCTCGGTATCGTCGACCACGTACATGTCGATGCCCTTGACGAGCGCATGTTCGAGCCGCTTGGCGACCGGCCAGCCACGCCATTCCTCGGCGGCCTTTTCCGCCACCGCATCGGTGCCACGGAAGCGCTCGGCGAGCGCGATGAGGCGTTCGGTCGGCGTCTCGTCGGGCTTGCGCTGCGGGCGGTTGAGGATGACGTCCTCGCACGCTTCGCGCAGGTCAGGATCGATATCGTCATAGATGTCGAGCTGGCCGGCATTGACGATCGCCATGTCGAGACCGGCGGGGATCGCGTGGTAGAGGAACACCGAATGCATCGCGCGGCGCACCGGCTCGTTGCCGCGAAACGAGAAGCTCAAATTCGACAGCCCGCCCGAGAAATGGACGTGCGGGCAGCGCTTTTTGATCTCTTTCACCGCCTCGATGAAATCGACGCCGTAATTGTTATGCTCCTCGATGCCGGTCGCGACCGCGAACACGTTGGCGTCGAAGATGATGTCCTCAGGGGGAAAGCCGATCGTCATCAGCAGCTTGTACGCGCGCTCGCAAATCTCGATCTTGCGCGCCTGCGTGTCGGCTTGCCCCGCCTCGTCGAACGCCATCACGACGACGGCGGCGCCATAGGCCATGCACAGCCGCGCTTCCTTGAGGAACTTCTCCTCGCCCTCCTTCATGCTGATCGAATTGACGATCGGCTTGCCGCTCACGCATTTCAGCCCGGCCTCGATCACCGACCATTTCGACGAATCGACCATGAACGGGATGCGCGCGATGTCCGGCTCGGCGGCGATCAGCTTGAGGAAGGTCGTCATGGCATGCTCGGCATCGAGCAGCCCCTCGTCCATGTTGACGTCGAGCACCTGCGCGCCGCTCTCGACCTGCTGGCGCGCGACCTCGATCGCGGCAGGGTAATCGCCCGCCATGATGAGCTTCTTGAAGCGCGCCGAGCCGGTGACGTTGGTGCGCTCGCCGATGTTGACGAAGGAGGTGGAGAGGTTGGTCATCGGTTCTTTCTTCTTCTCCCTCTCCCCGCTTGCGGGGAGAGGGTCGGGGAGAGGGGCAGTTCGATACGATGTCGCTCGGGACTGCCCCTCTCCCGACCTCGCTGCGCTCGGCCACCCTCTCCCCGCAAGCGGGGAGAGGGCGAAATCATCCCGCCATCGTCATCGGCTCCAGCCCGGCGAGCCGCGTCACCACCGGAGGCTTGGGGAGCGCGCGGGGCGGCAGGCCGGCGACGGCGCGGGCGATTTCGGCGATGTGCGCGGGGGTCGAGCCGCAGCAGCCGCCGAGGATGTTGACCTGGCCTGCGTCGGCCCATTCCTTGACCAGCCCGGCGGTCGTCTCGGGCATCTCGTCATACGCGCCGAGTTCGTTGGGCAGGCCCGCGTTGGGATAGACCATGATGAGCGTGTCGGCGATCGCGCTGAGCGTCTTGACGTGCGGGCGAAGCTGCTCGGCGCCGAACGAGCAGTTGAGCCCGATCGTCACCGGCCGCGCGTGGCGCACCGCATGCCAGAACGCCTCGACCGTGTGGCCCGACAGGTTGCGGCCCGACAGGTCGGTCAGCGTCATCGAGAGCATGATCGGCACATCGCGCCCAAGCGCATCGCCAGCCTCGATCGCGGCCATGATGCCGGCCTTGGCATTGAGCGTATCGAATACCGTCTCGATCAGGATGAAATCGGCACCGCCTTCGAGCAGCGCGTCGGTCTGCTCGCGGTACACGGCCTTGAGGTAATCGAAGTCGATCTCGCGGAAACCCGGATCGTTAACGTCTGGCGAGAGCGACAGGGTCTTGTTGGTCGGCCCGACTGCCCCGGCGACGAAGCGCGGGCGACCGTCCTTCGCCTGATATTCGTCGGCGATGCGGCGCGCGAGCCGAGCGCTCTGGATGTTGATGTCCTTGACCAGCGCCTCTGCGCCGTAATCGGCCTGGCTGATGACATTGGCCGAGAAGGTGTTGGTCTCGGCGATGTCGGCGCCCGCTTCGAAATAGGCGCGGTGGATCGTCTCGGGCACTTCCGGCTTGGACAGCGCGAGGATGTCGTTGTTGCCCTTCTGGTCCTTCGACAGCCCGAGATTACCGGCGTAATCGGCCTCGGAGAGCTTCCAGTTCTGGATCTCTGTGCCGAACGCGCCGTCGGTGATGAGGATTCGCTTGGCGGCCTCGGCGAGCAGGGATTGGCGTGGGGTCATCGTCTTTTCCTTCTCCCCTCCCGTTTACGGGAGGGGTCGGGGGAGGGCTTGTCGGAGGAGCGTCCGTCCGTGGACAGGCCCTCCCCTAACCCCTCCCGCAAGCGGGAGGGGAATGGTTACGCCGCGACTGCGACTTTGGCCGGCACCTTCGCGCGCAAGCCCAGCATATGGCAGATCGCGAAACTCAGTTCGGCGCGGTTGAGCGTGTAGAAATGCAGCGTCCGCACGTCGCCCGCATAAAGCTTGCGGCACAGTTCGGCGGCGAGCGTCGCGGCGATGAGCTGGCGCGCGGTGGCGTGATCCTCCAGCCCCTCGAACAGCCGGCCGAGCCATGCGGGCACTTCGGTGCCGCACAGCGCCGACATCTTCACGATGCTGGCGAAATTGGTGACGGGCATGATGCCGGGCACCATCTCCGCGGTGATCCCCGCCGCCACCGCGCGGTCGCGGAAGCGAAAGAACGTCTCCGGTTCGAAGAAAAATTGCGTGATGCCGCGTGTCGCGCCCGCGTCGATCTTGCGCTTGAGATTGTCGAGATCATCGGAGACCCCGCGTGAATCGGGATGGCATTCGGGATAGGCGGCGACCGAAATCTCGAATGGGTGAAGCCGCTTCAGCCCCGCGACCAGATCGGCGGCGTTGGTATAGCCGTCCGGGTGCGGCACGAAGCCGTCCGCGCCCGGCGCGTCGCCACGCAGCGCGACGATGTGGCGCACGCCCGCCTGCCAATAGGCGTCGGCGATCGCGTCGATCTCGGCCTTGGACGCCTCGACACAGGTGAGGTGCGCGGCGGCTGGCATCGCCGTCTCGGCCTGGATGCGCGCGACCGTGGCGTGCGTGCGCTCACGCGTCGAGCCGCCCGCGCCGTAAGTAACCGAGACGAACCGCGGCCCGAACGGTTCGAGCGTCTTCACCGTCTCCCACAACGCCTCTTCCATCTTGGGCGTCTTGGGCGGGAAGAATTCGAACGAGACGGCGGTATCGCCCGCGACATCGGCGAACAACGGCCCCTCCAGCGCGCGGCGCGCCTCTTCGAGTTGCGAAACCGAGATCGTCATGCTGCCTTCACCTCATGTACAATAGTGTCCGCCTGAACCCGCTTGCGCGCCAGCCAGAGCTTCACCGTCAGTTCGCCGCCCTCCAGCGTCTCGATCCGGTCGGGCGCGAGCCCGGCGGTGGCGAACCATGTCGCCATCTGCTCGTCCGAAAAGCCGAGCCGCGTATGCGCGTCGCGGGTGCGCAGTTCCTCGCGGTCGTGCGGGGCGAAATCGGCGATCAACAACCGTCCACCGGGGCTGAGCACGCGCGCCGCCTCGGCGATCGCGGCGCCGGGCTGCTGCGCGAAATGGAGAACGTGGTGGACGATGGCGAGATCGGCGGCGGCGTCCGCCAGCGGCAGCGCGTAGAGATCGGCCTGGCGCAGCTCGGCATTGTCGATGCCGTGGCTCGACAGCTTCGCGCGCGCGAGGCGCAGCATCTCGGAGCTGCGGTCGATCCCCAGCGCCTGTTCGGCGCGGGCGGCGAACAGTTCGAGCATGCGGCCGGTGCCGGTGCCGATATCGATCAACTGGCCGATCCGCGCCGCGCCGATCACCCCGTCGATCGCGGCCTCGACCTGCTCCTCGGCGATGTGGAGCGAGCGGATCGCATCCCATTCACGCGCATTCGCTTCGAACCATTGCGCCGCCGATGCCGCGCGATCGGCGCGCACCGCCGCCAGCCGGGCGGCGTCGGCGGTCGCCCAATGATCGGTCTCGACCGCGCTCCACGCGTCTAGCGCATCGGCGACCGGCGCAACGCGATCGGCCGCGCCCAGTGCGACAAACACCCAACTGCCTTCCTTGCGCCGCTCAGCGAGGCCGGCGTCGCACAGGATCTTGACGTGGCGGCTGACGCGCGGCTGGCTCTGGCCGAGCACCTGCGCGAGTTCGCCGACCGACAGTTCCATCGAGCGCAGCAGCGCGAGGATGCGCAGCCGCGTCCCGTCAGCCAGCGCACGGAAGATATCGAGAGCGATCGTCATGTCGGAATGAGACATAAAGATATCTTTATATCCGGTCAATGACGGTCTGCGCGCGCGGATACTTCCGGCGATTGCGCGCGTTGTCCGGCTTCGATATCGCTTCGCCAGCATTCAAGCCGGAGACCTGCCGCCATGAAGAAGACCATCCTCCTCGGCGTTGCCGCCTCGCTCGCGCTCGGGGCGTGCAGCCAGAAGGCAAAGGACGAGAGTGCGCAGGCGGCCGACACGATGACGGCCGATGCCAACGCCACCATGCGTACCGCCGCCAACAGCACCGAGGCCGCCGCCGACAAGGCGTTCGGATCGGCCGAGGCGACGCTCGACAATGCCGGCGACGCGATCGGCAACGCCGCCGACAAGGCCAAGGACAAGACCGGCCAGGCACTCAAGGATGCCGGCAATACGGTCTCGGAGTGATCGTTTGAACCGCTTCCTCGGCGCGGCGGCGCTGCTGCTCGCGCTGGGCGGCTGCGGATCGGGCGGCAGCACCCCCGGCGCGATGTCCGGCAGCGAGGCACAAGCGCTCGACGACGCGGCGGCGATGCTCGATGCGAACAGCGTCGACGCCAACGCCGCGACCATCGTCGACACCAACCAGGACGACACGCAATGACCGACCTCCGACGTTTGGGCGCGACCGATTTCCACATCCTGCCGCTCGTGCTGGGCGGCAACGTGTTCGGCTGGACCGCCGATCAGCCGACCAGCTTCGCGGTGCTCGACGCATTCGTGGCGGGCGGCGGCAGCCTGATCGACACCGCCGACGCATATTCGCGCTGGGTGCCGGGCAACCAGGGCGGCGAATCGGAGACGATGATCGGCGCGTGGCTCAAAGCGTCGGGCAAGCGCGCCGACGTGCTGATCGCGACCAAAGTCGGCATGATGCCCGTCGAAGGCGGATCGCCACTGTCGGCTGCGGCGATCGTCGCCGGCTGCGAGGCATCGCTCAAGCGGCTCGGCGTCGAGACGATCGACCTGTATTACGCACATAAGGACGATCCCGAGACGGCGCTCGACGAAGTGACCGAGGCGTTCGCGTCACTGGTCAAGGCCGGCAAGGTGCGTGCGCTCGGCGCGTCCAACTATCATGCCGCGCGGCTCAAGGCGGCGGTCGATACCGCCCGCGCGGCCGGTCTGCCGCATTTTCAGGTGCTCCAGCCCGAATATAATCTCGTCAACCGGCATCCCTTCGAAGGCCAGCTCCAGGATTATTGCGTCGAGCACAATATCGGTGTGCTGCCCTATTATGGCCTCGCTGCGGGCTTCCTCACCGGCAAATACCGCACGCCCGAAGACATGGGGCAGAGCGCACGCGGCGGCCGCATGGCCGAGCTGATCGCGCAGAAATCGGGCGTGCTCGCCGCGATGGACTCGGTTGCGGCAGAGACCGGGGCGACGCTGGCGCAAATCGCTTTGGCGTGGCTGGCGGCGCAGCCCGGCGTGGTCGCGCCGATCGCCAGCGCGACGAGCGTGAAGCAGGTCGAGGATCTGCTCGGCGCGACGCGACTGACGTTGAGCGCGGACCAGCTAGAGCGGCTGACCAACGCGGGGGCCTGAGCCCCTAGGTTCGCGTCGGTCTGCTCAGGCCCCTTCGACGATCATCACCCGGTACTTCGCGGCCTTGAGCCGGTGCTGCATCGCCGCCTGATAGCCGGGACTGGTGTACCAGCCGCCGCTTCCTCGACGCTCGGGAATTCGAGCACGACGACACCGTCCGGCGTCGGGCCTTCGAGTCCTTCAGCCGCGCCGTAAAAGGCCAGCCGCTTGACGTCGAACCCGTCGCTGCCGCGTTCGCGGTTGAGGCGCTGATATTCGGCCATTTCCGCCGCGTCATGAACGGGTTCGTCGCGGATGAAGAGGATATAGGCTGTCATTTGCGTCCCTCATGCGTGGTGGATGCGGAATGCCGTCAGCCGGCGGGCTTTGCCTTCATCGCCTCGATCAGCTTCTTGACCTCCTGGCTGCGGCCGCGCGGCAGGATCAACACGTCTGTACCGCTGGCGACGACGATCAGATCATCGACGCCGACCAGCGCGACGCGCATCCCATCGGTGCGGACCAGACAGTTGGTGGTGTCGATCGCGATCACCTCGCCCGCCGCCCCGCTGGCGTGCGCGTTGCCGGCCTCGTCGAGTTCGCTGATCGCGTGGAGCGCATCCCAACTGCCGACATCGTTCCAGCCCATGCTGACCGGCACCACCGCGACACGCTCGGCCTTTTCCATCACGGCATAATCGATCGAATCGTCCGGTGCGGCGGCGAACGCCTCGGCATCGGGGAAGATGCGCGTGCCTTCGCGCCGCGCCTTGGCCATCGCGAGCTGGCAGGCGGCAAGCATGTCCGGGGCATGCAGCGCGAGCGCGGCGAGATAGATGTCGGCGCGGAACAGGAAGATGCCGCCGTTCCAGCTATGGTCGCCCGCCGCCAGCATCGCCTCGGCGCGGTCGCGCGGCGGCTTCTCGACGAACTTGGCGACGCGGTGGACGCCGCCCGAAATCTCCTCGCCGACCTTGATCCAGCCATAGCCGGTTTCCGGCGCGTCGGGCGCGATGCCGAAAGTGACGAGCCAGCCCTCCGCGACCAGCGGCAGCGCGGCGTGGATCGCGGCATGGAACGCCGCCACGTCGGCGATGACGTGGTCCGACGGCATCACCAGCAGCGGGTTCGAAGCGTCGGCAGCGAGCGCCGCGAGCGCGATCGCGGGAGCGGTGTTGCGACCGATCGGCTCGAAGATCAGCGCCTGCGCGGTCGCGCCGACGCTATCGAGCTGCTCTTCGACCATATCGGCGTGGCGCGCATTGGCGACGACGATCGGCGCGGTGAAATGCTCGCCGGTCGCGCGCATCGCGGTGAGCTGAAGCATCGTCTCTTCCGCAGTCAGCGCCAGCATCTGCTTGGGCCGCTCGGGCCGCGACATCGGCCAAAGCCTGGTCCCCGACCCGCCTGAGAGAATGACAGGCGTGATCGGCGTCGAAGACGGCATCGGGTGTTCTCCAGTCGAATGTCGGCGAGGTCGTACCCCGCGCCTAGCAGAAAGCGCGAAGCCGGGTAAATGTTGCGTCGCATCAATTCAGTCGAAGAAGCCGTCCGGCTTCAAAACGGATCGTGCTCGGTCGCATAATGCGCCATCGCCATCGTCGTCATCTGTGCGTTGACTCGGATGCAACTGGTGAAGGTGCTGGCATCGGTGACGAGCACGTTGGCGACATTGTGGACGCGACAGTCGAGATCGACCACGCTCGTCGCCGGATCGGACCCACGCGCATTGCCGCCGTGCGGGTGCGAGGTCGAGAGCGTCACATCGTCAGCCTCGCGAACATGGCGCTCGAAGAAGGCGTCGATGTCTTCGCCGCGCCGGAGCGTGGTGCCGCGCGCGAGCGCCGGATAGACTTCGAGCGCGCCCGCCGCGAAATGCACGCGCGACAGCGTGGCGAGCGCGCGGCGCAGATTGGGCAACTCGACATCCGCGCGCAGCTTGAGGTGGAGCGCGCCATCGATCAGCGAGCCTTGGCGATCGACCGGGATCAGCACGCCCGCCGAGGCGAGCCGATCGTAATTGCGCATCCGCTGCGCATGATCGCCGATCCAGCCGGGCATCAGCGTCGACATGCTCATCGGCGGCTGGAAGTGCGATTCGAGCAGGAAGTCGCGCGCGTCGACATAGGTCGCCATCTGGTCCTCGTCCCAGCTCTTCACCGCGCTCGGCATCAGCGCGACGACCGGGCAGGCCATGTTGAACGACAGGCCGGTGCCCGACTCGCCGATACCGCTCGCCTGAAGCAGCCGGCTCGACGCCATCGCGCCACCCGCCACCACCACGCCCTTGCGCGCGCGGATCACACGCTCGCTGCCATCCGCGAGCTTCACCGTCACCGCATCGGCGACGTGCTTGCCATCCTGCCGGTCGTCTCGCCACAGGATCGCCTCCGCCTTGGCTTCGGCAAGGATGCCTGCGCCCGATGCGCGCGCGTCGCGCAGGAACGACTGCGCCATGCCCTGCTTGCGGCCATAGGGGCAGCCAGTGTTGCAATAGCCGCAATAGGCGCATTCGGCCTCCCCATTCGGCGGGCCGAAATTCTTGCTGAACCACACGGCCGGCGCTGCCTTGTCGATCGGATTGGTGCTCTCCGCCGCATAGGCCGCCCAACCTTTCAACAGGTGCGGGCCATTGTTGCGCCCGGCGCGGTGCGCGATCGGCTGGATTGAGAGCCGCGCGGTGATCGCGTCATAGGCGGCATGGAAACGCGCTTTGTCGACCGGCGCGCCGAGGCTGGCCCAGCGTTCCAGCACGTCATCGGCATCCGGGTGGGTGAGGCCCTCGCGGTTGACCGGCAGGCAGATGCCGTTGTTGATGACGGTCGATCCGCCGACGCAGCGGCCCTGAAACACGATCACGTCATGGTCGCGGCTCGATTGCAGCCCGCCGTCGACGAACAGCCGCGAAGTCATCCGCCGCTCCTCGTGGCTCAGATCGCGCGACGCCCATAACGCGCCAGCCTCGACGATCAGCACATCATGCCCATGCCGCGCGAGATTGGCGGCGGCGACCGCGCCGCCCGCGCCCGAGCCGATCACGATGACATCGACCGCCTCGGGGACGTTCGCGTGATCGACCAGGTCGGCGTGGCTCAGGTCGCGCTTGTCGTAAAAGGTGATCGGCACCTCGCCCGCGCCGCGTTCGCGAAAAAACGGCAGCGTGAAGCCGATCTGGGCGAGAACGGGATTGTCCTCGTTGTCGATTTGCCCCTGCTCGGTGGTCTGCGAGGCGCCCTGCCAGTGGCCGTAATAGCCCGCGTAGATCACGCCGCGAATGCGCGCGAGATCCTGCATCAGATCGTTCTGCGATCGCTCCAGCCGCCGCGCGACCCGGCGTGCGCCCCAACCCGGCCCGAGCAGCAGGAACAACGGCCCACCCAGAACCAGACAGACGAGATACAGCGTCAGGCCGATCTCGCGGGGCTTGCCGCCCTCCATCAAACCGAACTGATATTGGATGTTGGCGACGACCTGATCGGGGGTGATCGCCATCTCGACCTTGTGGAACAGCGCCTTCGTCAGCGCCTTGAGGATGCGCGCCTGCAAGACATTGAATGGTTTCTTCATCCCGCCCCCCGCGATCATGCCGCTTGCATAGCAGAATGTCGCGGCCGTTACGATCGCGACATCGCACTATCGCAAACCGCCGCCGCATCTCCTATCTCGCGTCCAACAGGAGCGCGCCCGTCAGCACGCCGAAGCAGCCGAGAGAGATGTTCATGACCGATCCCGTCGTCATCGCCAGCTATGCCCGCACGCCGATGGGCGGCTTTCAGGGCGCGCTGACCCCGCTCAAGGCGACCGAACTGGGATCGATCGCGGTCGCCGCTGCGGTCGAGCGTGCCGGGGTCAACCCCGATCTGATCGAGCGCATCTATATGGGCTGCGTGCTGCCGGCCGGGCTTGGGCAGGCACCGGCGCGGCAGGCCGCGATCGGTGCGGGGCTGCCGGTCTCGGTCGAGGCGACGACGGTCAACAAGATGTGCGGATCGGGGATGCAGGCGGCGATCATGGCGTATGACGCGCTCGCCGCCGGATCGATCGACATTGCGGTCGCGGGCGGCATGGAGAGCATGACCAACGCGCCCTATCTGCTGACCAAGCATCGCGGCGGCGCGCGGATCGGCCATGACACGATCTACGACAGCATGATGCTCGACGGGCTGGAGGATGCCTATCAGCCCGGCACGGCGATGGGCGTGTTCGCCGAGGATGCCGCGCGCGAATACCAGCTCACCCGCGCCGATCAGGACGAATACGCGCTGCGCTCGCTCGCGCGCGCCAAGGATGCGATCACGAGCGGCGCGTTCGACCGCGAGATCACCCCCGTCACCGTCAAAGCGCGCGGCGGTGACACCGTCGTCGCGATCGACGAGCAGCCCGGCAAAGCCAAGCCCGAGAAAATCCCGTCGCTCAAGCCGGCGTTCGTCAAGGACGGGACGGTGACGGCGGCCAACGCCTCGTCGATCTCGGACGGTGCGGCGGCGCTGGTGATGACCCGGCAAAGCGTGGCGGAGAAGCTCGGGTTGCCGATTGTCGCGCGCGTCGTCGCCACCGCCGCGCATGCGCAGCAGCCTGCCAGATTCACCAGCGCGCCGGTGCCGGCGATCCGCAAGGTTCTCGCCAAGGCCGGCTGGAGCGCGGATGAGGTCGATCTGTTCGAGGTCAACGAGGCGTTCGCGGTGGTGGCGATGATCGCCGCGCGCGAACTCGCCATCCCGGACGAGAAGCTCAACGTCAACGGCGGCGCGACCGCGCTCGGCCATCCGATCGGCGCGAGCGGCGCGCGGATCATGGCGACGCTGCTTAGCGCGCTGGAGGCACGCGGGCTGAAGAAGGGCGTCGCGAGCCTCTGCATCGGCGGCGGCGAGGCGACGGCGGTGGCGCTGGAGCTGGTGTAAACTGGCGGGCAAAATTCCCTGCCCTCACCCTTCCGTCGCTACGCTCCTCCCTCCCTCTCCCATCGGGAGAGGGAAGGGGCCCGCCCGGCGAAGCCGGGTGGGAAGGGTGAGGGCAGTAGGTGTACGCGCGCGTTGCGCGTTTACCGCAAGTTTGCCGGTCGCCGCAGATCCAACGTCAGCGGGAACTCGCTCGGCAGTTCCTCCGGCGGCACCGGAATCGGGCCGGGGGTGTGGCCGTAATCCTGGAACCGCGCTTTGCGGCGCGCCTCCGCCTCGAAGCCGTTGACCGGCACCGCGTCGTAATTGCGCCCGCCGGGATGCGCGACGTGATAGACGCAGCCGCCCAGCGACCGCCCGCTCCACGTATCGAGCACGTCGAAGGTCAGCGGCGCGTTGACCGGCAGGCGCGGGTGCAGGCAGTCGGCCGGCGCCCACGCCTTGTAGCGTACGCCGCCGACCACTTCGCCGGGCACGCCGGTCGGTGCCATCGGAATCCGGCGGCCGTTGCACGTCAGAACGTGCCGCCCGGCGGTGAGATTGCTCCCGCGCACCTGTAGCCGTTCGGTCGAGCTGTCGACGTAGCGCACCGTTCCACCGATCGCTCCGGTTTCGCCGAGGACATGCCACGGTTCGAGCGCGTGGCTGATTTCGAGGCTCACGCCACCGGCATCGATCGTGCCGTGGACCGGGAAGCGGAACTGGCGTTGCGCCTCGAACCACGCCGGATCGAACGCATAGCCAGCACCGCCCAGATCGCCGAGCACGTCGAGCAGATCCGCCCAGACGAAATGCGGCAGCATGAAGCGATCGTGCAGCGCGGTGCCCCAGCGGGTGAGCTGGCCATGCTGCGGCTCGCGCCAGAACCACGCGGTCAGCGCGCGGAGCAGCAGTTGCTGCGCGAGGCTCATCCGCGCGTCTGGCGGCATCTCGAACGCGCGGAACTCGACCAGCCCGAGCCGCCCGGTCGGGCCGTCGGGCGAGAAGAATTTGTCGATGCAGATTTCGGTGCGGTGGGTGTTGCCGGTCACATCGACCAGAAGATTACGGAACAGCCGATCCACGATCCACGCCGGCGGCTGCTCGCCTGCGGCTGGTCCCGGCACCTGCGCGAGCGCGATCTCCAGCTCGTACAGGCCGTCGTGCCGCGCCTCGTCGATACGCGGCGCCTGGCTGGTCGGGCCGATGAACATCCCCGAGAACAGATAGCTGAGCGCGGGATGGCGCTGCCAATAGAGCACGAAGCTCTTGAGCAGATCGGGCCGGCGCACGAACGGCGAATCGTACAGCGTCGGCCCGCCCAGCACGATATGGTTGCCGCCGCCGGTGCCGATCGCGCGGCCGTCGAGCATGAACTTGTCGGCGGTCAAGCCCGCCCGCCGCGCGATATCGTACAGCGTCTCGGTGATCTCGCTGGTCTCGGCCCAGCTCGCGGCGGGGTGGACGTTGACCTCGACCACGCCGGGATCGGGCGTGACCTTCAACACCTTGAGGCGCGGATCGGTCGGCGGCGCATAGCCTTCGATCCGCACCGGCACACCGAGCGCGGCGGCGGCGGTCTCGATCTCGGCGATCAGTTCGAGATACTCTTCGATCGTACGCACCGGCGGCATGAACACCGACAGGAAATGCCCGCGCGGCTCGGCGGTGACGGCGGTGCGGACGGCACCGATGACGATCTCCTGCTCGACCCGCTCCTGCGGCTGCGCACCGGATACCGGCGCGCGTTCGGTGATGCGCTGTTCGGTGGCGGGGGCGTCCGCGATCTCGGCGCGCTGGGTGCGGAAATCGGGCAGCGGTTCGCGCGGCTCACTGGTGTCGCGCGCGTTGACGTAAGGATATTCGGACGGCGGCACATAAGGCAGCGAGCCGAGCGGCAGGCGGTAGCCTAGCGCGCTGTCACCGGGCACCGTGTAGAGCTTGCCGCGTCGCAATTTCCACTGTTCGGTAAGCCAGCCGCCCTGCACCTTGCTCTGCCATTTCTGCACCGGCAACACATAGCCGACCGGCGTGGACAGCCCGCGTTCGAACGCGCGCACCATGCGAGTGCGCGCCTCGGGATCGTCGATCTTGGGGTCTTCGGGGCTGGTGTTGACCGGCAGCTCGGCTTCCTTGAGCGACCAGGCGAGCGGGTCTTCATAGGCGGGCACGACATGGCCGGCGGGCAGGCCAAGCCCCGAAGCGATCAGTTCGAGGAAGCGTTCGGCCATCTCCGCCGTGACCGGCGGCTTGCCGGTGCCGTCTTCCTCGGCGATCAGCGCGGCATCGCGCCAGATCGGCACGCCGTCATCGCGCCAATAGACCGCATAGGCCCAGCGCGGCAGCGTTTCGCCGGGATACCATTTGCCCTGGCCGTGGTGGAGCAACCCGCCGGCTGCGAACTTGGTGCGCAATTCGCGAATCAGCGTGTCCGCATAGCCCGCCTTGGTCGGGCCGACCGCGTCGCCATTCCACTCGGGCGCCGAGCCGCCGTCCGCCGCGACGAAGGTCGGCTCGCCGCCGATGGTGAGGCGCACGTCCTGCGCGGCCAGATCGGCATCGACGCGCTGGCCAAGCGCATCGAGCGCCGCCCAGCGATCATCGGTGAACGGCCGGGTGATCCGCACCGCCTCGGCGATGCGGCTGACGCTCATCTCGAAATGGAAATCGACCTCGGCCGGTTCGGCCATGCCGCTGATCGGCGCGGCAGAGCGATAATGCGGCGTCGCGCACAAGGGGATATGGCCTTCGCCCGCGAACATGCCCGAGGTCGCGTCGAGCCCGACCCAGCCGGCGCCGGGGATGAAGACCTCGGCCCAGGCGTGCAGATCGACCACGTCCTGCGTGACGCCCTTCGGCCCCTCGACCGGCTCGACATCGGCGACGAGCTGGATCGAATAGCCCGACACGAACCGCGCGGCGAGCCCGAGCCGGCGCAGCAACTGCACCAGCAGCCACGCGCTGTCGCGGCACGAGCCCTGGCCGATCTCAAGCGATTCCTCCGGCGTCTGCACGCCGCTTTCCATGCGGATGATATAGCCGATCCGCTCCTGAAGCTTCGCGTTGATATCGACGAGGAAGTCGATCGTGCGGCCACGGTGCTGGGCGTGCTGCGCCACCAGCGATTCGAACAGCGGCCCCTGCGGCTCCAGATCGAAATAGGCGGCGAGATCGATCCTCAGCGCATCGTCATAGTGAAACGGGTAATTTTCGGCATATTCCTCGACGAAGAAGTCGAACGGATTGATGACGTCGAGATCGGCGAGCAGATCGACCTCGATCGAGAAATGGTCGATCGGATCGGGAAACACGATCCGCGCCAGCCAGTTGGCGTGCGGGTCTTGCTGCCAGTTGAGGAAATGCCCGGCCGGCTCGATCTTGAGCGCATAGTTCGGCACCTTGGTGCGGCTGTGCGGCGCCGGGCGAAGCCGGATCACCTGGGGGCCGAGCCGGATCGGGCGGTTGTACTTGTAGGCGGTGAGGTGGTGCAGGCCGGCTTTGAGCATAAGGTTGAACAGACGGCATGCGTTGCTGCTATGCAACCAAAATCTCGCGAACCGCTTTCCTCACGCGAAACTCGCGTTGCGGCATCGCGTTGAACGAGGACAGTCCTTTCCCGGAGACATCGCGTGGCCGCCTACACCTGCCCCAATTGCCGGCAGCGTCTCCATTTCGAATCGCGCGTCTGCCCGAGTTGCGCGCATCCGCTTGGGTTTGCGCCGATCGCGAACGGCTTCCTCCACCTCGACGTGGCCGACGGCGCGTGGCGTGACGCGAACGGCGCAGTCGTGACGGTGCAGCCCTGTGCCAACGCGCGGTACGGCGTGTGCAACTGGGTGGTCGCGGTGGATGACCCGCAGCCGATGTGCCTCGCCTGCCGGCACAACCGCATCATCCCCGATCTCGCCATCGCCGGCGTGCTCGAACGCTGGACCAAGATCGAGGATGCCAAGCGCCGCGTATTGCACGGGCTGATGCGGCTCGGCCTCAAGCTGGAGACCAAGGCGCAGAACGTCCACGGCCTCGCCTTCGATTTCCTCTACGATACCTCGGCCGAGCAGGGCTACGCCCCCCGGCATTTCACCGGCCATGAAAACGGCCTCATCACGCTCAACCTGATCGAAGCCGACGATGCGCAGCGCGAGCGCATCCGCCGCCAGATGGGCGAGCCGTACCGCACTTTGGTCGGCCATTTCCGCCACGAGATCGGTCATTATTTCTGGTCGCGGCTGGTGCAATTCGGGCCGGACCTGATCCCGTTCCGCACCCTGTTCGGCGACGAGCGTGCCGATTATCAGGCGGCGCTCCAGTCGCATTACGCCAATCCGCTGCGCGCCGGCTGGGAAGACGAATATGTCTCCGCCTATGCGACGATGCACCCGTGGGAGGATTTCGCCGAGACCTTCGCGCACCATTCACACATCGTCGACACGCTCGCGACGATCGGTGGGTTCGGCACCCGGCTGGATGCGATGCCCGCCGCCGCGCCCGGCACGCCCGACAGCGTGATCGATTTCGATCCCTATCGCGCCGACACCGCGACGCTGACCGCGCACTGGATTCCGTTCGCCTTCGCGATCAACGAGATCAATCGCAGCATGGGCCAGCCCGATCTCTACCCGTTCCGGCTGTCGCCGGCGGTGGTGCTCAAGCTCGATTTCGTCAACCGGCTGATCGCCTTCTACGCCGGGCGCTGGGCGCCGGGCGAGGCCGAGTCGAGCGATCTCAAGGCGCTCGTCGCGACGCTTGGGCAAGGCGTGGAACTGGGCGTGGGCTGAGCCGGAAACGCGTGATCGCTTCGCGCGTTTTAGCGGGCAGCGAGCAAAGGAGAGCCATCATGCCGCGCGGAGACAAGGACGCCTACACGACCAAGCAGAAGCGCAAGGCCGAGCACATCGAGCAAAGCTACGAAGAGCGCGGCGTTCCCGAGAAAGAGGCTGAGGCGCGTGCCTGGGCGACGGTCAACAAGGAATCGGGCGGCGGCAATTTGTCCGGTTCGGGACGCGGCAAGCCCGATACGCATGTCGCCGCGTCGCGCGGTGGCAAGGCGCATAAATCCGGCTCGGCCGAGCAGCGCTCGGCAGCGGCGCGCAAGGGCTGGGTGACGCGGCGCAAGAACGCTGGCTGAGGTCTCATCCCTCGACGTCGCTGGGGACGAACATTGGGAAACGTTCACGCCCCGAAGCGAACGCCGATCCACACGGTCCGGGGCGTGCCCAGGTCCATCGACCCCGCCTGATTGCGCGTCACCACCGTCTCGTCGAGCACATTCTCGGCGCGGGCGATCACCGCCACGCCCTTGCGCACCGGCAGTTTGACGAACGCATCCACCGTGGTCGCGGCGCGCAGCACATCGGTCTGGAGATCGTCCTCATATTGCCGCCCGACATGGCGCGCGGTGAGCGAAGCGAGCAACCCCGAACGCGGCTGCCACGCCAGCGTCGCGCTCGCGGATTGGCGCGGGCTTTGCGCGGGGATCAGCCCATTGAACGCCATGCCGGGCGCATCGACCTTGCTGTCGCTGAACGCATAGCTGGCCGAGAGATCGAACGCACCGCGCCGCCAGTCGAAGCTCGCCTCGACGCCCTTGGCGACGATCGCGTTGACGTTGCCGCGCCGGCGCAGAATGGGGCTGATCGTCAGATTGGCGATGGCGTCGCCGAGCCGGTTGTAGAAACCGGTCAGGCTCAGCGTCATGCCCGGCAGGGGGCGTGCGTCGATACCGCCCTCGACGCCGCGCAACCGTTCGGGCGAGAGGTTGGCGTTGGCCTGGGTCGTCACCGGGAAGACGGTGAACGGCCGGTACAGTTCGTTGAGCGTCGGCAGCCGGAAGCCGGTATAGCCCGCCAGCCGCAGATCGACCGCGCCGAGTTTGAGAAGCGCGCCCGCCCGCCCGGTCGCCTCGGTGCCGTCGCGACTCGGGAAGGCGGTGTCGGTGGTGAGCGCACCGGCGGCGCTGCGCTGGCGGAAGAAGCCGTCGGTGATCGTCCAGTGATCGACTCGCGCGCCACCGGTCAGCACAAGCCGGCCGAGCGTCCAATTGTCCTCGACGAACAGCCCGGCGACGCTGGTGTTGCCGCCGGCGTTGCGGCGCGTGATAACCGCGCCATAGGCATCCTCGAACAATTGCCCGTCGGCGAGGCGGACATCGCCGCCGACGCGCAATACGTGGTCGCCCCCCACCGGCGGGCGCAGCTCGATCTTGCCGCCGATGCCCGTCGAAGGGGTGTTGCGCTGGTCTAGCGTCAACGCGAAACTGCTCGAACTGATCACTGTGTTGGCGAAATTGCGCGCCTGCACATAAGCGAGCGCATCGACCTGCCAACGCCCGTGCGAGATCAGGCGGATGCTGGCATCCTCGCCGCTTGAACTGGAATCGGCGCCCTTGAAGCGCAACGTGCGGTTGTCGCCGAACACGAGTCCGCGAAACTGCACCTCGGTATCCGGCCCGAGCGGCGCGACCGCGCGCAAGCCCGTCGACCAGTCGCGGTAGCGCGCCGGCACGGTCGCGGGCGTGCGCTGATCCTCGGGCGTGGTCTGGAAGCCGTCGCCGCGCTCGAATTGGCCCGACAGCGCAACGAAGCCGCTGCCGACCGACGGCGCCACGGTGGCGCTGACCGTCTGCGCGTTGCGGCTGCCGTACAGTGCCTGACCGGAGCTGGTCGGCAAATCCGCACGGCTGGCGCTGGTCATCTCGATCGTGCCCGCCACCGCGCCGGCGCCGAACGGACCCGATCCGCCGCCGCGCGTCACACGGATGCCGCCGAGCCGACTCGGGATCACGGCATTGAACGGGATATAACCGAAGAACGGATCGGCGATCGGTACGCCATCGAGCAACACCAACGTCCGGCTCGACGCATTGCCGCCGAGCGCGCGCAGCGTCGCGCCTTGTGCGGAGGGATTGGCCGAGCGGCTGTCCGAGCGGCGGAACTGCTGGAAGCCGGCGACGTCGAGCAGAACATCCTCGACCCGGCCCGAGGCATCATTCTCCAGCCGCTGGCGATTGATCGTCACCGATCCGTAGGCGGGCGTGCCCGGTGGCAGATCGAGTCCGCGCCCCAGCACGACGATATCGCCGGTCGCCGGATCGACATCCTGCGCACGCGCGTTACCGGCTGCGAGAATGCCCGCGAGCAGCATCGGCACGCGCATCGCGCGGGTCATCGTGATATCGCGGGCCAGGATCATGCCGGACTGCTTGGCCACCCGCCGCACTTCGGTCAATAAAAGGAATTCGCTTGGAAAAAGACCAACCCGCCGCGCCGGCCCCTGACCGCCGCATCGCGCTGCTGATCGACGCCGACAATGTCTCGCACAGCAACATCGCGGCGATGCTGGCGGAACTGTCGAAATACGGCACCGCCAACATCCGCCGCGCCTATGGCGACTGGGGCAGCCCTGGCCTGAAAGGCTGGCGCGAAAAGCTTCACGAATTCGCGATCCGGCCGATCCAGCAGTTCAGCTATTCGACCGGCAAGAACGCCACCGACATCGCGCTCGTCATCGATGCGATGGAATTGCTCTACACGCAGAAGCCCGATGCGTTCTGCATCGCGTCGAGTGATGCCGATTTCACGCCTTTGGTGATGCAGTTGAAGGCCAACGGCCATGACGTGTACGGGTTCGGCGAGCGCAAGACGCCGTCGCCCTTCGTCAACGCCTGCACCACCTTCCTGTATCTCGACAGCCTCGAAGGCAGCGCCGCCAAGGAGCCGGCGACGGAACCCGCCACCAAGCCCAAGGCGGGCAAGAAAGCGAGCGGAAAGCCCGCAGTCGCCGAGCCCAAGCCGACCGCGCAGGACGCGAAGCTGATCGAGTTGCTGCGCGGTGCGGTCGAAGCGGCATCGTGGGATGATGGCTGGGCCTCGATGTCGGCGGCGGGCAGCACCGCCAAGCGCCAGGCACCGATCGACCCCCGCAACTACGGCGTGAAGAACTTCCCCGCGCTGTTCGAAGCAACCGGCGCGTTCGACATCGTCAAGGGCGACAACGGCCAGACCTATGTCGCCGACAAGCGCAACGCGGACCGGACGCCGAAACCGGCTTTGTAAGGGAAGGGCCTCTGTTTAAAAATAAAACTCAACCCGTTCGTGTCGAGCGCAGTCGAGACACCTGCGCTTTAGGCATGTCCCTCGACTTCGCTCGGGACGAACGGGTTGGGCTATTCGGCTGATCGAGGGCGATGTTAAACCGTCATGCCCTGCAACAGCTTGGGCACGTCGCCGCTCTCGCCACGCGCTTCGGCCATGAAGCGGTTCTTGAGCGGCGGTAGCCGATCAACCGCTGACAGCCCGAAGCGGCGCACCGCATTGGCCGCCTTGCCGGGAATGCCGAACAGATGCGTCAGCCCGTCCGTAGCGGCGGCGACCATGAACGTATCGAGGCTGCGCCAGCGTTCATAGCGCGCGAGCACCTGCCGGTCGCCGAGATCGAGGCCGGTGCGCTTGGCCTCGACCAACACCTCGACCAAAGTCGCGACATCGCGGAAGCCGACGTTGACGCCCTGCCCGGCGATCGGGTGGATACCGTGCGCGGCATCGCCGACCAAAGCCAGCCGCTCGGCGGTGATCGTCGCGGCATGGTGGAAGCCGAGCGGATAGCTCTGGCGCTGGCCGAGCGGCCCGAGCTTACCGAGGAAACCGCCCATCTTCTTCTCGCATTCGGCGAGGAAGCCGCGTTCGGACAGCTTGACCATGCCCGGCGCCTCGTGCCGCTTGACCGACCAGACGATCGCCGAGCGATGGCCCTGCGCGTCGTCGTTGAGCGGCAGGATCGCGAACGGGCCTTGCGGGTAGAAGATCTCGAACGCGATGTTCTCGTGCGGCTGTTCGTGGTGGAGCGAGGTGACGATCGCGCTGTGATCATATTGCCAGCGCGCCACCTTCAGCCCGGCCGCCTCGCGCGTCGGCGAGGCGCGACCCTCGGCGGCGATCAGCAGCGGCGCGTGGATGACCTCGCCCGATGAAAGCGTGACCGAAACGCCGTGCGCGTCGCGGGTGGTGGCGACGGCGCGGGTCTTCATCCGCACCTCGACGCCCTCGGCGGCCTGTGCCGCCTCGTACAAGGCGCGGCGCAGCAGCCGGTTCTCGAACATCGTGCCGAGCGCGGTCTCGCCGGACTCGGGCGCGAAATCGAGCTTGCCGGGGGCGAGACCGTCGCTGACGCGAATGCCCTGGATGGGGCAGCCCGCGCCCTCAAGCCGTTCGAGCACGCCGATCGCACCGAGCAGCCGGGTCGGCGCGCTGGCGATCGCCGAGGCGCGCCCGTCGAACCCGGCAGCGAGGATCACGTCGGGATCGGCGATGTCGATGACGATCGCGGTAAGCTTGTGCGCCGACAGCGCCACGGCAAGCGCGCTGCCGACCAGCCCGCCGCCCAGAATGATTACGTCTGCTCGATCCATGCCGTCCGCTCTAGCGCCCGATCGGGCAGGTGCCAAACCCTGAACACGCGGTAGGACAATCAGGCCGGGGTGAACTTCAGCGCCGCGCCGTTCATGCAATAGCGCTTGCCGGTCGGCGCCGGGCCATCGTCGAAGACATGACCGAGGTGCCCGCCGCAGCGCCGGCAATGGACTTCGGTGCGCGACATGCCGAGCGACCCATCGTTGCGCGTCCGCACGGCATTGGCGAGCGGTGCCCAGAAGCTCGGCCAGCCGGTGCCGCTGTCGAACTTGGTCTTCGACGCGAATGCCGGCAGCGCGCAGCCGGCGCAGGCGAACACACCCTTGCGATGCTCATCGTTGAGCGGGCTCGTGAAGGGGCGTTCGGTGCCTTCGTGGCGCAGCACGTCATAGGCGGCGGGCGAGAGCTTCGTCTTCCACTGCGCGTCGGACAGCGTGACCTCGAAATGCTCGGGCGGCGCGGCGGTGGCGCCACGGCACCCGAACAACAGAAACGCCGCCGCGCCCGAGGCGGAAAGCGTCAGGAACTGTCTGCGATCGTGCATTCCAGAGAGCCTCTTTGAAGGATGCGAGGTATATAAGTACGCGAGGAGCGAATGCACGGATGCAGCTTGAGCGACCGCAACATACAGCCCGAACGGGGGTTGATCCTGCTACTCGCCAGCTACAGGCGCGCGCGCGGCACGCCTGAACCAGCGTCCACTCCCGGATTGCAGCACCCCGCGCCGGAACGCGCGCGCGCCGACCGTGATCGCGATTGCCACCCACAACGCCTGCCACGCCAGCGCGAGCAGATGCGGCCACACGTCGGAGAAGTTCGCCGCATGCGCCGCCATCGCGAACGGCGAACTGAACGGGAAGATTTCGGCGAAGCGCGTCACCCAACCGTCGGCGCCACCCGCCGCGCGCAGGGCGAGGCTGAACATCAGCACCTGGACGATCGTGATCGGCAGCGACAGCATCTGCAACTCGCGCGGCGTGGTCGCCTGCGCGCCGACGCCGAGGAACACCGCGCCGAGCAGCATGTACGCCATCGCGAAATAGGCGAAGAACAGGGGCACGAACAGCGGCAGGCCGATCGCCGGGCCGATCTCACCCAGCCCGCCCGCCATGCCGGCGGGGAGCAACGCGGCGATCTGGCTGGCGAGCGTGCCCCAGAAGCCGACGAACAGCACCGCCGAGCCGAACATGCCGAGCAATTTGCCGAAGAACACCGCTTCGAGCGGAACTGCGGCGGCGAGGATCTCGATCACCTTGTTGTTGCGTTCCTCCGCCATCGTGCTGACCGCCTGGCCCGAGAGCAGCAGCGACAGGAAGAAAATGCCGAACACGCTGAAGAAAGCCGCCTGGCTGTGCCCGCCCGATGAGGCGCGTTCTCGTGCAATCGGTTTGAAGGTGGCGGTGCTCACCGGCGGCGCGCCGCTTTTGTCGGCGCGCAGCGTGCCCTCGGCGAGCTCGGCGAGATAGCGCGAATCGCCGCGGCCTTGCGCACCGTAGAGGATCGTCGGCGCGGCGAGATCACCGTAGAGCGCGGCGGTGGTGTCCGCCCCGGCACCCGCGAACGTCGCGCGCGCTTGGCTGGCGGGTTGTGCCTTGGGAGTTTCGAACGTCAGCACCGGCGGCTGGTCCGAACGGCCGAACAGCCGGCGCAGCCGCGCGTCGGTGGCGCGCATCGCCGGTTGCTGGTCGGGCGCGACGATCGCGACGATCTGCGCCTTCTCGGCCGCATTGGTCGCCATCGACGTAGCCCCGCCCGCGCCGACCAGCCCGAACGACAGCATGATGACGGGAGAGAGCAGGAACAGCAGGAAGGTCGGCGTGAACACCGTTGCGACGAAATCGCGCCGCGCGATCGTCAGCGTCTGGCGGATGATGCGGTTGGAATTGGCGCTCATGCCGCGATCTCCTGGGCGCCTTCGAGCGCGCTCGCGCCGACGATGCGGACAAAGGCGTCGTGCAATCCGGGCCGCTCGATCGATAGGCCGGCGATGCCGTGGCCGCCGTCGATCAGCCGCTTGAGCGCCGCCTCGACCCCGCCGTCGGGCACCGGGAAGCGCCAACCGTCCGCCTGATGCACCGCGCCTTCAGGCAAGAACGCGGCAAGCGCGGGGTCATCGCGATCCGGCACGTAATGCGCGCGCATCGGCAGCAGCCCGCGCGCCTCGGCGACGGTGCCCTCGAAGCGGTGCTTGCCGCCGGCGATGATGGTCAGCCGGTCGCACAGCCGCTCGGCATGCGCCATGACGTGAGTCGACATCACGATCGTCGCGCCGCGATCGCGTTCGGCGAGGATCAGCGCTTCGAGCCGTTCCTGGTTGACCGGATCGAGCCCGGAAAAGGGTTCGTCTAGCACGAGCAACTCGGGCTGGTGGACCACCGAGCCGAGCAACTGGACGAGCTGCGCCATGCCCTTGGAGAGTTTGCGAATCTTGGTGTCGGTGGCGTAGCCGAGGCCGGCCGCCTCCATCAGCGTCACCGCGCGCTTGCGCCCGGTCTTGAGATCGAGGCCGCGCAACGCGCCCATGAAGGCGATCGCGTCCTTGGCGCGCATCGCCGGATACAGGCCGCGCTCCTCGGGGAGATAGCCGACGCGGTCGCTCGCATCGCGCGGATGGCTGTGGCCGAGCAGGCTGCGGTGGCCGCCATCGGGTTCGATGATGCCGAGCAACATGCGCAACGTCGTCGTCTTGCCGGCGCCATTGGGGCCGAGCACACCGTAGATCGCGCCGCGCGGCACCGCGACATCGACGCCGTCGACCACGCGCTTGCCGCCGAAAGTCTTGACCAGCCCGGTCGCGCTGATCGCCAGATCGTTCATCGCGTTCCATTCCCGTTGGTGCCGAGCGCAGTCGAGGGACATTCCACGCACACGAAGGTTCCGCACGGGGCCTCGTTTTCGCGCAATAATAACGGAAAGAGTGCTGGCCGCATGGCGGCGTGGTAGCGGGCAATGATGAGCGAACACAACCTGCTTGGCAGCCGGCTCAAGGCGAAAGCGGCGGAGCTTGGCTTCGTGGCGTGCGGCGTGGCGCGCGCCGACGCGACGCCGCGTGCGGGTGAACGGCTGCACCAGTGGCTCGCGCAAGGGATGCACGGCGACATGCTGTGGATGGCCGAGCGTGCCGGGCAGCGCGAAAGCCCGGCGGCATTGTGGCCGGCGGTGCGCAGCGTGATCGCGCTCGGCATGAGCTACGCGCCCGCCGCCGATCCGCTCGCGCTGGCGGAGGAAGGCAGCATAGGCCGCATCTCGGTCTATGCGCAGGGCGGCGATTATCACGATGTCGTCAAGCGCGCATTGAAGGCACTGGCGCGCTGGCTGATGGCGGAGGCGCCGGGCACCGACCTCAAGGTGTTCGTCGATACCGCGCCGGTGATGGAAAAGCCGCTCGCCGAAGCCGCCGGTCTCGGCTGGCAGGGCAAGCACACCAACATCGTCAGCCGCGATGCCGGGAGTTGGCTGTTTCTCGGTGCGATCTACACGACGCTCGATCTCGACCCCGATGTGGGTGGGCGCAATAGCTGCGGATCGTGCGACGCCTGCCAGCGCGCTTGCCCGACCGACGCCTTTCCCGCGCCCTACCGGCTCGATGCGCGGCGCTGCATCTCGTATCTGACGATCGAACATGCCGGGCCGATCCCGCAGGAATTTCGCACCGGGATCGGCAATCGCATCTATGGCTGCGATGATTGCCTCGCGGTGTGCCCGTGGAACAAGTTCGCCACCGCCGCCGCCGCCAACCGCGCCTTTCTGCCGCGCGCGGAACTCGCCGCGCCCGCGCTCGCCGATCTGCTTGCGCTGAGTGATGCGGATTTCCGCGCGGTGTTCGCGGGATCGCCGATCAAGCGGATCGGTCGCGACCGGATGGTGCGCAATTGTTTGATCGCGGCGGGTAACAGTGGGGTGCCGGCGCTGGTCGATCCGGTCGCGCGGCTGCTGGGCGATCCTGCGCCGGTGGTGCGCGGCGCAGCGGTGTGGGCGCTGGCGCGGCTGGATGTCGATCGCGCGCTTCGGGAGAAAACGGGGCAGATGCTGCTCGAAGCGGATGCTGGCGTTGTAGAGGAATGGGCCGCTGTAATCCTGTAATCCTACCCTCAACCGTTCGTGTCGAGCGAAGTCGAGACACCTGCGCCTCGTTGCAGTCCCTCGACTTCGCTCGGGACGAACGGTGGCTCTTGCCCACCCTCCCGCGCCCGCCCCAGCCCGACCGTGATCGCGATGTCCATCGTCACGTTGCCGACGGTGCGGAACAGGTCGGGGATCGTCTCGACCGCGATCAACAGCCCGAGCGCCTCGATTGGCACGCCCATCGCGAACGCGACCGGCGCGACCGAGGCGATGTAGCTGATCGTGCCGGGCAGGCTGACCGACCCCATCGTCGTGATCGCCGCCGTACACACCCCCGCCGCGAGCGCACCCGGCCCGATCGGCACGCCGAGCCAGTGCGCGATATAGAGCGCGACCGCGAGGTTCATCGCCGGGCTGGTCGCGCGGAAGATCGCGACGGCAAGCGGCAGCACGATCCCCGCCGCCGCAGGCGCGGCACCGAGCGATTCACTGGCCGCCAGCATCGTCGGCAAGGTCGCGAGCGAGGATTGCGTCGAGATCGCCACCGCCTGCGCTGGTGCAGCGGCGCGCGCGAAGCTGAACAGGGAGACCCGGCCGAACAGCACCGCGACCGGATAGGCCGACAGCAAGACGACGAAGCCGATCGCCGACACGACGACGATATAATGCAGCAAAGCGCCGAACGCCGCCGCGCCGGTGCGTGCGCCCACGCCATAAGCGAGCGCGCCGACACCGATCGGCGCGAGCCGCAACACCCAGCCGATGATGATGAGCAACGCATCGGTGATCGCCTGGAACCAGCGCGTCAGCATCGCGCGCGGTTCGGGCGCGAGCTGGGTGATCGCGAAGGCGAGCGCGAGCGCGAACACGGTGAGCGGCAGGAAGGAATCGCCCGCCGCCGCGCTCACCACGTTCGACGGCACGATCGTCTCGAAGAACGCACCCAGCGTCGGCACCGCGCCGACCGGCTGCGCGCCGGTCAGCGCCTGCCGCAGCGCCGCCGACCAACTTGCGGGCAACGGCCACAGATCGAGCAGCAGCGGCGTGACGATCGCGGACATGATCGTGGTCGACCACAGGATGACGACCATCGTCAGCACCGCGCGCAGTGCGAGCTTGCCGGCGCGCGCGGCATCGGCAGCGGCGCCCACGCCGGTCACCAGCAACCCGACGATCAGCGGCACGATCACCATCTGCAACCCGTGCAGCCAGGCGAGCCCGACCGGCTGGGTGAAGCCGGTGATGGTCAGCGCGAGCTTCGCGTCGACCGCGACCAGCGCGATGCCGATCAACAGCCCGCTCACCAGCGCCAGCAGAATGCGTGTTGCCTGCGACATGCCTGTTCCCCCTGTACCGCTCTAACGGACGGGGAACGCGCTAAAATGGCAAGTGGATTTTAGGGGGTAACGTGTGTCGCGCGCTTTAGAAGGCGGCGGTCTCGATCGCGCCGGTCTGCGCGCTCGCCAGCGTCATCCTCGGCGCAGGAGCACTCGTGTCCGGCTCGACATCGTCATTGCCGGCATGGCCCGAATAGATGAAGCCCTTGGTGGGATAAGCGGTGGTGCCGAGATCGTGCTGCGGGCCGTACCAGACCTTGACCCTGCTCCAGTCGCCATTGGCCGAGACATCGACCGCGCGAACGTTGGTCTCGATGCCACCGCGACGCGACCAGTTGGCGTGGGTGAGCAGCACTTCGCGGTCGTTTACCACCGCGCTGACCATCGCGACATGGCCAAGGCGCATATGGCCGGTCGAGGCGAAGGCGAGGACGGCGCCGACCTTGGGAGCGTGGCCGCGATCATACCGGCCAGCGGCCTGACCCCACCAGGTATTGGCGTTGCCGCGAATTTCGATGCCCGAGATCGTGCGAGCATAAGGCGCACACTGCCAGAACTGAGCCGCCGCAGGGGCCGTTGCCGTTAGGGCGCAGCACAACACCAGCGCAAAACGCGCTGCGATCAATTGGAATTTCATGCGACCCCCCAAAGGTCTTTTGCTTCGTTGAGGCTATTGAGCAGGTCGCGGACACGATGAAAACCCTGTCGCAGCGATGAACGGAACCTTTTCCGATGAAGCGTGTTACACCAACGATGACTGCCCCTCGGCACCGTGCTTCGGCGCGACAGGTCGGCGTCTGCGCTCGCCATATCCCTGCGAACGCGGTAGAATCACCTATATGAAACGCATCGCCCTGGCCCTGTGCCTGCTATCGCTTGCCTGCTCCCCGCGCGGCGGGAGCGGCGATGCCGATGCGATCTACAATGCCGGCGAGCAGGAGGCGCAATTGTCGCCGGGGGTACAGCCCGTGCGGATCGGCGAGGGCGGCCCGGGCTTCGCGGCGTGCGCGGCGGCGGGAACGGTCGTCAACCTGTCGCCGCAGGACCAACCCTATCTGCCGATACGCACCGCGCCGTTCGCCGAAGCGAGCGAGATCGGGCGGCTGGAAAACGGCACCGCTTTGCTATTGTGCTCGCATTCGCTCGACCAGCGCTGGCAGGGTGTGGTGGTGCCGCCCGCCGGCGGCGCTGCGGCCGATTGCGGCGTCTCGGCGCCGGTGGCATCGCCGCGCGGCTATGCCGGGCCGTGTCGCTCGGGCTGGGTTTCGGCCGCGTTCGTGCGGGCGCGGGCCGGGTAGAGAAACTTACCCGGACCCGTTCGTGCCGAGCGACGTCGAGGCACGAACGGATCTGGTTTGCCGCACTTACCGCGCGATGCCGCCTGCGGCGAGCACCGCCAGCGTCACCAGCTCGCTCGCGGTCGATGTCATCGGCGCGATCTGCACGCTCTTTTCCATGCCGATCAGCATCGGGCCGATCACCGCATCGCCGCCGAGTTCGCGCAGCAGCTTGGCGGAGATGTTGGCCGATTGCAGGCCCGGCATCACCAGCACGTTGGCCGGCCCCGACAGCCGCGCGAACGGGAAGTTGGCGAGCTGCTTGGGGTTGAGCGCGACGTCCGCCGCCATCTCGCCTTCATATTCGAAGCTGACCTGCCGCCCGTCGAGCACCGTCACCGCATCGCGGATATTGTCGAGGAAGTCGCCGCCGGGATTGCCGAAGGTCGAATAGCTGAGGAACGCGACGCGCGGCTCATGCCCCATGCGGCGCGCGACCGCCGCCGTATCCTCGGCGATGTCGGCGAGTTCCTCGGCGGTCGGCCGCTCGTTGACGGTGGTGTCGGCGAGGAAGACGGTGTGGCTCTGGCCGACCATCAGGTGAATGCCGAACGGCGTGCGCCCCGCCGCCGGATCGATGACGCGACGGATCTCGCGCATCGTGTGCGCGTACGTGCGGGTCGTGCCGGTGATCATCGCATCGGCTTCGCCGAGCTGGAGCAGCACCGCGCCGAAGATGTTGCGATCCTGATTGATCATCCGCTCGCAATCGCGGCGCAGATAGCCGCGCCGCTGGAGCCGCTCGTACAGGAAATCGACCATGCGCGGCACCAGCGGCGAATTGCGGCTGTTGTGCAGTTCATAGGTGGAAGGATCGGTGACGCCGAGCGCGCGCAGCCGATCCGGCACGTCGTCACGACCGACCAGCACCGGCACGCCGTAGCCACCGTCCTTGAACGCGATCGCCGCGCGCAGCACGGTCTCTTCCTCGCCCTCGGCGAACAGCACGCGCTTGGGATGCGCCTTGGCCCCTTCATACGCGAGCGTCAGCACCGAGGTGGTCGGATTGAGCCGCGCCTTGAGGCTCTGGCGATAGGCTTCGATATCGAGGATCGGCTTGGTGGCGACGCCCGAATCCATCGCCGCCTTGGCGACGGCGACGGGGACGATTTCCATCAGGCGCGGATCGAACGGTGCCGGGATGATGTAATCGGGGCCGAAGCTGTGCTGGACGCCATAGGCCACCGCGACCTCCTCGGGAACCTGCTGGCGCGCCAGCGCCGCCAGCGCCTGCGAGGCGGCTACCTTCATCTCGTCGTTGATCGTCGTCGCGCGCACGTCGAGCGCGCCGCGGAAGATGAACGGGAAGCAGAGCACGTTGTTGATCTGGTTCGGATAATCCGAACGGCCCGTCGCGATGATGACGTCAGGGCGAACGCGCTTGGCGTCGGGCGGGCTGATTTCGGGGTCGGGGTTGGCCATCGCGAAGATGATCGGCTTGGGCGCCATCTTGGCCAGGAATTCGGCCGGCAGCGCGCCGGCGGCGGACAAGCCCAGGAACACGTCGGCCCCGTCGAGCGCCTCCTCCAGCGTGCGCCGATCAGTGACGGCGGCGTGTGCCGACTGCCACTGGTTGACGCCCTCACGGCCCTGATAGATCACGCCGGTACGGTCGCACATCAGCAGATTGTCGCCGGGCAAGCCCATCGCCTTGATGAGCGCGGCGCAGGCGATCGCCGCCGCGCCGGCGCCGTTCACCACCAGCTTGGTGGTCTTGATGTCGCGCCCGGTGAGGAACAAGGCGTTGATGAGGCCGGCGGCGGCGATGATCGCGGTGCCGTGCTGATCGTCATGGAACACCGGGATGTTCATGCGTTCGCGCAAGGTCTGCTCGATCACGAAGCATTCGGGCGCCTTGATGTCTTCGAGGTTGATGCCGCCGAAGCTCGGCTCCATCAGCTCGACCGCGTCGATGATGCGATCGACGTCCTCGGTCTTGAGTTCGATGTCGATCGAGTCGACGTCGGCGAAGCGCTTGAACAGCACCGCCTTGCCTTCCATCACCGGCTTCGACGCGAGCGCACCGAGATTGCCGAGGCCCAGGATCGCGGTGCCGTTCGAGATCACCGCGACGAGATTGCCCTTGGCGGTGTAATCATAGGCAAGTGCAGGATCTTGCGCGATCGCCAGCACCGGCACCGCGACGCCGGGCGAATAGGCGAGCGCGAGATCGCGCTGCGTCGCCATCGGCTTGGACGCGATGATCTCGATCTTGCCGGGGCGTCCCTCGGAGTGGAACAGCAGAGCTTCACGCTCCGAAAACTGGACGTTCGATTCGTTCGACATGGGGCAGCCTTCTCCAGAAGCGTCCAGCCCTTAGTGTCCCTGTCCCCGAAAGGGAACGCCGCTATCGGATTTTGCGCGTATCAAAGTCCTGCCGGGCGCGCTCGATACGGTCGATATTGGTCTCGGCCCAAGTCCACACGCCGCAGAACGCTTCGCTCAACGTGTGTCCGAGATCGGTCAGCCGGTAATCGACATGCGGCGGGATGACGGGGTGGACCGTGCGTACCAGCAACCCGTCACGCTCCATCGCGCGCACCGTCTGCGTCAGCATCTTCTGGCTGATTCCGGTTACTTCGCGCACGAGTTCGGTGAAGCGCAGCACCGGATGCTGGGTCAGCGCCTCCAGCACGATCATCGTCCATTTGTCGGCGACGCGGCCGATCACATCGGTGACGAGCGCCTCGACACGAGGATCGAGTTCCGGGTGGCACGACGTATCTTCCATAACTCTCCTTTTGGTAAGTACCGAACTTTTCGGTGCTTACTTTCCATGCGTAACCGAGGCGCTACATCCGCGTCCATCACCCTTCATCAGGAGACGCAGCATGGACATCACCGGCAACGTTATTCTCATCACCGGCGGCGGATCGGGGATCGGTCGTGCGCTCGCCATCGCGCTGCACGAACGCGGCAACCGCGTGATCGTCGCGGGCCGCCGGCTGGAGCCGCTCGAACAGCTCGCCGCCGATGTTCCGGGCATCGCCGTCGCGCAGCTCGACATCGCCGACCCGCACGCGATCGCGCCGTTCGCGGCGTCGGTCACCGCCGCCCACCCCGCGCTCAACGTCGTCATCCATAACGCCGGCATCATGCGGGCTGAAGATTTGCTCGCCGATGGTTTCGCGCTCGACACCGCTGAGGCGACGATCGCGACCAACCTGCTCGGTCCGATCCGCCTGACAGCCGCGCTGCTGCCGCATCTGCGTGCGCAGCCCAAGGCAAGCATCCTCACCGTTTCGTCGGGCCTCGCCTTCGTGCCGCTGGCCGCGACGCCGACCTACTCCGCGACCAAGGCGGCGATCCATAGCTGGAGCCAGTCGCTGCGCGCGCAGCTTGCGCCGACCGGCATCGACGTGATCGAGATCGCGCCGCCCGCCGTCGCGACCGATCTGATGCCCGGCCACGCGCAGAACCCCAATTCGATGCCGCTCGACGCTTATATCGCCGAGACGATGGCGCTGTTCGAAGCGCACCCGCACGGCCCGGAGAACACCGTCGAGCGCGTGCTCTTTCTGCGCAACGCCGAGCACGACGGCCACTACGACGAGACGTTCGCGATGCTCAACCAGCGGCATTGAGCCGCCGACCCCAAGCCTCTATCGGCTGGGAGCGTGACTGACCCCGTTTCCGCTCCCACGCCGATGATGGCGCAATATCTCGCACTCAAGGCCGAGGCGCAGGATTGCCTGCTCTTCTACCGGATGGGCGATTTCTTCGAGATGTTCTTCGAAGACGCCAAGATCGCCGCCGCCTGTCTCGACATCGCGCTGACCGCGCGCGGCGAGCATCATGGCGTGGCGATCCCGATGTGCGGCGTGCCGGTGCATGCGGCGGAGGGGTATCTCGCGCGGCTCATCAAGGCCGGGCACCGCGTCGCCATCGCCGAGCAGACCGAGTCGCCCGCCGAAGCCAAAAAGCGCGGCGGATCGAAGACGCTGGTCGCGCGCGGCATCGTCCGCGTGGTGACGGCGGGGACGCTGACCGAGGAAGCGCTGCTCGACGCGCGTGCCGCCAATTGGTGCGTCGCGATCGGCGAGGCGGGCGGCGAGGTGGCGCTCGCCGCCGCCGACATTTCGACGGGCCGCTTCGAAGTGATCGAGACGAGCGCCGCCAATCTCACCACCGAACTCGCCCGGCTCAACCCCGCCGAGACGATCGCCGCCGAGGACAGCGCTTTCGCCGACGTGACGACGTCGCTGCGGCCCAAGCCCGGCTTCGACAGCGCGCGCGGCGAGGCGCGGTTGCGCGATCTGTACGGTGTCGCGACGCTCGACGGCTTCGGCCAGTTCAGCCGCGCCGCGCTGGCGGCGGCGGGCGGCCTCGTCGCCTATCTCGACCATAATGGCAAAGGCGCGCTGCCGTTCCTGCGCCCGCCGGTGCTACGCCAGAGCGCGCAGGCAATGGCGATCGACGCGGCGACGCGCGAGAGCCTCGAACTCACCGCCACTACCTCGGGCGCGCGCAAGGGCAGCCTGCTCGACGCGGTCGATCGTACCGTGACCGGCGCGGGCGCGCGCGCGCTCGCCGCCGACATCGGCGCGCCGCTGGTCGACCGTGCCGCGATCGAGGCGCGGCTCGATCTCGTCCAGTTGCTGTGCGAGGACGGTGGCCTGCGCGAGTCGCTCCGCGCGACGTTGCGGGCGCTGCCCGATATCGGCCGCGCGCTCGGCCGGCTCGCGGCGGGGCGCGGGTCTCCGCGCGACCTGGGCCAGTTGCGTGACGGACTCGATGGCGCGTGGCGGTTGGGCGAAAAGCTCGGCGGGGTCGAGCGTCCCCCCGCCCTGCTCGCCGATCTCGCGCCACGGCTGCGCGGCCACGGCGCGCTGATCGACCTGCTCACGCGGTCTCTGGTGGCGACGCCGCCGATCGACGCCTCGGACGGCGGCTATATCGCGCCCGGCTATGACGCCGCGCTCGACGATCTGCGCGATGCCGGCGCGGGCGGGCGGCGCGCGATCGCCGCGCTGGAGGCGGAGTATCGCGCCCGCACCGGCATCACCGCGCTGAAGATCAAGCATAACGGCGTGCTCGGCTATCATATCGAGGTTGCCGCGCGTGTGGCGGATGCGCTGATGACGCCTGACAGCGGCTTCACCCATCGCCAGACGCTCGCCGGCGTAGTGCGCTTCAACGCGCCCGAACTGCATGAAGTCGCGGTCAAGGTATCGCAGGCCGGCGCGCATGCGCTCGCCGCCGAGGCAGCGCATCTCGAAGACCTCACACACACCGCGCTCGCCCGGCGCGAGGCTATCGCCGCCACCGCCGACGCGCTCGCCCGGCTCGACGCCTCGGCGGGGCTGGCCGAGCGCGCGTGCGAGGGTGGCTGGGTGCGGCCGTCGCTGGTCGATCATGCCTGTTTCGACATCGTCGGCGGTCGCCACCCGGTTGTCGAGGATGCGCTGGCGAAGCGCGGCGAGCGCTTTGTCGCCAACGACTGCCGACTCTCAGAAGACTCGCGGCTGTGGCTCGTGACCGGGCCGAACATGGGCGGCAAATCGACCTTCCTTCGCCAGAACGCGCTGATCGCGGTGCTTGCGCAGGCCGGCAGCTACGTGCCGGCGAGCGCAGCCACGCTCGGCCTCGTCGACCGGCTGTTCAGCCGCGTCGGCGCGTCGGACAATCTCGCGCGGGGACGGTCCACGTTCATGGTCGAGATGGTCGAAACGGCGGCGATCCTCGCCCAGGCGACGCCGCGCAGCTTCGTGATTCTCGATGAAGTCGGGCGCGGCACCTCGACCTATGATGGCCTCGCCATCGCCTGGGCGGTGGTCGAGGCGATCCACGAGGACAATCGCTGCCGCTGCCTGTTCGCGACGCATTACCATGAACTGACCCGGCTGGCCGAACGCTGCGAGGCACTCAGCCTCCACCACGTTCGCGCACGCGAGTGGAAGGGCGATCTGGTGCTGCTCCATGAGGTCAGCGAAGGGCCGGCCGATCGCAGCTATGGCCTTGCCGTCGCGCGACTGGCGGGGATGTCGCCCGCGACGCTGGCGCGCGCCAAGGCGGTGCTGGCCAAGCTGGAAGCGGGCCGCGCCAAGACCGGCGGCATCGCGGCGGGGCTCGACGACCTGCCGCTGTTCGCCGCCGCACGCGAGGAAGAGGTGCCGCCCGCCGATCCGGTGCGCGAGGCGCTCGCGGCGATCGATGCCGATGCGCTGACGCCGCGCGAGGCGCTGGAGCAATTGTACCGGCTGAAGGGTTTGATGTAGCCACACTCCGTCACCCCAGCGCAAGCTGGGGTCTTCTGCAGGCTGGGCGGATGATGCGAGTCTCACCGAGAGACCCCAGCTTGCGCTGGGGTGACGACGTGAGGGCATGACGCGCGCGCGATCATCCCCTATCTCTCCACAATGCCAGCCCGTTTCGACTCCCTCACCCAACGCCGCGCAATCATCGATCGCCGGTCTGTCGCGGATGCGCTCGCCGCGCTCGAGGGCACCGACCCGATCCCGCTTCGCGCCGCCGGCACCGCGCTCCTGAAAACCGCGCTCGATGCCGGGCGAGTCGAGATCGGGCGGCGGTTGATCGAGCATCCCTCGCGCGGACTGGAGATCGCCGCCGCGCAGGCGTTTCTGGTCGATCAGTTGATTCGCCTGCTCTACGATTTCACCACGCAGCGGCTCTATCCGGTCCACAACCCGACTGCCGCCGAGCGGCTGACCATCATCGCGGTCGGCGGCTATGGGCGTGGCGAGATGGCGCCCTATTCGGATGTCGATATCGGCTTCCTCACGCCCTGGAAGCAGACCGCCTGGGCCGAGCAAGTTATCGAATCGATGCTCTATGCTTTGTGGGATCTCGGTCTGAAAGTCGGCCATTCGAGCCGTTCGCTCGACGAGATGGTGCGCCAGGCGAAGAGCGACGTGACGATCCGCACCGCCTTGCTGGAGGCGCGTTACGTCTGGGGCGATCAGCCGCTGTATGATGAGGCTGCGCGCCGCTTCAAGGTCGAGGTGCAGGCCGATACGGTGCGCAGCTTCATCGCCGAGAAGCTCGCCGAGCGCAACGCGCGCCACAAACGGATGGGCGACACGCGCTACGCGGTCGAACCCAACGTGAAGGAAGCGAAGGGGGGCCTGCGCGACCTGCATACGCTGTTCTGGATCGGCAAATACGCCTACAACGTGTCCGAGCCGGGCGAACTGGTCGAGGCCGGGCTGCTCAGCCGCGCCGAATATCGCCAGTTCAATCGCGCCGAGAATTTCCTCTGGGCGGTGCGCTGCCATTTGCACAGCATCGCCAAGCGCGCCGAGGATCGGCTCACCTTCGACATGCAGTCCGAGATCGCGCAGCGGATGCGCTTCGCCGACCGCACCGGCAAGTCCAAGGTCGAGCGGTTCATGCATTATTACTTCCTGCAGGCGAAGCGCGTCGGCGACCTGACCGGCGTATTCCTCGCGCATCTCGACGAGAAGTTCGCGGCGCGGGGGCGGCGCTTCGGGCTGCCGATGCTCGGGCGCGGCCGGGCACCGCGCAAGCTGCACGGCTTCGTGATCGAACGCGGCCGGCTGGCGATCCCCGATGACGATTTCTTCCGGGCCGATCCGGTGCGGTTGGTCGAGGTGTTCGCGCTCGCCGACCAGCACGCGCTGGAAATCCACCCGCTGACGATGCGCGCCGCCGCGCGCGACGCCAAGCTCGCCGACGATATCCGCCAGGACGCCCGCGCCAACGCCTTGTTCCTCGACGTGCTGACGTCGCCGCGCGACCCCGAAACGGTGCTGCGCTGGATGAACGAAGCGGGCGTGTTCGGCCGCTTCATTCCCGATTTCGGCCGCGTCGTCGCGCAGATGCAGTTCGACATGTACCATCACTACACCGTCGACGAGCATACCATCCGCGCGATCGGGCTGCTGTCGGCGATCGAGAAGCGCGCGCTCACCGACGACCATCCGCTCGCGACCGTGGTGTTTGACCAGATCGTGTCGCGGCGCGCGCTCTACGTCGCGGTGCTGTTTCACGATATCGCCAAGGGGCGCGGCGGCGACCATTCGATCCTCGGCGCCGAAGTCGCGCATCGGTTGTGCCCGCGGCTGGGCTTGAGCGACGCCGAGACCGAGACGGTCGCGTGGCTGGTGCGCTATCACCTGCTGATGTCGGCAACCGCGTTCAAGCGCGACCTGTCGGACTTCAAGACGATCCTCGATTTCGCCGAGATGGTGCAAAGCCCCGAGCGGCTGCGGCTGCTGCTGCTGCTCACCATCGTCGATATCCGCGCGGTCGGGCCGGGCGTGTGGAATAGCTGGAAACGTCAGTTGCTCGCCGATCTGTACGAATCGGCGGAAGAGGTGCTGCGGCTCGGGCACAAGCAGAAGGGCCGCGAGGAGCGGATCGCCGCCAAGCAGGCCAGCCTGCGCGTGGCGCTCGGCTGGGACGAAGCCAAGTTCGCCGCCCTGCTCAGGCGCATGCCAGATCCCTATTGGGTGGCGGAGCCCGACGAGGTGCTCATCCAGAACGCGCACCTGGTCGATCAGGCCGGCGCGGCGCAACTCTCGATCGATACGCGCCCCGATCCCGAGCGCGGCGCAACGCTCGTCTCGGTCTATGCCGCCGATCATCCCGGATTGTTCTACCGCATCGCCGGCGCAATCAGCCTGGCCGGCGGCAACATCATCGATGCGCGCATCCACACCACGCGCGACGGCATGGCGCTCGACAATTTCGTCGTGCAGGACCCGATGGGCGGGCCGTTCGAGGACGAGATGCAGCTCAAGCGGCTGCGCATGGGAATCGAGGACGCGCTCGCCGCGCGTGGGCGGCTGGTCGACAAGCTCCTCGCCAAGCCGCTGTCGCGGCCGCGCGCGACAGCGTTTTCAATCGCGCCCAACGTGCTGATCGAGAACAAGGCGTCGAACCGCTTCACCGTGATCGAGGTCAACGCGCGCGACCGCCCGGCGCTGCTCCACCAACTCGCGCATGCGCTGTTCGATTCGAAGGTGACGATCCACTCGGCGCATGTCGCCACCTACGGCGAGCGCGCGGTCGATACGTTCTATCTGACCGACCTGACGGGCGAAAAGATCTCGAACGCGACGCGGCTGCGCGGCATCGAACGCCGGTTGCTCGTCGCCGCGAGCGGGGAGAAATTGCGCACCGCCGCCTGAGCGCGCGTCACTCCGCCTTGCGGTGGGTGAAGTAGATGTGGATCTTCACCCACGCGCCGACCATCGGCTTGCCGCCGACGCGCGGCGGGCGAACCAGGAACTGCCACGCGGCAAGCCGCATCGCGCGCGCGATACCTGACCCGACCGGCGATTCACCGAGCGAGCGGCAATTGTCGACGTGATAGTTCGCGATCGTCTGGCACGCGATATCGGCCCATTCGGGGTTCTCGATCTTGCCCATATAGCCGCCCAGTTCAGCATCGGTCGGCTCGCGATACCATTCGGCGTTGTACAGCCGCTGCCCGCCCGGTCCTTCGCCGGGGCCATAAGCCGCGCCGCCATTGTTGCCGCCGCCGGGCTTGTCGTCACCGCTGTCGCTGCCGTGGGTCGGCAGCTTGGAGATGTCGGTCGCGGCGTAATCGTCCTGGCTCAGCGTGATGAGCTTCGGGGGCACGGGTACGGGCGGCGGGGGCGGCGTGATTTCGGGCTTGGGCTTGGTGATTTTCGGCGCGGTCGCCTTGGCGGCATGCTGGACGGGCGATTTCTCCCCCTTGGCGGCGGCTTTCTTGGCGGGATCGGGGAGTTCCGAGGGCACGAACACGCGGAGTTCGTTGGGCTTGGGCTGCGGCGGCGCGGGATGCTGCGCGCTCCACAGGAACAGCAGCAGCGCGATGAGCAGTTCGAGCCCCAGCGCCAGCCCGAACGCGATCGCGCGCCGCCGGAACGACGGATCGTGCCATCGCCAATAATCGTAATCGCTTGCCGCCATTCGCGTAAAAGACCCAACGCCCCGTTTCGACACGCACCCTGACCCGGTGCCCGCCACCGCGACGGGTCACCGAGCCATAGGAGGCCGGATTGTGCGCCGCAACGCATATGCCGCTGTACATGGACGCGAGGCCACGGCGAAATGACGTTCGCGTCATGTCGAAATTGCGGCGATCAGTCGCGTTCCGGCACCGGCACGTTGAAGCCGTTGAGCGTCATCGACACGAGGGCATACAGCCCGACCAGATAGATCAGTTCGTTGGCGCCGTGCTGGCCGAACGTCTCGACCGCCAGGGCGTAGCACGGCTCGGGCAGCACGCCGCCGTTCACCAGCGCGAAGGCGACATCGTACGCGACGCTCTCCGGTGGATCGAGATCGGTAGGCTTAATGTTGGCGCACAACGCCGAGAGGCGCGCCGCGCTCATCTTCTCGCGCTCGGCGATGGCGATGTGCGCGTAAATCTCATACGCCGCGTCGAAATGCGCGCCCGTCACCAGGATCGCGATCTGGCGTGGCGCATCGGGCAAGGTCGCCTGCATCGACATCGCCTTGGTGAGATCCCACACCGCCTTGCCGATCACCGGCTCGTGCAGCCACGGGTTCCACGGCCCCATCAGCGCGCCATTGTCGGCGAGGACCTTGAAGTCGTTGAAGTTGGTGGCGATGCCGGCTTTCATGTCCTCATAAAGCGGCTTCTGCGCATCGGTCAGGTCGGCGGGGGCGATCAACGGCAGGCGCATGGATGGTCTCCTCGTGGGGCGACTCGCGCTATAGCGGCTTCGACGCGGCGTTTGCGTGAAACTGGCGTCATGGTCGCGAAAACCGCTAAGGCGCGCAGAATGCTGTCGCGCCTCGTCCTTACCGATTTCCGCAACCATGCCGATCTGACGCTCACGCCGGGCGCTGGCTTCGTCGTGCTGACCGGGGAAAACGGCGCGGGCAAGACCAATGTCATCGAAGCGGTGTCGCTGCTCGCGCCGGGGCGCGGACTACGCGCGGCGCCGCTGGGCGAGATGGCGCGACAAGGCGGCAAGGGCGGATTCGGCGTGGCGGCGGTGCTGGAGACGATAGAATCCCCCTCCCGCTTGCGGGAGGGGCTAGGGGAGGGCCTGTCCGCAAACGCAGCGTCCGAAGGACAGGCCCTCCCCCGACCCCTCCCAGAAATGGGAGGGGAGGTGCAGATCGCCACCGGCACGCTCGCCACCGCACCCGAGCGGCGGATCGTGCGGATTCAAGGCGCCGGCACCGCCGCGACCGCGCTCGCGGAATGGCTGACGGTGCTGTGGCTAACCCCGGCAATGGACCGCCTGTTCGTCGAGCCGGCCTCCGAACGCCGCCGCTTCCTCGACCGGCTGACGCTGGCGCTCGCACCCGGCCATGCCGTTCACAGCAACCGCTATGATGCGGCGATGCGCGCACGCAACCGGCTGCTCGGCGAAGCGGCGGAAGGCGCGGCGCTCGATCTCGACTGGATCGCCGCATTGGAGGCGCAGATGGCCGAGCATGGCGCCGCGATCGACACCGCGCGCCGCGATACCGTGGCGGCGCTGGGGCTGCGGCTGGCCGAGCAACCCGACGGGCCGTTCGCGCGCGCCGGGCTGATGCTGGAGGGGTGGACCGGCGCGGGCGACACACTCGCCGCCGATCTCGCCGCCGGGCGGCGGCGCGACATGGCAGCGGGGCGGACGCTGATCGGCCCGCACCGCACCGATCTCGCGGTCAGCCATCTCGGTAAGGCACAACCGGCCGCCTTGTGTTCGACCGGCGAGCAAAAGGCGCTGCTCCTCGGCATCGTGCTCGCGCATGCCGGGCTGGTCGCGGAACGCACCGGGCGGCATCCGATACTGCTGCTCGACGAGGTCGCCGCACACCTCGATCCGCGCCGGCGCGCCGCGTTGTTCGCGGCGCTGGCTGGCAAGGGGCAGGTGTGGATGACCGGCACCGAAGCGGCGCTGTTCGCCGAACTGCACGGCGAAGCCTCGCACGTCGCGCTGCCGCTGGCTCGCTGAACCTCAGCTTTCGGCGCGGCTCACCGCGCGTTCAAGCGTGGCGCGGCAAAGCATCCTTATGGCGGGGGTCATAGGGAGTTTATCATGAAGACCACCAACCGGATGATCCTCGCCGCCGCGACCGCCGCGAGCGCGTTGCTCGCGACCGTTCCGGCCAATGCGCAAGGTCGCTGGGACTGGGGTGCGGGCGACCGGCCTTACCGGCTCGCCGGGCCGGGCGTGCCGATCCTGTTTCCCGAGCTGCGCGCGACGCCGCGCGGTCGCGCGTTCGTGATGCGCAATTTCGATTTCAACCGCGACGGCTTCATCAACCGGCGCGAGGCCGATGCCGCCAACCGTGCCTTCGCCGACGTGGCGGGTAACGATCGCGCGCGCTTCGACTGGGATCGCCACGGCCGGCTCCGCGACGGCGAGGGTCCGCGCGCTGGCGGCCCCGGCCGCTGGGACCGCGCCGCGATGCGCGACTATCATTTCCGCCAGACCCCGCAGGGTGCGCGCATGACGTTGCAGGAAGACGTGCTGTTCCGCACCGATTCGGCCGAACTGCGCCCCGGCGCGATCGACAAGCTCCGCGCGCTGGCGGGCTATCTCCAGGACAATCCCGGCGTGCGCGTATCAATCGACGGCTACACCGATGCACGCGGCACCGATGCCCACAACAAGGCTTTGTCCGAACGCCGCGCCGACAGCGTCCGTACCGCCTTCGACGATCTCGGCGTGACCGAGGCGCGCTTCCGCGTCGCCGGCCACGGCAAGGCCGATCCGGTGGCGAGCAACACGACGGCGGCGGGCATGCGGCTCAACCGCCGTGTCGAGGTGACGCTGCTGGGGCAGCGCGCGGATACGTTCGCGCGGTGAAGGACCCAGGGGTGGAGTGAGCGCCTGCCTCCCCAATCGTCACTCCAGCGCAAGCTGGAGTCTCCCGGTGGCTGGGCGAGCGTTTCGCGTCTCACCGAGAGACCCCAGCGTGCGCTGGGGTGACGGAAGGGGTCAGGCCGGAATCTGCTGGCTGATGCAGTGGAAGCTGCCGCCGCCGGTCAGGATCGCATCGGCGCGCAACCCCACCGCCTCGCGATCCGGGAACAGCGCCTGCACCGCCGCGACCGCCGCGTCGTCGTTGGGTGCGCCGTAGAGCGGCACGACGACGGCGGCGTTGCCGATGTAGAAGTTCATATAGCTCGCCGGGACGATCTCGTCGTCGCGCAGCACTTCGCCGGGCGAGGGAATCCGCGACACCTTCAGTCCCGCCGCAACCGCCGCATCGGCGGCTTGGCTGTAGACCGCCGCGTTCGGATCGTTCTCGGTCGGCTCGGGAATCGCCACCACGCCCGGCGCGACGAAGCGCGCGAGGTTGTCGACATGGCCATCGGTATGATCGTTGAGCAGGCCGTCGCCCAGCCACAGGATCTCGCTGAAACCGAGATCGTCGCGCAACCGCGCCGCGATCTCGTCCTTGCTCAGATCGGGGTTGCGATTGGGGTTGAGCAAACATTGTTCGGTGGTGACCAACCGCCCGGTGCCGTCGCCGTCGATCGCGCCGCCTTCGAGCACCCATTCGCACCGCTCGACCGGCGCCTCGATCGTGGCCGCCAGCCGCAGCCCGACATCGTCGTCGCCGGGCAGATCGTATTTGCCGCCCCAGCCGTTAAACCGGAACGACCGCGCGCTGCCGTCGCCGAGCAGGATCGGCCCGGTGTCGCGCAGCCAGATGTCGCCGAACGGCTGGACCACGACTTCGGCATAGTCCCCCGCCATCTGCTCCGCGGCCTGCGCCGCGGCGTCATCGGCGGCGACGAGGATCACGCGCTCGCCCTTGCCGCCGACATGGACCGCACGGCCGAACGCGGCGACTTCCTCACGCGCCGGTTCGAGATCGTCCTCCCACAGTTCGGGATGGCTCGGGAAACCGATCCAGACAGCCTTATGCGGTGCCCATTCGGCGGGAGGGACGATCATGGTCATGCAAGGTTCCTATTGCGCGGCCGCGCGCTGCTTGTCGCGAATCGCGCGGAATTCGGCGGTCTTGTACCAATTGGGCCAGGCGTCGCCATCGGCGAGTTCGCGGCCCAGCCGGTAATATAGGGTGAGATCCTCGACCGCGCCCGACCAATCCCACTTGGGATCATATTCGTCCTGCGGCTTGTGGTAGCGGTTGGCGATATAGTCGAGCGTCGCGGCATGGCCTGCGGCCTCGCCACCGACGACCAGATCCTCGCCCGCGCCGCCGTCAAACATCGGCACGCCCAATTTGGCGAAGCTGAAATGGTCCGAACGGAAATAGCTGCCGCGTTCGGGGTTGGGTTCGGGCTTGACCACCCTGCCCTGCGCCTCGACCAAGGTCTTCATCATGTCCTCGAGCTCGGACTTGCCCGCGCCGGTGATCTCGAAGTCGTGCGTGCGGCCCTTCACGTTGAGCACGTCCATGTTGACCCCGCCGACCGTGTGCGACAGCGGGTAGACCGGATGCTCAGCGTAATACCGCGAGCCGAGCAGCCCGGCTTCCTCGGCCGTCACCGACAGGAACACGATCGAGCGCTTGGTCGGCCCGGCCTTGGCCTGCGCCTCGGCGAGCGCGACCAGACCGGCGACGCCGCTGGCATTGTCGAGCGCGCCGTTGCAGATGCCGTCGCCCTTCACCGCGTCGCAGTGACCGAGATGATCCCAATGCGCGCTGTAGAGGACGTAATCATTGGGCGAGGACGTGCCGGGCAGGATGCCGACGACGTTCTTGGATGCCTGCCGCCGGATCGTATTGTCGAACGACACCGACGCCTTCAGCCCGAGCGGCACCGCGCGGAAGCCCTTGTGCTTGGCGGCTTCGGTGAGCGCGGTAAAATCCTTGCCCGCGCTCGCGAACAGCGCCTTGGCCTTGTCGAGCTGAACCCAGCCGACCGCCGCGCTTTCGCTCATGTGATCGCCCTTCTCGTCGAGTTCGAGCTGCGGGCCGGTGTTGCTCGACTGGACGACGCCCCAGCCATAGGCCGCCGGCTCGGTATCATGGACGATGATCGCGGCGGCGGCGCCCTGCCGCGCGGCCTCTTCGTATTTGTAGGTCCAGCGGCCGTAATAGGTCATCGCCTTGCCTTCGAACAAACCCGTGCGCTCCGCGCTCTGCCAGTCGGGATCGTTGACGAGGATGATGACGGTCTTGCCCTTGACGTTCACGCCGGCATAGTCGTTCCAGCCGCGCTCGGGCGCGGTGATACCGTAGCCGACGAAGACGACCTCGCTGTCCTTCACCGCGATATGCGGTGTGACACGGAAGGTCTTGACCACCATGTCGCTGCGATAGGCGAGGATGAGCGGGGTCTTGCCGCCGGTGATGGTCATCGGCGCGACGTTGGTCGCGGTCATATCGACCAGCGGCACGTTCTGGAACCAGCCGCCATCGACACCGGGCTTGAGCCCCGCCGCCTTGAAGCGCTCGACGATATAAGCGGTGGTCTTGTCCTCGGCGGGACTCGCGGGCTTGCGCCCCTCGAACGCATCGGAGGAGAGTGTCTGCGTGACCTGCTTGAGCGTCTGCACCGAAATGGCGGGTGCCTGCGCGAGTGCAGGGGCGGCAAGAAACGTCAGGCCGAGCAGAAGGGCGCGCATACTATCTCCCCTGAAGATGATACGCCCGTCTTGGCAGCGCGCCGCGTGACGCGCAACAACCCGATATTAGAACAGTTTCATCTCGGCGAGGCGGACTTGCTGGCCCGCCAGCTTGCGGATCGCGAGGCGGATCGCATCGGTGCGGATCGGTTGCCAGCTTAGCACATTGGTGGCGTTGGCGCGGGGTGCCGCGCCGTTCGTTTCCAGCGGTCGCCAGGCGCCGTCTACACGATATTCGATCCGGTAGCGGTCGGGCATCGCGAAGACACCGCCAGCGAAGAACGACACTTCCGCGCGGGTGAGCGTGACCGGCTTGCCGAAATCGACCGCGAACCATTCGTCCTGCGTGGTGCCGGTCGACTCCCAGCCGTTGGGCAGTTCGGGCATGAACCACACGCGCCCGTCGATGCCCTGATGCAGCCGCTCGGGATCGATGCCGCTCGACGCGCTCGGCTTGGGATATTCGGTGCGGACGAGGCTGATCGATTGGGCGAGCGGGCGTTTGATCGCCGGATTGGCCTTGGCTGCGACCGGCACGACCAGCCTGCCGAGCGTCGCCCGCGACGCCGCCAGCACGCCATCGACATAGACGCGCAACCCCGCGCCGCCGCGATAGTGCCGCCCGTCCTCGTCATAGACCACCGACAACGACCGGCCGTGATAGGGCACGTCCTGCACCGCGAACCAGCGCAGCCGGTCCCTGGCGCGGTCCTTCGCGGGCAGCAGCGGATCGACCACGACGCTGTCGTCGGGTTGCGGGGTGATGCCGGCGAGGCCGGAGATGACCAGATCGTCGAAGCCGCTGTGGAAATAATGGTGGCTGCGCGGTAGGCCGACGATCGGCTTGCCGGTGGCGGGATCGTAATCCTCCTCCAGATCCAGCGTGTCGCCCTGATAGTGCATCCGCGCATATTGGCGCAGCAATCGCAGATAATCGCCGCGCCCGATCACGCCGTCGGGGCCGTCGTGGAGGCGGTTGGCGAGGCCGGTCAGCACCTGAGTCGTCTGAAACGGCCAGACGGGTCCGTTCCACTGGCATTCGCGCAGGCCCGTCGCCGCATCGTAGCGATATTGCCGCATGTAATATTGATAGCTCGGCTCGGTGGTGCGCAAGCCCGCCGGGCCGCCGAGTTCGTTCGCCGAGAGGATATGCGTCCACGCCCGGTCGAACTTCGCGTCGGCGCCGATCAGCCCGAACGTCCAGGGCAGATAGCCGACCAGCTCGCGCGCGCGGATCTGGTTCCAATATGTCACATGGTCGTTGCTAACCTTGTAGCGGTCGATGAAGTGGCCGAACTTGTCGCTCCACAGCGCATCGAGCACGCGACCGCGCAACTGCCCGGCGCGGGCAGCATAGTTCGCCGCCGTCGCGGGATCACCCGCAAGCGCGGACAGGCGGCTGATCGCCATCGCATTGGCATATTGGAAGCTGTTGATCGACGGGCGGAACGCGTCACCGCCGCGAAACCCGTCCTTACCGCCCGAGGCGTCGATCGACGAGACGGTATATTCGGTCGCGTCGAGCAGCGGCTCGATCCAGTACAGCCCCTTGGTGAAATCGAAGCGGTCGTCCCATAATCCGTAGATCAGCCGCATCGCCGGCAACAACCGCACGGCGGCGTCGCGGTCGTGATCGACGAGGTAGCGGCCCCACACCGCATCGGCGATGCTCTCGCTGAAATGCCGGTCGTTGCCGCCGTCGAGATAGAGGAAGTTGATGTAATCGTCGGCGAAGCGGCGGTCGCGGAGCCAGCGACCCTCGGCGATGTGGAAGGCGGTGGCGTCGTTGAGGCTGGCATAGGGCTCGCGCTGCCAGCTCACATCGTTGAGGAACTCGGTCGAGATATACCCCTTGGCGCCGAGATCGCGCTGGTGCGCGCGGAACACCTGCCAGCGATAATAATACACCGCGTCGAGCGTCGCATCCGAGCTGTCGAACAGCGGAATGCGGTCGCGATACCAATCGGCGTCGTTGCCGTAATGCTGGGTGAGGATCGCGTCGCGATCGAGCTGCGACGCGACTGGCGCGGGTGCGGCGGCGAGGCAGACGGGCATCGCGCACAGCAGAGCCGCGCGCAGTGCCCGTCGGATGGATGCAAGCCTGCCGGTCATCCTCTCAACGCCGCTGAACAACGCGCAACAGGCTCGCGCCGTGCGGCGGCAGGTCTTGCGCGACCGCGTCCCACATGTCGGCAAGCGCCGTGCGCGCCCACAGGTCGCGCACCCTGACCGTCCCGCGCAGCCCGATCCGGTCGAGCGGCAGCGCGACACGGCGCGGTTTGGCCGAGGTGTTGAACAACGCGACATATTGCCCGCCGCCGGGTGCGGTCGCGCTCCACAGCCGGGTGCCGTCTTCAAGGATATGCGGGCGGTTGTCCGAACTCGCCTGGTTGACCGCGATCACCTCCGGGTTGGTCAGCAGCGCCAGCGTGGCGGCGTCGAGATGGCGCAGGTCGCCACCCATGATGAGCGGCGAGCGCACGATCGACCACAAGGTCATCAGCGTCCTTTGCTCGTCGGGCGTGAAACGCGAATCGCGCGCGCCCAGCGCGAGCCGACCGAGCGGCAGCATGTCGCCATCAGGCCAGCGTCCGCCGCCGATGTAGGGACTCCAATTCTCGAAGCGGGTGAATTGCGCGGCGAGCTGCGGCCATTCGTCCCAGAAATCGTCGGCGATGCGCCACATCTCGGCATGGCGGCGGACGTGATCGGCGCGGATCACCGGCGTCTCGCCGGGCGACAGGCTGAGGATCATCGGCCGCCCGGACCGCTTGATCGCCAGCGCGACCGCCTCGATTTCGGGTGCGTGCGCGTCATACGGGCGGCTCATGTCGTCGACCTTGACGAAATCGACGCCCCAGCGCGCATATTGCGCGAACACGCTGTCATAATAGGCCTGCGCGCCGGGCTTGCGCATATCGACGCCGTACATGTCGGGGTTCCACGAGCAGACGCTCGTCACGTCGGCGATGTCGCGCGCGTGGTAGGATGTCCCCGGCACCGGCAGGTTGCGCTCGACCGCGAGGCGCGGAATGCCGCGCATGACATGGATGCCGAAACGCAGCCCAAGCGCGTGGACCTTGGCGGCGAGCGGCGCGAAACCCGCACCGGACGCGCTCGACGGGAAACGGTTGGGTGCGGGCAGCAATCGACCGTTACCGTCCATCACCGGCACCGGCTTGGCGTTATAGTCGTAGCTCTTCGCGTCGGGATCATACCATTGGATATCGACGGTGAAGATGTCGTAGCCGGCGGGCAGCAGCTTCGCCGCCATGATGCCGGCGGTCTCGATCGCCTGGGCTTCGGTGATGGTGGTGGCGAAGCTGTTCCAGCTATTCCATCCCATCGGCGGCGTCGGCGCGAGCGAGCGTGTGCCACGCTGCGCCGCGCCGGCGACGTCAGGCAGAACCGCCGCCGCCGCGCCGACGGCGAGCAAAGTGCGACGATCGATGCCGCTCACGCGCGCAGCACGCCGTTGGCGACCGGCTCGCCGAAATCGGGTGTGCCGTCGGGTGCATAGCGGATCGGCTGGACGCGGGTGTGGCGGTTGGGATCGAACAAAGGATCGCCCTTGATCTCGGCGTAATCGCGCGCGTGATAGACCAGCATGTCGCGGCCGCGTTCGTCGGTGGTGAAGCTGTTGTGGCCCGGCCCATAGACCTTGTGCGCGGGCGACGATTTGAACACCGGCTGCGGCGATTTCGACCAGTTGGCCGCATCCATGATGTCGGCATCGTCGCGGCAGGTCAGCATGCCCAGGCAATAGCGCGCATCGGTCGCGCTCGCCGAATAGGTCATGAACAGGCGACCGTTGCGCGCCAGCACCGCCGGCGCCTCGTTGACCTTATAGCCGCGCACTTCCCAATCGAGCGTCGGCACCGACAGCCGCACCTGCTTGGCGGCGAGCGTCAGCGGCGTCTTCAAAGGCGCGAGGTAGAGGTTGCTGTTGGTGTCGATCCCCGGCTCGCGCTGCGCCCAGGCCAGATAGCGCTGGCCCTTGTGGACGAACGAGGTGGAATCGAGGTTGAAACTGTCCCATTCGGTCTGGAGTTGACCAAGCACCTTCCAGGCGCCCGTCATCGGGTCCGGCCCGTCGCACACCACCGCATAAGTGCGGATGCGGAACACGTCCTCGCCACCACCACTCGGGCCGGCGGCGAAATACATCGTCCAGCGCCCGTCGATCAGATGCAGTTCGGGCGCCCAGAGGAAGCCGGACATCGGCCCGGTCTTCTCATGCCGCCACAATACGCGCTCCGCTGCGGTGGCGAGGCCGGCGAGCGTTTTCGAACGGCGCAGCACGAGCCGGTCATATTCGGGCACCGATCCGGTCATGTAGTAACTGCCGTCGGTATGGCGGAAAACCTGCGCGTCGGCGCGGTTCCTGACCAGCGGGTTGGTGATCGCCGCTTTGGGTGCGGTGCGCGCCAGCGCTGGCGTGGCGGCAAGCGCGGCGGCGCCACCGACGAAACCGCGACGGGTCAGGTCCATCATGTTCAATCCTCTGCTTGCGGCCACTGCCGGCGTTGGACACCCGCGACCTTCGCGAGCGCCAACGTCGGCATGCCGAAGTGCGTCTTCGTGCTTATTGCAGGTCGAGCATCACCACCGACTTGGCCGGCAGCGCCACCGTCAGCATCGTGCCGTCGATCCGCGCGCCGGTGAAGGCGGCGGGGGCGATGGCATTCGGCGTGGTGAAATCATTGTGCGCGTTCATCGTCGCGGCCGTCAGGATTCGGCCCGACACAGTGCTCGCGCTCACGCCGCCGAGCGCGACGCTGACCGTGACCGGCTTGTTCGGATCGAGGTTCGACAGCGCGACATGGACCTTGCCGGCCTTGTCGCGCACCGCCGAGGCGGACACGCCCGGCATCGTCCACTGGTCCTTGTTGTACCACGGCGATTTGACGTCGATCGGCAACACGGTCGCGTCCATGTACGGCTTGTACATCTCATAGACGTAGTAGGTCGGCGTCTTCACCATCCTGGCGCCGTCGGTGAGGATCATCGCCTGCAGCACGTTGACCATCTGCGCGATCGCCGTCACGCGGACGCGATCGGCGTGCTTGGCGAAGATGTCGAGATGGACCGAAGCAACCAGCGCGTCGCGCAGCGTGTTCTGCTGACGCAGGAAGCCTGGGTTGGTGCCCTTCTCAGGCGAGTACCAGGTGCCCCATTCGTCGACCGCGAGGAACAGCTTCTTCTGCGGATCGAACTTGTCCATCATCGCGCTGTGCTTGGCGACGAGCTCCTCCATGCGCTCGGCATCGGACAGCGTGTGCGCCCAGCCGGCCTCGTCGAACTCGGTCGCAGACGCGCTCGGCGGCCAGCCGCCCGACATCGTATAATAATGCAGCGACACGCCGTCGATCTGACCGGCGGCATCGCGCATCATCGTTTCGGTCCATTTATAGTCGTCGCCATTGGCGCCCGACGCGACCTTGAGGATCTTGGTGCCTTCGGGTGCTACGACGAAGGTGGCGTAGCGCTTGGTCTCATCGGCGGCATAGGCGGCGCTCATGTTACCGCCGCAGCCCCACAGCTCGTTGCCGATGCCGAAATAGGGCACCTTCCACGGCGCCTTGTGGCCGTTCTTCGCGCGCTCATCGGCGAGGCTGCCGGCGGGGGCGGTCATATATTCGACCCACTCCGCCATCTCGCGCGGGGTGCCGTTGCCGACGTTGCCCGAGATGTACGCCTCGGAACCCATCTGATCCATCAGATCCATGAACTCGTGCGTGCCGACCTCATTGGGCTCGGTCACGCCGCCCCAATGCGTGTTGATCTTGACCGGGCGCTTAGCCTGCGCGCCGATGCCTTCCCGCCAATGATATTCGTCGGCGAAACAGCCGCCGGGCCAGCGCACCATCGGCACGCCGAGCTCCTTGAGCGCGCCGACCACGTCGTTGCGGAAACCGCGCGTATTGGGGATCTTGGAGTTCTTGCCGACCCACAGGCCGCCATAGATGCCGTTGCCGAGATGCTCGGCGAACTGGGTGAAGATGCGGCGATCATAGACCGGGCCGGGCTTTTCGCCGTGCAGCGTCACCGTCGCCGTATCAGGCGCGGGTGCGGCTTGCTGTGCGACACTCCCGGTCGCCGCCCCAGCGAGCGCGATGCCGCCCAGCAGCGTGCGTAAAAGTCTTTTCATCCTCGTCCTCCCGTCAATCGTTGAATGGTTCGACCGTATCGCGCCGCGCACGCAAGAACGCGTCGGCGACCAGCTTGAGCGGGCTGGTATCGACATCGCTGCGCCCGCTGTGGATCAGCGTGGCGAAGCGTGCGTACAGCCCTGGATATTCGCGGTCTTCGTTGTGCTCGGCGCCGCTCGGCAGCGTCAGCACCGCGCCGCCACGCGACAGCTTACAAGTGCCCGCGTCGGTTTCGACGATGATGTCCCAGCTTTGCGCGCCGGTCTGCCGCCAGTCGAGATCCATGTGGATTTCCGTGCCGGCGGTATCGCGGAAACTGAGATCGGCGGCGATCGGCGCGGCGCGGTTGGCGGGGATGGCGAGCGTACCCGCGCGCAGGAAGAACGGGCGCGGCAGGATATGCGTCGCGATCGACAAAGCGTTGATGCCGGGATCGAACACGCCAAGCCCGCCCGGCTCCCAGATCCACGCTTGCCCGGGATGCCAGACGCGGACATCCTCGCGCCACACGATCGAGACGCGCTCGATCTGCCGCTCGGCCAGCCACGCCCGCGCCGGCGCGACCCCGGCGGCGAAGCGCGAGTGCCATGCGGCGAACAGCGACGCGCCGGTTTTGGCGGCGTGCGCTTCCAGCGCATCGACTTCGGCGAGCGTCGCTCCGGGCGGCTTTTCGAGAAAGACGTGGATGCCGCGCGCCAGCGCCTGCGCGGCGAGATCGTAGCGGACCTGCGGTGGGGTGCAGAGCGCGACCGCGTCGACCGCCGGACCGTGCGCCAGCAAAGCGTCGAGGCTCGGCAGATGCGGCACGCCGGCGACGCCCTGATCCGCCACCGGGCTGACCGTCGCGGCGAGGCTGAACGCCGCATCGCCGCGAATTGCGGGCAGATGCTGATCGCGCGCAATCTTGCCCATGCCGACGATGCCGATACGGATCGGGTCCATCGATCAGGACGCCTTGACGGTGGCCGAGCGCGTGCTTGACCGGGTACAGTGCTGCAACCGGCGCAGGGCCATGCGATCCATCCTCTCTGTCTCGTCGCGAGCAAACGACATGCCTTTTCAGGCCCGTTCGCGACGGCGTCCCAATTACTCCTACTTATTTGCGAGCCTCGCGAAACGCAATCTTTCGTTTTGCAAAGCCGAAACGGCTGTTACGGCTGCGCAAGGAGACGAGGATGACCGAACAGGGCGAAGAGGTCGATGGCACGGCACTGGAGCGGGCGCCTCGGGGCACCGGGCGGCGGCTGCATGGCTCGATCGCGCACAAAATCGGCGTCGCGATCGTGTCGGGCACCTACGCGCCTGGCGATATCCTGTCGAGCGAAGTGGATTTCTCCGAAGCGCTCGATGTGTCGCGCGGGGCGTATCGCGAGGCGATCCGCGCGCTTGCCGCCAAGGGGCTGGTCGAAAGTCGACCCAAGGCCGGAACGCGCGTGTTGCCGCGCGCGCGCTGGAACCTGCTCGACCCCGACGTGCTGACCTGGGCGTTCGCGGGTGAACCCGATGAGCAATTCGTGCGCAATCTTTTCGAACTGCGCGCGGTGGTCGAACCCGCCGCCGCTGGCTTCGCGGCCGAGCGGCGGGATCGTGACGACCTGCGCATCCTCAAGGATTCTCTCGCGCGAATGCGTCGCCATTCGCTTGCCACCGAAGCCGGCCGCATCGCCGACCGCGATTTCCACGACGCGATCCTGCGCGCGACCCGCAACGACGCGATGATGGTGCTGGCGGCGAGCATCGGCGCGGCGGTGAGTTGGACGACCCAGTACAAACAGCGCGCACGCGCGCTGCCGCGCAACCCGATCCCCGATCATGCCCGCGTCTATGAGGCGATCGCGGCGGGGGACGCCGTCGCGGCCAGCGCGGCGATGCGCGTGCTGGTCGATCTCGCGCTTGAGGACACCGCCAGCGCAATGGGCAAGCCCGGCGCCACGATCAAAGCCTTGCCCTGACAATTTTGGTCCGACTATAAGCCGCATGCAAACGGCGCCGCATTGCCCAGGCGCTCTATGAAGGAACTCAGAGGATGCTGAAGATGATGCGCGTCGGCGTGGCGGCACTGGCCGCCGCTACCGCTCTTACGCCCTATGCGGCGATCGCGGCGGACGCCAAGCGCGAAGCCGCCGGCAAGCTCAGCGACGGGTCGACGGTCGAGGCGATCACGCTCTCGAACGGTCACGGCGTTTCGGCACGCATCCTCAACTATGGCGCGACGCTCCAGTCGCTGATCACCCCGGATCGCGACGGCAAGCTCGCCGATGTCGCGCTCGGCTATGACGATGCGGCGACGTACCAGAGCCATCCCAATTATTTCGGCGCCACCATCGGCCGCTATGCCAACCGCATCGCCGGCGGCCGCTTCACGCTCGACGGCAAGACCTATCAATTGCCGCTCAACGACAAGGTCAATTCGCTGCACGGCGGCGGCAAGGGCTTCGACAAACAGCTCTGGAAGATCGTCTCGGTGAAGTCCGGTCCGGTCGCCTCGGTCGTGCTCGCCTATTCGAGCCCCGATGGCGATGCCGGCTATCCCGGTGCGCTTGACGTGACGGTTACGTATGCGCTCGACGAAGCCGGCGCGCTCAAGATCAGCTATGACGCGAAGACCACCAAGCCGACCGTGGTCAACATCACCAACCACAGCTTCTTCAATCTCGCCGGCGAAGGCGCATCGGCGGGCGCGACCTTCCACACGCTGGTGATTCCCGCGCAGAGCTATACCCCGGTCGATGCCCACCTGATCCCGACCGGCGAGCGCCGCCCGGTCGCCGGCACCGTGTTCGATTTCCGCAAACCGCGCGTGATCGCCGACGGCATTCGCGACGGCCGTGACGAACAGATCCGCTTCGGCCAGGGCTACGATCACAATTTCGCGCTCGACAAGGGTCTGACCGCGACACCGCAACTCGCCGCGCGGCTGGAAGACCCAGCCTCGGGCCGTGTCCTCGAGGTGCTGAGCACCGAGCCGGGCGTGCAATTCTATACTGCAAACTTCCTCGACGGCACGTTCGTCGGCAAGGGTGGCCACGTCTACCGGATGGGCGATTCGGTGTCGCTCGAACCGCAGAAATTCCCGGACTCACCCAACCATCCCGATTTCGTCTCGGCGCGGGTCGATCCGGGCAAGCCGTATCATAGCGAGATGATCTTCAAACTGTCGGTCGCTCCGCGCTGATCGCGGCTCCGCGTTCCAGGTGAAACCGGCCCGCTGACCCTTGAGGTGAGCGGGCCTTTTTTTGCGCCTGCGACGGATGGAGAGGTGAAGGCATGAAAAAAGGGCGGCCATTGCGGGCCGCCCTTTTCTGTTTCTCGCTGGCGCCGTGGGCAAGCCCACGTCGTCGGTCGGCGCTTTGGCGCCGCCGGCCGAGCCGCTGATGTTCGCTTGGATTTAGCTTCGCTAAATCCTCGCCTCAGCGGCTGTAGAACTCGACCACCAGGTTCGGTTCCATCTTCACCGGATAGGGCACTTCGTCGAGCGTCGGAACGCGCGTGAAGGTGACCTTGGCGGCGCCGTCGGGGGCGACGTAATCGGGGATGTCACGCTCGGACAAAGCCTGCGCTTCCATCACCAGCGCCATTTCCTGCGCCTTCGAACCCAGCGTGATCTCTTCGCCGGCGAAGACGCGACGCGAGGCGATGTTGCACTTCACGCCGTTGACGCGAACGTGGCCGTGCGAAACGAGCTGGCGTGCGGCGAACACGGTCGGCGCGAACTTGGCGCGATAGACGATCATGTCGAGGCGCTGCTCGAGCAGGCCGATCAGGTTCTGGCTGGTATCGCCCTTCATGCGCGCGGCTTCGGTGTAGCAGGCGCGGAACTGCTTCTCGGTCACGTCGCCGTAATAGCCCTTGAGCTTCTGCTTGGCGCGAAGCTGCAGACCGAAGTCCGAAACCTTGCCCTTGCGGCGCTGACCGTGCTGACCGGGGCCGTATTCGCGCTTGTTGACAGGCGACTTGGGACGACCCCAGATGTTCTCGCCCATGCGGCGATCGATCTTGTGCTTGGCGCTGGAGCGCTTCGACATATTCTTTTCCTTGCAAATGCCAATGACGAGACCGGCGTCGCCGCAGGGACGCTGCCGATCAGATCCCGGTAATCGCTCCGGCATGATACCGGGGCCGCCGCTTCACCGGGGTGCGGGGCCAATTGCGAAGGCGGGCGGTTAGCGGCGGGGGGCGGAAGAGTCAAGCCAATCGATCCGAAGACGCAGCCGGTTGCAACCGCTAAGGGAGCGCCGCTCTTGACGCCACCCCGCCGCCCCTTCCACCCTCGCGCGTACACGTAAGGATGTGACCCAACGCCATGCAGCTCGTCATCGTCGAATCGCCCGCCAAGGCGAAAACCATCGAGAAATACCTCGGCTCCGATTACCGGGTGCTGGCAAGCTACGGCCATGTCCGCGACCTGCCCCCCAAGGATGGCTCGGTCGATCCCGACGACGGGTTCGCGATGGAGTGGGAAAACTACGCCGACAAGGCGCGCCAACTCAAGGCAATCACCGACGAGGCCAAGCACGCCGACCGTCTGATCCTCGCGACCGATCCCGATCGCGAGGGCGAGGCGATTTCGTGGCACGTTCAGGAGGTGCTGCGCGCCCGCAAGGCGCTCCCCAAGGATGTCCAGCGCGTGACGTTCAACGCCATCACCAAGGCGACCGTCACCGAGGCGATGAAGCATCCGCGCGAGCTCGATACCGATCTGATCGACGCGTACCGGGCGCGGCGCGCGCTCGACTATCTGGTCGGCTTCACGCTGTCACCGGTGCTGTGGCGCAAGCTGCCCGGCGCGAAGTCGGCGGGCCGCGTGCAATCGGTCGCGCTCCGCCTGATCGTCGAGCGCGAGCGCGAGATCGAGGCGTTCCGGGCGCAGGAATATTGGTCGGTCACCGCGCAGATGGAGCAGGACGGCACGCCGTTCGTCGCGCGCCTCACCCGCTGGAACGGTGACAAGATCGATCGCCTGTCGATCGGCGACGAGGGTACGGCGCTCAAAGCCAAGGCGGATGTCGAGCAGGGCCATTTCACCGTCCAGTCGGTCGAGACCAAGCCCGCCACGCGCAACCCGCCGCCGCCGTTCACCACCTCGACGTTGCAGCAGGAAGCCGCGCGCAAGCTCGGCTTCTCGGCGGATCACACGATGCGGATCGCGCAGAGCCTCTACGAAGATGGCGCGATCACCTATATGCGGACCGACGGCGTGCAGATGGACGGCAGCGCCATCTCCGCCGCACGGCTCGCCATCGCCAACCGCTATGACGCCGGCTACGTCCCCGACAAGCCGCGCGTCTATACGACCAAGGCGAAGAACGCGCAGGAAGCGCACGAGGCGATCCGCCCGACCGATTTCGGCAAGGACCGCGCCGGCGCGGGCGATCATGGCCGGCTGTACGATCTGATCTGGAAGCGCGCGCTCGCCAGCCAGATGGCGTCGGCGCGGCTTGAGCGCACCACCGTCGAACTGGCCGAGGGCACCGGCCGCACCGCCTTGCGCGCGACCGGGCAGGTCGTGCTGTTCCCCGGCTATCTCGCGCTGTACGAGGAAGGCACCGACGACAGCCAGGACGAAGACGCCCGCCGCCTGCCGCGCATGCGCGAGGGCGACGCCCCCGCCAAGAAAGCGGTCGATGCCGAGCAGCATTTCACCCAGCCGCCGCCGCGCTTCTCCGAAGCCAGCCTCGTCAAGCGCCTCGAAGAGTTGGGCATCGGCCGGCCTTCGACCTATGCGTCGATCATCAAAACGCTCAAGGATCGGTCTTACGTCCGCACCGAGAAGAACCGCTTCTTCGCCGAGGAGAGCGGGCGGCTGGTAACGGCGTTCCTCGAACGCTTCTTCGAACGCTATGTCGGCTATGATTTCACCGCTGGCCTGGAAGACGAACTCGACGAGGTTTCCGGCGGACGCGCGCAGTGGCAGGCGGTGCTCGAAGCGTTCTGGAAGGACTTCAAGCCGCGCACGACCGAGGTGATGGAGCAGAAGCCGTCCGAAGTGACCGCGGAGCTCGACAAGTTCCTGGCGCCCTATCTGTTCCCGGAACGCGCCGACGGTGGCGACCCCCGGCTGTGCCCGAGCTGCGGCGCGGGGCAGCTCGCGCTGCGCGGTGGCAAGTTCGGCGCGTTCGTGGCGTGCTCGAACTACCCCGAGTGCAAATACACCCGCCGCTTCGGCCAGGGTGGTGCGGCCGAGGATGGCGCCGCGCTCGAGAACGAAATTCTCGGCAACGATCCCGAAACCGGCCTGCCGGTCGAACGCAAATCCGGGCGGTTCGGGCCGTACATCCAGCTTGGCGACGGCAAGGAAGCGAAGCGCGCGTCGATACCCAAGGACGTGCCCGAGCTCGATCTCGAATGGGCGCTCAAGCTGCTCTCGCTGCCGCGCACGATCGGCACGCATCCCGAGACGGGTCAGCCGATCAATGCGGCGATCGGGCGTTATGGACCGTATCTGGTCCATGACGGCAAATATGCGCGGCTGACCTCGACGGCGGAGGTGTTCGAGACGGGCATGAACGCGGCGGTGGTCAAGCTCGCCGAGGCGGCAGCGGGCGGCGGGCGTCCGCAGCGTGGCGCGGCGCGCGAGCCGTTGAAGGTGCTCGGCAAGCATCCGCGCACCGAGGCCGAGATCAAGCTGATGGAAGGCCGCTACGGCGCCTATGTCACTGATGGCGAGACCAATGCGACCTTGCCCAAGTCGATCGAGAAGGACGCGCTGACGCTTGAGGAAGCCGCGCAACTGATCGACGCGCGCGCCGCCGCCGCGCCGGCCAAGCCCAAGAAGAAGGCGCCGGCCAAGAAGGCTGCCGCCAAGAAGCCGGCGGCCGCGAAAACCGCCACCAAGGCACCGGCCAAGAAGGCAGCGCCCAAGGCCGCGAAGAAAGCCTGACGCCGCTCAGGCGGCGTGGCGGGCGCTCGTCGTCAGCCACGCCCGCGCGGCCCTTTGCGCGACCGCGATCTCGCGCGCGCTCATGTCCCGGGCGATCTCGCTGCGGCATGCCATCGCCGCTTCATTGCCGGCGATCGCGGCGAGGTTGAACCATTTGTGCGCTTCGACCAGATCGACGCCGATGCCGGCGGTGCCACTCGAATAGACCATGCCGAGTTCGTACAGCGCGGTCGCATCGCCGCTGGCGGCATCCGCGATGCGACTATCGAGGAAGAATTGCGCACTCTTCAGGCTGCTGCCCATCGTCCTTCACCCCTCTTTTGGTTCTGGGGGCCAGTATCGCGCGGCATCCCTGAAAAAAGGGTTAAGGGCGATTAAGCATGAATCGCAGCGGTCAGGCGCTCACCTGCATCTCCACCGCGACATTGTCGATCAGGCGGGTGGCGCCGAGCCGAGCGGCGGCGAGCAGCCGGAGCGGCCGGCCGGATTCGGGATGTTCGGTGAGCGTCTCGGCATCGACCAGCGCGACATAGTCGATCACGAAACCCGCCGCGCTCAGCATGTCGTGTGCGCCCGCCATCGCGGTGGCGACTTCGCCACCCCGCCCGATCTCGCGCGCCGCGACCCCGAGCGCGCGTGGCAACGCGACCGCGCGGGCACGCTCGGCCTCGTCGAGGTAGATGTTGCGCGACGACAGCGCTAGACCGTCATCCTCGCGCTGGGTGGGCACGCCGATGATCTCGATGCCGAAATCGAGATCGGCGACGAGGCGGCGGATCACCGCGAGCTGCTGGAAATCCTTCTCGCCGAACAGTGCGACATCGGGACGGACCTGGTTGAACAGCTTGCTGACGACGGTCGCGACACCATCGAAATGGCCCGGCCGCGCCGCACCGTCGAGGCCGTCGCTCACCCCGGAGACCGAGATGTTGGTGGCGAAACCCTGCGGATACATCTCCTCGACAGCGGGTGCCCACAGCACGTCGCAGCCCGCCCGGGTGAGCATCTGCGAATCGGTGGCCTCACGACGGGGATAGCGCGTGAGGTCTTCGCCCGCACCGAACTGGCGGGGATTGACGAAGATCGACGCGACGATCCGCCGCCCCGGCCGCTTCGCCGCCTCGATCAGCGCGATATGGCCGGCGTGAAGCGCGCCCATCGTCGGCACCAGCGCGACCGACTCCCCGGCGGCGCGGAAGGCGGCGATGGCTTCGCGCAGCGTGGCGATCTGACGGATGGTTTGCACGGGCGTCTAGCCTCCGGTAAGAATGGCTGGGCCTTCTATGGGCGGTAGCCCGAACGGGCAATAAGAGGAATTTGAGACATTGCCGGGTGACGGGAAAAAGCCGCACATCATCGTGTTCGCCAACGAAAAGGGCGGCACGGGAAAATCGACCACAGCCGTCCATGTCGCCATCGCTCTGGCGATGAAGGGCGGTCGCGTCGCCGCGTTCGATCTCGACCACCGGCAACGCACGGTGGGTCGCTATCTCGACAATCGCGCGGTGACGGCGAAGCGCACCGGGCGCGAGCTCGTCACGCCGCGCCACGCCACGCATGACGGCAAAACCGACGCCAGGTTCGAGGAGCTGTTCGCATCGCTGTCCGAGGATAGCGACTTCCTCGTCATCGACACGCCGGGCCGCGACGATCCGTTCGCGCGACTGGCGGCGCAGCGCGCCGACACGCTGGTGACGCCGATGAACGACAGTTTCGTCGATTTCGATCTGATCGGTCAGGTCGATCCCGATACCTACAAGGTGACTCGGCCGAGCTTCTACGCCGAACTGATCTGGGAGGCGCGCAAGGTGCGTGCCCGCACCGACGGCGCGACGATCGACTGGGTGGTGTTGCGCAACCGCGTCCAGCATATCGAGGCGCGCAACATGCGCCGTGTATCGGAGGCGCTCGACCAGCTTTCCAAGCGCGTCGGCTTCCGCATCATTCCCGGCCTCGGCGAACGCGTGATCTACCGTGAGCTGTTCCCCAAGGGGCTGACGATGCTCGATTCGGGCGAGTTCGGCGAGATGGGCCTCAGCCATGTCGCCGCGCGGCAGGAGTTGCGCGAGATGATGAACGCTCTGTCGCTGCCCGATCCCGCCGTGCCGCAGTTCGCCTGATGGCGAAGTTCCTGCTCCTGGCCGCCTTGCTCACGGCCGGATGGTATTTTTTCCTGCGTCGTCCGGCGACGAAACCGCCGATCGACGAGCAGGAGGCGCGCGCGATCCTCGGGGTGAGCGCCTCGGCGGATGCCGACACGATCCGCGCCGCGCACCGTCGCCTCGTGTCCGCCGTTCATCCCGACCGCGACGGCGGCTCGCCTGAGCTGGCGCGGCGGATCAACGCGGCGCGCGACCTGCTGCTCAAGCGGTGACGCACGCTTTCGATCCGATGATCCTGCGCGAATATGATGTGCGCGGGGTGGTCGGGGCGACGCTGCACGACAGCGACGCTTTTGCGATCGGACGCGGCTTCGCGACGTGCGTGCGCCGGGCGGGCGGCGCACGCATCGCGGTCGGCTATGACGGGCGGCTGTCCTCGCCCGCGCTGGAGGCGGCGCTGGTCGCGGGGCTGACCGCGAGCGGGGTCGATGTCGTGCGGATCGGCCTCGGCCCGACGCCGATGCTCTATTATGCCGAAGCGCATCTCGGCGTGGATGGCGGCATCCAGATCACCGGCAGCCACAATCCGGCCGATCAAAACGGCTTCAAATTCGTGTTGCAGCACGCGCCGTTCTTCGGCGCCGAGCTTCAGCAGCTCGCGGCCTTGGCGGAGGCAGGCGACTGGAGCGAGGGCGCGGGCACGGTAACCGACGCCGATGTGCTCGACGCCTATGTCGATCGGCTGATGGTGGGCTACACCGGCGGCGCGTATCGGATCGGCTGGGATACCGGCAACGGCGCGTCCGGCCCGGTGATCGAGCGGCTGGTAAAGCGCCTGCCGGGCGAGCATCACCTGCTGTTCACGGCAGTCGATGGCACCTTCCCCAACCATCATCCCGATCCGTCCGAAGCGGAGAACCTCGCTGATCTCACGGCGTTGGTGGTGCGCGAACGGCTCGATTTCGGCTTCGCCTTCGATGGCGACGGCGACCGGATCGGCGCGATCGACGCTCAGGGCCGCGTGCTGGCGGGCGATCAGATCCTCGCGGTGCTGGCCGAGCCGGTGCTGCACGACCTGCCCGGCGCGACCATCATCGGCGACGTCAAGATGAGCGGCGCGCTGTTCGACCGCATCCGCGCGCTCGGCGGCGTGCCGCTGATGTGGAAGACCGGGCACAGCCACATGAAGGCCAAGCTTGCTGAAACCGGCGCGCCGCTCGCCGGCGAAATGACCGGCCATGTCTTCTTCGGTCACGATTTCTACGGCGTCGATGACGCGCATTTCGCCGCCGTGCGGCTGATCGACGCGGTCCACCGCGGCGACCACACTCTCGCCGAATTGCGCGATGCGATGCCGGCGATGGTCAACACCCCGGAACTGCGCTTTCCCGTCGATGACGCGCGCAAGTTCGCCGTGGTCGAGGAAGTGCTCGCCCGCCTAACCACCGAAGGCGCGACGGTAAACCGCATCGACGGCGCGCGTGTCGATACGGCGGACGGCTGGTGGCTGCTGCGCGCATCGAACACGCAAAGCGCGCTGGTCGCGCGGGCCGAGGCGCGCGATCAGGCCGGTCTCGACCGGCTGCTCGCCCAGATCGACACGCAGCTCGCCGCGAGCGGAATCGCGCGACCGCGCTAGGGGTCTGGCTTTTCCGCGCCCGAGCCGCCACCTAGGCGGCATGCCCCCACCCCCGCCCCCACCCATGATCCGCGTCGTCGATCTGGAAACGACCGGCCCTGCCCCGCCCGCGCACGGCGTCTGCGAGATCGGCTGGCAGGATGTCGCGCAAGGCCCGGATGGCCGCTGGGAGCTGGTCGGCGAGGGCGGCGCGCGGCTGGTCAATCCCGGCCGGTCGATGCCGCCGATCACGCAGGCGATCCACCATATCCTCGACGAGCAGGTCGCAGATGCGCCGATGTGGCACGATGTCGCGCGCCAGGCGCTCGATCCGTGGCCGCGCCGGCTCGCGCTCGCCGCGCACCGCGCCGATTTCGAGCAGCAATTCTGCACCCCCGCGCTCACCCGCAGCGCCGAATGGATCTGCACCTGGAAATGCGCGATGCGGCTCTGGCCCGACGCGCCGAGCTTCTCGAACCAGGTGCTGCGTTACTGGCGCAAGCCGGAGGGCATCGAACACGAACGCGGCCTGCCCGCGCACCGCGCCTTCCCCGATGCCTATGTGACCGCGTTCCACCTGCGCGACATGATCAATCTGGTCGGCGTCGAGCAACTGCTCGAATGGTCGCGCCTGCCCGGCCTGCTGCCACGCGTGCGCTTCGGCCCCGATCGCGGCAAGGAATGGCATGAGATCGAGGACGATTCGCTGACCAAGTTCCTCGGCGATCGCGATATCGACGTGCGCTTCACTGCCGAGACCGAACTGGCACGGCGGCAGGGCGGCGGCTTCGTCGGACGCCAGACGTTGCAGGACCGGCTGCTGTAAGTGCTTGATATGTTGATCCACATCAAGGTCCGGCGGCTGGCGTTTTACGCTGCCGCCCTCTACCACCCAGCACGATGATCCGGCGGGCGATACGAGTATTCGGCGAAAGCGAAGGTGCGATCGGTCGCCTGCTGATTGCCTGTATGGGTATCGGTTTCGCCGCGCTGCTCGCCGCCGGGATCGGCGCGGTATCGACGACGATGCGCAATCAGGCGCATACCGACATGGTCAACCATACCTACACGGTCAAACTCGCGATTGCCCACACGCAGACGCTGATCGAACAGGGTGAGACGGCCCGGCGCGGCTATCTGCTGACCGGCGACCCCGATTACCGGCATAATTACGCCGTGGCGGCAGGCCAGACCGGGCCTGAAATCGCGCGGATCGCGCGCCTCACCGCCGACAATCCCGCGCAGCGCCAGAATCTTGCGGCGTTGCGCCCCTATCTGCGCGCGCTCCTGGCGCAACGCGCGCAAACCAATGCGCAGGTCGCGCAAGGCGCTCGCGCCACCGCGCTCGACAGCTTCGTGCATGAAAAAGGCGCGCGGCGCATGTACCATATCCGCCGGGTGCTGGCAGCGATGAGCGAAGAGGAATCGCGCCTGCTCGCCATGCGTGACACCGAACAGCGCAACACGGTGAGCGCCTTTTACGGCCTGCTTGCGGGTGCGGGCGTGCTGCTCGTCATCGTCGCGCTGCTCTCGATCACGACGGTGCAACGCTACACGCGCGACCTTGCTGAATCGCGCGACACGCTGCGCGATTTCGCCGATTCGCTGGAGGATCTCGTCGCCGAGCGGACCACCGAACTGACTCGCGCCAACGAGGAGGTGCAGCGCTTCGCCTATATCGTCAGCCACGATCTGCGCTCGCCGCTGGTCAACGTGATGGGCTTCACGGCAGAGCTGGAAGCGGCAACGGTGACGATTTCCGCGCTGATCGACCGCGCCGAGCAGGACGCGCCCGAGATCCTGACCGAAGACGTGCGACTGGCGGCGCGCGAGGATCTGCCCGAGGCGATCGGCTTCATCCGCACCTCGACGCAGAAGATGGACCGGCTCATCAACGCGATCCTCAAACTGTCACGCCAGGGCCGCCGCGTGATTACGCCCGAGCCGCTCGACACGGCCGCGCTGGCGGCGACGATCCGCGCGAGTTTGCAGCATCTGCTCGACGATCGCGGCGCGGTGCTGGAGATCGCGGAGCCGATGGTGCCGATCACCAGCGACCGGCTCGCGCTCGAACAGATTTTCTCCAACCTGATCGAGAACGCAGTCAAGTATCTCGATCCCAAGCGCCCTGGCCGGATCATCGTGCGCAGCCGTCGCGAGGGCGCGCGCGCGATCTTCGAGATCGAAGACAATGGCCGCGGCATCGCGCCGGCCGATCACACCCGCATTTTCGACCTGTTCCGGCGCTCCGGGCAGCAGGACCAGCCCGGCGAGGGGATCGGCCTCGCGCATGTTCGCGCCTTGGCGTACCGGCTTGGCGGGACTATCGACGTGGCATCGGAGTTGGGCCGCGGCTCGACCTTCCGCATCAACCTGCCCGTCGCCTATGTCGAAGCCCTGACCACTCGAACCGAGCGAGATCCCGCATGAACGACCACCGTTCCGTCAGCATCGTGATGATCGAGGACGATGAGGGCCATGCGCGCCTGATCGAGAAGAACATCCGTCGCGCGGGCATCCTCAACGGCATCACCCATTTCACCGACGGCACGAGCGCGCTCGACTATCTGTTCAACCATGCCGATGGCCCGGCGCGCAACGGCCCGGCGCTGGTGCTGCTCGATCTCAACCTGCCCGACATGAGCGGGACCGACATCCTCGCCAAGATCAAGAGCACACCTGCGCTCAAGCGCACGCCGGTGGTGGTGCTCACCACCACCGACGACAAGGTCGAGATCCAGCGCTGCTACGATCTCGGCTGCAACGTCTATATCACCAAGCCGGTGAATTATGAGAGCTTCGCGCAGGCGATCCGCCAGCTCGGCCTGTTCCTGTCGGTAATCCAGGTGCCGGAGATCGAAGGCGACTGATGACCGACACGCCGCCTACCTATGTGCTCTACATCGACGACGATGCCGGTCTGCGCCGGCTCGCCTCGCGCTCGCTCGCGCGGCACGGATTCGTCGTCACGGTGGCGGAAGGCGGTGCCGAGGGCGTGGCGCTGGCGAAGGCGCAACGGTTCGATCTAATAGCCGTCGATCATTACATGCCCGGCATGGATGGGCTGGAGACGCTCGCGCATCTGACCGCGCTGCCCGATGCGCCGCCGGTGGTGTACGTCACCGGCTCCGAGGAGGGTCGCATCGCGGTCGCCGCGCTCAAAGCCGGCGCAGCGGACTATGTGGTGAAGTCGGTCGGCGCCGATTTCTTCGATCTGCTCGCCTCAGCCTTCGCGCAGGTGCTCGAACGCGCCAAGCTGGAGCGCGACAAGCACGCCGCCGAGCAGATGCTGCGTGCCAGCAACGCGCGGCTCGAAGCGCTGCTGCGCGAGGTCAATCACCGCGTCGCCAACAGCCTGCAGATCGTCTCGGCGATGGTGCGGATGCAATCGACCGCGCTCGCCGACGAAAGCGCGCGCGCCGCGCTGGAGGATACGCAGCGCCGCATCACCGCGATCGCGCAGGTGCATCGCCGGCTCTACACCACCAACGATGTCGAGCAGGTCGATATGCGCGAATATCTGCGCGCGCTGGTCGACGAACTCGGTGAGACCTGGTCGAGCGACGTCGAGCCGCGCACGCTCAGCCTGTCCGCCGAACCGATCCGGCTGGCGACCGACCGCGCGGTGTCGCTCGGCGTGATCGTCACCGAACTGGTCAGCAATGCGTGCAAATATGCCTATCCGCTCAAGGCCGGCGAAGTGCGGATCGCGCTGTCGCAGATCGATGGCGACCGGTTTCAGCTCGCCGTCGAGGATGATGGCATCGGCATGGACGTCGCCGCGCCCGCGCGCGGCACCGGCGTCGGCACCAAATTGATCCGCGCAATGGCGCAGAGCCTGCATACGATCGTGGAATATGACGTCGGGCACAGCGGCGTGCGCGCGACGCTGCGGGCCGCGTTAGGTTAGCTTCGATCAGTCGGTCGAGAGCCCGTGTGCCGCGTCCGCCAGCCGGTCGTTGGCGGGGCGCTCACCGAGCACGGTGACGATGCTGCCGGCGATGATCATCGCACCGCCGATGAGGATCGTGGCGCCCGCCGGATCGCCGAAGAAGCCGATGCCGAGGACCGAGCCGACCAGCGGCTCGATGTTGATGAACACCCCCGCCGCCGCGCTGCCGACCCGCGTTGCGCCGACGTTCCACGCCACCGTCGCGAGAAAGGTCGAGAGCAGCCCCTGCCCGACGATCCCGGCCCACGCCACCGACGACATGTGCAGCGGCGGCGCGCCATGCATCAGCAGCGCGACCGGCAACACCGTAATCGCGGCGATGACGACGGTGACGGCCGGCACCGCCATCGCGCTCGCGGTCTTTGGCGCGCGGCGGAGCGCGAGCAGCCAGCCGAGGAAGATCAGCAGGGCGATCAACGACAAAGCGATGCCGAGCGGCGTGCCCGATCCGTCGGGTTTGCCGGCGATCAGCGCGGCGCCGGCGGTCGCGGCGATCACGCCGATCCACGACGCCCGGCTCACCCGCTCGCGCAGGACAAAGGCCGTGACCGCGATCAGCGCCGGCATCGCCCCGACCAGCAGCGCGGCGAGCGTGACCGTGACGTGCGCCAACCCCTCGAACTGAACCACGAACGCGACACCGTAGCAGATGCCCGCGATGACGACGGGCGCGGAGCGGAACAGCGCGCGTGCCTCACGCGATGCGAGCGCGAACGGCAATGAGACCAATGCGGCGACGGCGAAGCGCAGCAGCACCATATGCGCCGGCGCCATCTCGTGCATTGCGATCTTGCCGAGCGGAAAGCCGAGCCCCCAGAAGATGCCGGCGAGGGCGAGAAACAGGAAGGGCAGCATCCTCATCCCCGTCGCACAGGATCGGCGCCGATGCCACTGTCGCCGAGCGGCGATTGCGTGATCGGGTGTAACGCTTGCGCCGCGCGCGGTTGACGCTGCAGCGCAGCATAGCCACCTCAACGCCATGAACGCCCCTGCCCAGTTCGCCCCGGTCACCACCGATCGCCCCGCCGCGCCTGTCGCGCTGGTCCATTTCGCACTGGCGATGGGCGGGTTCGCGATCGGCACCACCGAATTCGCCACGATGAGCCTGGTGCCCTATTTCGCCAAAGGCCTCGGCATCGACGAGCCGACCGCTGGCCATGTCATCAGCGCCTATGCGCTCGGTGTCGTGGTCGGGGCGCCACTGCTGGCGGTGGCGGCGGCGAAACTGTCGCGGCGCACCTTGCTGATTTTGTTGATGACCGCGTTCGCGCTGTTCAACGGGCTGAGCGCGCTCGCGCCGACCTATCACTGGATGCTGCTGTTCCGCTTCCTGAGCGGGCTGCCGCACGGCGCCTATTTCGGCATCGCCGCTTTGGTCGCGGCATCACTGGTGCCGACCAACCAGCGGTCGCAGGCGGTCGGGCGGGTGATGCTCGGGCTGACCGTCGCGACGATCCTCGGCGTGCCGCTCGCCAATTGGCTGGGGCAGGCGGTGGGCTGGCGCTGGGGGTTCGGCGTGGTCGCGGTACTCGCGCTACTGACGGTGCTGCTCGTCGCGCTGTTCGCGCCGCGCGACAAACCGGAGCCGGGGGTGAGTCCGCTCACCGAACTCTCCGCGCTCGCCAACAAGCGCGTGTGGCTGACGCTCGGCATCGGCGCGATCGGCTTCGGCGGCATGTTCTGCGTGTACACCTATCTGGCCTCGACCCTGTTCGACGTCACCCGCGTTTCGGCGGCGATGCTGCCGGTCGTGCTGGCGATCTTCGGCGTCGGCCTGACATTGGGCAACATCGTCGCGCCGCGCTTCGCCGACAAGGCGCTGATGCCGACCGGGGCGGCGTTGCTGGTTGGCAGCGTGGTGAGCCTCGCGCTGTATCCGCTCGCCGCGTTGCATTTCTGGTCGATCTGCCTCGATGTGTTCGCGATCGGCTTTACCGGCGCGCTCGGCACGGTGTTGCAGACGCGGCTGATGGACGTGGCCGGCAAGGCGCAGGCGCTCGCCGCCGCGCTCAACCATTCGGCGTTCAATACCGCCAATGCGCTCGGCCCGTTGCTCGGCGGCATCGCGATTGCGGCGGGCTACGGCTGGACCTCGACCGGCTGGGTCGGCGCGTTGCTCGCAGCCGGCGGCCTGGCCGTGCTCGGCGTGGCGGTGCTCGACGATCGCAGGACCGCGTAACCTGCCACCGCCGACAGCAGCGAGCCGAGCAGCACACCGACCTTCACCTCGTCCTGCAACGCCTCGGCGCCCGGAAAGGCGAGGCCACCGATGAACAGGCTCATCGTGAAGCCGATCCCGGCGAGCAGCGCGACACCGTAAAGCTGCCGCCAGCTCGCGCCCTTGGGCCGATCGGCGAAGCCGAACCGGCGGGCGAGCGCGACCCCGCCGAGAATGCCGGCCTGCTTGCCGAGGAACAGCCCGAGCGTGACGGCGATCACCAGCGGCGCGCGCAACACATCCGCTGGCAGCCCGCCCAGCGCGATGCCGGCGTTGGCGAAGGCGAACAGCGGAACGATCCCGAACGCAACCCACGGCGACAGCGCATGTTCGAGCCGGTGAAGTGGCGAATCCTGCGCGTCGGGCGCGCCCGGCGAGCGCGTGATCGGGATCAACGCGGCCGCCAGCACCCCCGCCACGGTCGCGTGAACGCCCGACAGCAGCACCAGCCACCACACCGCCACGAAAGCGATCAGATACGGCGCGAGGCGCTTGACCCCATGCCGGTTGAGCGCGGCCATCACCAGCAGCATGCCCGCCGCACCCGCCAGCGCGACCCAGTCGATCCCCTGCGTATAGGCGACGGCGATGATCGCCACCGCGCCCATGTCATCGACGATCGCGACCGTCGTCAGGAACAGCTTGAGCGACGGCGGCACGCGCTTGCCGAGCAAGGCCATCACGCCGATCGCGAAGGCGATGTCGGTCGCCGCCGGGATCGCCCAGCCGGGGCGGAGCGCCGCATCGCCGCGCGTCACGGCGAGGAACACCAACGCGGGCACCACCATCCCCGCCGCCGCCGCGATCACCGGCAGCCGGCGGCGCGCCGGGCTGCACAATTGCCCGTCGATCAGTTCGCGTTTGATCTCCAGCCCGACGTAGAGGAAGAACAGCGCCATCAGCGCATCGTTGATCCACAGATGCACCGTCATCGGCCCGATCGCGGGCGCCAGCACCGGGCCGGTGCGCAGATGGAGCAGATGGAAATACCCCTCGCCGAGCGGGGAATTCGCGATCACCAGCGCGAGCGCCGCCGCCGCCATCAGCACGATGCCGCCCGCCGCCTCGGTCCGCAGGAAATCGCGCAGTGCGGATCGCGCCTTCTTCGTGATCGACTTTACCATGCCCGAACCTAACCGATCGACGGCGGGGCCGAAACCGAAACCGGTTCGCCGCACCGGCGCGCTATCGCCGCTCCGGGCCGAAATTGAGCCGGCGCGTGACGTTATAGTCGAGCACGGTCATCACGAAGAACGCCGCCGCCTGCTTGGTCCGAGTCCACAGGCCGCTGCGCGAGGCATACAGTTCGGGCGTGATCGCTTCCGAATCGGCAACCTCGCCATCGAAATACGCCCGGACGTGCGCGGCGAATCCGACATCCTCGATCCGCAGCATCATCTCGAGATTGAGGAACAGGCTGCGCACATCGTAATTGGCCGAGCCGATATAGACCACGTCGTCGATCACGAAGAGCTTGGTGTGCAATTTGGTCGGCTGGTATTCGTAGATTTCGACGCGCTTGCGCAGCAGCCCGGCATAGGTGAAGCGCGACGCCCAGATCGCCGCGCCATGATCGTTCTTCGACGCCAGCACGATCCGCACCCGTCCGCGCATGCCCGCCCGGTCGAGCCGCTTGAGCATACCGGGACTCGGCGCGAAATAGGCGGCGATCAGCCCGATCTCGCTGGCGTTCTCGATGTCGTGCTTGACCGCGCGCGCCCAGGGCGACAGCCGCCGCGTCGGCCCGCCGAACAGCCAGCGCACCGTGCCCTGCGGCTCGCTCCAGGTCTTGAGCGCGCGGCGCAGCGAGCGCAGCGGCGGCTTGGGCTGCTTCGCCCAGCGCGACAGCGAATCGAAATAGCCGGTAATGCGGTGCGCGGCATCGCCCTCGATCAACAGACCGAGATCGCGCCACGCCTGCTCGGCGGGGGTGCCGAAATAGCCGTCCTCGACGTTGAACCCGCCGATGATCGCGCGCGCGATGTCCGCCTGTTCGCCATCGGCAAGCGCAAGCTTCTGATGGTTACGCAGCAGATAGCGCCGCCCCCAACGCGGCACGAACCGACACACGGTCACACCGGCGTCGCGCATCGGATCGAAGAAATGATGCTGCTCGGCATGTTCGCTGCCGAGACCATCGACGATCAGCGAGACGCGCACGCCGCGCGTCGCGGCGCGGATCAGCGCGGCGCGGACGGCCTCACCGGCGCGATCATCGACATAGATGTAATAGAGCATGCGGAGCGTCGCCTGCGCGCCATCGATCAGCGCGACGAGCGTTTCGAGCCGCTCCGGCCCGTTGACGAGCATCCGCAACCGGTTGCCATCGACGGTGAAGACGGGCTGCTCGGCGGGACGGTCCATCACCGCCTCGTGACCATCCATCCGCGCGGACGCAAGCAAAGTGTCAGGTTTCACCCGCGCTCAACGCCGACGTGGCGCTACGGTTTCCCGGCGCGCCGGGCATTTTCTTGACTCCGCAGCGTGGCGGGCCTACAGCGCCGGGCTTATCCTTTCAGCATTATCCACGAAGGAAGCCATTCATGGCGCGCGTCACCGTCGAAGATTGCGTCGACAAGATTCCGAACCGGTTCGATCTGGTGTTGCTCGCCGCGCAGCGCGCACGGCAGATTTCTGGCGGCGCCGATCTGACCGTCGATCGCGATCGCGACAAGAACCCGGTCGTCGCACTTCGCGAGATCGCCGAGGAAACCGTCCGTCCCGATCATCTCGAAGAATCGGTCGTCTCGGGTCTCCAGAAGGTCCGGGTCGATGACGAGGACGCGCCCGATGAGGTCGGTTCGCTCGCCGCATCGGCCGAGGCGCTGCGCCTCACCGCCGCCGCGCCGCCGCGCAACCAGAATCTCGGCGCCGACTACGACGGCTGAGCCGATACATCCTCCCATTCGAAAAAGGGCGGCCGTTCGCGCGGTCGCCCTTTTTCGTGTCGCACGCCCGAAGCCTTTCACCTCGTAACCTCCGAACACCAGCTTGTTCGGCCCCGGTTAAGCGCGTATTCGCTTGGGGCATCGCATGGCCAGATCTTCCAAAGCCCGTTCCCGCGCGCAAAGTGCGCGGGTGTCCGACAAGCCGCTCTGGCGTCGTCGCCTCGTCCTGCTGATCCGCATCGGGTTCGGCATCGCGGCGCTGGCCCTCGCTGCGCTGGCGATCACCGTCTACGTGACGCGCGCGCAACTGCCGAGTTACGAGCAGCTCAAATCCTCGCCCAACGGCCAGATGATCCGCGTCCATGCCGCCGACGGCACCGTGATCGTGTCGCTCGGGCCGAGTTACGGCGACTGGCTGAGCTACGACCAGATTCCGGCGGTGATGCGCGAGGCGATGATCTCGGTCGAGGATCGCCGCTTCCGCTCGCATATCGGCGTCGATCCGATCGGGATGGCGCGCGCGATCAAGCTCGGCATCGCCAATCGCGGCACCGGGCGGCGCCAGCAAGGCGCGTCGACGATCACCCAGCAGGTCGCCCGCACGATCTTCCTGTCGAACAAATATGATCTCGGCCGCAAGATGCGCGAAGGCTTCCTCGCGCTCGCGCTGGAGCGCAAGTTCAGCAAGGACGAGATCCTCGAACTGTATCTCAACAAGGTCTATTTCGGCGGTGGTGCCTATGGCATCGACGCGGCGAGCCGCAAATTCTTCGGCCACGGCGCCGATCATCTGACGCTGGCCGAAGCCGCGATCATCGCCGGGCTGGTCAAGGCGCCGTCGGTCTATTCGCCGACCGCCGACGAAGCCGCCGCCAAAGACCGTGCCGGCGTCGTGCTCTCGCTGATGCAGGAGACCGGGGCGATCACGCCGCAGCAGGCCGCCGACGCCGACATACAGAACGTGACGTTCGCGCCGGAGCCCAAACAGAACAGCGTGCGCTACTTCACCGATTGGGCGCTGCCACAGCTCGCCACGCTGATCGACGAGCCGAGCCGCCCGCTCGAAGTGTGGACGACGCTCGATCTCGGCATGCAGCGCGCCGCCGACGCGGCGGTGCGCAAGAACGCGCCGGGCGGGGCGCAGGGTGCGCTGGTCGCGATCGACCGCGACGGCGCTGTCCGCGCGATGGTCGGCGGCAAGGATTACGTCTCGTCGATCTACAACCGCGCGACTCAGGCGGTCCGCCAGCCGGGTTCGGCGTTCAAGCTGTTCGTGTATCTCGCCGCGCTCGAGGCCGGGCACAAGCCCGACGATTCGGTCGTCGATGAGCCGATCACGATCGACGGCTGGAGCCCGCGCAACGACGCGCGGCACAACATCGGCCAAACGACGCTGCGCACCGCCTTCGCCTATTCGATCAACACGGTCGCGGCGAAGCTCGGCCAGCAGGTCGGCTTCAGCACCGTCGCCGACATGGCGCGGCGCTTCGGCATCACCACGCCGGTCAACACGCATCCCTCGATGGTGCTCGGCAGTTCGGAAGTGCGCCTGCTCGATATGACGCGCGCATTCGCCAGCGTCGGCAACAAGGGCGTCGCGGTGACGCCTTATGGCATCACCAAGGTGACCGCAGGCGGCGAGACGATCTACACGCAGCAGATCGACACCAGCCACGTCCTCGTCGCGCCCTATGTCGCCGCCGAGATGACCGATCTGCTCCAGACCACGGTCAACACCGGCACCGGCAAGGCCGCGCAGATCGGCCGTCCAGTTGCGGGCAAGACCGGCACGACCACGTCGAGCAAGGACGGCTGGTTCCTCGGCTTCTCATCCGGCCTGACCACCGGCGTGTGGATGGGCCGCGACGATGCCAAGCCGATCGCCGGGCTGCACGGCGGCACCGCACCAGCACGCGCCTTCCATGATTTCATGGCGGTCGCGGTGGCCAATCGTCCGGTCGAGCAGTTCGAAACTCAGGTCACCTTGCCCGACATGTCGATCGAACCGGACGAGGAAAGCTATTTCGGCGGGCCGGACAATGGCGTGTTCGTCGATGACGATGGCAACCCTGCGCAGAGCGGGGGCGCGCAGCCGCGCCAGAACGATCGCCAGCGCGTCGATCCCGACGGCAACCCGATCGATGACGGCATCGTCGCGCCCGACGGTGATCCGCAAGCCAAGCCCGAGAAGCTCGACCAGCAATGGATGGATCATGTCCTCGGTCGCGATACGCCGGCGCAGAACCGGTCGCGCGGGGATCGTCCGACTGCCGCACCGCCGCCGGTGCGGCCGCAGCCGGACCGCTATTCGGACTCGCGCCCGAACCAGTGAAGGCTGGCGCCATGCGTGCGCAGCCACGCGCGCGACTCGGCGGGATCGCGCTCGTCCAGGGTCGCGGCGAGCGCGTGGAACGCCGGGCTGTGATTCATATGAACCCGGTGCGCGACCTCGTGCGCGACCGTCGAGCGGCGCACGAACGCGGGCGCGAGGATCAGCCGCCAGCTATAGCGGATCGCGCCGCTCGACGCGCAACTGCCCCAGCGCCCACGCGGATCGCCGACCGTCACCGCGCTGACCGACACGCCGGCGCGCGCCGCGCAGTCTGCGGTTTCGAGCGACAGCATGCGAAGCGCTTCGCGTCGTAGCCACAGCTCAATGCGCCGCGACAGACCCTCCGCCGGCCCGCCGCAGACCAATCGGTCGCCGACACGTTCGATTTTGCGCGGGCGCGCGACGTCCCAATCCACCGTCACCGGCTCGCCGCCCAGCGGCACCACCGCGCCGGACACGAAGGGGCGTGGCACCGGCAGGCGCGCGCGCTGCGCGTCGATCCACGCCTGCTGCGTCGCCGCCCATTGTAGCGCCGCCTTGACCGGCGCACGCGGCGGCAACGTCAACCGCACCCGCCCGCTCGCCGGATCGACCGACAGCCGCGCGCGCCGCGCGCGCGGGTGGCGGACGACTTCGAGCGGTTCGCTCACAGCTCCCGATCGATCAGGTGGTTCTCGAAATCGCCGGCATCATCCTCGGAGATCGTCCAGCCGCGCACCGACTCCCCGGCACGGTGAACCGCGTCGCGATCCCCGCAGACGAGATAATGCCAGCCCGGCAGCGGCTTGCCCGCCGCGCGCAGCCCGTACGCGCAGGTCGAGGGCAACCAGTCGATCGTGTGGACATTGTCGCGGTTGAGCCGGACGCATTCGCTGACATAGGCATGGCGGTGGCGATAGTCCGAACATTGCGCGGTGGCGCGATCGAGCAGGCGGCACGACACGTTGGTCGGGAACATTTCGCCGGTCTCTTCATCCTCAAGCTTGTGCAGGCAGCATTTGCCGCAGCCATCGCACAAGGCTTCCCATTGCCCGCGATCGAGCTTTTCGAGGGGGGTGTCTTCCCAGAACCGCGCGCTCATCGCACCCACCTTCCGAGTTCGGCGGCGACGTCATCGGGCGTCTTGTCGACCGGGATCAGCACGAGCGGCTTGCCCTGCGGGTCCATCAGATACGCGACACGCGAGTGCTGCACCATATAGCCGCCGCCGGGCGCGGGCGGCTGTTTCTCGTAGAAGATCGCATAGTCCTTGGCGGTAGCGGCGATGGCTTGCGGCGTTCCCGTCAAGCCAATCATCCGCGGATGAAACGCAGCCACGAACGGCTTGAGCACGGCGGGCGTGTCGCGCTCGGGATCGACCGTGACGAACACCGGCACCACCTTCGCGCCGCGCGCCGCATCCTTGGCTTCGAACGCGCGCAGGCCCGCACCAAGCGTCTGCATGTCGGTGGGGCAGACGTCCGGGCAGAAGGTATAGCCGAAATACATCACCCGGTATTTGCCGGCGAAGCTCGCATCGGTGACGGTCCTGCCGTCCTGATCGGTCAGCCGGAAAGGCCCGCCGATCTTCGCTCCGGCCAGCGGCGCGGGCGCGGTATCGGCGGGTTTGGAGCAGGCAACCGGGGCCGCCGCGACCAGCAGGGCGGCCAGCAGCGCAACGCGAGCGCGGACAATCTCATTCATGGTGCGCGCAGCATTGATCTGATAGCGGCAAAGGCGCAAGTCTGACCATGCAGGCAAGAGGTCGAATCCATCCATGAACGCACGTATCGCCGGACTCTCGCTCCTCGTCGCGGCGCTCGCGCTTCCGGCGGCACCCGCCACGGCGCAGCTCGGCCAGTCCGCCGGCTACAAATTCCTCCAGGCGATCCGCGATTCGAAGAATGACGAAGTCATCGCGACATTGTCGAAGCCCGGGTCGAGGATCGTCGATACGCGCGATTTCAACACGGGTGAGGGCGCAATCCACATCGTCACCAAGCGCGGCGACATTCCCTATCTCAACTATCTGATCGCCAACCAGGCCGATACCAACCTGCGCGACAACAAGGGCGAAACCGCGATGCTGATCGCGGCGGGCAACGGCCGCACCGACATTCTCGAAATTCTCAAGAAGGCCGGCGCGAACGTCAATCTCGCGAACAATAGCGGCGAGACTCCGCTGATCCGCGCCGTCCAGCATCGCGACATGGGCACGGTACGAACCTTGCTCGCGGAAGGGGCCGATCCCGACCAGAGCGACGTGATCGCGGGCATGTCGGCACGCGACTACGCGCACCAGGATACGCGCTCGCCCGCCATCGCCAAGCTGATCGACGAGACGCCGAAGAAGGCGAAGCTCGCCGTGTCGGGTCCGCGACTGTAAACGCAGCCGCTAGAACGCGCCGTCCGCCTCAGGATCAAGCGCTGCCGTCAACCGTCGCGCCGCGCGGCGTGCAAAGGCCAATGTGATGCGCTTTCGCGTCGCTGCCGGCAGCGGATCGGTATGCGCCTCGCGGGTGATGACCGCATCATAGCGATCGGCGACGATGATGCCGGTCCGCTCGGGCAGGAACGCCGCGCCACCCAGCGGTGATGCGTCGAAGCCGACCGGCACCGCCCAATAATAGCGATCGCAGCAGCCGAGGTAATCGGTCCATTTCGAATCGCCGAGCAGATCGGCGCGCGACACCTTGATCTCGACGATCACGACATTCCCGCGCGCGTCGAGCGCCATCAGGTCGGCGCGGCGGCCGCCATCGAGCGGGACTTCGCCGATCGCGACGAGATCGTGGCGGAGCAGCATCCGCACGGTGCCGCGCGCCACCTCGGCGGCGCACAGCGAATCGCGGACGGTGACGAGATCGGGAGCGGCAAGCATCTCCCGATCCTAGAACATTTCACGAACACGTCAAACCGGCATAGGCCAGTTCGCCGTCTCAGCGGTAGAAGATGTGGTTTCCGATCGACGCGACCTGCGTGCGATTGAAGTTCGCGTTGACGCGGCGTGCGTGGAAAAACAGCGCCTTGGAAGCGGGGCTGTCCCAGGCATCGGCAAGCGCGACGCGGGCGACCGCGACGGCAACGCGGTAGTTGTGGTTCTCGTTGATCTCGGGAACGCGGCCACCGCGCACGAACGAGAACTGGCCGGGCTGGGTGACGACCGAGCAGATCGAACCGGGGAAACGCCCCGACTTGCTGCGGTTGATGACGACTTCGGCGACGGCGAGCTGGCCGCTCAGCGGTTCGCCCTTCGATTCATAATAGATCGCGCCGGCAAGGCACTGAAGCTCGTCGCTGCTCGCATCATCGTCGGACTGGGCCGCGACGGCGTCGGCAAGCGAAGCATAAGACGGGGTGGATTTTGGCGCGGACGGAGCGGGATCGGCAGGATCGACCGCAGGTGTCGTTGCGTCAGGGGAAGTCTGGATCACTGCAACTGCCGGAACCATCGAGGCTGGCTGCGCGTTGATAGGCTGATTGATTTGAAGAGCGAAGCCAGGTGTGCTGGCACCGGCAAGTCCGGTGATGCTGGCAAAGATCGCCGCGATGGTTGCGGCACGTTGAAGAAGCGACATTAAACCGACAAATATGCGGTGGTGCGCGCAAAAGACCGCCTCAAACGAGCCAATCCCCCCGGACATCCCCCGACTGCGTAATCAACCCGGATCGCACCCGTGCTGACACAACGCCAAAACTGTTGTCGGCCCTATCCGGGCAACAGGCCCGATCGTCAATGTTGCAGGATCGTTTCTGCGGCCAATCGTTGCGCAAACGGGATGTCGAGATCGATCACCCACATATCCGGGTCGCGCGCTTTGCGCCGCTGCCAATAGCCCGTGGCCTCGTCGGGCGCGGACGTATCGCCGGGGCCGGCGGGCACCAACACAGCGCGACCATCAAGATCCCGACCCGGCTCGACCATGCCGGTGAACCGTCCTTTGTCGTTCAGAATCAAAAGAATAGACCCAGCCTGCGGATCGCCTTTGGCCAATACCATCGCCATGCCGCCGGCATCGTTGACGCGCCGCAGCAAAGCCGACACGATCAGGTTGGTCGGCAGCCGATCGCTCACGCGTCCCGGTATCCGGGCAGACCCGCCAATGCGATGCGCGAGCGCATGAACGTGCCGGTGCCGCGCGCGGCCTCTTCGCCCGATTCGTCGATCAGCCGCGCTTCGGCGACGAACACGCGGCGGTGTCCGCTGATCCAGCGGCCCTCGGCGATCACCGGGCCGCCGCGCAGCGGTTTGGTGAGCAACAGGTTGAACGCGGTCGTCAGCAGGAAGCGATCCGAGACGAGGCTGTTGGCCGCATAGAAAGCCGCATCGTCGAGCATCTTGAAATAGCTGGTGCCATGCGCCGCGCCGCCGGCGTGGAAATAGCGCTCGTCGATGTCGAAGTGGATACGCGCGATCCCCGGCTCGGGGATTTCAAGCCGCGATTCGAACAGCCGGTTGATCGGTGCCGCCGCATAGAGATTTTCCAGCGCACGGAAATGCGCGGCCTCTCCGGCGGCAGGGGATTCAGGCGGCGTCACGCGCCTCGCCGGTGCTGAACAAGGCGTAGAGCGCATCGGGCGACCCCGCGCCGCGCAGTTTCGCCACGAAGGCGCGGTCGCGCAGGCTCCGCGACACCAATGCCAGCGCCTTGAGGTGCGCGGCGCCGGCATCAGGCGGCGACAGCAAGGTGAAGACGATATCGACCGGCAAATCATCGACCGCCTTGAAGTCGATCGGTTGGGCCAACCGCGCGAACACGCCGACGACATGCGCCAGCCCCTCGATCCGCCCGTGCGGCGTGGCGACGCCACCACCGAAGCCGGTACTGCCGAGCTTCTCGCGTGCGACGAGCGCATTCGCGACACCGCCGGCGTCGAGACCATAGGCTGAGGCCGCAATCGCGCCGATCTGCTGAAACAGCGGTTTCCTGGCGCTCGCGGCGAGGTTCGCCACCACCGCGCCGGGCAAGAGCAGATCACTAAACTCGGTCATGTCATTCCTCGGCCGTTCACCGGCGCCTCTCCGCCGGCGCGCATAGACCGAATTGCGCGCCGGCGGAAGCGTCAGGCGGCCCCGTCGGTAGCCCGGTGCGGCTCGACCCAGCCGATCGTGCCATCGCCGCGGCGATAGACCATATTATAGGCGCCCGAGCCGACGTTGCGGAACAAGAGCGCGGTGGTGTTGCGCAGATCGAGCATCATCACCGCATCCGATACGGTGGCGTCGGGCACGTCAACGCGGGTCTCGGCGACGATCGGCGGGAAATCGCCCTCGACGTCCTCGTCTTCGGCCTGATCCTGGAACACGGTGTAGCCGGCATTGTCGGTGACCGTGCCGTCATCAGCGATCGTCGCGCCGCCGGCGGGCACCGCGCTGCGATCCTTGAGACGTCGCATGTAGCGGCGGAGCTGCTTCTCGATCTTGTCGGCGGCGCCATCGAACGCGACGTGGGCTTCCATGCCGCTGTTGTTGGCCTTGAGCACCAGCCCTTGCATAACGTGCGCGACGATGTCGCAGGTAAACGCCTCGTGCGGGCCACGGCCAAAAGTCACTTGCGCGGAAATGGCACGCGCGAAGTATTTCGTGGCGATCGCCTGCAGACGTTCATCGACATGGACCTTGATCGCCTCGCCGGTCGCGACCTGATGGCCGGAGACTCGGATATCCATGCGCATTCTCCTTTTTCAACGCGGCCGGACAGGCTGAACCCTCCGTCCGCTACCGTCAACCAATTGCCTCCGATCCCCATAACGGGTTGGAGACGGAGCTTAGAAAGGCTGCGTGGCGCGCAAGTTCCGCCTCGCTCGCCGCAAAGACGCGCGCCGGGCGGACGACCGCAGGTGCCGCGTTGACGAGGATCGGACGGTCTTCGATGCGCGTCTCGCTCACCAGCCCGAGGCCGATCTGGCGCCCGCCGGTCAGCTCGACATAGACCTGCGCGAGCAATTGCGCGTCGAGCAAAGCGCCGTGAAACGTGCGTGCGCTGCGGTCGATGCCATAGCGCGAACACAGCGCATCGAGGCTGTGCTTGGCACCGGGATGGCGCGTGCGCGCGATCACGATCGTATCGACCATCCGGTGCATGCCGATCGGCGGGCGCCCGCATCGGCCAAGCTCGCCGTTGAGGAAACCGAAGTCGAACGTGGCATTGTGCGCGACGAGTGGCGCATCGCCGAGAAATTCGAGCAGGGCATCGACGCCGTGCGCGAACAGCGGTTTGTCGGCGAGGAAGGCGTCGCTCAACCCGTGGACGCGTTGCGCCTCGGCCGGCATCGTGCGTTCGGGATGGAAATAGGCGTGGAACGAACGGCCGGTTTCGACGCGGTTGAACATTTCCACACAGCCGATCTCGACGAGACGGTCGCCGTCGGCGAAGCTGAATCCGGTGGTTTCGGTGTCGAACACGATCTCGCGCATCGCGATGTTATCCGCCTTTGCGCGCGCTCAAGCAAGCGATCACCTCGGCCACGGCGACTTCGGTTTCGGTGAGGCTGCCGCCGGTCGGAATTACGAAATCGGCGCGTGCGACCTTCTCGGCATTGCGCATCTGGCGCGCGAGAATCGCCTCGAACTTCTCCGCCGCCATACCGGATCGCGCCAGCACACGGGCACGCTGCACGGCGGGCGGCGCATCGACCACCGCGATGCGGTCGACACCGTGTTCGCCGCCGGTTTCGAACAGCAACGGTATGTCGAGCAGCACGATCGGCGCATCGGCATGGTCGCGCAGGAACGCGGCGCGCTCTTCGGCGACGGCGGGGTGGACGATCGCCTCCAGCCGCCTGAGCGCGGGCGTATCGCCGAGCACCGCCTTGCCGAGCAGCCCGCGATCGACGCCCTCCGGCCCGGTCGTGCCAGGGAAGGCGGCTTCGATCGCCGCGACCAACCGACCGGCCGGGCCTTGCAAGCGGTGAACCGCCGCGTCGGCATCGAACACCGGCACGCCGCTGCGCGCGAACATCGCCGCGACGGTCGATTTGCCCATGCCGATCGAGCCGGTCAGGCCCAGCGTGATCATGCCAGCAACAGCGCGCGCAAGTCCTCGTCGCGGTCGCGTGGCGGGGCTATGCCGAAGAACAGCTCGAACGCGACCGCCGCCTGGCCGACCAGCATTTCGAGGCCATCGACCGTCTCCAGCCCGCGCGCATCGGCCTGGGCGAGCAATTCGGTTTCGACCGGCGCGTAGACGAGATCATAGACGATCGCGTCTTCGGGCAGCGGCGACAGATCGATCGCCAGTTCGGGATGATCGACCATGCCGAGCGCGCTGGTGTTGACGACCAGCGCGGCGGGCGGAATCGCGCTGCCCAACGGCAACGCCTTGCCCTTGAGGCCGAACGACGACAGCAACGCCGCCGCTTTCAACACATTGCGGTTGAGCAACGTCACCGGCCCGACCCCGGCACGCGCCAGCGCGAACAGCACCGCGCGCGCGGCGCCGCCAGCCCCAACCACCACCACCGGCTTGCCCGCCAGATCGCGGTCGGCGATCGGCGCATAGAAGCCGGCGGCATCGGTGTTGGTGCCGATCATCGCGCCGTCGGGCTGGCGCAACACGGTGTTGATCGCACCGATCGACTCCCGCACGCCGCCGGGATCACCGACATGGTCGAGCGCGGCCTGTTTGTGGGGGATCGTGATGTTGCAGCCACGCCAATCGGTGTCGGCTTTGCGCTCGGCGAAATAGCCGGCGAGATCGTCAGGCGAGACGTGGCGACGTTCGTAGCGGGCGTCGAGACCCAGCGCTTCGATCCAGAAGCCGTGGATCAGCGGCGATTTGGAATGCGCGATCGGATCACCGATCACTTCCGCATAGACCGTCATGCCGTCATCACCCCCCGCACGCGCAAATAGTCGAGCACTTGAAGCAGCGGCAGCCCGAGCACGGTGAACTGACTCCCCTCGATCCGCGAAAACAATTGCGCGCCCGGCCCCTCGATCCGGTAGCAGCCGACGCAGCCCGAGATCGCCGGCCATTCGGCATCGAGATAGCGCTCGATGAACGCATCCGACAGAGTGCGGACGTGCATCTTGGCGCGATCCACGACGCGCCATACCGGGCGGCCGCCTTCCGCGATCACCGCCGCGCTGACGAGATCGTGGCGCTTCCCCGACAGGCGGCGGAGATGCTCGGCGGCATTCTCGCGCGACACCGGCTTGTCGAGCATCGTGCCGTCGTCCAGCTCGACGATCGAATCCGAACCGAGCACCAGCGCTTGCGGGTTACGCTGCGACACACGCAGCGCCTTCAACTCGGCGAGCGCATCGGCGAGATCGCGCGCGGGCAGGCCCTCCGCGCGCAACGCGGCCTTGGCGCTTTCCTCGTCGACACCGGCCGCAACCGCCTCGAACGGCACCATTGCCGCCGACAGCATCGCCCGGCGCGACGCGCTTTGCGAGGCGAGGATCAGCCTCATGGCTCGCCTCGTTCGGCGACGAGCGCGATGATCGCCGCTGCGGTCTCCTCGATCGAGCGGCGCGTCACGTCGATCACGGGCCAGCCATTGTCAGCGAACATCCGACGCGCCCAGGCGACCTCGCGCGAGACGGCTTCATGATCGACATAGTCCGTCTCGGGCGCCTGATTGAGCGAGAGCAGGCGGTTGCGACGGACCTGGATCAGCCGGTCCGCGCTGGTCGTCAGCCCGACCACCAAGGGCCGCTTCAGCGAAAACAGCACCCGCGGCGGCGGGCTTTCCACCACGACGGGGATGTTGGCGGTCTTGTAACCGCGATTGGCGAGATAGATCGAGGTCGGTGTCTTCGACGACCGCGACACGCCGGCGAGCACGATATCGGCCTCTTCCCAATCCTCCGAGCCGAGGCCGTCGTCATGCGCGATGGTGAACTGGATCGCGTCCACCCGCGCGAAATAGGCCGCGTCGAGCATATGCTGGCGGCCGGGCCGCGCCTTGGCCTGCTGGCCGAGCAGGCTGGAGAGCGCGCCCGTCACCCCATCGAGCGGCGCAACCGCTGGCAGGCCGAGCGCCCGGCATCGCATCTCGAGATTGCGGCGCGTCTCGCTGTTGACCAATGTGAACAGCACCAGCCCCGGATTTTGCGAAATTTCCTGCAGGATGCGTTCGAGATGCCCCTCGGTCCGCACCATCGGCCAGAAGTGCCGGATCGTCTCGACATCGTCATATTGCGCGAGCGCGGCCTTGGCGATGTTCTCCAGCGTCTCGCCGGTCGAATCCGAAAGGAGATGGAGGTGGAGCCGCATCGGCCAGCCTCAACGGGACAAAGGTGTGGATAACATCGGGATTGTCGCTAGCGGAACTTCGCGACCCAGCAAAGGCCGATCGAACGGTGGAAAACCCGCGACTTTCCCACAGCTCAACACACAACCGCGGATTCTATCAACAGCCTGTGGAAAGCGTGTACGACGGAATCGAATCCGAGGCGTTGGGCGGAGTCTGGTCCGTCAAGCTGTTGGCATTTCGGGGACGACGGCATAAGCCCCGGCTTCCACGCGCCAACAGCTTCAACATCCTTTTAGATTCTTACTTATGGTAGAGGTACGCCGTGCTTTCGATCGAGATGACCCGGTGAAACCGCTACTGGCGACGCTTCGGGGGACCAAGCAGCCGGTCGCCCCGGTATGGCTGATGCGCCAAGCCGGGCGCTATCTGCCCGAGTATCGCGCGCTGCGAGCGGAGAAGGGCGGTTTCCTCGCGCTCGCGACGGATCCGCAAGCGGCGGCGGAGGTGACGTTGCAGCCGATCCGCCGCTTCGGTTTTGATGGCGCGATCCTGTTTTCCGATATCCTGATGGTGCCGGCAGCACTCGGCCAGTCGCTCAGCTTCGGGGCGGGGGAGGGGCCTGCGTTGGCGCCACCCTTGCTCGATCATGCCCTGGCGGCGCTGACGCCCAATCCGGCGTTCCTCGATCCGGTCTATGCCACGGTGCGCAACGTCGCCGCCGCGCTGCCGCCCGAGACGACGTTCCTTGGCTTCGCGGGCAGCCCGTGGACGGTCGCCACCTATATGGTCGCCGGGCACGGCAGCCGCGACCAGAGCGAGACACGCCGTTTCGCTTATGCCGATCCGCTGCGCTTCGCCGAGATCATCGATGCGATCGTGGTGACGACGATCGACTATCTCTCGCGCCAGATCGAAGCGGGGGTTGAGGCGGTGCAATTGTTCGACAGTTGGGCAGGCTCGCTCAGCCCCGCGCAGTTCGAACGCTGGGTGATCGCGCCCAATGCTGCGATCGTCGCGGCGCTGCATGCGCGCCACCCGAACGTCCCGGTGATCGGCTTCCCCAAGGGCGCAGGCGGCAAGCTGCCAGCCTATGCGCGCGAAACCGGGGTCAATGCGCTCGGCCTCGACGAGACGGTCGATCCGCGCTGGGCGGCGGCGAACCTGCCGGTCGATCTGCCGGTGCAGGGCAATCTCGATCCGCTCGCGTTGATCGCGGGCGGCGCGGCGCTGGAAGGCGCGGTGGCAAACGTGCTTGAGGCGTTCGCGGATCGTCCCCATATCTTCAACCTCGGGCATGGCATCCTGCAGGACACGCCCATCGAAAACGTCGAGCGCCTGCTGGCGCTGGTGCGGAGAGCGCGATGAATTTCCTCGGTAACGCCTATCTCTGGGTCAAGGCGGCGCATGTCATCTTCGTGGTGTTCTGGATGGCGGGCCTGTTTATGCTGCCGCGCTATCTGGTCTATCATCAGGAAGCGCTCGGCAACCCCGAGGAGGCGGCGCGCTGGACCGATCGCGAGGGCAAGATCCGTTCGATCATCCTGACGCCGTCGATGATCCTGGTATGGCTGTTCGGGCTGCTGCTGGCGGCCAACGCGGGCCTGTTCAGCGGTGTGCCGGGGTTGGCGTGGCTGCATGCCAAGCTCGCGCTGGTGGTGGTCCTGAGCGGCTATCACGGCTGGGCGGTCGGCTATGCCAGAAAGCTCGCCAAGGGCCGCGCGACTCTCAGCGGGCGCACGCTGCGGATGGTCAACGAAGTGCCGGCGGTGCTGGTGACGCTGATCGTCATTCTGGTGATCGTGCGCCCCTTCTGACTTGACTTGCGCGCCAGCCGGACCTAGCTGTCCCATCAATGTTACCATGCGGCGCCGTCCTGGCGTCGGTCGTGTGGCATCCTGTCTCCAGCCTCGTCGCGTATCCTTCGCTGACTGACGCTCACTTTCCCAGCACATCTTGCTTCGGACGCCCTCAATGCATCTCAAAGACCTCAAAAACAAAAAGCCCGCCGAACTTGTCGAGATGGCGGAAGCGCTCGGCATCGAGAGCGCCTCGACGCTGCGCAAGCAGGATCTGATGTTCGCGATCCTCAAGGTGCAGGCCGAGAATGGCGACCAGATCATGGGACTGGGCACGATCGAGGTGCTGCCCGACGGGTTCGGCTTCCTGCGCAGCCCCGAGGCGAATTATCTCGCCGGGCCGGACGACATCTACATTTCGCCCAACCAGGTGCGGAAGTTCGGCCTGCGCACCGGCGACACGGTCGAAGCCGAGATCCGCGGGCCCAAGGACGGCGAACGCTATTTCGCGCTGACCAAGCTCATCTCGGTCAATTTCGACGATCCCGATGCGGTGCGTCATCGCGTCAATTTCGACAACCTTACGCCGCTATATCCTGAGCAGAAGCTCACGCTCGATCCGTCCGACCCGACGATGAAGGACAAGTCGGCGCGCGTCATCGACATCATCTCGCCGCAGGGCAAGGGCCAGCGCACGCTGATCGTGGCGCCGCCCCGCGTCGGCAAGACGGTGATGCTCCAGAACATCGCCAAGGCGATCACCGACAATCACCCCGAGGTGTTCCTGATCGTGCTGCTGATCGACGAGCGGCCCGAGGAAGTCACCGACATGCAGCGTTCGGTGAAGGGTGAGGTCGTTTCCTCGACCTTCGACGAGCCGGCAACGCGCCACGTCCAGGTCGCCGAGATGGTGATCGAGAAGGCCAAGCGCCTCGTCGAGCACAAGAAGGACGTGGTGATCCTGCTCGATTCGATCACCCGCCTCGGTCGTGCCTACAACACCGTCGTGCCGTCGTCGGGCAAGGTGCTGACCGGCGGTGTCGACGCCAATGCGCTCCAGCGGCCGAAGCGCTTCTTCGGTGCGGCGCGTAACATCGAGGAGGGCGGTTCGCTCTCGATCATCGCGACCGCGCTGATCGACACCGGCAGCCGCATGGATGAAGTGATCTTTGAAGAATTCAAGGGCACGGGTAACTCGGAAATCGTGCTCGATCGCAAGGTTGCCGACAAGCGTATCTTCCCGGCGCTCGACGTCGGCAAGTCCGGCACGCGCAAGGAAGAGCTGCTGGTCGATCAGAGCAAGCTGTCCAAGATGTGGGTGCTGCGCCGCATCCTCATGCAGATGGGCACGATCGATTCGATGGAATTCCTGCTCGACAAGATGAAGAATTCGAAGACCAACGAAGATTTTTTCGACAGCATGAATCAATAGCCGGATGCGGCCCGCGCCAAGCTGGCGCGGGACTCGCATCGGCTCGGCCGGCGGGACTTCAGTCCCGACCGACGACGCGGGCTTTGCCCGCGACGCTGCTAAATAAGCCGCCCCTGCTCATGATCGAGCAACCATCGCTTGGTCACCGGCCCATCGCCTGCGGAATACGCCCCAAGCGACCCATCGGCATTGGTCACGCGGTGGCATGGCACCACGATCGGCAGCGAATTGCGCGCGCACGCCTGACCGATCGCCCGCGCGCCAGACCCGATCGACCGCGCCAGCGCCCCGTAACTGCGCGTCTGGCCAAAGCCGATCGCAACCATCGCGTCGCGCATCGCCATGCCGCGCGGGCTGGCCAAGGGCCGCAACGGCAGATCGAACACCATCAGCCGACGCGCGAAATAGGCGGAGATCTGTGCGGCACCCTCGGCCAGCGCACCCGCACCGGCAACCTCGGGCTGCACATCCGGTTCGATCGTGATGGCATCGAGCCGTTCCTTATCACCACGCAGCCGCACCATGCCGATGGGCGTTGCGATCAGGGCAAAGTCACGCGCATACATGTACGGACTATGGAGCGTTCAATTCCGGCGCTCAAGCGGAGGAACGCCCGATGAAGATCAATGTCGAGGTCGAATGCACCCCGGAAGAGGCGCGTCGCGTGATGGGCCTGCCCGATTTCACGCCGGTGCATGAAAAATATATCGAGATGCTGACCAACTCGATGGACGGCAATGTTTCGAGCGAAGTGGTCGAGAACATGATGCGGAGCTGGGCACCCGTCGGCGATGCCGGCATGAGTTTCTGGCGCAAGATGTTCGAGACCTCGACGTCGAAATAGCCGTGGACACGATCTTCGCCGTTTCGAGCGGTGCGGCGCCGGCGGCGATTTCGATCCTGCGGCTCAGCGGGGCAGGGGCGTTTGCGGCGGCGCGGTCGCTGTGCGGGACGTTGCCCGAGCCGCGCGTCGCCGGCCTGCGTGCGCTGCGTGATCCGGCCAGCGGCATGCTGCTCGATCGCGGGCTGGTGCTGGTGTTTCCTGGCCCGAACAGTGCGACCGGCGAAGATATCGTCGAACTACACGTTCACGGTGGCCGCGCCACGCAACGCGCGCTCGAAGCCGCGCTCGGCGCGATCGACGGGCTGCGACCAGCCGAGGCTGGCGAGTTCACGCGCCGCGCGCTTGAACATGGCCGTATCGATTTGACCGAGGCAGAAGGGCTGGGCGATCTGCTTGCGGCGGAGACCGAGCATCAGCGCCGTGCCGCGTTGCGCCTGTCGGAAGGGGGACTCCGCCAGCAGATCGAGCGGTGGAACGACCGCCTCGTCGATGTCGCTGCCGGGATCGAAGCGGCGCTCGATTTCTCTGACGAAGACGACGTACCCGAGGCCGTCACCGCGCAGTCGGGCGCCGCGCTGGCGGCTCTGGCGAACGAGATCGGCACGCTCGTCGCCGCTCCGTCAGTCGAGCGGCTTCGCGACGGCGTGCGCGTGGTGATTGCAGGACCGCCCAACAGCGGCAAGTCGACGCTTATCAATCGGCTGGCCGGGCGTGACGTGGCGATCGTCTCGCCCACGGCTGGCACGACTCGCGACCGGATCGAAGTGCCGGTGATGCGATCGGGAATCGCCTATGTCTTCACGGACACTGCTGGCTTGCGCGATGAGGGGGCCGACGAGATCGAGCAGATCGGTATCGGTCGCGCGATCGATGCGATCACCGCGAGCGATATCCTGCTGTGGCTGGACGACTCGCCACCCGCCTATGCAGGTGCATTTTGGGTGCATGCGCGGTGCGACGTGCCGGGCCGAACGTCCTTACCGCCTGGTCCCGAGCTTGCCATCTCCGCAGCAAGCGGCGAGGGGATTGAACCCTTGTGGTCCCGGCTGGAAGCGCGGGCTAATGCGTTCGGATCGGCGCCGGACGAAATGGCGATCAACGCGCGCCAACGCGCGCTTCTGGCCAGTGCGGAGGCGATCTTGCGGATCGGATCTGCTGAACCTGACATTCTCCTCCGCGCGGAGGCGATCAGAAGCGCGCGCGCCGTATTCGATAGCATTACCGGACGCGCCAATGTCGAGGCCGTACTCGACGCATTGTTCGGGCGGTTCTGCATCGGCAAGTGAGTGTTCCACGTGGAACGCTTTGACTTGGCGTCTCAGCGAGCATAGCGGAAACACATGAACCAGTTCGATGTCATCGTGATCGGCGGCGGCCACGCCGGCACCGAGGCTGCGGCTGCGGCCGCGCGGCGCGGCGCCCGGACAGCGTTGGTGAGCTTCGATCCCACCAAGATTGGTGCGATGTCGTGCAACCCGGCGATCGGTGGTCTCGGCAAGGGGCATCTCGTCCGTGAGGTCGATGCCTTTGACGGCCTGATCGCGCGTGCTACCGATGCGGCCGGCATCCACTACCGCATGCTCAACCGCAGCAAGGGGCTGGCTGTGCAGGGGCCGCGTGTGCAGGCCGATCGCCGTCGCTACGCTGCCGCGATCCAGGCGATGTTGGCGCAGCAAGCGAACCTTACAAATGTCGTCGGCGAGGCTGCGGCGCTCAACATGACGGCGGGTCGCGTCACGGGAATCACGTTGGCGGATGGCCGCGAGTTCAGCGCGCGCTCCGTGGTGCTGGCAACCGGTACGTTCCTGGGCGGGCGCATTTTCCGCGGCGAGGAACGCGAGGTTGGTGGTCGGGTCGGTGAGGCGGCGGCAAGCGTCCTCGCGGAGCAGCTTCGCAGCGCAGGCTTGCCGATGGCGCGGTTGAAGACCGGCACGCCGCCCCGGCTCGATGGCCGCACGATTGACTGGACGCGGCTCGATGAGCAGCCGAGCGACACCGATCCCTGGACGATGTCGCCGCTGACATCTGCGCGCACGTTGCCGCAGGTGCATTGCGCGATCACCCGCACCACCGAGGCAACGCACGCGATCATTCGCGCCGGCCTCGACCGATCACCGCTGTTCGGTGGCGCGATCGCCGGGATGGGACCGCGCTATTGTCCGTCGATCGAAGACAAGATCCATCGCTTCGGCGACCGCGACGGCCACCAGATTTTCCTCGAACCGGAGGGACTGGACGATCACGTCGTTTACCCCAATGGCATTTCGACCTCGTTGCCGGTCGATGTCCAGGAAGCCCTGGTCGCCTCGATCCCAGGCCTGGAGCGTACGCGCATCCTGACGCCGGGTTACGCAGTCGAATACGACCATATCGATCCGCGCGCGCTCAATGCGACGCTCGAACTCCGCGCGATCCCGGGTCTGTTTTGCTGCGGACAGATCAACGGTACGACCGGCTATGAAGAAGCGGCGGGGCAGGGGCTGATCGCTGGTCTCAACGCGGCGGCACATGCGCTGGGTATCGCGCCGGTGATCCTTGATCGCGCGAGCAGCTACCTTGGCGTGATGATCGACGATCTCGTGCTGCAAGGCGTCACCGAGCCATATCGGATGCTGACGGCGCGCGCGGAGTACCGGTTGCGCTTGCGTGCCGACAATGCCGAGACGCGGCTCGGGCCAATCGCGGAGGCTGCGGGGTGTCTTGGCGAGGTCCGCCGCGAGCGTCTTGCGCAGCGCGGCAAAGCGCGAGCGGAGATCGAAGCGGTGCTTGAGCAACCGCTTTCTCCCGCCGACCTGATCGCCCGCAGTGCGCCGATCGCACCGGGGCCACATCGCCGGCCCGGCTCAGAGTGGCTGCGGCTTGCGGGGGTCACGGTTGCGCAGGTCGCTCCTGATTTGGCGAGAGAGGCCGACCCGGCCTTGCTCGCGGAGATCGTCGAGGACGTCCGCTATGCGCCGTATCTGCTCCGGCAGGAGGCAGAGATCGCGATGGTGCGTGGCAACGATGCTATCGCGCTGGCGGCCGATCTCGACTTTGCCGCGATCCCGGGCCTGTCCGCCGAAATGGTCGAGCGACTGAGTACGGCACGGCCAACGACATTAGGGCAGGCAGGCCGTTTGCGCGGGATCACACCGGCAGCGCTCGCCGCGATCCTGTTGCATGCCCGGCGGCGCGCGGCATGACCGAGGACGAAGCCCGCGACTGGATCGCCGTTCGGTTTGGCGCCGATGGTATGGCGCGAATGGAGCGATTCGTTGATCTCGTTGTCGCGGAGTCGGAGCAGCAGAATCTGATCGCGCGGTCGACCATCGCGGAAATCTGGTCACGGCATGTCGTCGATTCGGCCCAACTCATTCCGATGGCCGACTCTGCTGGTGGCGCCTGGCTCGATATCGGCAGCGGTGCGGGATTTCCGGGTTTGGTGGTGGCGGCGCTGACCGAGCGCACAGTGACGCTGGCCGAACCCCGCAAGCGCCGCGTCGCGTTTCTGGAAGCAGCGGCTGACGCACTGGGCGTAAGCGAACGTGTTACGGTCTTCGCCGGAAAAGTCGAAGCTTTGGACGTTGCCGCAGTAGCCGTGATATCCGCCCGTGCTGTCGCTCCGCTGGATCTGTTGTTTGCTGGCGCGGCGAACTTGGCGTCGAAAGACGCGCTATGGCTCCTCCCAAAAGGGCAGTCGGCGCGGGATGAGGTGGCAATCGCCAAGCGTGCATGGCATGGTGCGTTTCACGTGGAACATAGCCTCACGAATAAGGAATCGCTGATCGTGGTAGCGCGGGGAGTGGCACGTCGATGCAAGTCATAACGGTCGCCAACCAGAAGGGCGGGGTCGGGAAGACCACGACCGCGATCAATCTCGGCACGGCGCTCGCCGCCACGGGGCTGCGCGTGCTGTTGATCGACATCGATCCGCAGGGCAACGCCTCGACGGGTCTCGGCGTCGGCCGCAACGATCGCGAGCGCTCGATCTACGACGTGCTGCTCGGCGAGATGCCGCTGGCGAGCGCCGTGATCGGTACGTGCGTACCCGGCCTCGATATCGTGCCGGCGACGGTCGATCTGTCGGGTGCGGAAATCGAACTGGTCGAATATGAAGAGCGCACGCACCGGCTCAGCCGTGCGATCCAACGCTCGGACCAGCATTGGGACGTCGTGCTGATCGATTGTCCGCCGTCGCTCGGGCTGCTGACGCTCAACGCGATGGTTGCGTCGAACTCCTTACTGGTGCCCCTACAATGCGAATTTTTCGCGCTGGAGGGGCTAAGCCAGTTGCTCAACACCGTCGAGCGGATTCGTGAGCGGTTCAATCCCGGCCTGTCGATCATCGGCGTAGCGCTGACGATGTACGATCGCCGCAACCGGCTGACCGAACAGGTCTCCGCCGACGTCCGCGCCGTGCTCGGCCGCGTGGTGTTCGAGACGGTGATTCCGCGCAACGTTCGGCTGTCGGAAGCCCCCAGTCACGGGTTGCCGGCGTTGATCTATGATTTCCGCTGTTCTGGCTCGGAAGCCTATATCGCGCTCGCCCGCGAGCTGATTACGCGCCTGCCCGATACGTCGCCGGAACGCACCACCAAGGTTGCCGCATGAGTGATGCCACGACTCCGATTGCACGCCCAAAAGGCCGTTCGGGACTAGGACGCGGTCTCGGCGCCTTGATGGGCGATATCGCGCGTGAGCAGCCGGTGGGTGGCAACGAGCCGGTCTCCCAGGGCGTACGGTTTCTTCCAGTCGGGTCGATCACGCCGCATCCAGGTCAGCCGCGCCGTCACTTCCGCGAGGAAGCGCTGGACGAGCTCGCGGAGTCGATCGCCGCGCGTGGCGTGATCCAGCCGATCGTGGTGCGGCCGCACGGCACCGGCTACCAGATCGTTGCCGGGGAGCGCCGCTGGCGTGCCGCCCAGCGCGCGCGGCTGCATGAAGTGCCGGTGATCGTCCGGGATTTCAGCGATACCGAGACGCTTGAAGTCGCGCTGATTGAGAACATCCAGCGGCAAGATCTCAACGCGATCGAAGAGGCGGAAGCCTATCAGCGGCTGCTCAGCGACTTCGGCCATACGCAGGAAGCACTCGGCAAGATCGTTCATAAGTCGCGCAGCCACATCTCGAATCTGTTGCGGCTGCTCGATTTGCCCAAGCCAGTGCAGGACCGTGTCGTCGAAGGTGCGATCAGCATGGGGCACGCGCGTGCGCTGATCGGTGCGCCCGATGTCGAAACGCTGGCGGATCAGGTCGTCGCCAAGGGTCTGTCTGTTCGCGAGACCGAGAAGCTTGCCCGCACCGTCAAGCCGGAGACCGCGCGGGTGCGCGGGCATGGCAGTGGTGAGAAGGACGCGGACCTGAGCGCGCTCGAACACCAGCTCGCCGATCTGCTCGGGCTGTCGGTGCGGATCGCTTACGGGGCGAAGGGCGGGGCGCTGACACTCGGCTTCTCGACGCTCGACCAGCTCGACATGCTTTGCCAGCGCTTGAGCGGCGAGCGAATCTGACGCTTAGCGCTGGCGCGCCGCCATACGTGCCAGCACGATGATGGCGGCGTCGGCGACGACATTGCCGGGGTTCTGTGGCGCCATGATCGCGCGCTCGGCCTGACGGATGCGTTTAATCGCGTCGTTGATTCGGTTCAAATCCCACAGCCGCAGCGCGCGCGAGGTGCTGGCGCGCTCGCGAAAGAACACGCGTTCGATCACCGCCTTGGGGTCGGCGCCGGCGTCGAGTTCGGCTTGCATGTCGGCGAGCGCGATCAGCCGTCGTGTAAGTTGGCGCAATACCGGGATCGGGGAAACGCTGGCTTCGGCGAGTTGAGCAAGCTCGTCGGCAAGGATATCAGGGCTGCCATCGAGCGCCGCGTCGATCGCGCGCGACATCTCGCTATCGCCGAGATCGGCACCGACCGCATCGAGCGCGGCGTCATCGAGTTCACGCGGTCGCTCAGGCGCAGCGTCGAGATAGAGCGCTAGTTTCTCCAGCTCGCGAGTCATCACCGCCCGGTCTCCGCCGCTGGCGGCAGCGAGCCGTGCCGCCGTGCCGCCGGTGGTGCGCAAGCCCTGTTCGCGCGCGATCGCGGTCGCGAGCCGGTCAGCATCGCCGCCCTCGGGCAAATAGCAGGCGAGGCACATCGCGCGCGGGTGGCCGAGCGCGAGTTTGACGACCTTGGCAGTCGCCTTGAGCGACGGCGCGATCACGACCACCGGGTTGCCGGTGCGATCGGCGTCGAGCAGCAACGTCAGCGCTTCGAGCGATTCCTCGCCCGCGCCGGATACGCGAATATGCCGTGCGCCCCCGAACAGCGACAGCGCCGCAGCTTCGTCGGCGAGCAGGCCGGGATTGCTGCGCAGTTGCGCGGGTTCGAGGTCGATCCGCTCGGCGTCCGGGCCAAGCGCACGGCCGACTCGCGCCGCCAGTTCGCGTGCGCCCGATTCGTCGGGGCCATGAAACAGGTACAAACGGACATCAGGGCTGGCCGCGTCGATCGCGATGCGGATCTGGTTGGCGTTGGCCTTCACGGCTCGGATGCAGGCGCGTGTTCGGCATAGAGCGCGACGCGCGAGACGATCTGGTCGGCGACGATCTCCGACAGGTTTTCGAGCGCGGTATTCTCGGCGGCGATCGTCGCATAGTCGGAGCTGACCACGTCGATACCGGCATCCGATCCAGCGGCTGCATCAAGCACCACCGTGCCGTGGGCCAGTTCGACAAGTTGATAGCGCGCGCGCAGGGTGCGGCGTTCGCGTGTGACGCTGTCGTCACTGCGCACGCCGAGGCCGATGATCTTGTCGTCGAGCCGCACCTCAAGCCGGTACAGCGGCGCCTCGCGCTGCGCGGCGAGCTTGTCGCGCAGGGCATTGCCCATCAGCCAGCCCGCCTTGCCATCGATCGGTGCGACCTCGACGCGAGTCAGCATCGTCGCGACCGCGCCATTGCTGCCCCCTGAATAGAGCGGGTGCAGCCCGCAGCCGGGCAGGGCCAAAGCGAGCAGGAGGATGCCAAGCCGCTTCATGCGACGAGGTTCACGAGGCGATCGGGAACGACGATGACCTTCTTGGGTTCCTTGCCGTCCAGGAAGGCGATCACCTTGTCCGATCCGCGCGCCATTGCCTCCAACGCGGCCTTGTCGGCGCCCTTGGCGACGATCAACGTGTCGCGCAGCTTGCCGTTGACCTGCACGGCGATCGTCACTTCGTCCTCGACCAGCAGCGCCGGATCGACCTCGGGCCAGGCCGCGTCGGCGATCAGCCCTTCGCCGCCATCGACCGCCCAGGCTTCCTCCGCCAGATGCGGTGCCATCGGCGCGACCAGCCGCATCAGCGCGCGGACTGCCGCGTTGCGTGAGGTGGATGGCGCGGCGCGCTCGATCGCGTTGACCAGTTCGTACAGCTTGGCGACCGCCTTGTTGAAGGCGAGCGCTTCGATGTCGGCGGCGATGCCTGCAATCGTCTGATGTAGCTTGCGGTCGAGCGGGGTGTCGCTGCCGGTAGCGTCTGCTGCGTCGGCGAGGCCATCGAACAACCGCCACACGCGCTGCACAAAACGCCATGAGCCTTCGATACCCGCTTCGCTCCATTCGAGATCGCGCTCGGGCGGCGAATCCGAGAGGACGAACCAGCGCACCGCGTCGGCGCCATATTGATCGACGATCTCGGTCGGATCGACGGTGTTCTTCTTCGATTTCGACATCTTCTCGACACGACCGACGATCACGTCCTCGCCGGTGTCGGTGACGAAGGCGGTGCCATCGGCGCGGCGCGAGATCGCCGAGGGTTCGAAATAGATTGGCCGCTCATGCTCGTGCGGGCGCTGGTAGTAGCTTGCGTGCGTGACCATGCCTTGCGTGAACAGCCCGGCGAATGGCTCGGCGATGTCGAGCATGCCGATGTGCTTGAGCGCGCGTGTCCAGAAGCGCGCGTACAGCAGGTGGAGGATCGCATGCTCGACCCCGCCGATATATTGCGCGACCGGCAGCCATTGCTCGGCCGCCACGCGGTCGAACGGTTTGTCGCCCGGCTGGCTGGCGAAGCGGATGAAGTACCAGGACGAATCAACGAACGTATCGAGCGTATCGGTCTCGCGCCGCGCCTCGCCACCGCAGGCAGGGCAGGGGACGTGCTTCCAGTTAGGATGACGATCGAGCGGATTGCCGGGAATGTCGAAACTGACATCCTCGGGCAGCACCACCGGCAATTGCTCGCGTGGCACCGGCACCGCGCCGCAGGCGTCGCAGTGGATGATCGGGATTGGCGTACCCCAATAACGCTGGCGGCTAACGCCCCAGTCGCGCAGGCGGAACACGGTCGAGCCTGTGCCCCAGCCGCCTTGCTCGGCGCGCTCGATGACGGCGCGCTTGGCGTCCTCGATATCCATGCCGTCGAGGAACTGCGAGTTCACCAAAGTGCCGGGGCCGGTATAGGCTTCGTTGCCGGCGAAGACGGGATCGGTGGTCTCACCGTCCGATACGACGCGACGCACGGGCAGATCGTATTTGCGCGCGAAGTCGAGATCGCGCTGGTCATGCGCGGGCACGCCGAACACCGCGCCAGTGCCGTATTCCATCAGCACGAAATTGGCGATGTAGACGGGCACCTGCCATGCCGGATCGAAGGGATGCGTCGCGGTCAGCCCGGTGAACAGCCCGAGCTTCTCCTGCGTCTCCAGCTCGGCGGCAGTGGTGCCACCTTGCTTGCAGCGCTCGATGAACGCTGTGACATCGGGGTTTCCGACCGCAAGCTTCTGCGCGATCGGATGATCGGCGGCGACGGCGACGAAGCTCGCGCCGAAGATCGTGTCGGGGCGGGTGGTGAACACCTCAACCTGCTCGTCGTCGCTAGTGTTCCACGTGAAACGTAGCCCCTGGCTTTTGCCGATCCAGTTTTCCTGCATCAGCTTGACCTTGTCGGGCCAGTGTTCAAGGCCATCGAGACCTTCGAGCAGTTCGTCCGCGAAATCGGTGATCTTGAGGAACCACTGGCTCAGCTTGCGCCGCTCGACCAGGGCGCCCGAACGCCAGCCGCGCCCGTCGATCACCTGTTCGTTGGCGAGCACGGTCATGTCGACCGGGTCCCAATTGACCGACGATTCCTTGCGGTAAACAAGGCCGTGCGAGAACAGGTCGAGGAACAGCGCCTGTTCCTGACCATAATATTCAGGGTCGCAGGTGGCGAATTCGCGCGTCCAATCGAGCGCGAAGCCGAGCCGCTTCAACTGCGCCTTCATCGTCGCGATGTTCTCGCGCGTCCAGCCGCCGGGATGGACGTGCTTTTCCATCGCCGCATTCTCGGCGGGCATGCCGAACGCGTCCCACCCCATCGGGTGCAGCACCTCATGCCCGGTCATCCGGCGGAACCGCGCCAGCACGTCGCCCATCGTGTAGTTGCGGACGTGCCCCATGTGAATCTTCCCCGACGGGTAGGGGAACATCTCAAGAACATAGGTGCGCGGCTTCGCCGTCGCATCGTTGGCAGCGAAGGTGCGGCGCTCGTCCCACACCGCCTGCCATGCCGCATCCGACTTCAGGCTGTTGAAGCGAGACATTGTGCGTTTTTACTCCTGCGCGGAAACTCGCGCGCTTAGTTCACCATGGCGGCGCGGCGCAGATCGCGCGCGCGGGTGAGGATGATGTCTTCGAGCTTCTGCACGGTCGCCGCCTGCACTGGCGAATCGACCCATTGCCCGTTCTGGTTGACCTCGCGCAGCGCCGCGACGCGTAGGCCATCGGCGCGCAGGTCCTGATCGAGGATCGTCACCGTCACCTTCATCCGCTCGGTCGGCGCGGCTGGATTGACGTACCAGTCGGTGACGATCACGCCGCCGTTGGAATCGGTCTGGACCAGCGGCATGAAGCTCAACGTGTCGAGCGTCGCGCGCCACAGATAGGCGTTGACGCCGATCGTCGTGATCTTGGAGGGTGCGAGCGCAGCCGATTTGGGATGGCTACCCTTATGGGCGCACGCGGCGGACGACAGAAGCAGCGAGACCACGATCGCGGTGCGCAACGGGCGGGACATGGGCGGTTTCCTGAGCGTGGTCATGAAGGAGAGTGTCTCTATAGATTATGCCGGGCCAGCCGCAAGCCGCGCGCCGGCTTCCTGCTGTGTCCCCGCTGCCACATGGCGGATAAATTGAGTCAAGATAGTGGCAGGCCGGACTGGAATCGTGATAGGCGCGTTATAACTGATAAGAACAGCGTGGCGTGGGGCCGCGCTTGCAGGGACGACGGGGATTTTTCCGGTGATTTCGATTCGGCTGCTGTCCGGGATTGGGTTGGGGGTGCTTGTCGCCGCCGGTCTCGTCGCGGCACCCGCAATCGGTGCATCGGATGATGCCAAGGCGCGTGTCGCGCGCAGCGCGATCCCCGCGTTCCACGGCATTGGCGGGTTCACCCCAGCCTCGGCTGATCCCCGGCTGGCAGCGATCTTCGCGCGGGGCGGTCTCGATCCTTCGGGCTTCCGTTTCACCCCTGCTGATTCGCGCCGCGGCGGCAGTCGTGCGGTAACGGTCGCTGTACAGGCGCGCTCGGTGCGCGGCGCGGTGACGGCGGATCGTGCTGGCGATGGCGCAGTCAACACCGTGGCGTTGGCGCCGATCGCGTATAATCTCGGCGTCGCGGTCGGCTGGCGGCGGTTCGCTTTGTCGGGTGACATGGCCAAGGTCGATCTCGCCGGCATGCCGGGCAGCCGCGAAACGGCGGATGTCGGCGTGAGCTATTCGGGCAAGCGTTTCAGTGGTCAAGTAAAGGCTGGTACGGATCGTGCCTTGCCGGGCGGACCGAAGCTGATCGAGGAAGCGCCGGTCTATTCGGTCGATGTCGGCGGTTCATACCGGCTGACCCGCAATCTCGATGTCACCGCTGGCATGCGCTACAAGACCGAGCGTAGCGATCGGCTGTCCGATCTCACAGTCGATCGGCATGACAGCCAAGCTGTCTATATCGGCACCGCCTTCCGCTTCTGAGCGGCGCTGTTCCGAAGCTCTCCTCGCTAGAAAGTCCACGCATCGATCGCGGCCCAGCCGTGAAAGCCGAGTGCGCGCAGCCGTTTGAACCGGCGTGCGTCCATGCCGCCAAGCGCGATCACGGGCACGCCGAGTCCACGCCCGATCGCGGCAGCCCGTAGCGGCCCGAGCGTCGGCGCGCCGGGGTGCGAGCGTGTCGTGAAAACGGGTGAGACGAAGATCGCCGCCGCGCCTGCACGCCGGGCAGCCACCGCCTCGCGCCGATTGTGCGCGGACCGGGTCGCGAGATTCTGCGCGGACCGGGTCGCGAGATTCTGCGCGGACCGGGTCGCGAGATTCTGCGCGCGGCCATTATGCACGCCGCTTTCGTGCCGCGCCAACCGCACGCCGCCGGCGCGCAGCAGCACCAACCCGCGCCGTCGCGCGATCCGCGCCAGCCGGGCGAAAAGCGCGCGGCGCTCGGGCAGCGGCGTGGCATAGTGGCGGAACACGATTCCCCCGCCGCGCGGCAGGCGCGCGACCGCTTCCCATAAGCCATCGCCGAGCCGTTCATCGGTCATCAGCCAGAGCGTCGGGACTGGGTGGCGGGGCGGCATTTCGCAGCCTATAGCGCCGTCGATGCCTTCCGACGATCCCGCCCAAGCCCTTGCCGCCATCCACGCGGCGATCGACCACAGCGCGCGCCTCGCGCGCCGCGAACCTGCCGAGGTCACGCTGATCGCGGTCTCCAAGACGCACCCTGCCGACGCGATCGAACCTTTGCTCGCCGCCGGCCAGCGCGTGTTCGGCGAGAATCGCGTGCAGGAGGCGGAGGCGAAATGGCCGGAGTTGCGCACGCGCTGGCCCGACGTGACGCTTCACCTCGTCGGCCAGCTCCAGTCGAACAAGGCCGAGGACGCGGTCGCGTTGTTCGATGCGATCCATTCGGTCGATCGCGCGTCGCTCATCACCGCGCTCGCCAAGGCGATGGACCGGCAGGGCAAACGGCCCGATTGCTTCCTCCAGGTCAACATCGGCGACGAGCCGCAAAAGGGTGGCTGCGCGGTCGCCGATCTGCCCGCGTTGCTCGCTGCGGCGCGCGCGGCCGATCTGCCGGTTGCGGGGTTGATGGCGGTGCCGCCTGCCGAGGTCGAACCGGCGCCCTATTTCGCGCTGCTCGCCAAGCTCGCGCGCGATCACGATATCACCGGGCTGAGCATGGGCATGTCGGCGGATTTCGAAACTGCCGTCACGCTCGGCGCGACGCATGTCCGCGTCGGCAGCGCGCTGTTCGGCGCGCGCGCATGACATTCGCGGGGCTGATCTTCGATTTTGATGGCGTGCTGATCGAGAGCGAGGCGCTCGGCAACGCGCATCTCGCCGACTATCTCAACGGGATCGGCCATCCGGTTTCGCGCGAGGAGGCGATGGCGCGCTTCATGGGGCTGTCGGGCCGCAGCTTCATCGACGCGATCGAAAGCCACATCGGCCAGCCACTCGGCGAGGATTTCCACGCCGCGCGCCGCATCGAGGATGCGCGCGTGATGGCGGCGGGCATCGATGCGGTCGCCGGCGCGGTTGCCTTCGTCCGTTCGCTGCCGGACGATCTTCCCAAGGCGATCGCCTCGTCGAGTTCGACCGCGTGGATCGCGCGCCATCTCGACCATATCGGCCTGCGCGACGTGTTCGGCGATCACCTTTATTCGGGCAAGGAGCATGTCACGCGCGGCAAGCCCGCCCCCGATCTCTACCTTCATGCCGCCGAGGCGATCGGGATCGACATCACCCGCGCCGCCATCCTCGAGGATTCGATCGTCGGTGCGACCGGGGCGGTCGCGTCGGGCGCGTTCGTGATCGGTTTCTGCGGCGGTAGCCACTGTTCGCCCGACCACGCAGACCGGTTGCGCGCGCTCGGCGTGCAGGCACTCGCATCCGACTTTGCCGAGGTCGCCCACCTTCTCGGCTGACCGCTGCCAACGAATCGCCATTTCGCTTCCGTTTGCGGGCGCGAATCCCTATATGCTCGCTATGACGACACCCACTCCCGCAGCTTCCGGCCAGCCATCCAATCCCAACGAATATGGCGCCGATTCGATCAAGGTGCTCAAGGGCCTCGACGCCGTTCGCAAGCGCCCCGGCATGTATATCGGCGACACCGACGATGGCTCCGGCCTGCACCATATGGTGTTCGAAGTGTCCGACAACGCGATCGACGAGGCGCTCGCCGGGCATTGCGACCGGATCGACATCACGCTCAACGCCGACGGCTCGGTCTCGGTCGAGGACAACGGTCGCGGCATCCCGACCGGCATCCATACCGAGGAAGGCGTCTCGGCGGCTGAGGTCATCATGACTCAGCTCCACGCCGGCGGGAAGTTCGAGAACACCTCGGACGACAACGCCTATAAGGTCTCGGGCGGTCTGCACGGCGTCGGCGTGTCGGTGGTCAACGCTTTGTCCGAATGGCTCGATCTGACGATCTGGCGCGACGGGCAGGAACACTACATGCGCTTCGCGTTCGGCGACGCGGTCGCGCCGCTGAAGGTGGTTGGGGACGCGCATGGCAAGAAGGGCACCAAGGTCACCTTCTTCCCGTCGCCCGCCACCTTCAAGATCACCGATTTCGACTTCGACAAGCTCGAACACCGCTACCGCGAACTCGCCTTTCTCAACTCCGGCGTGCGGCTGTTCCTCAACGATGCGCGGCATGAGGACGTCAAGACGGTCGAGCTGTTCTACGAGGGCGGCATCGCCGCGTTCGTGAAGTATCTCGATCGCAACAAGCAGCCGCTGATGCCCGATCCGGTGGCGATCTCGGGCACCCGCGACGATGTGACGATCGACGTCGCGCTCGAGTGGAACGACAGCTATTACGAGAACGTCCTCGCCTTCACCAACAACATCCCGCAGCGCGATGGCGGCACCCATCTCGCCGCGTTCCGCGCCGCGCTGACGCGCACGCTCAACAATTATGCCGAGAAGTCGGGCCTGTTGAAGAAGGAGAAGGTGACGCTCACCGGCGACGATATGCGCGAAGGGCTCACCGCGATCGTCTCGGTCAAGCTGCCCGATCCCAAATTCTCGTCGCAGACCAAGGACAAATTGGTCTCGTCCGAAGTGCGCCAGCCGCTCGAATCGCTGATGGCCGACAAGCTCGTCGAGTGGCTCGAAGAGAATCCCGCGCACGGCAAGGCGATCGTCGCCAAGATCATCGACGCCGCCGCCGCGCGCGAAGCCGCCAAGAAGGCGCGTGAGCTGACCCGGCGCAAGGGCGTGATGGATATCGCCTCGCTGCCCGGCAAGCTCGCCGACTGCCAGGAGCGTGATCCCGCCAAGTCCGAACTGTTCCTCGTCGAGGGCGATTCGGCGGGCGGTTCGGCCAAGCAGGGCCGTGATCGCCACTTCCAGGCGATCCTCCCGTTGCGCGGCAAGATTCTCAACGTCGAGCGCGCGCGCTTCGACCGGATGATTTCGAGCCGCGAGATTGGCACGCTCATCCAGGCGATGGGCACCGGCATCCTCGACGAGTTCAACCTCGACAAGCTGCGCTATCACAAGATCGTCATCATGACCGACGCCGACGTCGACGGCGCCCATATCCGCACGCTGCTGCTGACGTTCTTCTACCGGCACATGTCGAAGATCATCGATGCCGGGCATCTCTACATCGCGCAGCCGCCGCTCTACAAAGCGACGCGCGGGCGATCGGAAGTGTATCTCAAGGACGATCCCGCGCTCGACGAATATCTCGTCGAGAACGGTGTCGCTTCGACCGTGCTGGAAGGTGCCGCCGGCGGTACGCGCTCGGGCGCCGATCTGCGCAGCCTGGTCGATCATGCTCGGCGGATGCGGACGCTGATGCGCTACGTGCCGCGCCGTTATGATGCGACCATCGTCGAGGCGCTGGCGTTGGTCGGCGCGCTCGAACCCTCGCTCGATGTCCCTACGCGGGCGGCGCGGGTCGAGGATGTCGTCGCGGCGCTCGATGCCGGTGATCCCGAGGCGCGCTGGTCGGCCGAAGTCAGCGAGGAAGGCGGCATTCACTTCAAGCGGTGGTGGCGCGGCGTGACCGACCATCACATCCTCGAGGCGGCATTCCTCGTCTCGGCCGAAGCGCGCAAGCTGCACGCTCTGGCGAGCGAACACGCGGAAGATTACGCCCGCACCGCGCGGCTCGTTCCGTCACGCGCTGCGGTCGCCGCTGCCGAGGCCGAGCCGGCGCCCGAAACCGATGCGGACCCTGACGCAGAAGCCGCGCCGATCGCGATCGGCAAGGGTGAGTCGATGGTCGCCCGGCCCTCGCAACTGCTCGAAGCGATCCTTGCGGCGGGCCGCAAGGGCTTGTCGATCCAGCGCTACAAGGGTCTCGGCGAGATGAACCCGGAGCAATTGTGGGAAACCACGCTTGACCCGCAGAATCGCTCGATGCTGCGCGTCGAGGTCGAGCAGGTCGATGTCGCCGACGAGATTTTCACGCGGTTGATGGGCGATGTCGTCGAGCCGCGCCGCGAGTTCATTCAGGAGAATGCGCTCAACGTCGCCAATCTCGACGTTTGAGGTCATTGCGGAGTCGCACGGCGGCAGTAGAGTGCGGGCGAAATCCACGAGAGGATCATCCGATGCGTTACCTTGCTATCGCCGCCGTCGCCGCGCTCGTCGTTCCGGGCGCGATCCTCGCCGCACCGGCGGTAACGCCCGCGATCCAGAAGGCGCTCGCCGATCCCGCGCGTGCCGACCAGCAGGTCGACGACGCACGCCGCAAGCCTGCCGAGGTGCTCGCGTTCGCTGGCGTCAAGGCGGGGCAACAGGTCGTCGATCTGCTGCCGGGCGGCGGCTATTGGACGCGCATCTTCACCGGCATCGTCGGGCCGCAGGGCCATGTCTACGCGCTGTGGCCCAATGCCGCTGGGGCCTATGGCGCCAAGAGCGTCGCGGCGCTGCAGGCACGCGGCCTCGCCAATGTGACGGCGGCGGTCGATCCCGCGATCATCACCGTGGCGAAGCCGGTCGATCTCGTCTGGACGGTCGAGAATTATCACGACATCGCCAACAAGGGTGGCGGCGAGGCGGCGCTGAGCGCATTCAACGCGGCGGTGTTCAAGGCGCTCAAGCCCGGCGGCACCTATGTCGTGATCGACCATGCCGCACCCGCCGGCTCGGGCCTCGCCGATACCGAGACGCTGCACCGGATCGATCCCGCGATCGTCAAGCGGCAGGTCGTCAACGCCGGCTTCGTCTTCGTCGGCGAATCCAAGGCGCTCGCTAACCCGGCCGACGATCACACGCTCAAGGTGTTCGATCCCGCGATCCGTGGTCATACCGACCAGTTCGTCTATAAATTCCGGCGGCGCTGACCGGAGGCCACGCGCGCCGCGCCGATTGCAAGCCGGCGCGCGCGTACCTATTGTCGGATCGGAGGTCAGTATGCGCGTCAACACCAGCCAGTCGATCAAGACCGCCAACACGGTTCACAGCCGCTTCGGCAGTTGGCAGGCGGCCAAGGAATCGTCGAGCTTCAAGGACGGCAAATATGTCGTCCGACGTGTGTCCACGCGCGGCGATCAGGGCGTGACTGAAACGAAGTGAGTTTCAGCTACACGCTGTTCCTGGCGCTGCTCCTGCTCGCGCCGGGCCTGGCGGTATGGGCTGGCCTGCGCGCCGGTGAGCGATCCGATCTGATCTCGCAGGCGCCCGAAAAGCCCGGGTCAACGTTTTCGCTGCTCGTCATCGTGTTCGGCGCACTGGCCGGGCACATCATTCTCTCCGGCCTGTTCGCGCTGCAAGCGAGCGCGTGCCGGCTCACCGAACACTGCATTGGGTTGAGCTTCGACCCCAATGTCTACCGGGTCATCCTTACCAACGGGCGCTCGGCGGGTGTGCCGTCGGACTGGGCGTTCCTGTGCTGGTTCGTATCGCTGCTCACGCCCGCGCTGATCGTCGGCGCCGGGGCATATGCAGCCAGCGGCCGGAAGATCGTGCGCAATATGCGCGAGGCCGCGACCTTCGGGTGGCTCAAGCGCTGGGTCGATCTCGCACGGCCATCGAACAGCTTCATCATCGCCTATGTCGTCACCACGCTCGAACATGAGGGCGCGAACGTCGCCTATGAGGGCATCGTCGAGAACATCGCGCTCGACGACAACAAGGCCATCGCGATGCTGGTGCTCAGCAGTTGTGACCGCTTCCTCGTCCGCATCACCAGCGCGCGCGTCGAGCGGATCGATTCGGATCATGCCCCGATTCCCCTGATCCAGCTTGAAGCGAAGCATTTCGTAAACGTCGCGCTGGAGGTGTTCGAAGATCTCGAAACGCCAGCCGACGCGGAATCCCAGGCCTGACGGAATCGATCCGGCGGCCCGTGCTGAACAAATCCGCTCCCAAGCGTTCTGTACGCGACCGTCCGTGGACGGGCTACATATCGGGAGTGTTACCATGAAAAACATCATCGGGTTCGCCATGCTCGCCATCGTCGCGACCGCGCCAGCCGTGGCGCAGCGTGGCCATCACCGCAGCGACCGCAAGCACCACAGCCGCACCTACCGTCAGGATTGCAAGCGCAGCAGCGGCACCACCGGCACGATCGCTGGCGGCGCTGGCGGGGCGCTCGCCGGTAACGCGCTTGGTGGCGGCACGCTCGGCACTGTTGCCGGCGGTGTTGGCGGCGCGTTGCTCGGGCGTCACCTCGACAAGAAGCATGACGCCGCGCAGAACCGCCGCAACGGCTGCTGATGTGCGTTCGGGGCCGCCACGATCGCGTGGCGGCCCCCTGAACACCCAGCCGAACGAGTTGCCAATCTGTTCCCAGCCGCTATTTCGGGTAGCGTGCTGCCGCATCCCGCCCTTCACGCCAGTCACGGCGGCATCTGGTTGGCCGATGCCGACGGCACCCGGCCGATCGGGCGTGGCGAGGCGATCCGCATCGCCGCCGATACCCCGGTCATCCTGCTCAACGCGCCGCTGGTGGCGCAGCGGCTCGGCTATGCCGAACTGTCGGGGCTCGATGTGCTCGAGCTGTTCGCCTTGCTGTTTCCCGCGCGCTTCATGGTGCCGACGCCAAAGGGCCTCGCTCGGGCCGCCGGAATCGCCGCGCCCGCCAGCGACGCGGAAGTCGCCGCGTTCCTGCGGCGGGCCGTCTCGGCGCTGCTCGACGTCGCCGATGGCGACTGGCCCGAGCGCGAGGGCGCGTGGACGGCAGCGCAGAATCTCGGCCGGTTGCGCTGGCCCTGGGCGCCGATCGTCGGTGCGCGGCTGCACCGGCCGACCGTTGCCGAACGCTGGCTGTTCACCAAATTGCCCGAATGGTCGGAAGGCGCACCCCGCCCGGCGCCGCGCACGATCAGCCTCGGCGCCGAGGAGACCGCCACGCGGCTGGCGAGCCTGACCGGGTCCGGCGCGGAGGAACGCCCCGGCCAGCGCGCCTTCGCACAAGCCGCGACCGAGGCGTTCGCGCCGCGCATGGTCCGCGACGCCCCCAATCTCGTCCTCGCCGAGGCGGGGACGGGGATCGGCAAGACATTGGGCTATCTCGCCCCCGCCTCGCTGTGGGCGGAGAAGGCCGGCGGCGCGGTGTGGGTCTCGACCTATACCAAGGCGCTGCAACGCCAGCTCGCGCAGGAAACCGCGCGGCTGTTCCCCGATCCGGCGGTACGTCGGCTCAAGGTCGTCACGCGCAAGGGCCGCGAGAATTATCTATGCCTGCTCAACCTTGAGGATGCGCTGCAAGGCGGGTTCGCCGGGCGCGCGGCGGTGCTGGCGCAACTCGTCGCGCGCTGGGCGGCGTATAGCGCCGATGGCGACATGGTCGGCGGGGATCTGCCCGGCTGGCTCACGACGCTGTTCCGCCGCGCCGGCCACACCGCGCTGACCGACCGGCGCGGCGAGTGCGTCTACGCCGGCTGCCCGCACTACCGAAAATGCTTCATCGAACGCGCCGCGCGCGCCAGCGTCGAGGCCGATATCGTCATCGCCAACCATGCTCTGGTGATGGTCAACGCGGTGCGCGGCCGCGAACTGACCACGCGACCGACGCGCTACGTGTTCGACGAAGGCCATCACCTGTTCGACGCCGCCGACATGATGTTCTCGACCGCGCTGACGGGTCAGGAGACGATCGAACTCAGGCGCTGGCTGCTCGGCCCCGAATCGGGCGGGCGCGGGCGGCGGCGGGGGCTGGCGGCGCGGCTCTCCGACGTGGCGAGCTACGACGAGGCGGGTGCGCTCGCCATCGCCGATGCGGTCAAGGCGGCAGGGGCGCTCGCCGCCGATGGTTGGCTGCAACGGCTGGCGGAGGGCGCGCCGTTCGGGCCGATCGAGCATCTGCTCGCCGCCGTGCGCGGCCTCACCTATGCGCGCGCCGAGACGGACGGCGATGCCGGCTATGGCCTTGAAACCGAACTGGTCGAACCCGATGCGGCCTTGGTCGAGGCGGCGGGGCAGGCGGCGCACGCGCTTGACGCCTTGGTTCGGCCCCTCGTCGCGCTCGGGCGGCGGCTGGAGGCAGTGCTGGCCGATGCGCCCGACTGGATGGACGCGCCCGCGCGCGCGCGGATCGAAGGTGCGATCGCCTCGCTCGCCTGGCGCGCCGAGACGGTGGCATCATGGCTGGCGTTGCTCGCGCGCGTCGGCGGGCCTGCGGCGGAGCAGTTCGTCGACTGGCTGATCGTCAACCGGATCGAGGGCCGCGATTACGACATCGGCCTGCTGCGCCATTGGCTCGACCCGAGCAAACCCTTTGCCGAGATCGTGCTGCGTCCGGCCCACGGCGCGCTCGTCACCTCGGCGACGCTGCGCGGCGGCGGTGCCGATCCCGACGAGGGCTGGACCGTCGCCGAGGCGCGCAGCGGCGCGCAGCATCTCATCCGTCCCGGCGCGCGCTTCTCGGCGGCCAGCCCGTTCGATTATGCCAATCACGCCGAGGTGCTGATCGTCACCGATGTGAAGCGCGGCGATCTCGGCGCGCTCGCCAACGCCTATGCGCGGCTCGCGCTGGCGAGCGGCGGCGGCATGCTCGGGCTGTTCACCGCGATTCGGCGGCTGCGCGCGGTCCACGCCCGCATCGCCGACCGGCTCGCGCGCGAAGGGCTGCCGCTCTACGCGCAGCATGTCGACCCGATCGACACCGGCACGTTGGTCGACATCTTCCGCGACGATCTTTCCGCCTCGTTGCTCGGCACCGATGCGTTGCGCGACGGGGTCGACGTGCCGGGCCGCTCGCTGCGGCTGGTGGCGATGGAGGGCGTGCCGTGGCCCAAGCCGAGCGTGCTGCACGCCGCGCGGCGGCTCGCCAATGGCGGCTCGGCTTATGACGACCGCATCGTGCGCGCGCGGCTGGCGCAGGCGTTCGGTCGGCTGATTCGTCGCGCCGATGATCGCGGCATGTTCGTATTGCTCTCGTCAGCAATGCCGTCGCGGCTGCTGTCCGCGTTCCCGCCCGGCGTGCCGGTCGCCCGCGTGACGCTGGACGAAGCGATCGAGCGCGCGCGGCGTCTTCCTTCCGTCATCGAATCGGGGCAAGAGGTGATCGACGCCTGACGGAGACGGCCATTTTGAAATCGCTTACCCTCCTCCGCCACGCCAAATCGGGCTGGGACGATCCGGTCGCGCGCGATTTCGACCGGCCGCTCAACGGCAAGGGCAAGCGCGCCGCAGCGATGATGGGCCGGCATTTGCGTTCGCTGGGCCTGTCGTTCGACCATGTCGTCGCCTCGCCCGCCGTGCGTGTGATGGAAACCCTCGACGAGATCGAGCGCGGCTACGGCAAGGCGCTCAACACGGCATGGGACCGGCGGCTGTACCTCGCCTCTGCCGAGACGCTGCTCGATGTCGTGCGGGAACTGCCGGACATCACCGGCGACGTGCTGCTGGTCGGGCACAATCCCGGCCTTGAGGATCTGGTGCTGATGCTGGTGCCTGAAGCCGCCGACGGCCTGCGCGACGCGGTCGAGCGGAAATACCCGACCGCGAGCGTGGCACGGATGGCGTTCGACGTTAGTGGCTGGCCGAGCGTGGACGCGGGGGCGGCGGTGCTGGAACGTTTCGTGCGGCCACGCGATCTTGATCCAACGCTGGGGCCGGATCAGGATTGATTTCCCGACCGTTCGTGTCGAGCGAAGTCGAGACACCTGTGCGCGAAACCCATCCCTCGACTTCGCTCGGGACGAACGGGGTCAAGAAGGCTTGTTCTTCAACAGGTCGCCAAGCCCGGCCAGCCCGCCTAGCGGTTTCACCTCATCCTCGCTGAGCACGCCCGCCGCGCGCAGCGCGGCGGCGGCGTTGGCGCTGCGCGGGAACGGATCGAGCGCGAGCGCCATCGTCTCCGCCGCCGCCTCGCCGAGATCGATCGCGCCGCCCTCATAGGGAATCGTGTCGAGCGCGTGTTCGTCGAGTTCGATTTCCCCATCCCCGCCTGCGTCCGCACCGGCATCCCCGCTTTCGACGAACCGCAACGCCACGGGTTCGTCGATCGTTACCGGGATCGGCTCGTCGGTGACGGTACAGGCCTGCACGACATCGGCCCCGACTCGCCCGCGCACGACGATCCCCGCCGCCTCGCGCCGCACCGACAGCGTCGCCTCCAGCCGGTCGATCGACAGCAGCCCGAAGCGCGCGGCGAGTGCGACGCGCTCGATGGCGTCGGCGGCGATCGTCACGCTACGCTCGCCCGCGCCGATCGTGTCGATCCGCTCGGGGCGGGAGAATTCGGGGGCAGTCATGGCAGGTCTCCGGCGATGATCGCGGCGGTGGGCGCCTCGGCGAGGGCATCGCGCAACGCGTACAGCCGCGCCGCGACATGGTGCAAGGCGGGTTCGGGCGGCGCTTCGCCGCGATACAGGTTGCGGACCAGCGCCGCATCGAGGCTTCCCGCCGCCAGCGCGTCGCGATAGGCGCCGATCCGCCCGCCGAGCATGCTCATCATCTTGCCGATATGCTTGCCGACGATGATGTCGCCGATGCCGATCTGGCGAAGCTGCCCGTCCATATCGTCGACGAACCGCTCGGTCACCCGCGCTACCGTCTCGGCGCCGTCGGGGTCGCCCTCCAGCCGCAGCAGCACGAAGGTGAGGACGCCCGCGATCATGTCGAAGCGGCCGTCGATCGTGTCGGGCACGCCGCCTTCCAGATACCAATGCGGTTCGCGCCCGCGCGCGACGATCGCGGTGTAGAGCGGCAGCGCTTCGGTATCGCGCGTGCCCAGCATTCGACCGATCCAACTCAAGCGCATCGACTCCCGAAAGGGCGGCCCTTGTTTGGCCATCAAGCTCGGCATATTGAGGCGATCGCGGTACGATGCAATGCGCGGTTTTCGCGTGGGCGGCGGCCTTGTGACATGGCCGGGTGCCGGGGAGATTGTGATGACGTTGTTTTCGGCCCGTTCGCTTCTGGGGCCTGCCCTGATCCTCGCCGGTATCGCCGCCGGCGGTTGCACGCCGCTGCGCTCGCATCAGGGCTATGTGGTCGATGCCGATCTCGTCAATTCGGTGCAGCCCGGGGTCGATACGCGCCAATCGGTGTTGCAGGTGCTGGGCAAGCCGACGTTGACCAGCCAGTTCAACCAGGGTGACTGGTATTACATCTCGCGCGACGCGCGCAACTTCGCGTACAACAACCCGCATGTGAAATCGCAGACCACGCTGCGGATCAGCTTCGACGGCAAGGGCACCGTCACCGGCATCCACCGGACCGGCATCGAGCAGACCGCCTCGATCTCGCCGATGAAGAAAACCACGCCGACGCTCGGGCGCAAGAGCAGCTTCTTCTCGGAACTGTTCGGCAATATCGGCACGGTCGGCGCGATGGGCGGCGGTGGCGGCGGCCAGCAGGGTGGCGGTCGCAACACGCCCTGATCGCTCCGTGACGCGGCGCCTTGCTGGTTGATGAAGGCGGCATTCTCACTCCGTTCAGCGTGACAGGTCCAGGACGATCGGGCGATCGCGGCGCAAGCCAGCGATCGGCAGGTCAGAAAGGAACAGCATCATGCGCTCATTCATCATCACCGCGCTTATGGCGGCCACCGTGCTGCCGGTGGCGGCACAGGCGCAGTCGGCCGGCGAAATCCGGCACGACCGCCGCGAGATCCGGGAACAGCGCCGCGACCTCGATCGCGCCTATCGCAGCGGCGATCCGCACCGTATTCGCGCCGAACACCGCGATCTGCGCGAAGCGCGGCAGGAATATCGCGAGGATGTCGCCGATCGCAACCGCCGCTTCGGGCGCGACGACTGGCGTGGCTGGCGGGATCGCAATGCGCGGCTCTATGCCGCCGGCGATTGGCGCGCACCGTTCCGCTACACCGCCTTCCGTCCGGGCGTGCGGATAGCGCCGAATTATTACGGCACGCGCTACGTCGTCGTCGATCCGTGGCGCTATCACTTGCCGCCGGCGCGCATCGGCCAGAGCTGGGTGCGGCATTATAACGACGTGGTGCTGGTCGATATGCGGCGCGGCTATGTCGTCGACGTGATTCGCGGCTTCTACCGGTAAGCTCGCCCCGGTCGGCCGCGCACAGGGTGGGGGAGGTGCGCGGCCGGTGCCGGGTCAAAGCTACTAGGCACTAGTCCCGAAAGGGGGGAAAGGGACTGTGGTGTTGAACGCCGCCCACCCGAAATGGTTCACGGCTTTTTCGCCTCAACGCACCGTAAACCGCACCTGATCGACGACCCGACCCGCAACATCGACGAGCCGAAGCCGGTGTTGCCCCGGCGGCGCCAGAATCTGCGGTTGCGCTGTCGCCGAACCGAGGTCGCGGCGGTCGAGCAGCAGCCGGTGCATCGCCGCAGACCCCGAGACCGTCACCGCCAGCCGCTGGCGATCAGGCGGGATGTCGGGATCGATCGCATAGACCGCACCCGACACCGGATTGGTGATGCGTGGCCGGCGCGCGGCATCCGGCGCGAAGGTGATCAGCGGTTGAGCGGTGCCGGCGAGGAAATATTCCGCGCGCGGCTGCTCCACATTGCTGGCGAAGCGGACGTTGGCCCGCTCGATTCCGGTCGGGCGGGGCGGCGGGCCGCTATCGTGTTGGTCATTCAGCGCGAGCATCACGTCGCGCCACACCGGCGCGGCGCCGCTAACGCCCGAGACCGCGCGCATTGAATCGCCCTCGAGATTGCCGACCCACACCGCCACCGTGTAGCGGCGGGTGAAGCCGATGCACCAATTGTCGCGCATCGCCTTCGACGTGCCGGTCTTCACCGCCGCCCAGAACGGCAGCCGCAGCGCCGAATCGAGCCCGAACGTAGCGGCGCGCGCGTTGGGGTCGGCGATCATGTCGGCGACGATCCACGCCGCTTGCGGGCTGGTGATCGCGCGCGGCGTTTCGCGTGGATCATCCTTGGTCAGCCGCGCGGGCGACCAGCGTCCGGCTTGCGACAGGCTGCGGTAGGCGTTCGCCTGTTCGAGCAATGTCACCTCCGCCGAGCCGAGTGCGAGGGAGAAGCCGTAATAGTCACCGTCCTCGACCAGCCCGCGATAGCCGCTGTCCCACAGCCGGTCCCGAAACGCGTCGACGCCGACCAGCAGCAGCGTCCGCACCGCCGGCACGTTGAGCGACCCCGCCAGCGCCGAGCGCGCCGACACCGGGCCCTTGAAGCCGCGATCGTAATTTTGCGGCACGTAGAGGCCGGAGGCGGTATCGAGCTGCACCGGCGAATCGTCGAGAATCGAGGCAGGGGTGAGATAGCCCTTCTCGATCGCTTCGGCGTAGAGGAACGGCTTGAGCGTCGATCCCGCCTGCCGATAGGCGTTGGCGCCATCGACCGAAGGCGCGGTCGAGGCGCCGCCGATCCCGCCGACATAGGCGAGCACGTCGCCGCTGGCATTGTCGAGCACCACCACCGCGCCGTCCCGCGCCCGCGCGCCGCCGAGGCCCTGAAGCTGACGCCGCAACGCCTGGATCGCGATCCGCTGGATGCGCGCGTCGAGCGTGGTCGTGATGCGCAGGCCGGGCTTGGTGAGCAGCCGGTCGGACAGGTGCGGCGCGAGGCCGGGGTCGAGCGCGAGGCTGCGCGCCGGGCCGAGCATCGCCACCGCCTCGCCCTCGAACCGGCTGCAATCGCGCTCGCGGGCCATCGCGCAGGCGCGGCGCGCGATGATGGTCGCGCCCGCCTGCGGTTCGGGCAGCAACGCGGCGAGTAGCAGCGCATCGTCGCGGGCGAGCGCGTCCGGGGTCTTGCCGAACAGCCCGAGCGCGGCGGCGCCGATCCCCTGCGCCTCGCCGCGAAACCCGGCGAGGTTCAGATAAGCCTCTAAGATCTGGTCCTTGCTCCAGCCACGTTCGATCGCCCATGCCGCGCGCATCTGGCGGAGCTTGTCCCAGACATGCCGCCGCCCCGGCGCGGCGAGATCGGGCGCGAGGAAGCCGGCGAGCTGCATCGACAGCGTCGATCCGCCCCGCCCGCGCTCGCCGCTCGCCTTGTCGCGCGCGATGCCGAGCAGCGCGAGCCAATCGACGCCGCCGTGGCCGTAGAAGCGCTGATCCTCGGCGGCGACGATCGTGTCGCGTGCGACCGGCGCGACATGGGCAAGTGGCGTCCAGGCGAGGCGGCGCGCTTTGAAATCGACTCGCGCCGAATCGATCAGCGTGCCGTTGCGATCGTAGAGCCAGGCTTCCGATGGGTGCCATGCGCCGCGCACTTGGCCGTAAGCGGGGAGCGGCGGGGGGAAGGTGGCATAATCGATCGCGGCAAAGGCCAGCACCGCCAGACCCAGCGCGGCGACGGTTATGCCACCCTTTGTCCACAGGGTTTTCCACAGCACGTCACCTCGGCGACGCAGGCCGGACTCCAGTTGGGAAAGCCGCTGTAACAGGGCGCTGCGGTCAATCACGCGACGGTCCGTAACTGGACCCCGGCTTTCGTCGGGGAAGGGGAAAAAGAGGCGCGCCCCAACCCGTTCGTGCTGAGCGTGTCGAAGCACGCGCCCCGGATTGAAGCGTTTGGGGCACGCCCTTCGACAGGCTCAGGGCGAACGGGTTGGAAGAACCGCTGACATCACCGCTGCTCCACCACCATCGGCGCGAGCGGCACCTGCGCGCGGATTGCGGGGGAATACATCGCCTCGACCCGGCTCGGCGGGAGTTGGAAGCGACCCGCGCCGTTCAGGCGGATCAGATACGACGCGGCGAATTTCCCGCGCGGCACCCAGTCGAAATAGGCCCGCCAGCTATCGTTGCGGCGCTCGACATAGGCCGCCGAAACCCCCGCCTGCACATCCCACAATTTGCCATCGGCATCGCGGATGTTGAAGCGCGTGCCGTCGCCGGCTTGCCCCTTGTCGGCCAGCATCTGCGATTGCCCGCCGAGATCGCCGATGATCGTCGCGCCCGCCGGGATCGGATCGTTGATGACCACCCAATTGCGCTCCGCACTCGCCTCGACGCCGATGGTGATCTTCAGCACGTCGCCGCGCGTCAGCTTGCCCGGCGTGCGGCGTTGCACCACCTCGACCGAGCGCACCATCCGATAGCCCGCGAACAGCGGCTGCTTGAGCGGCACCGCCGCCGACACCGAGACGCTCGCCCACGGCCCGGCGCCGCCGGCCTGACGCAGCACCAGCGGCGTTTGCGACGTCGGCAGCGCGAAGCTGGCGAGCCGCTGGTCGGTGGCGAGCGGCCAGCTTTTGCTGAGTGTCTTGGCGCCGAGCGTCAGCGTGGTCGCGCCGGAGATCGCGCTCGCCGGATACAGCGCGCCGAACTTGCGCGCGGCGATCGTGCCCCAGGCGTTGGCGGTCGTGGTGTCCCAATGGCCGTGGAGCTGGCGCAGCGCGACGCCGACCATCATCTTCGCCGCTTCGTCCTGCCAGCCGGGCCGGCCGAGCGTGGCGATCACCGACTTGATCGAGGCTTCGTCGGTCGAGGACATCAGCCACCACAGGCTGTTGCCCTTGTCGGACAGATCGAGCCGCGTGCCTTCATACACCAGCCGCGTGCGCAACTCGGCCTCGGCATTGGCCTTGAGCGCGGCAGCGTTGGCGAGGCCGGGGACGTGATCGAGCGCGATCAGATAGTCGGCGAGGCTGGCGCTCGGCATTTCCTTGGGCGTCATCGCGATCTGGCCGAGCATCGCCGGAGTCGCCGCGCCGGCGCGGGCGAGCGCCGCGAACGCTGCGATCTTTTGCGGGCGGGGATCACCATAGGTTTCGTGGCGCACGCGCCCGTCGAGCACCGCCTTCAGCCCTTCGATCATCCGCGTGCGCGGCGCATCGGGGATCGGCAGGCCGGCTTCCGAGGTCATCGACAGCACATAAGCGGTGAGCGCTTCCGATCCGTTGAGCGTGTCGGACGGCCAGTAGCGCAGCAGCCCGTCGCTCGCCTGATAGGTCGGGATATCGCTCGCGAGCGATGTCCACGCGCTGGCATCGCCGAGTGCGACCGCGCGCGACAGCCGCTGTTCGAAGCAGGTGTACGGATAGGCCGCCATGAACGCGCGCACGCCGGCAAGCGGCGGTGCGAGGCTGTCGTCGAGCCGGATGTCGACCGTGCCGCGCCCGGCGAGTGCGCCGGTGGGCGGCGCGATCGGGATCGTGGTGGCATCGCCGACGTGCGCGAGCGTCGCCGCCCACACCTCGACCGGGAACGCCGGCACGACATCCTGATTGACGGTGAGCTGGTCGCCGGCCTTGCCGTCCGCGCTCTTGGCGGTGACGTGCCAGCGCAGGTTGGCGACATTCTCGGGCGCGGTCAGGTTCCAGGCGATCGGGACTGCGCCGCCCGCCGGAATCTCGACCGTCAACGGTTTACCCTGCGCGACGCGCGGGGTGAGATCCACGCTCGCGGTGACGGTCATCGGCTTGTCCGAGCCGTTCCTGAGCGTGAAGCCCGCCGCGTAATAATCGCCAGAGCGCACCAGCGGCGGCATCGCCGCGTAGATCGACAGATCCTGCGCGGTGCGGACAGCGGTCGATCCGGTGCCGTAAAGCTGCGCGCCCTGCGTCGCGATCGCGACCAGCTTGAACGACGACAGCGCATCCGACATCGGCACGGCGATCCGCGCATGGCCATTGCCGTCGAGCGCGACATGCCCCTTCCACAGCAGCACCGGCTGGAAATTCTCGCGGTTGAGCCCTGACGAATCGGCACCGCCGCCGCCGCCCGCCTCGACCGCTTTCTTGCCGTAATGGCGCTTGCCGACCACCTGCGTCTGCGCGGTCGAGGTCAGCACCGAGAGCGGGCGTTCGCCCATCATCGCGGTCAGCACGTCCCAGCTTTCGTTGGGGGCGAGCTGGAGCAGCGCCTCATCGACTGCGGCAAAGGCGACATCGGCCTCGCGCGCCGGCTTGCCGTCTGGCGTCTTCACCGACACGTCGACTTGAGCGACATCGCGCGCGGCATAGCGCTGGCGATCGGCCTTGACCGCGACGCCAAGCGTGTGCGCCTCCCAGCCGACCTTCACCTTGGCGATGCCGAGCCGGTAGCTTGGCTTGGCGAGATCGACCAAAGCGGTCGGTTCCTGCCCCTCGGGCGGGCCGGATTCGAGGCCGAGCGAGCGGGCGATGCCGTGCAGCCAGCTCCAGAAGCCGCTCTCGACTCGGCCGCGCACCACCATCACCGAGACGAACACGTCGGGCGCGTAAGCCCCCGGCATCGGCACCTCGACGACCGGGTCCTTGCCCGAAAGCTGTGTGACGAAGCTCGACAGCACACCCTCGCGTTCGACCGTGACGAGCGCGGTCGCGCTGCGGAACGGCATGCGGACCTGGAAGCGGCCGGTTTCGCCCGCTTTGTAGCTGAGCTTCTCGGGGACCACGTCCATGCGGTCACCATTGTCGCCGCCGAACCACCAATCCTCGTCACCCGCCAGCCATACCGACGCGGTGGCGCGTGCGACATTGCCGTTGGCGTCGGCTGTGGTGGCGACGGCATAGATTTCGCCCGAGGTGCCGGGGTCGATCTTGCACTGTGCCAACCCTTGCGCGTCGGTGGTCGCGGTGCAATCCGCCGACAGCTTGGTCGTCGTCATCTGGTTGTCGTAAGCGTAGAATCCGCCGATCAGGCGCCGCCGCGCGGTCAGGATTTTCCGCGAATAGAGCGCGACCGAGACCTTCTGGTTGGCGATCGGCTTGCCCTCGGTGGTCAGCGCGACGAAGCGCAGGCGCAGATCGTCCTGCTTCATCAGCCAGCCGTCGGTCTTGATGCCGAGCTGCACCGCGCTCGGGAAGATCGGGACGCGTTTGGAGGCGGTCAGCACCTCGCCATTGGCGTCCTGATAATCCATCTCGACGAGCATGTCGGTGGCTGCGTCGAGGCTTTGCGGCACCTCGACCGTCGTCTTGGTGGTGCCGTCGCCGCCGAGCTTGGCGGGCAAGGTCTGCGTCGGCGGCAGCGGGGTCTTCTCTTCCTCGCCGTCGCCGTCGAGCGGCTTGGTGCCTTCGGTCACGTTCGCGCCGCCGAAGGTGTAGTTCTCGTACCCCTCGGGCGTCGCGGTGCGGCCGAAATAGCCGATGCGCAGATCGACCGGCAGGTTGGGCGCGCCGCCGCCCGAGAGATAGCCGACGAACAGATCGAGCGGCAAAGTCTTGGGGCGGACCTGTGCGTCCTTCGGGCCGGTGACGGTCGCGCGCATCGTCGGCAATTTGTATTCGTCGACCTTGAACGACTGGCCCGAGGAGAGCGTCTTGCCGCCCGCTTCGATGCTGATGTCGTAATCGCCCATCGGTGCGCCCTGCGGCGCGGTCCATTCCGATTCGCCGATGCCATTGGCGTCGATCGTCACGGGCAGTTCGAACACCGTGTCCGATCCGCGATGCGACAGCTTGAGCGTACCTGACGTCGCCGGGGCAAGGCCGAAGCCCGTGCCGATCTGCTGGCGCAGGATGTGCTTCATGTGGATCGTCTCGCCCTGGCGGACGAGCGCGCGGTCGAACACGGTATGGAGCAGGTCGCCCGCCGCCGAATAGCCATAGGGCAAGTCGAAGTTATACGGGCGGATGCCCTCGCCCCAATCGGTGAGGGTGAAGCTGAAATCGTCGCCGAGCCGTGCCGACACCATCAGCGCGTGCGCGCTGCTGCTTTCCTCGCAGCTCGCATAGGTTTCCGGTTCGGGCAGGCCCTTGGGCACGTACAGCCCGCCTGCTTTGTCGGTGACCCCGCGTGCGAGCAAAGCGCCGGTGCAGCTATCGGTAACGCGCACCTCGGCATTGGCGGCGGGTTTGCCGGTGTCGAGTTGAGTCACCCAGGCAAGGCTGCGCTCGCGGCCCCATTTGAAATGCACCGCCAGATTGGTGACGAGCGCGGCCGACGCGACATAGCGCGGTGCGTTGCGCCCGAGCAAAGCCTGCCCCAGCACCGGGCTGGCGAGTTCGACCACGTAGAAGCCGGGCTTGCCGAGCGGAATCCCGAACACCTCGAAATCCTTGCCCTTGCCGGGCAGGCCGAGCGAAAGCGCCTTGCCCTGGCCTGCGCCGAGGATGGGCGCCGATCCGGTGTCGTTGATCCGCACGTCCTTGCCGCCGCGCTTGACGACATGGCTCTTCTCGTCGTCCGCCTTGGCGACGGTGCGCAGCCATTGTGCGACTTCGCCGTCCGAACCCGAGACGCGCAAGCTCTGGCCGGGCATCGCCATGCTCTGCCCCTGCAACGCCGGCTCGACGTTGCGTACGGTGACGGGCAACACGCCACCCTGCTGGGCTTCGAGAATACCGAACGGGGCTGCGAACTTGATGAGCGGCGGCGCCTCGTCGAACTTCACGTCGAGCGGGAAGCGCTCGGCATTCGACAGCACGCGGCCGCTCTCGTCCTTGAGGCCGGCGGGGAGCGTCACCTTGGCGGTGGTCGCGGCGGGCAGGGGGGCCGCGAAGGTGATGTCGCTGATCGTCGCCTTCTTGGCGTCGTCCTTGTCGAACTTGGGCGAGATCGCCTTGCCATCGGCGGTGGTGATGCGGATTTGCTGCGCCGCCGACATCGCGATCGGCGCGGTGAAGCGCACATAGGCCTTCTCGACCGGCGAACAGCCCGCCTGTGCATTGACCCGGCTGCATTCGAACCGCGCGCTGAAGGGTTTGCGCACCGTATAGTCGAAGCGCTGGTCCGCACCGGCGGTCTTGCCGCCCGCGCTCGCGATGTTGGCACCCCACACCAGCGCCATGTCGCGGCCCGGCGGCAGCGGGCGCCGGCATTTCAGCGCGGTCACGCCGGCATAGGCTTTCTGGCGATCGGCCGCGCTCGCGGGCACCGCTGCCGGCAGCCCGCCATTGTCGAGGAAGCTGCGCACGTTCCAGTTGCTCGTCCCCATCTCGCCGAGCAATTTGCCGGGCAGATCGGCGGGCAGCACATCGACCGGAATCTTCTCGCCGATGCCATCGACCGCGCAATAGGCGTTGGCGGCGATCGAGGCGGGCGTGGCAGGCAGGTTGGCGGCGACGAGGAAGGTCTGGTCCTCCTCGATCTCGCCGTCATATTGCGCCGGCAGCACCGCGCGCGCGACCGGACCGCCGGCATCGACCTTGAACACGCGCTGGCCGGTCACTTCATAGCCCGACACGCTCTTGAGCTTGTCGTGGATCGTGAACGAACAGGTCGTGCCGCCGGGCAGGCCGTTGGCGAATTCATAGACATAGGTCTGGGGATCGACCCAGCGGCCGGTGCCGCCGACCGCGCACGTCACGTCATAGGGCGAGGCCGCGCGCGGATCGCCCAGCGCGACCATCGGCTGGCTGAATCGGGTGGTGAAACGCTCGATCGCGCCGTCGCCGATGCCCGGCGTCGCGAGCACGACTTGCGGAGAGGCATCGCCAAGCGCGGCGACCGGAGCGAGCGCCACCATCAACAGCGCGATACGGCCTGCGAACTTCATTACACGGTCCTCCCCAGGAGCGCGGGGACGCTAGGCGGCGGCACGGCGAGCGTAAAGCCTTGATTATAGCTTGATTGCATTTTGCATCTGCGAAACACTAGCGACGAATAGATAACGCTGATTCGGGGGAGTGAGGCGTTTGGGGGTTGGGGGCATCGTCCTTGTCGCGCTCGACGTGGCTGCGCGCGAAACCATGTTGTTCGCCGCGATCGGGTTCCTGATCGGCGGACTCGACGATCTCGCGGTCGATCTCGTGTTCCTGACGGTGTGGGCGCGGCGGCGGCTGAGTCCGGCCAGCATCGGCGACGGCGACGGTACACTCGCCGAATATCCGGTACGCGCCATCCCCCGCCGTTTCGCGGTGTTCGTGCCCGCCTGGGACGAAGCGGCGGTGATCGGCGCGATGCTGCGCACCACGCTCGCGCGGTTCGGCGCGGCGGACTATCGCATCTACGTCGGCGCCTACCCGAACGACCGCGCGACGATCGATGCGGTCGCCGCCATAGCGGAGCAGGACGCGCGCGTTCGGCTGGTGATCGGCGGCGTCGCCGGGCCGACCACCAAGGCCGATTGCCTCAACACGCTCTGGCATGCGTTGCAGCGCGACGAGGCGGACGGCCCACGCGCCGCCGCGATCGTGCTGCACGATGCCGAGGATGTCGTCGACGCCCACGAATTGCGCATCTATGACGCGCTGCTCGATCGCTACGCGGTCGTGCAACTGCCGGTGCTGCCGCTGATCGACCGGCGCGCGCGGCTGGTTTCGGGCCATTATGCCGACGAATTCTCCGAAGCGCATACCAAGAACCTCGTCGTGCGGCAGGCGCTCGGTGCGGGGCTGCCGCTCGCCGGGGTCGGCTGCGCGATCGCCTGTGACGCGCTGGCGGCGGTCGCGGTGGCGCGCGGCGGCGATCCGTTCGACGGGGGCAGTCTGACCGAGGATTACGAACTCGGCCTGATGCTGAGCCAGCGCGGTGCCACCGGCGTGGTCGCGCGCATCCGGGAGGGCGCCGGCACGCCGCTGGTCGCGGTGCGCGCCTATTTCCCCGCGACGCTCGAGACGGCGGTACGGCAGAAGACGCGCTGGATGATCGGAATCGCGCTCGCCGGCTGGGATCGGCTCGGCTGGGGACGGGTGCGGCATTGGTCCGAACATTGGATGCGGATGCGTGATCGCCGCGCGCCGCTGGCGATGCTGGTACTGGGCGTTGCATATGTCGCGCTGCTCGGCTGGGGCGCGTCGAACCTCGCGCACTGGCTGGCCGGCACGCCGATCCCGCACGTCGGCCCCGCGACCGCGCTGTTGCTGCGCGTCAACGCGGCGGTGCTGCTGTGGCGGATCGTCGCGCGCGTGGCGTTCACGACGCGCGATTACGGCTGGCGCGAAGGGCTGTGGTCGCTGCCACGCATGCTGGTCGGCAATCTCATCGCGCTGCTCGCGGTGCGGCGCGCGCTCTGGCGCTACGCTGCGATGTTGCGCGGCGCGCACATACGCTGGGACAAGACCGCGCATGTCTTCCCTGACGACGTGGCGATCGAGCCATGATCTCGGGGCGGGGCCGCCCGCTGCGCTTCATCGTCGTGCTGGTCGCGGGCTGGATCGGCCTGCGCACGGTGATGCTGTGGCCGCATGCCGAGGCGGTGCCCGATCGGGTGCGCGGTGGCGTTGCGGTGGCGCAGGCGCCGGCTGCAACACGGGCGGTCGCCGCCCTACCGCATTCGGTTCCGGCACCGGGCGAGCCGATCCAGCTCGCGTCGGTGTGGCGCGCTGCGCCCGCTGTTGCGGTGCATGGCGGTGCGGTGCAGCCGAGTCAGCCACCGCCGCCATTCGCCGCGCCGGTTGGTACGTCGGATGGTCCGCAAGCGCCGCCACCGCCCAGCGCGGGCCTGCCGCGCTTCGTGCCGGTCGCTGCGGTGGCCGGCACCGCCAATGCGTCGCGGCTGTCGGGCAGCTTTTGGCTGGTCACGCGGAACGGCGGCGGCGTCACCAACGCGCCGCTCGGCGGGCAACTCGGCGGATCGCAGGCGGGGGTACGGCTGGCGTATCTGCTCGATCGCAAGCACCGCGTCGCCGCGATGGTGCGCGTCACCAGCCCGCTCGGGTCGGGCTTGCGGGAAGCGGCGATCGGCCTCGAATGGCAGCCGACGCGATTGCCGGTGCGGATCGTCGCCGAGCAGCGCATCGCAATCGACGGCGGCAAGGGTGGCCCCGCCATCGAACTGGTCGGCGGCTTCGGCGCGCTGCCAATCGGCGCTGGCTTCCGTCTCGAAAGCTATGCGCAGGCTGGTGCGATCCACCGCGATCGCACCGAAGGCTTCGTCGATGGCGCGGCGCACCTGTCGCACCCGGTCGCCACGCTCGGCGCGATCCCGATCGACCTCGGCGCCGGCCTGTGGGGCGGCGCGCAACGCGGCGCCGAGCGGCTCGACATCGGCCCGTCGCTCACCGCGAGTCTGCCGATCGCCAGCCAGCGCCTGCGCGTCTCGCTCGACTGGCGCCAGCGCATCGCCGGCGCGGCGCGGCCGGGTTCGGGGGTGGCGCTGACGCTGGGCGCGGATTTCTGAGGCGCTTTCCCGCCTTTTTCACCCGAAGCTCCGCCCACGCTTTGCCTCGCGCCCGCAACCGGCTATCGCCTTGAGGCAATGGACATCTACCTGCCCATCGCCAATCTGTCGGTCAACGCGCTGGTGATCGTGCTGCTTGGCGGCGGGGTCGGGCTGTTGTCGGGCATGTTGGGCGTTGGCGGCGGGTTCCTGACCACGCCGCTGCTGATCGTCTATGGCATTCCGCCGACCGTCGCCGCCGCCTCCGCCGCCAGCCAGGTTACGGGGGCGAGCGTGTCGGGGGTGTTCGCGCATTTCCGCCGCGACGGCGTCGATACCAAGATGGGCGGCGTGCTGGTCGCGGGCGGGCTGCTCGGCAGTCTCGCCGGCGGGCAGGTCTTCCGGCTGCTTCAGGCGACCGGGCAGATCGATACGGTGATCGCGATTATCTACGTGCTGCTGCTCGGCTTTATCGGGTCGATGATGGGGCGCGAGGCGATCGGTGCGATCCGCGTGTCGCGCGGTGCGGCGGCGCCACGCGCGCGCAAGCGGCGGCATCACCCGCTGGTCGCGGCGCTGCCGTTCCGCACGCGCTTCTACCGATCGGGGCTGTACATTTCGCCGCTCGCCCCGCTGCTGCTGGGGTTCTTCATCGGCATCCTGACGATCCTGCTCGGCGTCGGTGGCGGCTTCATCCTCGTGCCGGCGATGCTCTATCTGCTCGGCATGACGACTCAGGTCGTGGTCGGCACCTCGCTGTTCCAGACGTTGTTCGTCACCGCGATGGCGACGATGGTCCATGCCACCACCACCAAGGCGGTCGATATCGTGCTGGCGGCGCTGCTGCTGCTCGGCTCGGTCGCGGGCGCGCAGGTCGGTGCGCGCTTCGCGGCGAAGGCCAAGCCCGAATATCTGCGGCTGGCGCTGGCGATCATCGTGCTGTCGCTCGCGGTGTGGATCGCGATCGGGCTGGGCTGGCGGCCCGCCGAAATCTATTCGGTCGAAGCGTCGTGAATGTCCCCCGAACCCGTTCGTGTCGAGCGAAGTCGAGACACCCCCTGCCACGCTTTGGGCTTGTCCCTCGACTTCGCTCGGGACGAACGGTGTTGGGGAAGGCGGGACTGGCGCTCCTGCTCGCGCCACTGCTGATCGCGGCGGAGAGCAAGCCGGTGCTCGTCCCCGACGTCTCGCAGCGCAATGTCGAGATCGTCTACAGCTTCACCGGCGCCGATCTGCTGCTGTTCGGCGCGATCCTCTATCCCGGCGGGCGGTTGCCCGATGACGACAAGCCGACAGACATCGTCGTGGTGGTGAAGGGGCCGACGCAATCGATCCTGGTGCGCGAGAAGGAGAAGCTCGGCGGGCTGATCTGGGTCAACGCCGCGCGGCTGCGCTATCGCTCGGCACCGAGCTTCTACGCGGTCGCCTCGTCCCGGCCGATCGCCAGCCTGCTCGACGAGCGCACCCGTGCGATCTACGAACTCGGGCTCGACAGCCTGCAACTCTCGCCCGCCACCAGCGCGCTCGACGACCGGCAGGATCGGTTCGCGCATGGCCTCGTCGATCTCAAACGCCGCGCCGGCCTGTATGTCGAGAAGCCCGGCGCGGTCGAGATCACCGATGGCGTGCTGTACCGCGCGGTGGTGACGATCCCAGCGCGCGTGCCGGTCGGGCGCTTCACCGCCGAGACGTTCCTGGTCCGCGACGGCCACGTCCTCGCGGTGGCAACACGCGACATCGAGATTCGCAAGTCCGGTTTCGAACGCTTCGTCGCGCGCTCGGCCGAGCGCAACGCCGTGCTCTACGGTCTGGTCGCGGTCGTACTGTCGGTCGCGTTCGGCTGGGGCGCGGGCCTCATCGCGCGGCGGTTCTAAACGCGAAAGCCCCGAACCCAATCTTTACGACTCAGCCGTTAAGCACATCGTCCTCGACTTGGGACGACCCGCGAATGACCGAAATGCCGGGCGGCCACGCCTTCGCCACCGCTGCCACGACACGCGCCGGCACCCCGCACGAGCCGATCGGCATGGTCATCGAGATCGCCGGATCGGGCGGCCAGATCGTGTTCGATCCCGACCGGCTCGCCGCGATCGGCGGGCGTGACGATCCGATCATCGCCGCCGCCGGTTCGGTCGGCAGCCAGATCAAGCTGCGTGTCGGCGGCATCTGGCTGATCGCCAACGTGCGCTCGCTCAAACTGGCCGACGATGGCGAGCGGATCGCCGCCATGATCGACTTCCTCGGCGAAGGCGATGAAACCCCGGAAACCGGCGTACTCACCCGCTTCCGCCGTGGCGTCACGCGCTATCCGATGCCCGGTTGCTACGTCTATCCGGTCGCCACCGCCGATCTGCGCCAGATCTACGCGACCGAGGCCCGCGCCCATATCGAGATCGGCACCGTCCATCCGACCCGCGATATCCGCGCCGCGCTCTATGTCGATGCGCTGCTCGGCAAGCATTTCGCGCTGCTGGGCAGCACCGGCACCGGCAAGTCGACCGCTGCCGCGCTGATCCTGCACCGCATCTGCGATCTCGCGCCGCAGGGCCATATCCTGATGATCGACCCGCACGGCGAATATGCCGCCGCGTTCACCGCCAACGGCGCGATCTTCGACGTTTCCAACCTGCAGATGCCCTATTGGCTGATGAACTTCGCGGAACATTGCGAGGTGTTCCTCACCTCGACCGGATCGTCGCGGCAGATGGATGCCGACATCCTCGCCAAATGCCTGCTGCTCGCGCGCGGCAAGAGCCGGCTGGGGCAGGAGATCGCCAAGCTGACCGTAGACGCGCCGATACCCTATCTGCTCAGCGACCTCATCACCTTCCTTCAAGCGGAGATGGGCAAGCTCGACCGCGCCGGCGACACCGCGCCGTATATGCGCCTCAAGACCAAGATCGAGGAGATCAAGGCCGATCCGCGCTACGGCTTCATGTTCTCGGGGCTATTGGTCGCGGACACGATGGCCGGGTTCATCGAGCGCATCTTCCGCCTGCCCGGCGGCGGCAAGCCGATCTCGATCATCGACGTGTCCGGCGTACCGTCCGAGATCACGTCGGTGGTGGTGGCGGTGCTGAGCCGGATGGTGTTCGATTTCGCGATCTGGTCGCGCAACGAGCCGCAGCGCCCGATCCTGCTCGTCTGCGAAGAAGCGCACCGCTACATCCCCAACGAACGCAACGCCGATGCCTCGTCGGTCGGCCGCATCCTCAGCCGGATCGCCAAGGAAGGCCGCAAATACGGCGTCTCGCTCGGCCTCATCGCCCAGCGCCCGTCCGATCTGGCGGAAGGCGTGCTGTCACAATGCGGCACGATCATCGCGATGCGGCTCAACAACGATCGCGACCAGGCGTTCGTGCGCGCCGCGATGCCAGAGGGCGCACGCGGCTTCCTCGATGCGATCCCGGCGCTTCGCAACCGCGAATGCATCATCACCGGCGAGGGCGTCGCGATCCCGATCCGCGTGGCGTTCGACGATCTGGAGGACGCGAAGCGCCCGGCGTCGGACGATCCTTTGTTCTCCGACCTGTGGACCGAAACCGGCGACGAAGACGCGATCATCGCGCGCACGATCAAGCGGTGGCGCGCACAGGGCCGCTAACGTCGCCCCGGCGAAGGCCGGGGTGTGGATTCACGTTTGAAGTGCACCGTTTGAGATTTGCGAGAATGCCTCGGCGGGGGTCAGGAAGTCGAGGCATTTCCGCGGGGTGTTGTTGAGACGGTCGGCATAGGCGCGCAGTTTCCTGTGGCTGACGGTGTCGAGGTTGGTTTTGCGGGGAAGCAAGCGCCTGAGGCGACCGATGGTGTTCTCAACGCCGCCCTTTTGCCAAGGGCTGTGGGTATCGCAGAAAAAGGTCTGGATCCCCAGGCTTTGGTGGAGCTGGTGATGCTCGGCGAACTCGGTGCCGTTATCGAAGCTGATGGTTTTTCGCAGGGTGTCGGGGATGAGACGGAGCCGATATGCGATCCGCTGTGCGGTGAGTTCGGCTTTGC